>MKTU01000065.1 GCA_001898415.1 Rhodanobacter sp. 67-28 | reverse complement strand
CTCGGCCTGCTGGCTGGTCGCCAGCGAGGCGATGTAGGTCAGCGCCGAGATGCCCAGGTAGATGCTGGTCTGCAGGAAGGCCAGTCCGACGCTGTGGTCGTACTCGGGGAAGTTGACGAACACCGCGACCAGGCTGAGGTTCTGCAGCACGATGCACAGCACGCCCAGCCACACCGGCAGCAGCCACGGCAACGCCACCGCGCTGATCGCCATCAGCATCGCCGACAGGCCGCTGTGGCTGTACCAGCCCACCGCCATCGCGAAGAAGCTCATCGCCACCAGCCCGATCAGGCGCAGCCCCTGGTAACGGCGCTGGCCGAGGTTGCTGGTGACCACCCAGTACAGGAGGCCGAACAGCAGGTAGCACAGCGTCCACATCAGCAACGCGAGGTTGGGCCGATGCAGCAGGCTCACCCGTTCGGCCGCCCAGCTGGTGATCAGCGGGGTACCCACGCACAGGTAGGTGAACAGGCCGGCATAGCGCAGCAGCCGCACGTGGTTGAAGTTGGACAATTGCATGCCCGGCATCATAGGGGAGCGCGCCACGCGCGCAATGCGCGGGAAGTCACGCCCGGCCAGGCCTTGCCGGCACCGCTTTACGCCGGTTTTACATGTTCCCGGCTTGATGCCAGCGCGACAGCCGCATGGCATAATGCGCCGTCCGGGAGCCGCACCGTCGACTCCTGTCCCGATTCCACCATTGCGGAGCAACGAATGGCCCTTGCCATCCGCGACGTGCGCGAGCACGACCTGGATGCCGTGCTGGCGCTCAACAACGCCGCCGGTCGCTCCATCCTCACCCTCGATGCCGGCCAGTTGCGCTACTTCTTCGAGCACGCGAACTACTTCCGTGTCGCCGAGATCGACGGCCACATGGCCGGTTTCCTGATCGCCCTGCGCGAAGGGCTCGACTACGACAGCCCGAACTACCGCTGGTTCGCGGCGCATTACCCGCAGTTCGTCTACATCGACCGCATCGTGATCGCCAACGCCTACCGGCGCCACGGGCTGGGCCGCATTTTCTACAGCGACGTGCACAGCTACGCCGAAGTGCGCGTGCCGCTGCTGACCTGCGAGGTGTTCCTGGAGCCGCGCGACGACGTGGTGGTGCTGTTCCACGGCACCTACGGCTTCCAGGAGGTCGACCAGCAGAAGATGGGGCCCGACGGCCCGCAGGTCAGCCTGCTGGCGAAGGACCTGCCCAGCTACGCCTACGTCCGCGACACCTGGCTGGAGCACGGCGGGCTGCCCGACACGGCGTGGCTGGCCGAGCGCGAGCTGCCGCACGACGACAGCGGCCAGCGGCGTATCGCCCGCGAGCGGCACGCATGAACGCCCGCGCCGAAACCAACGACGCCTGCGACCTGCGCTTCGGCCAGGTCGGCATCGCCTGCGTGCGCGTGCGCCGGGTCGACGCCGCCGCGCTGTGCGACGAACTCGAACGCCGCGTGCGCGCCGCGCCGCAGATGTTCGCCCGCGCCGCGGTAGTGCTGGACCTGAGCCACCTGTCGAGCCTGCCCGACGACGGCGCGGTCGACGCCCTGCTGGAGGCCGTGCGCAGCGCCGGCATGCTGCCGGTGGGCCTGGCCTACGGCACCAGCGAGACCGAGGCGCTGGCCAAGCGCATGGGCCTGCCGCTGATCGCCAAGTTCCGCGCGGCGTACGAACCGGCCGCGGCCGCGCCGGCGGCAGCCCAGCCGGCGCGCACCGAACCCGCGCCGCCGCCCGAACCGATCCTGTCCACCCCCGCCGCCGGCAACCGGCAAAGCACCGAGCACCACATCGGCACGGTGCGCTCCGGCCAGCAGGTCTACGCGCGTGACTGCGACCTGATCGTCACCGGCACCGTCGCCAACGGCGCGGAGGTGATCGCCGACGGCAACATCCACATTTACGGTGGCCTGCGCGGGCGTGCCATGGCCGGCGCGCAAGGCGACGAGAAGGCGCGCATCTTCGTCTCCGGCTTCCGCGCCGAGCTGGTCGCGATCGCCGGGCAGTACCGCGTGTTCGAGCAGATTCCGGCCGAACTCGAAGGTCAATCCGTGCAATGCTGGCTGGAAGGCGAAAAGCTGCTGATCGCCAGGCTGTGATCGTTCACCACGCATCCTGTACAACAAGAACAACCACGCGGAGATGGGCCCTTGACTGCTGAGATTATCGTTGTCACCTCCGGCAAAGGCGGCGTCGGCAAGACGACGACCAGCGCCTCGCTCGCCACCGGCCTGGCCATGGCCGGCAAGAAAACCGCGGTGATCGACTTCGACGTCGGCCTGCGCAACCTCGACCTGATCATGGGCTGCGAACGCCGCGTGGTGTACGACTTCGTCAACGTCGTGCACGGCGAGGCCACGCTCAAGCAGTCGCTGATCAAGGACAAGCGCTACGACAACCTGTACGTGCTGGCCGCCAGCCAGACCCGCGACAAGGACGCGCTGACCATGGAAGGCGTCGAGAAGGTGCTCGACGGCCTGTCCGCGGAGGGTTTCGAGTACGTGGTGTGCGACTCCCCCGCCGGCATCGAGAAGGGCGCCCACCTGGCGATGTACTTCGCCGACCACGCCGTGGTGGTGGTCAACCCGGAAGTGTCCTCGGTGCGCGATTCGGACCGCATCCTCGGCCTGCTCGCCAGCAAGACCCGGCGCGCCGAGAAGGGCGAGACCCCGGTCACCCAGCACCTGCTGCTGACCCGCTACAACCCGGCGCGCGTGGCGATCGGCGAGATGCTCAGCGTGAAGGACGTGGAGGAAATCCTCGGCATCGAGGTGGTCGGCGTGATCCCCGAATCGGAGAACGTGCTGACCGCCTCCAACAACGGCATCCCGGTAATCGTCGACGCCAACTCGCAGGCCGGCCAGGCCTACGGCGACACGGTGGCCCGCATTCTCGGCGAAGAGCGCCCGTTGCGCTTCATCGACGTGCCCAGGAAGGGCTTTCTCCAGCGCGTGTTCGGAGGTTGATCACGATGGGTATTCTCGATTTCCTGAAGCGCAAGCCCGAAGCCACCGCCACGGTGGCGCGCGAACGCCTGCGCATCATCGTGGCGCAGGAGCGCTCCACCCGCGGCGCACCGGACTACCTGCCGATGATGCGCAACGAACTGCTCGAAGTGATCAAGAAATACGTCCACGTCGACCTCGATGCGATCAACATCAACTTCGAGCGCGACAGCGGCCACGAGATCCTCGAACTCTCGGTCACCCTGCCGGAAGGCAAGCAGGCGGCCAAGGGCGAGAACAAGGACGAAGCCAGGACCGGCTGAGCCGCGGCCAGCCGGTTTTCATCATTCGACAGCCCGCCGGCACCCTGCCCGGCTCCACTCCGCCGCCACCGCACGCGCCCGGCGCACGACCATGCATCCCGACATCACGCGACCTTCCGGCGATCCGGCCCGCACCGTGCTGCGCATGGCCGACATCGGATTCGACGCGCCCGCGGCGCTGCTCGGCCGCTTCGGCCTGCACCTGCAGCGGGTGGCGGCGGGTGAACCGATTCCCGGCAGCTTCTGGGGCGAGGAGGAAGCCGGCATCATCGGCACCACCGTCTACGCCCGCGACGACACGCCGGCGCACTCGCTGCTGCACGAGGCCGGCCACCTGATCGTGCTGCCGGCGGACAGACGTCCGGACGTCCATACCGACGCCACCGATTCGATCGAGGAAGAAGACGCCACCTGCTACCTGCAGATCGTGCTGGCCGACGAGCTGCCCGGCGTGGGCCGCGAACGCCTGATGCGCGACATGGACGCCTGGGGCTATTCGTTCCGGCTCGGCTCGACCCGCGCGTGGTTCGAACACGACGCCGAAAATGCCCGCGAATTTCTCAAGGCGCGCGGCCTGCCGCACGCCTGACGCAAATCCCCGGCTCCGAACCCCGAATCCCGGCTACCTGGCGTGCCAGTTGCCGTCGCGGCCCTTCTCGTACTTCTGCTTGACCGCCGACCAGGCGACCTTGTGCGCCACTTCCTCGCGTGACTCGTCGCCGCGCCGCTCGTCCTTGTCGGCGTATTCGTCCCAGGCGCTGTTGAATGCTTCCTTGTAGATCTCCTGCGCGTGCCTGGGCAGGTGGTCGCGTACGGAATCGGGCAGGTTGCTGATGGAGGAATAAGGCATGGCCGCAGGCTCCGCAATGGATGGTGAGGCTGGGTACCGTGTACCGCGCGCGATCAACCTGCCGTCAATTCCATGTGGTCTGCGCGGAAAGCACCGCCGCTCAGCGACGCGAGACGTGCGGGTCGTTCGGCACGTACCAGCGCCACGGCTCGTCGACCGCGCGGGTGATGCCGACGCGCGGCGTGACCACCGGCGCGGCCGGCGGCGGCACGCCATCGTCGACGATGCTGAAGCCGCCGGCGCCGTCGACCAGGTCGATGCCGTCCTGCGCGCGGTCGATGCCCATCGCCTGGCACAGCCGCGCCGGTCCGCGGCACAGGTCGCGATCGCTGCGGCAGGCGGGGCGTGCGGCGCGCATCGCAGCCAGCCCGTCCAGCGGCGCCAGCGCGCGCAACAACACCGCCACGCCCTCGCCCTCCTCGCCGCAGACCGGGTTGCAGCACCAATGCATGCCGTAGGTGAAGTACACATAGAGCAGCCCCGGCATACCGAACATCGTCGCATTGCGCGCCGTGCGGCCGCGCCAGGAGTGCGCGGCCGGATCGGTCGGCCCGCAGTAGGCTTCGGTTTCCACGATGCGGCCGCTGCGGCCGTCGGCGTGCCGCAGCACCTTGTTCAGCAGTTCCGGCGCCACCGTGCGCGGGTCGCGCCGGTAGAATGCGCGCTCCAGCACCATGGCGCGATCAACCCGCCGGCTGCGGCTGGTAGTTGCCGACATCCGCGCGGAATCCGATGGCCAGCCGGTTCCAGCCGTTGATCGCGATGATCGCCAGGGTGAGGTCGACCATGGCCTTGTCGTCGAACTGGGCGCGTACCTCGTCATACAGGGCGTCAGGCAGGTCGTTCGTCGATACCAGGGTGACCGCCTCGGCCCAGGCCAGCGCGGCACGCTCGCGCGCCGAGTAGAACGGCGCCTCGCGCCACGCCGCCAGCACGTGCAGCCGCTGCTCGGTTTCGCCGGCGGCGCGCGCGTCCTTGCTGTGCATGTCCAGGCAGTACGCGCAGCCGTTGATCTGCGACACGCGCATCTTCACCAGCTCGATCAGCGAATGCTCCAGGCCGCTGCCGCGAACCTGGGCTTCCATCGCCAGCATGGCCTTGAAGGCGGCCGGCGAGGCGGTCCTGTAGTCGATGCGTCCACTCATTCCTGTCACCTCTCGTCAGTTCGAACCGGTTCGAACAGTTGCTGCGCGTCGGCGTAGCCGAGGTCGGCAACCAGTCCCTCGAAATTTCCGCTCTCGCGCATGCGCGCCAGCGCGTGATCGACGGCCGCCAGCGCCAGCGTGGTCAGCCGCGTGGCGGTGCTGACCCGGGCCACGCCGAGCCGGAAAAGCTCGGCCAGGCCGGGCATGCCGGCGCCTGCCGCGACGTTGACCGGCGCGTCGAGCGCGCGCACCAGCGCGGCCAGCGTGGCCGGATCGGCCAGTCCGATCGGATAGATGCAGTCGGCGCCCGCGGCGAGATAGGCGCGGCCACGCTCGATGGCGTCGGCCAGGCGTGCGGCCGGCTCGGCGCCGTCATGCTGCATCCAGTGATCGACCCGTGCATTGATCACGATCGGCACCCCGGCCGCGTCGGCGGCCGTTCGTGCCGCGCGCACCCGCGCCGCCGCCGCGGACGCCTCGCGCAGCGGGCCGTGGCCCGGCATGCCGTCCTCGATGTTGATGCCGACGGCGCCCGCGGCAATCACCGACTGCACCGTCGCGGCCACCTCCGCCGGCGTCTCGCCGTAGCCGGTCTCGATGTCCACCGTCACCGGCACCTCCGCCGCGCGCACGATGCGGGCGACCGCCGCCAGCACCTCGTCCAGCGGCGCCTGCTCGCCATCGGCGTAGCCCAGCGACCACGCCACGCCGGCGCTGGTGGTGGCCACCGCGGCGAAGCCCCGCCGCGCGAACAGCCGCGCGCTGAGCGCATCCCAGGCGTTGGGCAGCAGCAGTACGCGGCTGCGGTCGTGCAGGCGCCGGAACGCCTGCGCCATGTCTGTCCGGGCCCGTGACTGCATCGTCGCGCGTCGCCTCGTCTGGCGGAGTTGACCTTGCAGCATACGCCGCCGGCCACACTGGCGCATGGCGCCTGCTACAGTCGGCGCCGATCGACCCGAAGCTGTCGCGGGCTGCGCCCGTCGCGACGGAGGAATCCATGACCACGCGCCGACTGGTGCTGTTGTTCGACGGCACCTGGAACAAGCCGGAATCGAATACCAACGTGGAGCGCCTGCGTCGGCTGATCGCGCCGCGCGACGCACTGGGCAACGTGCAACAGGTCAACTACATCCCCGGCGTGGGGGTGAAGCGCGGGATCACCCACCTGCTCGGCGGCGCGTTCGGCTATGGCCTCTCGGGCAACGTGCTGGATGGCTACCGCTGGCTGTGCGACACGTGGCAGGCGGGCGACGAGATCTACCTGTTCGGTTTCAGCCGCGGCGCCTATACCGCGCGCAGCCTGGGCGGCCTGATCCGAAAATGCGGCCTGCTCAAGCGCGACGGCCGCGGCAAGCTGTCCCGCGCCGACGCAAGTCACGCCTACGATTTCTACCGCGACGTGGAGACCAGGCCCGACGACCCGGCCGCGCGGGCATTTCGCCAGCAGCACTCGATCGAGGTGGACATCCATTTCATCGGCGTGTGGGACACGGTCGGTTCGCTCGGCATCCCCGACACCGCCTCGTGGTTTCCGTTTGCGCGTTCGCGCTACCGCTTCCACGACACCGAGCTGAGCAAGATCGTCAAGCACGCCTACCAGGCGCTGGCGCTGGACGAACATCGCGGCGATTTCCAGCCCGCGGTGTGGACGCGCAATCCGTACACCGTCAAGCCCGGCGAATCGCTGACCTCCAAGAAGCGCGAACAGGTCGACGTCGAGCAACGCTGGTTCATCGGCTCGCACTCCGACGTGGGCGGCGGCAATCGCCGCGACGGCGCCGGCCGCAAGCCCGACCCGCTGCCCGACCTGGCCCTGGCCTGGCTGCAGACCCGCGCGATCAAGGCCGGCCTCACCTGCAGCGAACTGCTGGTGCCGCCGCCTGATGCATGCACGGGCGTGCCGCGCGACTCCTACAAGGAGTTCATGGACGGCCTCTACAAGGAGTTCAAGCCGCCGTTCGACCGCACCGTGGGCAGCGGCGTCAACGAGAAGGTGGACGAATCGGTGTGGCGTCGCTGGCTGGCCGACCCGGGCTACCGTTCGCCCAGCCTGGTTCGCGCCCTGGCCACCGCGACCGTGTTGATGTCGGTGGAAAGCGTGACCGACCCGGTCGCGCCGGTCGGCAGGCGCGGCGGTTGATCCACGCTTGACGGGCGGCCGGCGGTTTCCACTACGATGGCCCGATGGGAGATGGCATGCCTCCCGTTGCGGGCGCGCGACGCGTCCGCAACCAACCACCCCGGGTGCTTCCGCCACGAGGTTGATGATGCCTGCAACGCCGGTTCCCGGCGGCGCAGGCCTGCCTGTCGCTGCGGTCGCCGGAACCTTTCCTGCAACGGAGTAGCGCACGTGGGTCTGACTGGATTTGTCGCGATCGGGCTGGGCGGTGCCCTCGGTTGCTGGTGCCGCTGGGGCCTGGGCCTGCTGTTCAACCCGCTGTTCCCCACCCTGCCGCTGGGCACCCTGGCCGCCAACCTCACCGGCGGCCTGCTGATGGGCGTGGCAATCGGCCTGTTCCGCCATTTCCAGGCCGCGTCGCCGGAGCTGCAATTGTTCGTGATGACCGGCTTCCTCGGCGGCCTGACCACGTTCTCCACCTTCTCCGGCGAAGCGGTCACCCTGCTGCTGCGCCAGCAGTACCTGTGGTTCGGCGGCCACGTGCTCAGCCACCTGGCCGGCTCGCTCGGCATGACCGTGCTCGGCCTCGCCCTGACCCGCAACCTGCTGCGCCACTGAACGAGAGACCCCATGAATCACGAAGCCCTGCAACACGGCGCGCACCTCACCTTCTATTGCCATGCGCGTGCACGCCACGAAGGCATCCTGCTTTCCGAGTGGCTGCTGGCGCAGGCCAAGGCGCTGCATATCGGCGGCGGCTCGGTGTTCCGCGCGATCGCCGGCTACGGCCGCCACGGCGTGCTGCACGAGGAGCAGTTCTTCGAACTGGCCGACGACCTGCCGGTCAAGATCGAGTTCGTGCTGCTCGACGAGCAGGCCGAGGCTCTGCTGCAACGGCTGCGTGAGGCCCGCGTCCACGCCACGTATGCACGCTGGCCGGCAAGCTTCGCGGTACTCGGCGATTCGCCGCAGCCGCATGGGCATCATCAAGGCACGAGGTAGCGCATGAGCCAGGACGACCTCAAGAACCGCGCCGGGGAACTGCTGGCGCAAGCCGGCATCCACATCAACGGCCACGACGCGACCGACCTGCAGGTACACGACGAACGCCTCTACGCCCGCGTGTTTGCCCACGGTTCGCTGGGCCTGGGCGAGGCCTACATGGACGGCTGGTGGGACGCCGCCGACCTGCCCGGCCTGTGCACCCGCCTGCTCAGTGCGGGCATCGACCAGGGCCTGAAGACCCTCGACACCGTGCTCGCCCACCTCAAGGCGCGCTTCATCAACCTGCAGCGCGGCGAGCGCGCGTTCGAGATCGGCAAGGCCCACTACGACCTCGGCAACGACCTGTTCCAGGCCATGCTTGGCAAGCGCCTGGTGTACTCGTGCGGCTACTGGGCCAAGGCCGACAACCTCGACGACGCGCAGGAGGCCAAGCTCGACCTGGTCTGCCGCAAGCTGCAGTTGAAGACCGGCCAGCGCGTACTCGACATCGGCTGCGGCTGGGGCGAGGCGTTGAAGTATGCCGCCGAGCACTACGGCGTCGAAGGCGTCGGCATCACCGTCTCGCAACAGCAGGCCGACTACGCGCGGGAACTCTGCGCCGGCCTGCCGATCGAGATCCGCCTGCAGGATTACCGCGAGGTCGACGAGCCGTTCGACGCGGTGTATTCGATCGGCATGTTCGAGCACGTCGGCGGCAAGAACTACCGCAGCTATTTCGAAACCGTGCGCCGCTGCCTGAAGGAGGGCGGCCTGTCGCTGCTCCACTGCATCGGCAGCAACGGCGCGCCGGCGCAGACCGATCCGTGGATCGAGAAATACATCTTCCCCAACTCGATGATCCCCGCCGCCAGCCAGGTCGCGGCCGCGCTGGAAGACCTGTTCGTGGTCGAGGACTGGCACAACTTCGGCGCCGACTACGACCGCACCCTCACCGCCTGGCGCGCCAACGTCGAATCCGCCTGGCCCACCCTGCCGGAAACCTACGACGAACGCTTCCGGCGCATGTGGCGCTACTACCTCGCCGTCTCCGCCGCGGTCTTCCGCAGCCGCCGCGACCAGCTGTGGCAGATCACCCTGAGCCCGCACGGCGTGCCCGGCGGCTACCGCGTGCCGCGCTGACGCGCGCGCGGGCTCAAGTCATTGCCGCCGCGCCGTGCCGAATATCCAGGGGATGCCTGAGGGCTTTCATGTGCACCAGGGAACGGATGGAAGGGTCATGCGGAAAACCGGGGGCACCCGTCTCCAGGCCGGCATGCTGTCGCTTCTGGGGCTTGTGTTCGCGCTCCTGCTGCTACTCGATGTCGCCTATTTCATCCATGGGTCGCTGGAGCTGTTCCCCACGCAGGAACAGCAGGGGAAGATCAAGGGCATCGCGGCGCTGGCAGGGTTCGGTTTCGCGCTCGTCGAACTGGTGATCCTGACCCTGCTCAGGCGGCTTTGCGCGCGCACCCATCGAACCCGAAACTCCGCGAAAGCATCCACGCCCGACGGCATGACGGGATTGAAGACAGCTTCGCTCCGTCCGGATTCGTTGCCACCTCCAGCGCGGGGCCCCACTGAATCGCATTGACCGCCCACGCAATGGCGGCTGCCAAAACAAGAGCATATTAGGGACGCGAACAAGGGGCGGAAGAAATGAATTGGCTGTAATCCAAACGAGCCCCGACCTAGCCGGCGGCTACCACCCATCCCACCCACTCCACGCAAATCGCAGGCGGCACCATGACCACCTCAGCTCTGGTACTCACGCTGTTCCTCGCCTGGACATTACTGCTGCTGGTAGTGATGGAGGTGCTGCGCAGCTACCTCGTCGTCACCGGCCGCGTCCGCTCGAACGGGTTCGCGCCCGACAACGCGGGCCTTTCGCCGTTCATGCAGCGGCTCGCCCGGGCACACGCGAACTGCATCGAAAGCCTGCCCGTCTTCGGCGGGCTGTTGCTGGTCGCGCTGGTCACGGATCGGACCGAGGTCACGGATGCGCTGGCCCCCTGGCTGCTGGGCGCGAGGGTCATCCAATCCGGCATCCACCTGGCTTCGACCAGCGTCATCGCCGTCAACGCCCGCTTCACCGCCTTTGCCGTGCAAATGGGCATTGGTGTTTACTGGACGTGTGGGCTGCTCGGCCTGTAGGTCAAACGAGGTCGGCTTCATTCAAATTCAAACGCCACGCACTCTCCCAGGGGAGCCGAAATGAATAGCCGGAACAAGTATTGGTTTCCCGCCAAACGGTACGGCTGGGGTTGGGGCCTGCCGGCTCGGTGGCAGGGCTGGGTTTGCCTCGCCGTCTATGCGGGCTGTGTTGCGCTCGTCTTTCGTTTGCTGCCGCCAGCGGCCGATCCGGTCATGTTCGCGCTCAGCCTGGCATTGCTTACCCTCGGCCTGATCGCCGTGTGCTGGCTGAAGGGCGAACCGCCGCGCTGGCGTTCGGGCGACTGATCGGCATGGACGATCGCAGACAATCCGGGATACCGGATTGAACCGCCACGCGCTTGCCGCAACACTCGCAGGCATGAAACACCTGCTCGCCCGCATCTCCCTCTGCCTGCTCCTGTTGCTGCCCGCGGCAGTCATCGCCCATCCCGCGCTGTGGGTGGTCAAGGATGCCGACACCACGATCTACCTGTTCGGCACGGTGCACCTGATGCCGAGCGACGCCAGCTGGCATTCGCCCGAACTGGACCGGGCGTTGGCGGACAGCCGCACGTTGTACATCGAACTGACCGACGACGACCCGGCGAACATGACGGCGCTGGTGCTGCGCTACGGGATGGATGCGACGCACCCGTTGTCCAGCCAGCTCAGCCAGTCGGAGGCGCATCGGCTGGACCTGCTGGCGAACAAGCTCGGCGTGCCCGGCGGCATGCAGACGCTGAACGTGATGCGCCCGTGGCTGGCCGCGCTGACGCTGGCGGTGACGCCGCTGCTGAAGGCCGGGCTCGACCCGGAGCATGGCGTGGACAAGCAGCTGAAGGCGCAGATGAGCGCTGCCGGCAAGCCGGTGCTGGGGCTGGAAACCGCCGAACAGCAGGTCCGCTTTCTCGCCGACATGCCGCGCATGATCGAGCTGGCCCTGCTGCGCTCGACCATGCGCGACGCGGACAAGGGCACGTTCCGGCTCACCGAACTGATCGACGCCTGGAAGGCCGGCGACGTGGACGCCATCGCGCGCATCGGCAACGACGACATGCGCCTGCACGAGCCGAAGCTCTACCAACGGCTGCTGGTGCAGCGCAACCAAGTGTGGGCGACCAAGATCGCCGCCATGCTGCAGCAGCCCGGTACAGTCTTCATCGCCGTCGGCGCGGCACACTTGGCCGGGCCGGACAGCGTGCAGGTGCAGTTGCGAAAGCTCGGCATCTCCGCTCAACGAAATTGAGGCCATCGCCGTGATGAAGTCCGCAGGGATCGTTGCATTCGCACTGGTGTGTCCGCTTGCCTTGTGGGCACAAACGCCGGTGCAGCCATCGCACGGCCGAAATTTCAGCCACCTGCAGGTCATCGACATCGCCAACGGACCCAACGCGATCGACATCGATGGCGATGGCCGGAAAGATCTGGTTTTCAATGCCCACCGAAGCAACTTCAACGCACATGATTTCGAGCACATCACGTTCTACATGCAAGATCATGTTGAGGCCGGCGAAACGGATGGGACGGTGCAGGAGAAGTCGATGTGGAATGTCGTGCCGTTCTTCAACAAGAAGATTCCCGAATACGTGGCCTTCGACACCATCGAGGGGGCGGATTGCTGGCTGCGCGACATGGTCTTGCTGCGCAACCCGGAGGGTTCCGTCACCGTCATTACGGCTGATCGCGCGTTGGGGACGTCCTATGCCGACAAAGCGCGCATGACATTCTCGATCTATCGTGTTGCGCACAATACGGATGGTGTACCGGGATCACCGCCTGTTTATTTCCAGCGTGTCGACCAGTTCCAAAGCAGGAACCTCTATTGCGATGCGAATTACGCCATCGCCGCGGAGCTCGGTGTGAAGTTCAGGCACCCGCTCGAAGACAACGGCATCGATCACTGAAAGGTACCCGCAGGCACCGGCTTTCTGGCACCATCGTCCGGCTATCCGCGCAGCCTGCGCGCTACCTGATTGATCCAACTCCATGAACCTGCAAGCCAATTACGAACAGATCCCGCTGAAGGAATACGCCGAGCGGGCCTATCTCGACTACTCGATGTACGTGGTGCTGGACCGCGCCCTGCCGTTCGTCGGCGACGGCCTGAAGCCGGTGCAGCGGCGCATCATCTACGCGATGAGCGAGCTGGGCCTGGCCGCCACCGCGAAGCCGAAGAAATCGGCGCGCACCATCGGTGACGTGATCGGCAAGTTCCATCCGCACGGCGATTCGTCGTGCTACGAGGCGATGGTGCTGATGGCGCAGCCGTTCTCGTACCGCTACCCGCTGGTCGACGGCCAGGGCAACTTCGGCTCGCCGGACGACCCGAAGAGCTTCGCCGCGATGCGCTACACCGAATCCAAGCTCAGCCCGATCGCCGAGGCGTTGCTCGGCGAGCTGGCCCAGGGGACGGTGGACTGGGTGCCGAACTTCGACGGCACCATGGACGAGCCGAGCTGGCTGCCGGCGCGCGTGCCGCACGTGCTGCTGAACGGCTCGATGGGCATCGCCGTGGGCATGGCCACCGACATCCCGCCGCACAACCTGCGCGAGCTGGCCACCGCGTGCATCCGCCTGCTGGACGATCCGGACGCCAGCGTCGCCGACCTGTGCGAGCACGTGCGCGGGCCGGACTACCCGACCGAGGCGGAGATCATCACCCCGCGCGCCGACCTGCTGGCGATGTACCAGACCGGCGGCGGTTCGGTGCGCGCCCGCGCGGTGTACCAGCGCGAAGAGGGCAACATCGTGATCACCGCGCTGCCGCACCAGGTCAGCCCGTCGAAGATCCTCGAACAGATCGCCGCGCAGATGCGCGCGAAGAAGCTGCCGATGATCGAGGACCTGCGCGACGAGTCCGACCACGAGAATCCGATCCGGCTGGTGATCGTGCCGCGCTCGAACCGCGTCGACGCGGACGAGACCATGCAGCACCTGTTCGCCACGACGGACATGGAGAAGAGCTTCCGCGTCAACCTCAACATGATCGGCCTGGACGGCCGGCCGCAGGTGAAGGACCTCAAGCGCATCCTCACCGAGTGGCTGAGCTTCCGCACCAGCACCGTCACCCGGCGCCTGGAACATCGCCTGGCCAAGGTCGACCGCCGCCTGCACCTGCTCGAAGGCCTGCACACCGCCTACCTCAACCTCGACGAAGTCATCCGCATCGTGCGCAGCGAGGACGAGCCCAAGCCGGTGCTGATGGCGCGCTTCAGGCTCAGCGAGGAGCAGACCGACTACATCCTCGAAACCCGCCTGCGCCAGCTGGCACGGCTGGAGGAAATGAAGATCAACACCGAGCGCGACCAGCTCGAGGAGGAGCGCGCGCGCATCAACGTACTGCTGAAATCGCCGGCCAAGCTGAAGGGACTGATCAAGGACGAACTGCGCGCCGATGCCGAGAAGTTCGGCGACGCACGCCGCTCGCCGCTGGTCGAGCGCGAGGTGGCGCATGCGCTGGACGAGAGCGCGCTGGTAGCCAGCGAACCGGTCACCGTGGTGCTCTCGCAGAAGGGCTGGGCGCGCGCCGCCAAGGGCCACGACATCGACGCCGAGGCACTGAACTACCGTGAGGGCGACGGCCTGCTCGCCGCCGTGAAGGCGCGCACCACGCAGCAGGTCGCGTTCATCGACTCCACCGGCCGCGCCTACTCCACGCCGGCGCACACCCTGCCCTCGGCGCGCGGCAATGGCGAGCCGCTGACCGGCCGCTTCAGCCCGGCCGCGGGCGCGAGCTTCGACGCGGTGGTCGCCGGCGACAACGATACGCGGCTGATCCTCGCCACCGACTTCGGCTACGGCTTCGTCAACCGTTTTGAATCGCTCACCGGCCGCAACAAGGCCGGCAAGCAGATCATCTCGCTCAGCGACGGCGCCAAAGTGCTGGCGCCGCAGGTCAGCGCCGATCCGGCCCGCGACCGCATCGTGGTGGTCACCAGCGAAGGGCATCTCTTGATGTTCTCGGTGGCCGAACTGCCGGAACTGGACAAGGGCAAGGGCAACAAGCTGATCGAGATTCCCAAGAAGCAGCTGGCCGAGGGCGAGCGCGTGGCCGGCGTGGCGGTCGTCGCCGAAGGCAAGGGCGAGGTCACCCTGTACGCCGGCGCGCGCAAGCTCACCCTGAAGTGGGCCGACCTGGTCGAGTACGGCGGCAACCGCGCTACCCGCGGCGGCCTGCTGCCGCGCGGTTTGCGCCGCGTCGAGCGGATCGAAACCACCGGCTGAGCAATCGCAGGAAACGAGGCCGATCGCAGGGCGGGCAATGCCCGCCGACCCACCGTTCCGGGATATGACGATGGCGGGCAGTGCCCGCCCTACGCCCGGAACTTGTCGATGCGCTGCTGTTCCAACAGGGATGTACACGCCAACGCCGCCTCGCGCGTTGAATACGTGATCACCCCGGAGTCCGCATGAACGTCCCCCGCCTCCTCCCCGCCTTGCTGGCCACCCTGCTGGCCGCGCCGGCATGGGCGCAGAGCACCACCCAGCCGCTGAACCTGAAACTGCCGCCCGGTGAACTGCCGGCCGCCAGCTCGGTGGCAGCGCCCGCGCACGATGCGGCGGCCACCGCGACCGGCGCCGCGCACGCCGCCAGCACGGCCACGGCAGGCAGCGCGACCATCAACCAGCGGCGTGACCCGCCGGGCGTCTATTACGGCGACACCAGCGGGCGCATGGGCGACACCGAGGTCGCCCGCGACCAGCGGCCCGAGTGCGACGACTCCACCTACAACCAGCCGCAAGTCCACGGCAGCGTGGGCATGGGCGTGGTCGGCGGCAGCCGCTTCAGCGGCAACTACCAGACCGGCACGGTGAACGTCACCAAGGCCTTCGGCAGCTGCGACGATCCCGGCGGCGGCATCAGCATCTCGGTCGGCGCGGGTACCGGCAATTTCCACGGGCGCGGGCATTGAATATGGCGGTAGTGGGGTTCGGGCGGCGCTTCGACTTGGTTCGCTGGCGCGAACCACGCTCAGCGTGATCGGTTTCAGGCATCAATGGTAAGGAGCGCATGCAGGCGTCAATCCATACCGCCGCGTTGTCTTGATTTCCGAGGGAATCGGAAATCGCCCCCGTTCGGGCTGAGCGTAGCCGCGCAGCGGCGAAGTCGAAGCCCGTGTACGGCGCCTCAATCCCCGCTCGGCCCCCAGCAGAACTCCACCTTCAATCCGCCCAGCGCGGCGCGCGACATCGTGATCGTGCCGCCGGTGGCCTCGGTCAGTTCGCGGGCGATCGCCAGGCCCAGCCCGCTGCCTTCGTTCGCCTCGTCCAACCGGCCGCCGCGCGCCAGCGCATCGCGCGCATGTTCGGCGGCGATGCCGGGGCCGTCGTCCTCGATGCTCACGCGCGCCCACTGCGGTCCGGCGGTTGCGCTGACGCGCACCTGGCGGCGCGCGTAGCGCACGGCGTTTTCCAGCACCGCGCCGAGGATCTCGGAGAGGTCGTCCGGCTGCAGCGCCAGTTGCAGGCCGGCGGGGATGTCCAGGGTGAAGGCCAGTTCGCCGCCGCGGTCGGTCTGTTCCAGCACGGTGAGCAGGCGCTCCACCGTGTCGCGCACCGCGGCGCTACCGCCGGGCTGGCGACGGATCACGGCGATGCGCGCGCGCGCCAACTCGGCCTCGATCGCGCGACGGATCGCCGCGATGGCGCGATCCAGCCCTTCGGCCGCCTGCTGCGCGCCGGCCTCGCGCGCGCGCCGGCTTTGCGCGGCCATTGCCGCCAGCGGCGTCTTCAGGCCGTGCGCCAGATCCGCCGCGCGCTGGCGCGCCACGGCCAGGTCGCGCTCGCGCGCATCGGCCAGCGCGTTGATCGAATCGACCAGCGGCTGCACCTCGCGCAGGTGCGATTCCGGCAAGCGCGCGCTGGCGCTCTCGCGCAGTGCCGCCAGTTCGCTGCGCACGCGCCCCAGCGGGCGCAGGCCCAGACGCACCTGCAGCCATGCGGCGGCGGAGAGCACCAGCCACAGCACCGCCAGAAACGCTCCCAGCTCGCGGCCGAACTCGGCGCGCGCGCTGGCCAGCGGCGCGGCGTCCAGCGCCAGTTGCACCAGGGCCAGCCGTCCGTCGCCCAGCTCCACCCGGCGTTCGAGGATCGACACCTCTTGGCCGTATGGTCCGGCCGCGCGCTGCAGGCGCCAGTGATCGCTGGGCGCGGCGGCGGAGCGACGCAGGTCCGCATCCCACAGCGAGCGCGAACGCAGCGCGCCGGACGCGGTCGACACTTCCCAGTAATAGCCGCCGGCCGGCGTTTCCAGCCGCGAATCCACCGGCGGCCGCTCGATCTGCGGCGCACCGTCCGGCCCGATCGCCAGGCCGGCCACCAGGCGCAGGCCGTCGCGCGTCATCTCGGCCTGCAATCGCCGCTCCAGGTGATGCTCGAACAGCAGCGTCATGAACAGCCATGCCACTGCCAGCGCCAGCAGGATCGCCGCCATGGCGCCCACCAGCAGCCGCCAGTGCAGCGAGCGGGTGATCACGTGGTGGTTTCCAGCAGGTAGCCGAAGCCGCGGCGGGTGACGATGATGTCGGCGCCGAACTTGCGCCGCAGCCGCGCCACGATCGCCTCGATCGCATTGGTGTCGCCGTCCTCGGCCGCGCCGTAGAGATGGTCGGCCAGCTCGCCGGCGGAGACGGCGCGGCCGTCTTGGTGCGAGAGGTAATCCAGCAGGCGGAACTCCAGCGGCGACAGCCGCGCCGGCGCGCCATCGAACGAGGCGCTCATCCGCGCGGTGTCCAGCCGCAGGCGGCCGATGGCGACCACGTTGGACAGCCGCCCCGAGCCGCGCCGGATCAGCGCCCGCACGCGCGCGATCAGCTCGCCCATCTCGAACGGCTTGGCCATGTAGTCGTCGGCGCCGGCCTCGATGCCCTCCACCTTCTCGGTCCAGTCGCCGCGCGCGGAGACCACGATCACCGGAAACGCGCGCCCCGCCGCACGCCAGCGGCGCAGCACCGACAGGCCGTCAAGCCGTGGCAGGCCGAGGTCGAGCACGGCCGCGTCGTAGTCCTCCACGTCGCCGCGATACCAGGCGCTTTCGCCGTCGCCACTGACGTCCACGGTGAACCCGGCCGCTTCCAGCGCGCGGGCAAGATCGGCCTGGATATCGGGGTTGTCCTCGACGACGAGGCAGCGCATCAGTCGTCCTCGACCTTGCGCACTTCGCCGGTGCGCGCGTTGAGTTTCACCTCGCGCACGCGACCCTGCGCGGTGAGCACTTTCACTTCGTACTCCCAGCCGTGGTGCTTGCCGTGTTCCAGCTCCACCTCCACCACGTCGCCGGGCACGCGCTGCTGCACGATGGCGAGGATGCGGCTGAGCGGCAGGATTTCGCCCCGCTGCAGCAACGCACGGGCTTCGACGTGGTCGTCATGGCTGCCGGCCTGCGCGCGCGGCGAAAGGCCCAACGCGAACGCGGCCAGCAACACCGCGGCGAGCGAGCAGGGGATGGCGATGCGGCGGATCAGATGCATGTTCATGGGCCGATCCTGCGACAACCGCGCTGACAACAAGCTGACACCGGGCGTGGCGCGGATGTCAGCAACGAGGGCACAGACTGCGGAGAACTCCTGCGGATTGAAGTCTCCATGTCCATCGCTTCGCGTGCAAGCTGGTTCGTCCTGGCCGCCATCGCCGGGCTGTCGATCACCATCGGTGCGCAAGCGCAACCGCCGTCCGCCGCGCGCAGCGGCGACGTCACCATCTACTCACCCGCCGACTTCGCCGACAATGCGCCGGCCAACGCGTGGGACATGCTCTCGCGCCTGCCCGGCTTCGTTACCGTGGATGCCGACGAGGACGTGCGCGGCTACGCGGGCGCCCGCGGCAACGTGCTGATCGACGGCGCGCGCCCCACCAGCAAGCACGAGGACACCAAGACCCTGCTCAAGCGCATCCCGGCCAGCGCGGTGGAACGCATCGAGCTGATCCGTGGCGGCGTGCCCGGCATCGACATGGCCGGCTACGCCCTGCTGGCCAACGTGGTGCGCCGGCACGAGGCCACCAGCCAGTCCGCCATCGAGGCAGGCGTGCTCGCCGCCGCCGACGGCTGGATGGCGCCGAAGGGCCAATGGGAATACGGCCGGCGTTGGGACGGCCATGCGCTGGAGCTGGCCGCGAAACTCGACCCGGAACTGGACGACGACACCGGCCGCGGCCACATCGATACGCTCGCGCCCGACGGCACACTGCAGCAGCGCGAACGCTGGGACACCCGCACCATCAAGAAAAAAGGCGAAGCCAGCGCCAGCTGGCGCCAGCCGCTGGCCGGCGGCCAGCTCAGCCTCAACCTTGCCGCCCGCGGCGAACGCGCGCGCACCGATACCCGCCTCGATGCCCTGGCCCCGGCCGAAGGCAGCGAACGCGTGCACGAAGACGAGGACACCAACGAAGCCGAAGCCGGCGCGCGCTACGTGCGCAAGTTCGGCGAACGCACGCGGCTGGAACTGATGGCCACCCGCCACCAGGCCTGGCTGGACGATCGCGAGCGTTCGCACGACGACGATGAGGACGAAACCTTCGACGAGCACACCCGCACCGGCGAAAGCATCGGCCGCATCGACCTCACCCACGCCTGGTCCGATGTGCTCACCCTCAACGGCTCGTTCGAAGGCGCACGCAACACCCTGCGCAGCACCACCCGCCTGCAGCAGGACGGCGTCGCCATCGCCCTGCCCGGCTCCGACGTGCAGATCGCCGAGCGCCGCAGCGAAGCCGCCGCGGGCGCCACCTGGAAACCCGCGCCCGGCTGGATGCTCGACGCCGGCCTGCGGCTGGAGCAATCCACCATCGCGCAAACCGGCGACTCGCCGCGCCAGCGCCACTTCACCTACCCCAAACCGCGGCTTTCCGTGCAATGGGATGTCGACGCCAACGACCAGCTACGCCTCGCGCTCTCGCGCGAAGTCGGCCAGCTCGACTTCGAGGACTTCGTCGCCTCCGCCTCGCTGGAAAACGACCGCATCAGCGCCGGCAACGCCGAACTCAAACCCGACCGCACCTGGCGCAGCGCCCTCACCTGGGAGCACCAGCTGTGGCGCGACGCCGCCTTCACCGCAAGCTGGACCCACGAGCGCATCAGCGACGTGGTCGACCGCGTGCTGGTGATCACCGACGACGACATCTTCGACGCCCCCGGCAACATCGGCGCCGGCCGCCGCGACACCCTGGCCCTGGACATCTCGCTGCCGCTCGACGGTATCGGCTTCCACGGCGGCCGCCTCACCTCGTCGATGCAGTGGCGCCGCAGCCACGTCACCGACCCCACCACCGGCCGCCCCCGCCCCATCTCCGAAGAGAAGCCCGTCGAAGGCAGCATCGAACTCACCCAGGACCTCCCCACCCTGCGCACCCACTGGGGCATCGAACTGGAGCACATCGCCGAACGCAAGACCGAATACCGCTACGACGAGATCAAGCGCGAGTCGGAGCGGATGGGCTGGACGGTGTTCGTCGAAAGGGAGTTGGGGACGCACTGGCGCGTGCGGGCGGAGGCGACGGATCTGTTCGGGCGCGGCTTCGACGAGACGCGGGAGAAATACGATGGGCCGCGTTCGGTCGAACCGCTGGAGGAGATCGAGCGGCGTCGGCGGCGGTCGCCGGGGTTTGTGAGTTTGAGTTTTCGGCGGAGTGTGGGGAGTTAGGAAGGTCTGAAAAGCCGTCGTCCCAGCGAAAGCTGGGATCCAGCGTCTCGGCAACTGAATACCCTGGATTCCAGCTTTCGCCGGAATGACGAGCAAAGTTAGGATCATCGAATTGCGGATCGTCACGGACCCGGCTATCGCGTGTATTTCATCCAGCGTGGTCCGGTACTTGTCGTGAGGAACGAGGCCGACATCGCGGCCTATCTCGAAGCTTGCGCAGAGGAAGCACCCAACGATGCAGCATTCATGCTCAAGGTCTTGGGGACGGTGGCGCGTGCTCCGAACATGAGCCAGCCGGCCGAAGCGACCGGCATGACCCACGCGGGTCTTTACAAGGCGTTGTCGGGCGAAGGCAACCCGAGTCTGGCCAACACGATGACCAAGGCGCTGGGGTATCAGCTGGCGTTGGTACCGGATCACGACTGAGGCCGGACGGCAGCCCGAACCGAGGCTCACCTGGAAGCACACGCTGACCCCGGGGCTGTTCCATGCTTCGCCCTCTTTCCCGTCATTCCCGCGAAGGCAGGAGGTGCCTTTCAACAGGCGAATGTCCGGTCATCCAGCGTCTTTGTGCTCAATAGCCTGAAGACGCTGGATCCTCGCGTCCGCAAGGACGACGCTCTCAAGCAAGCGCCGCCCCCTCTGGCCCAGGTTTCGTCGCTTCGCTCACCGCGTGCGAGCAAGGGGTCAGGTCTAGCATCGTAGCATTTGTTAGCTTGAGGCCTGTCATATGGCCAGACCTTCGTTTCGAATTCGGCACGCACCCCAAGGGTCAGATCCAGCATCATTGCATTCGGACATCAAACGGCTTGGCGGACGATTCGCCCAACCGTAGTGAAGTGAACGCCGAAGTAGGCGGCAATCTGCGTATAGCTGTATTCACCGGTCGCCCACGCCGCCCGCATGGCGCTATCACGGTCCGGGTGGGCTTTCGCAATCGCCTTCAATGGCGGTGCTGGCGGCCGCCGCTGAGCACGCGGAATATTGATGTCATCCGACCGCTGCCCGGCTCGTTGGTGTGCGCCAGCGACAAAAGCATCGTCACCGAGGAACACCTGGCGGTTCAGATGCTTCCAGATCGACTCGCCTTCCATCCCCTCGTGCACGAACTTCTCGTACGCCGCCACGGCCCGGGCACGGCGTGTTCCAAACTGCGCAAGAAGCCCATCAGTCTCCAGCCAAGCTGGCGCGCCCACCTCCCCCGTAATGGCTTGATAGCTGCTCCACGGCCACTTTGCGGGCGAGTCCACCATGTGCGCACGCACCGGATTCAACACCACGTAACGGGTCAACTCCAGTAGATAGCTGTCGGCATCGACCAGGATCGCCTTGTAGCGCCCTTGGAACAGGTGGCCCGTGCGGTGGTGACGGCGATTGCTCCATTGCGTGAACACGCCATTGAGTTGGCGCATCCCTTTCGACAAATTGCCATCCGGCGTCGCGATCACCAGATGATAGTGATTGCCCATCAGGCAGTACGCATGGCAACACCAATTGAACTGCCCGACCACCTGGCCGAGCACCTCAAGAAACTGCGCACGATCCACGTCATCCTCATAGATCGCCTCCCGGCGATCACCACGTGCCGTCACGTGATAGAGCGCACCACCAAATTCAAGGCGAACGGGTCGAGCCATGCCGCGGAGCCTACTCCAGCGAATGCTACGATGCTAGACCTGACCCCATGCTTTGCTGGAACGCGCCTTTGGGAGCAAACGCTTCCAGGCCATGGCGGAAAAGACGCTCGGCCGCCCGGTGAGCTTGCGCCGTCCTGGAAGGCCGAAGCGCCCGGACACTGGGCAAAAGGGCATTTAACTTCCTCCGTCCCTGAGGTTTCCCCACGT
>MKTU01000064.1 GCA_001898415.1 Rhodanobacter sp. 67-28 | reverse complement strand
GGCCTATGGCTATCGCGACTTCCCCTACTTCTTCCTCAAAATCAAGGCCGCCTTTCCCGGTAAGGCGCGATGAACCAAAAAAAACGGCCGCACGAGGCGACCGTTTTTTCTGTTGCCGAGAGCCAGCTGGGGATCAGTGACCCTTCGCGGCGTCCTTGGCTTTCTCGGCTGCGTCCTTCGCGTTGCTGGCAGCGCTCTTGGCGGCGTCGGCAGCGTTGCTGGCCGCGTCGGCCGCATTGCTGGCGGCATCCTTAGCCATGGACATCGCGTCATGCGAGGTGCCGGCAGCGGCCGGAGCCATCGCGGAAGCGGCGCTGGCGGCGCCGGCAGCCTGGGTGGCCGCCTCGCCCGCAGCGGAAGCGGCGGTGGCGGCCTGGCCGGCAGCCTGTTCGGTGGCCGTGTTCGGGGCCTCCGAAGCAGCCTGCTGCGCCTGGTCTGCCGCCTGCTGCGCCGTGTCCGCCGACTTCTGGGCGTCCTGCGCGGAATCCTGCGCGCCGTTGCTGCATGCCGCCAACAGCGCGACGAGCGCGGCGGCGAGTAGGGTACGCGTAAACTTCATGGGTGATCTCCTTTGCCGTGGAATGCCGTTTGGCCGTGTATTAATAGCGCTTTCGCCGGCATTGCGCCACATCTTTCATGGTGCTGCGGGCCTTGCCGGCAAAACGATTTACGCAAGCGTCAGGTGAAGGCGGCGGGATGGACGGCGCCTTGTCGTGTCAGTCGGTGCACTCCACCGCAATCGCCGTCGCCTCGCCGCCGCCGATGCACAGCGAGGCGACGCCGCGACGCAATCCCCGCGTTTTCAAGGCGTTGATCAACGTCACCACCAGTCGCGCACCGCTGGCGCCGATCGGGTGGCCGAGCGCGCAGGCGCCGCCGTTGACGTTGAGCTTGTCGTGCGCAATGCCCAGCTCCTTCATCGGCGTCATCGCCACTACCGCGAATGCCTCGTTGATCTCCCACAGGTCGACGTCCTCGACCTTCCAGCCGGCTTTTTCAAGCACCTTGCGGATCGCACCGACCGGCGCGGTGGTGAACCATTCCGGCTCCTGCGAATGGGTGGCATGGGCCACGATGCGGGCCAGCGGTTTCAACCCGCGGCTGGCCGCGTCGTCGGCGGACATCAGCACCACCGCGGCAGCGCCGTCGGAGATGCTGGACGAGCTGGCGGCGGTGACGGTGCCGTTCTCCTTGCGGAACGCGGGCTTGAGCGTGGGCACCTTGGCGATGTCGGAGCGGCCGGGCTGCTCGTCGGTGTCGACCAGCACGTCACCCTTGCGACCGCTGACCGTGACCGGGACGATTTCGTCGGCGAACGCACCGCTCGCCTGGGCTGCCTTGGCGCGATTGACCGATTCGATCGCGTAGGCGTCCTGTTCCTCGCGGGTGAAGTGGTACTTGTCGGCGCAGGATTCGGCGAACACCCCCATCGACTTGCCGTCGTAGGGGTTGGTCAGGCCGTCCCAGGCCATGTGGTCGACCAGTTGGCCATCGCCGTAGCGGATGCCGGTACGCGCCTGCACCATGTGCGGTGCGTTGGTCATCGACTCCATGCCGCCGGCCACCACCACGCTGGCCGAGCCGGCCTTGATCAGGTCGTGGCCGAGCATGATCGCCTTCATGCCCGAGCCGCACACCTTGTTGATCGTGGTGCAGCCGGTGCCGGCCGGCAGATCGGCGGCCAGCGCCGCCTGGCGCGCGGGGGCCTGGCCCAGGTTGGCCGGCAGCACGCAGCCCATGATCACCTCGCTGACCTCGGCCGGCGCCACGCCGGACTGCTTCAGCGCCGCGCGGATCGCGGTGGCGCCGAGCTTCGGGGTGGGCACGCCGGTGAACTGGCCGAGGAAGGAGCCGATGGCGGTGCGCCTGGAACCAGTGATGACGATGCTTACGTCCGACATGATGACACTCCGCTGGGGTACTGAAAGGTGGCAATCGACGGGCCAAATGCCCGGAATGAACCTCTGGATTATCGCAGTGCGCTCCCGGCAACGGCAAATGGCCCCGGCAGTAGACGAAGCGCACATATCGGCGCGTTTTTCATGACATTTGTTGTGCGAAGATACGCCGATCCGGGGGGATACTACTGCCGCGATCGAGCGTTGGCGGTCGGCGTGCTGAACGAGACGGGAGAAGGAACATGAGCAGGACTGTGGCGGGAATGCGTCGACGCAACGTCGCCTTGGTGACGGCCTTGGCGTTTGCACTGGGTGCTTGCGGCGGTGGCGGCGGCATGGTCAAGGCGCCGCCGGTCACTCCATCCGGGCCGCCACCCGCTCCGCCGCCGGCACCACCACCGGCACCGCCGCCGGCCGATCAGCCGCCGATCGACGCCCAGCTCGGTCTCACCAACACCTACGCCGCACACAGCAAGGGCTTCACCGGCGCCGGCATCACCTTGGGCATCGTCGACAGCGGCATCATGCGCAGCAATCCGACCGTGGCCGGTCGGGTCACGCAGGAGCTGATCTACGTCGACCCGACGCTCAACAACACCTCCATCGACGACGTGGTCGGGCACGGCACCTGGGTATCGGAGATTGCCGCCGGCGCGGCTTTCGACAAGTTCCCGGGCGGCATCGCCCCCGGGGCCAAACTGGTATCGGCGCGCATCATCAGCGACACCGAGCCGACCGACGACGGTTCGGGCCAGGGCAACAAGGTCACCGCCGCCGACGCGGACTTTTTCGCGCAGACCCTGAACCCGGCGCTGATCAATGCCGGCGTGCAGGTGATGAACAATTCATGGGGCGGCATCTACTGGGATACCACCGACGCCTCGATCAACCAGGCTTTCGCTGCCGCCTATCGACCCTTCGTGGTGCAGCACGGCGGCCTGGTGGTGTTCGCCGCGGGCAACGAATCCAGGGCCGATCCCAGCGACATCGCCGCCTTGCCCACGCTGTCGCCCGATCTGGAGCAGGGCTGGCTGGTCGCGGTGGCGCTGGACAGCCTGCACCCGACTCAGCTGGCCAGTTATTCCAACGCCTGCGGCAAGGCGATGGACTACTGCCTGGCCGCGCCGGGCGACGTGATCGTGCTGGACAAGGATGCAACGGCCAGCACGACGAGCCCGGATTACTGGATCGTCAAGGGCACCTCGTTCGCTGCACCGGAAATCTCCGGCGCCGCAGCCGTGGTGTGGCAGGCGTTCCCGTACTTCACCAATGATCTGGTGCGGCAGACCCTGCTCGGCACCGCCGACGATCTCGGCGCTGCCGGCCCGGACCCGGTCTTCGGCTACGGCGCGTTGAACGTCGGGCGGGCGGTCGACGGCCCGGCGAAGTTCAACTGGGGCGACGTCACCGTCAGCTTCACCGGCAGCTCCAACTGGAACAACCCGATCTCCGGCGCGGGCGGCCTGATCAAGCAAGGCACCGGCACGCTCAACCTGACCCAGGCGGCCAGCTACACCGGCATGACCCAGGTGCTGGGCGGCACGCTCACGGCGAAGTCGCTGGGCGGCAGCGTCAACATCGGCACCGCCGGCACGCTGAGCCAGACCCACGATATCGGCGGCAACGTGGGCAATGCCGGCGTGCTGGCCGTGGCCGGCGGCGACGTCAACGTGGCTGGGAACTACACCCAGCAGAGCAGCGGGCGACTGGCGCTTTCGCTGGGTTCGGCATTGCGCGTGACCGGCACCGCCACGCTCAACGGCGGCGACCTGTACGTCACCGGCTACGACTCCGGCTACACGGTCAACACGCACACCGACGTGCTCACCGCGACCGGCGGCCTCACCGGGACGTTCAGTGCGCTGAACAAGGCATCCAACGTCACCTTGCTCACCGCCACGCTCAATTACGACGGCAACAACGCCTGGCTCAACGTGACCCAGGTGCAAGCCACGGCCGTGCAGGGGATGGGCTATACCGCCGCGTCCTACGGTGCGGCCCAGCGCGTGCAGACGGCATTCGACCAGATCAACACCCAACTGGGTCCGGCGGCGCCGTCGGGGATCGCGCCGGCATCGCTGGGCTTCATCGAGGGCGCCGGCAACCTGCAGCACACGCAGGGCATCCCGGCGCTGCAGAATTCGCTGGAGAGCCTGTCCGGCCAACTGCACGCGGCCAGTGCCGCGATGACGCTGGAGGCGATCAACGCCGGCACGCGCGCGTTGTCGGATCGTTTCGATACGCTGGTCGACAACCCTCAGCCCGGTGGCTGGACGCAGAACCTCGGCTATCACGGCGACCTGTCGCGCAGCGGCTACAGCAACGTCGGCGTCGATCTCAGTGGCTGGCTGGTCGGCCAGGATTACCGGTTCGGCGGCGGCAATGCGGTGGCTGGTTACGCGATCAGCCAGAGCGAGGGGCTGGGCCGGCTGGCCGGCAGTGCCGACCAGGGCCGCAGCCACGCGCTGGAAGGCATGCTGTACGGCGGCATCATCCACGGCTCGTGGTACACCATGGGCCGCTTCGGGCTTGGCAGCTATCGCGAGATGATGCGTCGCCAGGTGCAACTGGGCAACCAGGTCACCGGCGTGGCCAGCAACGTCAATGGCCGCTACGGCGTGGCTTATGGCGAGAGCGGTTACCGCCTTGCGCTGGGTCGCACCGAGCTGACGCCGTACGTCGACATGCAGTACGCCCAGCTGCAACGCGATGGCTTCAACGAGGTCGGCGCCTATGGCTTCGGACTGAAGTCGGGAGCGCAGACCACCGCCCTGTGGCAGGCCGGCCTGGGCGTGCGCGCCACGCGCACGTGGGCGCTGGCGCATGGCGGCAGCCTCAGCCTGCGCACGCGCCTGCTGTGGCAGCAGAGTTTCTGCCTGCGTGGCGAGTGGGTCGACGCCAGCTTCAGCGGCGTCAACCAGTTTGCCCCGGTCGGCGGCATCGGGCTGGCGCGCTACGGCAGCGTGCTTGGCACCACGCTGGACTGGCAAATGAGCCCGGCGGCCAGCCTGCAGTTGGGTTACGACCGCTACGCCGGCCAGCACCAGCAGGGCCAGACCGGCACCATCAGCTTCAACTGGACGTTCTGAAACGCGCGAATCATGCGTGATGAAAAGGCCCGCGTCGTGCGGGCCTTTTCATGTCTGGCGCCTTCCCTCGGCGCCTTGCTTCATGCCTTGCCGTGGAAGAGTTCGCGGCCGATCAGCATGCGGCGGATCTCGTTGGTGCCGGCGCCGATCTCGTACAGCTTGGCGTCGCGCAGCAGGCGCCCGGCGGGGAACTCGTTGATGTAGCCGTTGCCGCCGAGGGTCTGGATGGCCTCCAGCGCCACCTGCACCGCGTTGACCGAGGCGTTGAGCAGGCACGCGGCCGGGTCGATGCGCGACTTCACGCCGTTGTCGAACTGCTGCGCGACCATGTAGGCAAAGCCGCGCGAGGACTGCAGCCGCGTGTACATGTCGGCGATCTTCGCCTGCATCACGCCGAACGTGCCGATCGGCGCGTTGAACTGCTTGCGCTCGCGCACGTAGGGCAGGGCAAGGTCCAGCGATGCCTGCATCAATCCGATCGGGCCGCCGGAGAGCACCAGCCGCTCGGTGTCCAGGCCGCTCATCAGCACGCGTACACCCTCGTTGACCTCGCCGACGATGTTCTCCTCGGGGATCGCGCAATCCTCGAACACCAGCTCGCAGGTGTTGGAGCCGCGCATGCCCAGCTTGTCCAGCTTCTGCGCGGTGTGGAAGCCCTTCATGCCTTTCTCGACGATGAAGGCGGTCATGCAGCGGCTGCCGGCGACGCGCGGCGCGGTGCGCATGTAGACCAGCAGCACGTCGGCGTCCGGGCCGTTGGTGATCCACATCTTGTTGCCGTTGGCGACCCAGGCGTCGCCCTTCTTCTCGGCCTTGCAGCTCATCGAACCGACCACGTCCGAGCCGGCGCCCGGCTCGCTCATCGCCAGCGCGCCGACGTACTCGCCCGAACACAGTTTCGGGATGTACTTGCGCCGCTGCGCCTCGTTGCCGTTGTGGAAGATGTTCTGCACGGCGAGATTGGAGTGCGCGCCGTAGGACAGGCCCACCGAACCGGAAGCGCGCGAGATTTCCTCCATCGCCACCATGTGCGCGAGGAACCCCATGCCGCTGCCGCCGTATTCGGCGGGAATGGTCACGCCGAGCAGCCCCATCTCGCCGAACTTCTTCCACAGGTCGGCGGGGAACAGGTTGTCGCGGTCGATGCGGTCGGCGCGCGGGGCGATCTCCTTCTCCGCGAACGCATGCACGGATTCGCGCAACAGGTCGATGTCCTCTCCGAGCGGGAACGGGCGCATGGTGGTTCCTTGGGTGCGAGCCGCTGATTTTAGCGCACGCGGCGCCGCCTGGCCCGTGCGTCCCTACAGCTGCGATTCGATCGGCAGCCAGCTGATCGCGCGGGTGGTCGTGCGCAGCCACCAGCTGGTGTCGGGCTCGTGCTCCAGCACCTGCGGCGGCTGCGTGCTGCGGTCCAGCCACTGTGTCGAGCCATCCGCGCCGCGGCGCACCGCGTAGCTGAGCACCGGCGCGGCCAGCCGCAGGTATTCCTGGCGCAGGTCGCGGGCCAGGCCGGGGTCGTCGAACAGCACGCCCATCTCTGTGTTGAGGTTGGCCGAGCGCGAGTCGAGGTTGAACGATCCGACGAAGCCGCGCGCGCCGTCGATCACGAATGCCTTGGTGTGCAGGCTGGCGCCGCTGCTGCCGAACAGGCCGTGGGTGGCGACCGGGCCGTGGCGACGGATCTCGAACAGGCTCACGCCGCCATCCAGCAACCGATCGCGATAGCGCTCGTAGCCGCTGTGTACGGCCGGCACGTCGTTGGCGGCCAGCGAGTTGGTGACCACGCCGACGCGGGTGCCGCCGCGTGCCAGCCCGAGCAGGGTCGCCGTGCCTTGCTTGCCGGGGACGAAGTAGGGCGAGATCAGCAGTACCTCGCGATGCATGCCGTCGAGATGCGCGGCCAGCCGCGGCTGCAGCCAGCCGCGGCGGTCGGCGCCTTTCGTCTTCTGCGGCGGATCGGATGCCACGGTGATGTTCGCGCTCCAGTGCGGCACCAGCTCGTGGTTGGTCAGGCGCTGCGCCGAAGGCGAGGCGGCGACGCGGCCAAGGTAGACCTGCGCGGCCGCGTCGGCGGACTCGTGGGCGAGCGCGGCCACCAGCCTGTGCAGGTTTTCCGGTGTCTGCGGGTTCAGCGCCTCGATCGGCACCGCGGCGCTGGAGTTCCAGAAGTCGTCGAAGATCGCGCTGGCGTCGGCCACGGCCGGACCGAGCAACAGCATGTCGAGGTCGCGGAAATTCACGCTGCGATTGGCGTCGAAGTACTCGTCGCCGATGTTGCGCCCCCCGACCAGCGCGACGCGGCCGTCGGCGATCCACGCCTTGTTGTGCATGCGGTGGTTGACGCTGAAGAAACGCTGCACCATCTCCAGCAGGCGCCACACGCCGCTGCGGTTGCGGAACGGGTTGTACAGGCGCACCTCGATGTTCGGGTGCGCGTCCAGCGCCAGCAGCGCCGGGTCGAGCCCCTTGGTGTTGATGTCGTCGAGCAGCAGGCGCACGCGCACGCCGCGCTCGGCCGCGGCGTACACCTCGCGCGCCAGCAGGTGGCCGACCAGGTCGTCGTGCCACATGTAGTACTGCAGGTCCAGGCTGCGCCCGGCCAGGCGCGCGGAGGCGGCGCGCGCGGCGAACGCGTCCAGGCCGTCGGGCAGCAGGGTCGCCGCGGTCTCGCCGGGGTGCGCGGCCAGGTACGGGGCCAGTTCGCGATCGATCGGGGTCTGCGCCGGCTGCATCGGCAACGCGCTGCTCGGGGCACCGGTGGCGCGCGGGGTCAGCCGATCGGCGAGCAACAGCCCGCTGATCATCAGCAGCACCAGCGCGAACATGCCGCAACCCAGCCAGATCATCATCCTGCGCATCCGTGGCACCTCCCGTACCCGATTATTCGTTGACCGCCGCGCATACGCAAAGCCGGAAGGGGGATGGACAGTCTGGCGTGCCCACGCAACGGCCGCGGGAGTGCCGCCAGGCGGCCTTCACCGAGTGCTGCGCGGGGACCGGCTAAAGTTTTCGCCGCCCCGGCCGTTGCCGTGTCGCAAGACGACGGCGGGCAACCGTCAGAGTTCGGGCCGCCTTGCAGGTTGTCCATGGGCACAGTTGCCCATGGTGCACCCCATGTCTGCCCCGGCGACAAGAGGTGGCAAGGCCCACGTGACAACGTTGATGCAGCGGTTGGACAAGATCATCCTGGGGTCGGAGCGACACCAGCGCATCCGGCTGCGCCAATGGTTGATCGCCTGCGTGGCCACCGCGGGCTGCGCGCTGTTCTTTGCAGGCGGCGTTTTCCTGGGCTGGATGAGCTGGGAAAACCTGCTGATCCTGGGCGTGATCGAGGCGATCGGGCAGGGGCTCATCTACGCCGCGTTGCGCAGCGGCTTCAGCTTGCGCTTTGCCGATCCGGCGCTCACCGAATGGCAGACCGTGCTGGCGATCGTGGCCGTGGATTACGCCTACATGTCCGCCGGCAGCGCGCGCCACCTGGCATTGTGCCCGCTGCTGCTGGTATTCACCTTCGGCGCGTTCTCGCTGCCGTGGCAGCGCATCGCCCGGCTCACCATCTTCGCGCTGGCAAGCTTTCTGGTCAGCATCGCGGTGATGGAGTGGCAGCGCGCCCCCGCCATCGGGTGGTCGCTGGACTCGCCGGAAATGCTCGACGACATTTCCGCCCTTGGCATGCTGCTGATCGTGCTGCCGGTGATTTCGTACGTGGCGTCGCGACTCTCGCGCCTGCGCTCCAACCTGCGCGAACAGCGCGTGGCGCTGGCCAGCGCACTGGAGCAAGTGCAGCGGCTCGCCGCCTACGACGAACTCACCGGACTCGCCAACCGCCGCCACGCGCAGGATCGCCTGGCCCAGGAGCAGGCACGCGCCGAGCGCAGCGGCACGATCTTTTCGGTGGCGCTGATCGATCTGGATCACTTCAAGGAAATCAACGACACGCTCGGCCACGCTGGCGGCGACCGCGTTCTGCGCGCATTCGCGGATACGGTGCGCGACCTGCTGCGCGGCTCGGACATGGTGGCCCGCTGGGGCGGCGAGGAGTTTCTCGTGCTGATGCCGGACAGCGCCGGGGTCGACGCGCTCGCCACGGTCGATCGTCTGCTCCAGGGCGTGCGCGGATTGCGGGCAGCGGAGGGCCAGCCCTTCAGCTTTTCCGCCGGCGTGACCCAATATCGCCGCGGCGAGGGTTTCATGGAAGCCGTCGCCCGCGCCGACCAGCAGATGTACGCGGCCAAGCACGCCGGCCGCAACGGCGTCTGCCTGGCGTGATTGCCATGAAAAAGGCCGCGCCTCGCGACGCGGCCCTTGTCTTGCGCAACCGTCGGGATCACTGACCGCGCATGCGGCCCTGGAAGCGGGTGCCGCCGTTGCCCATGTGCGGCAGCTTGATCTTGCCGATCGCGGCGATGCGCTCTTCGGCCATGCGGTCGGCGGCCAGGTAGGTCGGCACGCCCTGCGACTTGCTGATCTCGAAGATGCGGCCCAGGTTGTAGTAGATCGTGCGCATCATGCGCATCGCGCGCTCGCGGTTGTAGCCGTCGATCTCCAGCGACACGTTCATCACGCCGCCTGCGTTGACCGCGTAGTCCGGCGCGTACAGCACGCCGCGGCGGTTCAGCTCGTCGCCGATCTCGTCGGTGGCCAGCTGGTTGTTGGCCGGGCCGCAGATGATCTTCGCCTTGATGCGGTTGATGGTCTGCTCGTTCAGCGTGCCGCCCAGCGCGCACGGCGAATAGACGTCCGCGTCCACGTCGTAGATTTCGTCCAGGCCCACCGCCTCGCAACCGAGTTCGTCGACGCAGCGCTGCACCGCTTCCTTGTTGATGTCGGTGACGAACACCTTGGCGCCCTGTTCGCGCAGCAGCTTGATGTACTCGCCGCCGACGTGGCCGCAGCCCTGCACCGCGAAGCTGTACTTGCCCACGTCCTCGTTGCCGTGCTTGAACTGCAGCGTGGCCATCAGGCCCTGCAGCGTGCCGTAGGCGGTGAACGGCGAGGGATCGCCCGAGCCGCCGTGTACCTGGTGCACGCCGGTGACGTACTCGGTTTCGCGGAACACGTATTCCATGTCGTTGACGTCGATGCCGACGTCCTCGGCGGTGATGTAGCGGCCGTTCAACGAGTTGATGAAGCGGCCGAACGAGCGGAACAGCGCCTCGGACTTGTCCTTGCTCGGGTCGCCGATGATCACCGCCTTGCCGCCGCCCAGGTTCAGGCCGGCCACGGCGTTCTTGTAGGTCATGCCGCGCGACAGGCGCAGCACGTCGTTCACCGCTTCGGCCTCGGACTTGTACGGCCACATGCGCAGGCCGCCGAGCGCGGGGCCCAGCACCGTGTTGTGGATCGCGACGATGGCCTTCAGGCCGGCGTCGGCGTTGTGGCAGAACACGACTTCTTCGTGGCCGGTCTTGGCGATGGTTTCAAAAATCATTGCGACGGTGACTCCATGGATTGACGTTGCCCGCAGGCCTCGCCGACTAAGGTGCGGGCACGCGGCCCGCTCGATGGTGGTAAGGGACGAAATCGATCGCCCCGACCAGGGCCGGGGCGATCAGTCAAAACGCCAAGTTTAGTACGTCGTCCCCGGCGGCGATGGTGCGGCGCGTCAAGCCGGCTGCGGATGGAGCGCCGCGGGCCGCCGCCCTCAGCGGCCCCAGTAGCCGCGCCGGAAGCGCCAATCGTGGCCGTGACGGACCCAATGCGCCGGTCGGTAGTGGTAGCCCGGACGCATCCGCACCCAGTAGCCGCCGACCCAGACATGACGATGCGCGGGCGCGTTCCAGCGCCAGTAGCCGGGCGCCCAGACGTAGCCGCGGCGTGGCGGCGGGACGCGTTCGAAGCGGGCCGGCGGCGGCGCCACGCCGATGCTCACGCCCACCGCGACCCGCGCTTGCGCGGTGGCGGGCGGCGCATACAGCGCGCCGGCAAGGCTCAGGCCGAAACCGGCCAGCAGGGCAAACTTGAGGGGGCTGCGCAACATCGCGTTCTCCGTCGGCGCCGCGTCAGGCGGCAGGCAGGATGGAAAACGGGATGCGCGGCGGGCAGTTGACCGGCCGCGCGTGGCTCGTTCAGGCGGCGATCAAGCGCCGTTCACAAGTGGCAGTCCGGTGCGTGGCCGCTGGCGCGTGCGTGTTGATAGACCGGCAGCAACTGCTGCGCCTGCCGACCCAGCGCCTCGGCGCGGTTGCCCGGCGCGGGATGCGTGGAAAGAAATGCCGGCGGCTTGCTGCCGCCCTGCGCGCCCATTTTCTGCCACAGCACCACCGCCGCGCGCGGATCGAAACCGGCCTGCGCCATGTAGCGCTGGCCCAAGGTATCGGCCTCGCTTTCCTGCGTGCGCGAGAACGGCAGCAGGATGCTCAGTTCCGCCCCGGCGCCGAGCAGCGCCGCCGCGGTGTTGGCGTCGCCGCCGCGACTGCCCGCGTACACCGTGCCGGCGGCCACCGCCGCCTGCGCCGCCATGTTGTCGGACACGCGCTCCGCGCCGTGGCGTGCCACCACGTGCGACAGCTCGTGGCCGAGCACCACGGCCAGCTGGTCCTGGTTGTCGGCGAGCTTGAACATGCCCTTGTTCACGCCGATCCGGCCACCGGGCAGGGCGAACGCGTTGGCGGTGTCGTCACCAACGATCTGCACTTCCCACTGCTGGGTATTCCACGGCGGCGGCAGCACCGCGACCAGCGCGCGGGACACGCAGGTGGCATACGCGCGCTCGCGCGGCGCGTCGACGAACTTGCCCTGCTTGCGCATGTCGTTGAAAGCGGCCAGCCCCATCTGGCTCATCTGGCTGTCCGACACCACCATCAGCTGCGAGCGGCCGGTCGGCGAGGTGACACAGGCGGCCAGCAGGGCAGTGGCGAGCGGAATGCCCAGGTTGCGGATTTTCATGCGGAATCCTCCATGGCGTGCAGTGGTGAAGCATAGCCGCAAGGTCCGCCGAGACTGTGTGAGTGTCATTTGATATAGAACGAACGGTCGTGCTATTTTTCCGCCATGACACTCGCAACCCGCCCCGGCAAGCGCGCGGCCACCCGCGACACCATCCTCGACCACGCCTATGCGCTGGCCCGCCGCGACGGGCTGGAAGGCCTGTCGATCGGCGGCTTGGCCAGCGACGTGGGCATGTCCAAGAGTGGCGTGTTTGCCCACTTCGGCTCGCGCGAAGACCTGCAACTGGCCGTGCTCGACACCGGCAGGAACCGCTTCGTGACCCAGGTGCTGCTGCCTGCGCTGAAGCAGCCGCGCGGCCTGCCGCGGCTGCGCGCGATCGTGGCGCACTGGTTCGAGTGGAGCCGCGAGCACCAGAGCGGCTGCGTGCTGCTGTCGGCCGTGAGCGAGTACGACGGCCGCGACGGTGCGCTGCACGACGGCGTGGTGCGGCAGCAGGCCGGCTGGCGCGACGAACTGCAGAAGGCGATCGCGCAGGCGGTGGAACTGGGCCACCTGCGCAGCGACACCGACGTCGCCCAGCTCGCCTTCGAGATCTACGCCCTGATGCTCGGCCTGCACCACGACGCCGGGCTGTTCGGATTCGACGAAGCCGGCCAGCGCACCCGCGCGGCCTTCGAGCGCCTGTGGCGCAGCTGGCAAACCTGAGGCGAGACCCATGTCCACCGTCATCGAAAAAATCAGGATCGGCACCGTGCGCACCGGCTTCGTGCTGGGCGGGCGGATCGCGCCCGGGCGCACCGTGAACCGCGCCGCGCGCCTGTTTGCCACCCCGTTCGCCAGCAGCCGCAGCCGCGCCGAAGCCGTGCAGGGCGACGCGGACATGCGCCGCGGCGAGTTGCACGTCAACGGCAAAACCATCGCCACCTATGTCTGGGGCGATCCCTCGACCCAGCCGTATGCGCTGCTGGCGCACGGCTGGTCCAGCTTCGGCCTGCGCTTCCTGCCGTGGGTGGCGCGCTTGCGCGCGCTGGGATTCGCCGTGGTCACGTTCGACCAGCCCGGCCACGGCCACAGCAGCGGCACGCTGTGCACGCTGCCGGAGTTCACCGCGACCATCCACGCGATCGGCGAACATTACGGCAACGCCGCGCTGGCGGTCGGCCACTCGCTGGGTGGCGCCGCTGTCGTCTTCGCGCAGGACGAGAGTTGGCATGCGCGGCGGCTGATCCTGGTGGCGCCGGCGGCAGACATGAAGGCCGCGGCCAGCCGTTTTTTCCGCTTCGTGCGCCTGGGCGAACACTTGCAACAACCATTCTTCGACTGGCTGCTGCGCCGCACCGGCGTCAGCGTCGAACAACTGCAGGTGCATCGCCACCTGCCCGCGCTGGGCCAGCCCGTGCTGATCGTGCACGACCTCGATGACCCCGAGGTGCCGTGGGGCGAGGGCGAGCGCTACGCCCAGTACTGCTCCGGCGCGCGGCTGTACACGACGCAGGGCCTCGGTCACCGCCGCGTGCTCGATGCGCCCGAGGTGATCAACGCGGCGTTTGCTTTCCTGCGCGGGGAAACGGTGGGCGCGCGCGTGGTGGGTTCGCCGAACCTCTTCTGCGACCAGGCCTGAGCCACGCCTGCGGCGGCGTGATCGCTACCATGGCGTGTCCTTGGGCAAGCGCCGCTTCCGCGCCACCGGACGGCGCGCTATTCGCCGCTTGTCAGCCCTGGTCCGGTTTGCTGAGCAGTACCGGGCCGGTGCCATCGGTCTGCAGCGCACCCTCGGCAATGGCATCGCCGGCGTCTTGCCCCGGGCGGTGAACCCATGGGGCGGGCGTGTACGGCCCGGGAACGTAGGTCTGCCAGACCGGCACGGCATCGCCATGGCGCGGTGATTCGATGTGGAAATTGATCGGGACGCGAGCCGTCCAGTCCGATCTGGCGGCCAGCTCGCCGGTGGTGGGGACCTTGAAAGTCCACTTGCGCGCCGCCTCCAGCGCCGCCTCGGCGAAGGCACGGCGGTATCTGCGCGCCAGAACTTCGGCCCCGGGGCTGCCAAGGTTCACCTGTTCGGCCACGGCATCGGCGACGCGGCCGCTGCGGTTCACGCGCAACACCACGTACACCGTGGCGTCCACACCGGCCTTGGCCGGGGCGGCGGGGTAGATCGGCATGACCCGCTGGCTGTCCGCATATCGCAGCTCGTTGGTGGGCACGAGGTCGTCGTCGCCGAACGTCGCGCCCGTGATGCGCGCGGCATAGCGGCCCTTGGACAGTTTCTTGACCACCACGCGGACATGCATGCTGGCTTTCGCCACCACCGGTTCGCCATGGCGCAGCACGGGCTGGAAGCGCCACTTCAGCGCGGCGTTGCGCACCATCTCGGCGATGGGACCGTACTTCTCGGGCTCATCGATCTGCGTGGTCCGCACCGAGCCATCCGTGGTCACCACGATGCTGCCGTCGATGACGGCGGAGGATTCGAGATCCTTGACCGAGCTGGCCTGCGCGACCACCGCGACCAAGGCAAAGATGGCCGCGAATATCACCTTCTTCATGCGTGCATTCCTCCAGTGCGTTTAAGTTGCCTGGCGCCGCTCCCTGCCGCGGTCCGTTACCCGTTCGCCTTGGTCGGCGCGCCGATGGCGTCACCTGTCTGAGCCGAGTATGTCGGCAAAACGTGGTGGCAGCCACCACGTGGGGCGCCGCCGGATGCCGGAGGAACACCCCGGCGCGCCTCGCATCAGGCTGACCCCGTCCAAGCCCTTGATGCCGATTCCCACTAGAATCGAACGGTTCAAGCACACGATGTCCGGAGTTGCCATGAGTTCCCCCGCCAAGCACGTCCCCGCCAGCGCCCCGCAGACGGAAACCACCCCACTGCGGTTCGTCACCGCGGCCAGCCTGTTCGATGGCCACGATGCGGCGATCAACATCATGCGGCGGATCATCCAGGCCCAGGGCGCGGAGGTGATCCACCTCGGCCACAACCGCTCGGTCGAGGACGTGGTGCGCGCGGCATTGCAGGAGGATGCCGACGCAATCGCCATGTCGTCCTACCAGGGCGGCCACGTCGAGTACTTCAAGTACATGGTCGACATGCTCAAGGAGAAGGGCGCCAGCCATATCCGCGTGTTCGGCGGTGGCGGCGGCACCATCACCCCGGAAGAGATCAGGGAGCTGGAAGCCTACGGCGTGGAGCGCATCTACCACCCCAACGACGGCATGAAGCTGGGCCTGGTGGAGATGATCGAGGACGTGATCCGCCGCGCGCAGCAGGGCCGCGAGTCGCGCCTCACCCAGCGCGAGGCGGCCAGCCACGCCACGCCCGACGTCGACGACGAGATCAGCATCGGCCACGTGCTGACCAGCCTGGAAGGCGGCAGCTACACCGACGCCGAACTCGACCGCCTGCGCAAGCAGTGGAAGCTGGCCGGCAAGCACACGCCCGTGCTCGGCCTCACCGGTACCGGCGGCGCCGGCAAATCCAGCGTGGTCGACGAACTGCTGCTGCGCTTCCTGCACGCCTTCCCCGACATGCGCATCGCCGTGCTCGCCGTCGATCCCACGCGCCGCCGCTCCGGCGGTGCCCTGCTGGGCGACCGCATCCGCATGAACTCGCTGCGCAGCCATCGCGTCTACATGCGCTCGATGGCCACCCGCCGCCAGCACGCGGCCACCAACACCGTGCTGCACGACTGCATCGACTTCCTCAAGAGCCAGCCCTACGACCTTGTCATCGTCGAGACCGCCGGCATCGGCCAGAGCGATTCGGAGATCGTCGACCTGGTCGATTTCCCCGCCTACGTGATGACCAGCGACTACGGCGCCGCCAGCCAGCTGGAGAAGATCGACATGATCGACTTCGCCGAGCTCATCGTGCTCAACAAGTTCGACAAGCGCGGCGCCGAGGACGCGCTGCGCGACGTGCGCAAGCAGTGGAAGCGCAACCGCACCGCGTTCACCGTGAAAGACGAGGACGTGCCGGCGTACCCCACCATCGCCAGCCAGTTCAACGACCCCGGCATCACCTGGATGTTCGCCAACCTGTGCCGGCTCATGCGCGAAAAGCTGTCGCTGCCCGCCGACAAGTGGACCCCCAACCTCGACACCACCCTGAAAGAACCCCGCGCCACCGTGCTGATCCCCGGCCCCCGCGTGCGCTACCTCGCCGAAATCGCCGAGCAGGGCCGCGCCATCAACCATAGCATCGAGAACCAGGCCGAATACGCCAGCAAGGCGCAGCACTACTACGAGGCGCTGAAGGAACTGGGCGACGACAAGCTGCCGCGCCCGCTGGAGTTGTATCGCAACGCCGATTTGCATCCCTCTCCCTCCGGGAGAGGGACCGAGGGTGAGGGTACGGCCGGAGCGCGAGACTCCACCCCGGCCCCGCACCCTCACCCCCAACCCCTCTCACCCGCAAGGGGACTCCCTGACGGTCGCCAAGGGGAGAGGGGAGAAAGCGCCGTCGACCGCTCAATCCTGCTCCTCCGCCAACGCTACAACGCCGCCCTCAAGGAACTCACCCACGAAGCCATCCACCAGCTCCGCGAATGGCCCGCGCTGTACGCCTCGGTCACCGCCGACGTCAACGAATACAAGGTCCGCGACAAGGTCATCAAGGTCGACAACTACCGCGAATCGCTGAGCCACCAGAAGATCCCCAAAGTCGCCCCGCCCAAGTCGAAGGACTGGGGCGAACTCCTCACCTTCCTCGGCAAGGAAAACCTGCCCGGCCACTACCCGTACACCGGCGGCGTCTACCCGTACCGCC
>MKTU01000063.1 GCA_001898415.1 Rhodanobacter sp. 67-28 | reverse complement strand
CGGCCCGATCACCGACAACGCCGGCGGCATCGCCGAGATGGCCGACCTGCCGCCGGAAGTGCGCGGCGTCACCGACCCGCTGGACGCGGTGGGCAACACCACCAAGGCGGTGACCAAGGGCTACGCGATCGGCTCGGCCGCGCTGGCCGCGCTGGTGCTGTTCGCCGACTACACGCACAACCTCGACGTCGCCGCCCAGGCCAAGGCATTGGCCGCGGGCACGGCGTATTCCCCGCTGACCTTCGACCTGTCCGACCACATGGTGATCATCGGCCTGCTGATCGGCGGCCTGATCCCCTACCTGTTCGGCGCGATGGCGATGGAGGCCGTCGGCCGCGCCGCCGGCGCGGTGGTGGAGGAAGTGCGCCGCCAGTTCCGCGACATCCCCGGCATCATGCAGGGCACCGGCAAGCCGGAGTACTCGCGCGCGGTGGACATGCTGACCAAGTCGGCGATCCGCGAGATGATCGTGCCGTCGCTGCTGCCGGTGGCGGTGCCGATCGTGGTCGGCCTGCTGCTGGGGCCGAAGGCGCTCGGCGGCGTGCTGATCGGCACCATCGTCACCGGCCTGTTCGTGGCAATCTCGATGACCACCGGCGGCGGCGCCTGGGACAACGCCAAGAAGTACATCGAGGACGGCCACCACGGCGGCAAGGGCTCCGAGGCGCACAAGGCCGCGGTCACCGGCGACACCGTGGGCGACCCGTACAAGGACACCGCCGGCCCGGCGGTGAACCCGCTGATCAAGATCATCAACATCGTGGCGCTGCTGATGATCCCGCTGCTGTAACCGAAGCCATCCCATCCGGCTCGACGAAAATCCCGCTGCGGCGGGATTTTCGTTCGCCGCCAGCGGCGCCCTGCGGCCAGCGGCCGCATGGGATCCGCTCGATCGCCGGCAATTCCGCGCTCGCCCCCAAAGGAGAAACCTCATGCGACTGGTCTGGCTCACCCTGGCACTCGGCGTCACACTGGCGGGCATGAATCCTGCCGACGCCAGCGATACCCCAACCGCGAAAACCCCTGCCGACCAGGCCGCCACCGACGATCCCTGGCTGTGGCTCGAAGACATCCACGGCACCCGCTCGATGGAATGGGTGAAACAGGAGAACGCGCGCACGCAGGCGCGCTTCGCCAGCGACACCAGCTTCGACAAGACACGCGACGCGATCCTGCAGGTACTCGACTCGGACGCACGCATTCCCTACGTCAACCGCATGGGCGGCGAGCTGTACAACTTCTGGCGCGACAAGACCCATCCGCGCGGCGTCTGGCGCCGCACCACCCTGGCCGAATACCGCAAGGCCGAGCCGAAATGGGAGGTGCTGCTGGACATCGACGCGCTGAACAAGGCCGAGGGCAAGCGCTGGGTGTTCAAGGGCGTGCAATGCCTCAAGCCGGCGTTCGAACGCTGCCTGGTGTCGCTGTCGCCCGACGGCGGCGACGCGGTGGCGGTGCGCGAGTTCAGCATCCCGAAGAAGGCCTTCGTGAAGGGCGGCTTCGAGCTGCCGGTGGCCAAGAGCGATGTCGGCTGGATCGACGAGGACACCATTTACGTGGGCACCGACTTCGGCCCCGGTTCGATGACCGCCTCCAGCTATCCGCGCATCGTCAAGGAGTGGAAGCGCGGCACGCCGCTGTCGGCCGCCGCGACCGTGCACGAGGGCAAGCACGACGACCTCGCGGTCAGTGCATTCCACGACCGCACGCCGGGTTACGAGCGCGACTTCGTGTCGGTGGCCAAGGATTTCTTCCACAGCGAGCTGTTCCTGCGCCACGGCGGCAAACTGACACGCCTCGACGTGCCCACCGACGCCGATGCCAACGCCCACCGCGAATGGCTGCTGGTGCAGACGCGCTCACCATGGACGGTCGGCGGCGCCACCTATCCCTCAGGAGCGCTGCTGGCCATCCGCTTCGACGACTTCATCGCCGGCAAGCGCGAGTTCACCGTGCTGTTCAAGCCCGACCAGCACACCGCGCTGTCCAGCTACGCCTGGACCCGCAACCACCTGATCCTCGACGTGCTGGATGACGTCAAGAGTCGGCTGGAAGTGCTCACTCCGCCGCGGATGGCGGGCGCCGACGACGGCTGGCATCCCGAGGTGCTGCCGGGTGCACCGGCGCTCAGCACGGTCAGCGTGGTCGACACCGACCCCGACCACAGCGACGAGTACTGGCTCGACGTGGCCGGCTTCCTCACCCCCGCATCGCTCGAACGCGGCGTGCTGGGCAGCACGCCGGCGGAAACGATCAAGCAGGAGCCGGCGTTCTTCGACGCGTCGAAGTTCACCGTCAGCCAGCACTTCGTGACCTCGAAGGACGGTACCCGCGTACCGTATTTCGAGATCGCGCCCAAGGGCATCAAGCTGGATGGCGCCAACCGCACCCTGCTGTACGGCTACGGCGGCTTCGAAGTGTCGCTGCTGCCGCACTACAGCGGCAGCATCGGCCGCGCCTGGCTCGATCGCGGCGGCGTCTACGTGGTAGCCAACATCCGCGGCGGCGGCGAGTACGGCCCGCGCTGGCACAAGGCGGCGCTGAAGGCGAACCGCCCGCGCGCGTACGAGGATTTCGCCGCCGTCGCGCAGGACCTGATCAAGCGCGGCGTCACCTCGCCCGGGCACCTGGGCGCCGAAGGCGGCAGCAACGGTGGCCTGCTGATGGGCAACATGCTCACCATGTATCCGCAGTTGTTCGGCGCGATCGCCTGCGAAGTGCCGCTGCTGGACATGAAGCGCTATTCGCACCTCTCCGCCGGCGCGTCGTGGATGGCCGAATACGGCAACCCGGACACCGCCGACTGGAACTTCATCAAGACCTTCTCGCCGTACCAGAACGTGAAAAAAGACGGCCACTATCCGCCTGTGCTGTTCTACACCGCCACCAGCGACGACCGCGTGGGTCCGGTGCAGGCGCGCAAGATGGCCGCGAAGATGCAGGCGCAAGGCCACCCCGACGTGTGGTTCTACGAGAACCTCGAAGGCGGCCACGGCGCCGGCGCGGACAACCAGCAGTCCGCCCACATGCACGCGATGGCCTACGACTTCCTGTGGGATCAGCTGAAGTAGCGGTGACCGCCGCACGCTCGCGCGGGCGTGCGGCGAAACTGGTCGCTGAAGTATGCTGACACGCCGATCGCAAGCCTTTCCGCCATGCCGTCACGCACCGCCATCAGCCATGAATTGCGCGAGTGGATCCTCGCCACCACACGGGCCGGCCACGGCGTGCCGGACGTGCTCAAGCTGATGAAGGACAACGGCTACGACCCGCGCCAGAGCCGCAGCATCGTCGCCGAAGTGCTGAAGCTGCCGCTGGCCGCGCTCAACGCCGGCACCACTTCGCCCGCACCGCGCGGCCTGCGCACCAGACACCCGGAGGCGCCGGCGGTCTGCGTCGACGGCCACGCCATCGGCGTGTCGCTGAGCGTCGACGAACCGCCGCTGCGCGTGCTGGAAAACATCCTGGACGACGCCGAATGCGCCGAACTGATCGAGCTGGCGCGGCCGCGGCTGGCGCGCGCGCTGACCGTCGACGACGACGGCAAACAGCAGGTGGACCAGCGCCGCACCAGCGAAGGCATGTTCTTTTCCATCGGCGAACGGCCGCTGATCGCGCGCATCGAGCGGCGCCTGGCCGGCCTGCTCGGCCTGCCGGTCAACCACGGCGAAGGGCTGCAGATCCTGCATTACCGCCCGGGCCAGGAGTACGAGCCGCATTTCGACTGGTTCGACCCCGCCTTGCCCGGCTACGACGCCATCACCCGTTCCGGTGGCCAGCGCATCGCCAGCGTGGTGATGTACCTCAACACGCCCGAACTGGGCGGCGGCACCGCCTTCCCCGAGCTGGGCCTGACCGTCACCGCGCGCCGCGGTTCGGCCGTCTATTTCGCCTACGAAGGCGGCGACCCCCGCTCGCTGCACGCCGGCCTGCCGGTGATCTGCGGTGAAAAATGGATCGCCACCAAGTGGCTGCGCGAGCGGCCCTACCGCCAGGGCGGTCGCGGCTGACAAGCGGTGCTGCGATGCAGCAGCGTTTGGCGTATCCTAGCGGACTGTTTTTCCCCCGCTTGAGGATTCCCATGGGTCTGCATCTTGTCCCCGCCGGTCGCGACGTGCCAAACGAAATCAACGTCATCATCGAGATCCCCAAGGACGCCGAGCCGGTCAAGTACGAGGTGGACAAGGAATCGGGCGCGATCTTCGTCGACCGCATCTTGTCCACGCCGATGCGCTACCCGTGCAACTACGGCTACGTGCCGGGCACCCTGGGCGGCGACGGCGACCCGCTGGACGCGGTGGTGATCCTGCCGTTGTCACTGGCCGTGGGCTCGGTGATCCGCTGCCACCCGGTCGGCATGCTGCAGATGACCGACGAGGCCGGCGCCGACGAGAAGCTGGTGGTGATTCCCTCGCCCAAGGTGTTCCCGGGCTACGCCCACATCAACGACATGAAGGGCGTCTCGCCGCACTGGCTGCAGCGCATCGGCCACTTCTTCGAACATTACAAGGATCTGGAGCAGGGCAAGTGGGTCAAGGTCGAGGGCTGGGTCGGTGCCGAAGAGGCCAAGGCCGAAATCCTGGCCGGCATCGCCCGCTACAAGGCCGAGCACGGCTCCAAGGCCTGAGCCCGAAGGCGATGCAACGCAAGAGCCCCGCCCGTGCGGGGCTCTTGCGTTGGGGCCGCATCAGCCGCGCTTGAGCAACTCGCGCAGGTCGATCAGCGCCGCATTGGCGCGCGACACGTAGTTCGCCATCACCAGAGAATGGTTGGCGAAGAAACCGAACGGCGAACCGTTCAGCACCATCGGACTGTGCAGCGGGCGCTGCGCCTCCTCCAGCTCGCGGATCACCTGTTCCAGGCTCACGTCGGCGTGCTTGGAGCGCAGGATCGGGCCGAAATCGCGCTGGATCGCCTTGAGCTGTTCCAGCAGCGTCCAGGTGTAGCCGCGTGCTTCGTAGAAGTTGTCGTCGATCTGCGTCCACGGGGTCTTGACCAGCCGGCCGCCGCCGGGCGCGGCCACGGTGGATGCGCTGGCCGGATCGGAGGCGTCCACGTCGCCGATGCGGATCTGGCCCACGCTGGCGGACAGCCGCTGCGACAACGAGCCCAGCCGCGACGACACCAGCTGCAGGTAATCGGCCAGGTTGTCGGCGCGCGCGTAGAAGTGCGCATTGCTGTCGTCGGCATCGCCGAGCCGCGCCAGATAGCCGTCCAGATGCTTGATCGCCTTGCGGTACTGGCTTTCCGAGCTGGGCAGCAGCCAGCGGTCGTTCGGGCTGTTGAGCAGCGGGTCGGCCTCGGCCAGGTCCTTGTCCTCGGTCGACTGCGTCTGCGAGCGACTGAAGTCGTTGCGCAGCGCACGCACCAGGTCGCGCGAAGCGGTCAGCGAGCCGAATTCCCAGTTCGGCAGGTTGTCCAGCAGCACGCCCGGCGGCAGCTTGTCGTTGCTGAGGTAGCCGCCGCGCTTGTCGAGCAGGGTGCGCACCGAGGCGATCAGGGTGACCGTGGTGGTGGCGCCGGTACTCACCGGCCGCTTCAATTCCTGCATCCGGGCCTGGGTGGCCGCCACCGGATCGAACAGCGCCGGCTCGGTATCCCACCACCACATCGACGCCGCGATCAGCAGCACCAGCACGGCGACCACGGCCAGGATCGCCCGGCGCAGGCCGCGGCGCGGCGCGGGGGAAGTGTCAGGGGTCAGCATCGGACGGCTCCTGCGGAGGTGGCGAGCGGAGTCCGCAGCTTACAACGCGACCACCCCGGCGCTGTCGGGCGCATCTCGCTCGCGGCGGCGAGGTTCCGCCGCACAGGCTTTGCCGCGAGGCCGTGCCATCGCCGTATGCTTGCCATCGCCCGACGGCGCATCGCGCAGCGCGTTCGCTCACCGATGTTTACCCGCCGCCCCGGAGACATCCACATGAAAGCCGTCGCCCTCACCCGCTACCTGCCGATCGACGATCCGCAATCGCTGTTCGACGTGGAACTGCCCACACCCGCGCCGGGCGGGCGCGACCTGCTGGTGCGCGTCGAGGCCGTGTCGGTGAATCCGGTCGATACCAAGCTGCGCGCACCGAAGCCACACGTGGAAGCACAGCCGAAAGTGCTGGGCTACGACGCCGCCGGCACGGTGGAAGCCGTTGGCAGCGCGGTGGCAGGTTTCAAGCCGGGCGATCGCGTGTATTACGCGGGCGACGTCACCCGGCCGGGCAGCAATGCGCAGTTCCAGTTGGTGGACGCGCAGTTGGCCGCGGCGATGCCGCGCAGCCTGGATTTCGCCGACGCCGCGGCGCTGCCGCTGGTGGCGATCACCGCGTGGGAGTTGCTGTTCCAGCGCATGCCGTTCGACAGCGAGCACGGCGGCGAGGGCCAGTCGTTGCTGGTCATTGGCGGCGCCGGCGGCGTCGGCTCGATCGCGATCCAGCTGGCGCGGCGCGCGGGGTTCACCGTGATCGCTACCGCCTCGCGTGCCGACAGTACCGACTGGTGCCGCGCGATGGGCGCGCAGCACGTGGTGAACCATCGACAGCCGCTGGCGCCACAACTCGCCGCGCTGGGTTTCGCGACCATCGACGCCGCACTCAATCTCGCCGACACGGATGCCTACTGGGACGAACTCGGCGCGCTGCTGGCGCCGCAAGGCCACGTCGGCCTGATCGTGGAACCGCATGGCGCGCTGCGCATCGGCGATCCGTACAAGGCCAAATGCATCGGCATCCACTGGGAGTTCATGTTCGCCCGCGCGCGCTTCCGCACGGCGGACATGGCCGAGCAGGGGCGCATTCTCGCCCGCGTGGCAGAGCGGGTGGATGCCGGCGAGTTGAAGGGCATCCGGCGCGAGACGCTGAACCCGATCAACGCGGCGAATCTGCGCGAGGCACATCGCCGGCTGGAATCGGGCAGCAGCATCGGCAAGCTGGTGCTGGCCGGCTGGTAGGGCGGCCGATCGACGGTGCCATCAGCGGCGCTTGCGGGCCACCGCTTTCCCGCCGCTGGCCCTGGTCGAGGGTGCCGGCTTGGCAGGCTCGCCCTTCTTGCCGAGCTGCTCCAGCAAGGTGTTCATGTCCTCGGCGTGCTCTTCCTCCATCGCCAGGATGCTTTCCAGCACACGGCGGGTGGTGGGGTCGGCGGTGCCCACGTAGTCGATCATCTCGCGGTAGCTGTCGATGGCGATGCGCTCGGCGACCAGGTCCTCCTTGATCATGTCGACGATGTCCTCGCCTTCGACGTAGTCGGAGTGGCTGCGCGTGAGCAGGCCCTCGGGCGACAGGTTCGGTTTGCCGTCGAGCTGGGTGATGCGCTCGGCGAGCAGGTCGGCGTGTCCCTGTTCCTCGTTGGCGTGCTGCAGGAACTCTTCCTTGATCGCCTGCGAGTGGATGCCCGAGGCCATGTAGTAGTGGTACTTGTAGCGCAGCACGCAGACGATCTCGGTGGCCAGGGCGTGATTGAGCAGGGTCACCACGGTGGCGCGGTCGGCCTTGTAGCCGGCGGTCATCGCGCCCTTGTCGATGTCCTGGCGGGCGCGTTTGCGGATGTTCTCGATGTCGCTGACGAACGGCTTGGTCTTGGCCATGGCTTGCTCCTGCGGACGGGTGGCGCCGGCTGCGATGAGCTTTCCGGCGCACGGATATCGGCAGAGCATGGGCACCGGCCCGAGAAAGCCGGGTGAAGAACTTGGCGTGGTCAGCGCGGCAGGAAGGCGCGCAGGAAGGTGTCCACGCCCGCGCGCGCGGTCGTCTCGATTTCCTGCAGGTAGCTTTCCGGGCAATTCGTGCAGCCGAACATCTGCCGCATCATCAGGTTGCCCTTGATCAGGGTGAGGAACTGCATGCTGGCCCGGCGCACGTCGTCGATGTCGAGCTTGCCGGCGTCAACCGCCTGCTGCAGCAGGCGTTCCATCAGGCCATGGGTGCGCGTGGCGCCTTCTTCCCAGATCAGCTTGCCGTAGCGCGGGTTGCCCTGGCGGCAGTCGCTGAGGATGGCGCGGAAGGTGCCCACGGTTTCGGCGTTGCAGTCCAGGTGGGCATGGGTCAGCGCCACCCGCAGCAAGGTCTCGCGGATGTCCGCCTGCGGGTCGAAGCGGTAGGTTTCCTCCGGCAGCAGGTCCTGGATGCGCGAGCGGATGACTTCGCGGAACAGGTTGTCCTTGTCGCCGAAATGGCTGTAGACGGTGAGTTTGGACACGCCCGCGTCGGCGGCGATGGCATCCATGCTGGTGCCACTGAAAGCGTTGCTGATGAACAACGCCTTGGCCGCTGCCAGGATGGCCGCACGCTTCTCCATGTCCTTCGGGCGACCGGGTCCCTGGGCTCTGATGGGCGCGCTGGTACTCATGTCCTCCACCTTCAAATACAAATGATCAGCCTTTAGTATACGCTTCGGTTTATTTATTTGCCACGCGGCGGCAATCCGGCCATGGGCGGCGGTCGATCCGATGCGCACGGCGGGGTGACGGACGTCACGCAGCGCCGATGACTTCCGGCACTTCGTGCACCGTGGCGCAGCCGTCAGGCTAGGTATCAAGCGGCGCCGCCATTGTCGCGGCAGGTGGCAGAGCTTATCCTTCCGGGTTCTTCCGGGACAGCGCAGGCATGCACAGATGGCGATGAATTTCGAACAGGCACGCACGAACATGGTGGAGAACCAGGTGCGTCCGTGGGAGGTACTCGACGGCCGCGTGCTCGACGTCATCAGCCGCGTGCGCCGCGAGGATTTCGTCGCCGCCGAACACCGGCAGCTGGCCTTCGCCGATCTGTGCCTGCCGCTGGGCCATGGCGAGGTGATGATGAAGCCGGTGGTCGAGGGCCGCGTGTTGCAGGCGCTGGACGTGCAGGCCACCGACCGCGTGCTGGAAATCGGCACCGGCTCGGGCTATCTCAGCGCGTGCCTCGCCACCCTGTCGGCACAACTGGTCAGCGTGGACATCCATGCCGATTTCACCGCCGCCGCGAGCGAGCGGCTGCGTCACGCCGGCATCGGCAATGCCAGCCTGGTCACCGGCGAGGCGGTGCGCGCGTGGCAGCCGGACGGCTTGTTCGACGTGCTGGTGGTCACCGGCGCCGTGGCGGAAGTTCCGTCGCGCTGGCGCGCGTGGCTCAAGCCCGGTGGCCGCGCGTTCGTGGTGAGCGGACAGTCGCCGGTGCAGCGCGCCAACCTGCTGGTTCTCGAAGCGACCGGCGAACTGCGCGTGCAGGGCCTGTTCGAGACCGACCTGCCGTATCTGGTGCATGCCGAGCCGGCGCCGCGATTCGTTCTGTAGACCCCCTCCCCGACGTCCCCGATCGACACGAGGCATTCCATGCAATTGAAGCTGCTCACCCTGGCCCTGGCGCTGGCCGCCGTCTCGCTGCCCAGCCATGGCGAGGATCTGCTCGATGCCTATCGCGACGCGCGCGCCAATGACCCGGTACTGGCCCAGGCCGACGCGACGCGGCTGGCCACCGGCGAAGGCGTGCCGCAGGCGCGTGCCGGGCTGCTGCCGCAGATCGACGGTTCGCTCACCCTGCAACAGGCCAACGGCGGCCAGGGCAGCAACAGCCTGGACTTCGGTACCGGCGCCAACAGCTTCCTGTGCAGCGGCATCGCCGCCGGCAGCGGCAACTACACCTGTACCGGCCCGCTGGCGTCCAACGGCACCGCCTCCGACGGCGGCCACCTGCGCACGCGCAGCCTCAATGCCACGCTGACCCAGACCGTTTTCGACTTCAGCAAGTACGCCAACCTCAAGGCCGCGCACTCCGCCAAGGATGCGCAGGACGCGACCTACCAGGCCGCAGCGCAGGACCTGCTGGTGCGCGTCACCGCGGCGTACTTCACCGTGCTCAACGACGAGGATCAGCTGACCTTCGCCAAGGCCAACGAGGACGCGTTCAAGCGCCAGTACGACCAGGCCGACCAGCAGTACAAGGTGGGTCTGTCGGCGATCACCAACGTGTACCAGGCCAAGGCCTATTACGAGAACGCCAAGACCCAGACCATCGCGGCGCAGAACACGCTCGACAACGACCGCGAAGCCTTGCGCGTCATCACCGGCAAGCCGGTGGGCGAACTCAAGAAGCTGCGCGACGACCTGCCGATGGACGCGCCCGCGCCGAGCGATCCGCAGGCCTGGGTGAAGCAGGCGCTGGAGAACAACCCGACCTTGCAGGCGCAGCAGGACAACGTGCGGACCGCCGAGCACAACATCACCGCGGCACGCTCGGGCCACCTGCCCACGATCAGCGCCAGCGTGAACTACGGCAAGAGCAGCAGCTGGTACCAGGACCCCGCCCGCATCGGTTCGGAGCGGCCGGCCTCGACCACCATCGGGCTGACCCTGAACGTGCCGATCTTTTCCGGCGGTTACACCCAGTCGCGCGTGCGCCAGTCGATCTACCAGCGCGATGCCGCCAACGACGCACTGGAACTGCAGCGCCGCCAGGTGATCCAGAACACGCTCAACTACTACCGCTCGGTGCTCGCCGGCATTTCGCAGGTGGAGTCGGGCAAGGCCTCGGTGGAGTCCGGCCAGAAGGCGCTGGAAGCCACCCGTGCGGGCTTCGAGGTCGGCACGCAGACCTTCACCGACGTGCTGCTGGCGATCCAGACCCTGACCCAGTCCGAAAGCGCCTATTCGCAGGCGCGCCACCAGTTCATCCTGAACAAGCTGCTGTTGCAGCAGGCCGCCGGCACGGCCGACTTCAAGGACATTCAGGGCATCAACGCTCTGCTGCAGTGAGGCGCTGACCGCCTACTCCTGCAGCAGCGCGTCGACCAGCTGCATGACGCGCCGCACTGCCCCGCGCTCGCGCTCGAATACCTGTCGCGCCGCCTCGCCCATCTGTCCGCGGCGCGGCGCGTCGAGCAGCAGCCGCAGCACGTGCGGGCCGAGTTGCTCGGCGGCAGCCACGCGCTCGGCGCCGCCGTCCTCGATCAGGCTGCGGATGATCTCTTCCGAATTGAAGGTGTGCGGCCCCACCAGCACCGGCACCGAGAGCGCCGCCGGCTCCAGCACGTTGTGGCCGCCGACCGGCACCAGGCTGCCACCGATGAAGGCCAGGTCCGAAGCCGCGAAGAACGGGATCAATTGCCCCATGGCGTCGATCACGAAGACCTGATGCGCGGTCGCCGGCACGCCTTCCAGGCTGCGCGTGGCGACCGTGAAACCGAGGCTGCGCACGGTGTGCTCCACCAGCCGGAAACGCTCGGGGTGGCGCGGCGCCAGCAGCAGCAGTGCATCGGGCAGGCGCTGCAGCACTTTCAGATGCGCCTCCAGCACCGCCAGTTCCTCGCCGTCGTGCGTGCTGGCCGCCATCCACACCGGCCGCCGGGGCCCCCAGTGCGCGCGCATCGCGGCGCCGGCCGCCACCGCGCCGTCCGGGATCGGCACGTCGAACTTCATGTTGCCGCTGACCAGCACCGACTGCGGATCGGCGCCCAGGAGGCGATAGCGCGCAGCATCGGTGCGCGACTGTGCGGCGATCACGCTCACGCAGCGCAGCGCCGAGGCGATCAGCGGACGCAGCGGCTTGTAGCCGCGCATCGAGCGCTCGGACAATCGTGCATTGACGATCATCAGCGGGATGCCGCGGCGGCGGCAGGCGAAGTAGAGGTTGGGCCAGATCTCGGTTTCCACGATCACCGCCAGACGCGGCCGCACGCGCTTCATGAAGCGGCGCACCGCGAACGGCAGGTCGTAGGGCAAGTACACGTGGAACACGCTGTCGCCGAACAGCTGCTGCACGCGCGCGGCGCCGGTGGGGGTGACCGTGCTGACCACCAGCGGCGCGTGGGCGTAGCTGCGCTGCAGTGCCTTGACCAGCGGCTCGGCGGCGTTGACCTCGCCCACCGATACCGCGTGAATCCACAGGCTGCCGCTGAAGCCGGGCGCGTCGAACGAGCCGAAGCGCTCCAGCCAGCGCCGGTGGTGGTGCGGCGGCGAGCGCAAGCCCCGCACCAGCAGGCGCAGCACCAGCACCGGCGTGACCAGGAACATCGCGAGGGTGTACAGGAAGCGCAACGGCCGATCCTTGCAATCAACGCGCGAGTATAGCGACAGCGCCTGAAGCAGGTTCGCGCGCGGATGGCCCGGTACAATGCCGACGATGCCCGGCATGCCCCGCCCCGAATTCACCCGATCGCTGCTCGCTCCCCGCCACTGGCCGGCATGGCTGGGGGTGGCGGCGGTGTGGCTGATCGCGCATCTGCCGCAGGCGACATTGCCGTGGCTGGGGCGCCGACTCGGCGCGCTGGTGGCGCGCATTCCGTCGGCGCGACGGCGCATCGCGGCCGCCAACATCGCGCTGTGTTTCCCCGCGCTCGATCCCGCGCAGCGCGCGACACTGGTCGACGCCAACCTGCGCGACATCGGCATGATGATGGTGGAGTTCGCGCTCGGCTGGCTGGGCAGCGACCGGCGCATGGCCGCGCTGCCGACCGCCATCGAGGGGCTGGAACACCTGGAGGCGGCGCGCGCGCGCGGCAAGGGCGTGCTGCTGGTCGGCGGCCACTTCTCGCACCTGGAGCTGTGCGCGCGGCTGGTGTCGCAGCGCATCCGCATTGCCGGCATGTACCGGCGCATGGATTCGACCGTGTTCGAATGGGTGGTGCTGCGCGCGCGGCTGCGCTACGCCGCGGCGATGTTCGACAAGGACGACATCCGCGGCACGGTGAAGTACCTGCGCGCTAGCGGCACGCTGTGGTACGCGCCGGACCAGGACATGCGCAGCAAGGACACCGTGTTCGTGCCGTTCTTCGGCGTGCCGGCGGCGACCATCACCGCCACCCACCACCTGGCGCGGCTGTCCGGCGCGGTGGTCATCCCGTTCTTCCACCGCCGCCTGCCCGACGGGTCGGGTTACGTCCTGCGCCTGGGTGCGCCGCTGGAGGATTTCCCCGGCGCGGACGTGCTGGAGGACACCGCCCGCGTCAACGCCTGCATCGAGCAGATGGTGCGCGAGGCGCCGGAGCAGTACCTGTGGGTGCACAAGCGCTTCAAGACCCGCCCTCCGGGCGCCGCCGCCATCTACTGATCCGTTCGGCAGCCGGATGCCCGGCGGCGCTCGACCAGGTACAGCCGCATGCCTGCGTCCCGAGCGGCGATCGAGCTGGCCGGATCAGTCCCGCGGCCGCCGTTGCTCGTACAGCTTGGCGTACTTCAGGAACGCGTAGAACGCGTGGATGCGCGCGGCGATGAAGCCGGCCCAGCCGGAGCGCCAGTGTCCACGCAGCACGTAATAACGAAGAAACGCCACCGTCGGATACGCCACCATGCGCAAGCGCAGCCAGCTCACCCGTCGCCCGGCCAGATCGGCCTGTTGCAGGCTGGAGTAGCGGTTCGCCTTGGCCACGCGGCCGGCGATGTCGGGCTCGCCATGGTGATCGATGACCGCGTCGAGCACGCCCACCGGGCCGTCCACCTGCACTTCCTCGTGCACCTCGTGGCCGCTCATGCGCGCACGCTGCCGGTCGAACAGGCGCACGTAGTGGTTGAGCCGGCCGCGCCGCGACTGCCAGCGCCAGAACTGCCACTCGCGCCGCCACAACTGGTACCCCGCATGGGCCGGCTCGCACAGCGCCTGCTGCAGGCATGCGGCGGCATCCGCATCCAGCGATTCATCCGAGTCCAGCAGGAGCACCCAGCGATGGCTGGCGAGGTCGATCGCCGCCTGCTTCTGGGCGCTGTAGCCGGCGAACGGCTGCGCGTGGATGCGCGCGCCGTAGTGCGCGGCGATCGCCGTGGTGGCATCGCTCGAGCCCGAGTCCAGCACCACGATCTCGTCGGCCCAGCTCACCCCGCGCAGGCAGGCGTCGAGCGTGCCGGCGCTGTTGAACGTGGTCACCACCACCGACAGCGGCTCACGCCCCATCGGGCGTCCCCTGAGGGGGTTCTGCGTTGAGGAGTCCGGCACGGATGCCGGGCTCTTCGTTGCCGGCAGGGATGCCGGCAACGAACAAACTGGCGCACCACAGCCCGAGCAGCCAGGCGAACAGCAGCCCCCACCAGGCCGAGTAGAACGCCAGGTGCGAGTTCAGCGGAAACAGCATCACGCCCAGCGCCAGGCTGGCGGGGAACGCGCGTGCGCGCGCCGCCGCGCCCACCCGCCGCCATGCCCGCCACGCCAGACCCGCCGCGGCCAGCCACAGCGCCAGCCCGAGCAGGCCGGTATTGGTGAGGATCTCCAGCAGCAGCTGGTGCGGATGGCAGGCGCCTTCGCCGACGCCGCACGCTTCGGCCGACACCACGAAGTGGTCGTCGGCCGGCGCGAACTGCGGATAGGCGTAGCGGAATCCGCGCACGCCCACGCCGTTGACCGGATGCGCCGCGGTCATCGCCACGCCGACCTGCCAGATATCGAGCCGGCCGCTGAGCGCGGTGTCCACCGACTGATCGGTACCCTGCAACACCAGCAGGCTGCGCGCCATCCGGTCATGGAAGCGCGCCGAGGTATTCCATGCCACCACGCCAGCCAGTGCCAGCAGCAGCGCCGCCGCCCCGCACCACAACGAGAAGCGCCACAGCGTGCGCGCCTCCTGCCAGGCGAAACCCGCCAGCACCAGCACGTAGCACAGCCACGCCGAACGCGAGCCGGCCAGCAGCACCGGGCCGAGCACCAGCACTGCGGCCAGCACCAACCCCGGCCGCCCCCAGCGCTGCCGCGCTGCCCACAATGCGAACGGCGAGAGCACCGCCAGGCTCGGGCCCAGTTTCAGGTTGTCGGCGCCGAAAATGCCCGAGACCCGAAAGGCCTCGGGATGGCCGCCCAGACTCCAGCCGGTGAACGCCTGCACCCACGCATCCGCACACCACAGCGCCAGCACCGCGGCGACCGCCGTGTACAAAGCGTGCAGTTTGGCCTCGCGACGGATCGCGAAGCACGCGTACAGGCCCAGCGGAACGTAACGCAGCGTGGCGGCCACCGTGCTCCAGCTCTTGCCGGGACGAATCGCGTCCAGCGCGGAAAACAACGCCGCCGCCACATACGCTCCCAGCAGCCACAGCAGCAGCTGCGCGCCGGGGTGCTGGCGCAGTGCGGCCGGGTCGCGTGCAAACAGCATGATCGCGCCGAGCAGGCACAGCAGCGTGCCCAGCTCCGAACTGCGACCGAACGGCAGCAGCGCAATTACCAGCCAGAACGGCAGCAGGGGGGAACGCAGCGCCGCCTTGAGTGAACTGCCGAAGGTCGTCATGGGTGGGCCAGGCGGGAACCAGCCCGCATTGTAGGCGCGCCGCGACGCCTGGCGCGTCAGCCCTGCGGTTGGCTCACTTCGTCGTACAACGCCAGCGTGGATTGCTGCATGTCGCTGAGCCGGTAGCTCTGCAGCGGCGAGATCGGAGGCGCCACCCGCAGCAATTCGGCCGCGCGTTCGACCAGCCGCTCGCGATCGCCCAGCGGCACGCGGCCGGCAGGGTACAGCTCGGCCAGCAATTCGCCGACGCCGCCATGGGCGTAGCCGAGCACCGGCCGGCACAGCGACAGCGCCTCGATCACCGTGCGCCCGAAGGTCTCGGGCTTGTTCGACAACTGCAGCACCAGCGCCGACAGCGCGTAGATGTCGCGGATGTCATCGCGCGGCGGCGACAGCACCACCTGCGAGGTCACCCCGCGCAAGCGGATCAGCTCCTGCAGCTCGGCCACGTAGGCCTCGCGGCCGGGCTCGACCACGCCCAGCAGCAGCAAGCGCGCCTCGATGCCGCGACGCTTGAGGTCGGCCAGCAATTCGATCGCGTCGTGGTGGCCCTTCAACCGCGTGCCGCGCGCGGGCATGGTCAGCAACGGCGCACCGGCGAGCGCAGGGAACTCCGCGAAGAACGCCTTCTGCCATGCATCGTCCGGCCGGTGCCCGTAGGGAAACGCATCCTGGTCGATGCCGCGCGGGATCACCCGCACCCGGCCCGGCTCCAGCCAGCGATAGTGGCTGAGCACATAGTCACGCAAGGTCTGCGACACCACGATCACGCGCTCGGCGCGCAGCAGGATCGAGCTGTAGCGGCCCGGCGAATTGAAGCCATGCACGGTGGTGATGAAGTGCGGTCGCGGGGAAATACCGCGCAGCGCCCACCAGCCCACCCACGCCGGCAAGCGCGAACGCGCGTGCACGATGTCCGGCTTCAGCTCGCGCAGCAGGCGTCGCAGCGGGCCGATGCGGCCCAGGGTGGCGAGCGACTTGCGCCCCAGGTCGAGCGTGATGTGCTCGCTGCCCTCGGCCTGCAACTGCTCGACCAGCCGCCCACCGGCGGAAATCACCACCGAGCGATGGCCTGCCTGCACCAGCGCGCGCGCGATCTCCAGCGCCGAACGCTCCGCACCGCCGGAATGCAGCGCGGGGATCAGCTGGACCACGGTCAGCAGCTTGGCGGGCACGACAATGCTGGACATGAGCTCGGGGCTGGCGGCTTTCATGGCAAAAAACAAGCAAAAAAAATGCCATGGCCGGCCGCCGACCGGGTCCGCTGGTCAGTCGCGCAGCACGTAATGCGCGCCACAGTAGGCGCAGGTTGACTCGCCGCCGTCATCGACGATCGGCAGGTAGACCTTCGGATGGGAATTCCACAGCACCATGCCCGGCATCGGACACGACAGCGGCAGGTCCTGCCGCGTCACTTCGTAACGATTTTCGGCATTTGCCGGCACCAGGGGCACGGTCGCGACAGCGGGGGATGACATCAGCGGACTCCGGACTGGACAGCAGGCTGCAAATGGTAGCAGGCTGGCGTTTGCTGCCGGGGCGTTCATCCGCCACGGCGCGGCCGGAAGGGGTTTCCGCCGCGCGACGGCAGCAAGCGGTGCGACGCACCAAAGGGGAAATCAACGACGTCCCGGCGCCCCGCGCCGGATTCGGGCATCTGATCGGGAGCAGACCATGGATTCCGCAAAGCTCATCGCGCGCGCAAAGAACATCCTGACCACACCCAAGACCGAGTGGCCCGTTGCCGCCGCCGAACCGGCCACGGTCAACAACCTGTACCTCGGCTACATCGCCATCATCGCCGCCCTGCCGGTGATCGCGCAGTTCATCAAGGGCAGCCTGATCGGTACCAGCTTCCTCGGCGTCACCGTGCGCGCCGGCATCGGCGCGGGCATCGGCCGGATGATCCTGGGCTACATCCTGTCGCTGGTGCTGGTCTACGTGATGGCGCTGATCATCAACGCGCTGGCCGGCACCTTCGGCGCCAAGCCGAACCTGATCCAGGCACTGAAGACGGTGGCCTACGCGTGGACCGCCTGGTGGATCGCCGGCATCGGCGTGATCGTGCCGTGGCTGGGCCTGCTGATCGTGCTGGCCGGCGGTGTCTACAGCATCTACCTGCTGTATCTGGGCCTGCCCCACACCATGCAGTGCCCGCCGGAAAAGGCCGGCGGCTACACCGCGGTGAGCGTGATCATCGCGATCGTGCTGGGCTGGATCGTTAGCCTGATCCTGGGCCTGATCTTCGTCGGCGCGCTGGGCGGCGCGGCGATGAGCGGCATGCACGTCACCAGCAGCAACGGCGAGACCGTCACTGTCGACGGCAACAGCGCGCTGGGCAAGCTCGCGGCGATGGGCCAGCGCGCCGAACAGGCCGGCAAGGAGCTGGAAGCGGCGCAGAAATCCGGCGACAGCGCGGCGCAGTCGGCCGCGATGGGCAAGATGATGGGCGCGATGTCCGGCACCAACGGCCCGGTGGAGGCGCTGGCGCCCGACCAGATCAAGGCGTTCCTGCCCGCTGCCGTGGGCAATCTCAAGCGCACCGGCATCTCGGCCGAGCGCAACGGCGCGATGGGCATGCAGGTGTCGGAGGCCAGCGCGGAATACAGCGGCGACAACAACCAGCACATCACGCTGGAAGTCACCGACACCGGCGGCGCCAAGGGCTTCATCGCGATGGCCAGCGCGATGGCGCCGGAGGAGGAGAAGGAAACCGAAACCGGCTACGAGAAGACCTACAGCGACAATGGCAACCTCATCCACGAGGAGTGGGACCACCAGTCCAAGTCCGGCGAGTACAGCGTGATCGTCGGCAAGCGCTTCACGGTCAAGGCGAACGGCAACGCCGACAGCATCGACGAGCTGAAGGCGGCGGTGGGCAGCGTCGACCTGGGCAAGCTGGAGTCGATGAAGGACAGCGGCGTGAAATCCGAATAACCAGCGGTCGCCGGCACAAAAAAACCGCGCCGATGACGGCGCGGTTTTTTTGTGCGAGTGCGCCAGACCTGCGCGACGATCACTTCGCCGCGACTTCCTTCGGCACCGAACCTTCGGTGGTGATGCGCACGTGCACCTCGTCGCTGACGTTGGGCACGTAGGCGCCCACGCCGAACTCCGAGCGCTTCAGCGTGGCGGTGGCGTCGAAACCGATCGACTGCGCCTTGCCCATCGGATGCGGGCCCACCCGGTTCAGCGTGGCGTCGAGCACCACCGGCCGGGTCACGCCATGCACGGTGAGGGCACCGGTGACCTTGAACTTGTTGTCGCCCAGCGGCTCGACCTTGCTGCTCTTGAAGGTCACCACCGGATACTTGGCCGCATCGAAGAAATCGGCCTTCTTAAGATGCTCGTCCAGCGCCGCCACGTGGGTATCCAGCCGCGCCAGCGGCAGGGTCACTTCGACGCTGGACTGCGCCGGATGCTGCTCGTCGAACACGATCGTGCCCTCGCCCAGACCGAGGTCGGCGGTGGGGTTGGAGTAGCCGAAGTGGTTCCAGCTGAACAGCACCATCGTGTGGTTGGGGTCGAGCTGGTAGGTCACCGGCGCCGCCTGTGCGGAAACCGCCGCACCCAGCAGACCGGCGAGAAAGAGATATTTCAGTGGGGACATGCGAAGACTCCATGGGGCAAGGACGAAAGGCTGTTTCGGGCTGTCGCACGGTATCCTTCGCGAGAGCCGCACCGGCACGCTGGCCAGAAATTCCAGTGTACAGACCGGGCGCCGGCGGTCGACGCCCGGCGGAGAAACGCATCGTGTTGATTCGGGAAACAATCCTGCGGCGAACCCGGCCATGCTGACGCTGCACGGCGAGTGCTGGGTGATCACCGATTCGGCCGCCGGCAACCAGCGCCAGGCGCTGGCGCTGGCCGAGCATCTGCAACTGCCGCGCCGCCATTTGCTGCTGGAGCCGCGCGCGCCATGGTCATGGCTGGCGCCGCGCCTGATCGCGGGCGGACGCCTCGCCCTGCCGGCCAGCCAGCGGGCGTGGTTTGCGCCGCCCTGGCCGGCAGTCGCAATCGGCTGTGGCCGCGCGGCCGCGTTGTTCACCCGTATGCTGCGGCCGCTCGGCGAGGGCCGTTGCCACACCGTGCAGATCCTCGACCCGCGCATCGAGCCGACGCTGTGGGACACCGTGGTGGTGCCGCGCCACGATGAGCTGCACGGCGCCAATGTGCTGACCACGCTGGGCTCGCTCAACACCGTCGACGACGAATGGCTGGCCGATGGTCGCGACGCCTGCCCGCAGTTCGAGGCCTTGCCGCGGCCCCGCGTGGGCGTGCTGCTGGGCGGGCCGCGCCGCGGCATTGCACTGGACGCCGACTACGCCAGCGCGCTGATCCGGCAGCTGCTGGCGCGCCAGCGCGCCGAAGGCGGTAGCCTGCTGGTGCTCGGCTCGCGGCGCACGCCGGCGGCACTGATCGAATCGCTGCGGCCGTTGCTGGCCGAGGTGCCGGGCCTGCTCTGGGCTGGCCGCGACGACGGCCGCAACCCCTACCCCGGCGTGCTCGGCTGGGCCGACCGGCTGGTGGTCACGCCCGATTCGGTGAACATGTTGTCCGAAGCCTGCGCCGTCGGCTGCCCGGTGCTCACCTTCATCCGCGCACCGCTGCCGCCGAAGATCGCGCGCTTCCACCAGACCCTGCGCGACGCCGGCCTGCTGCACGACCTCGACGCTCCGGGCACCGCCGCGCAACGCCCGCTGCGCGAAACCGCACGCGTGGCCGCGCTGGTGCGCGAGCGCATCGAGGCGACCCGGGGCGGGTTGCGTGGCGGAAATACCGGCGGATTCCCGCTTTCGCGGGAATGACGGCGCGGGGTGCTCGAGCGCGGCGGGCAGGGCTTCGCCCGAAGCGCCGGCGCAATGATCGAAGGCGCCCGCTCAGTTCGTCGGACGCACCCATTTCAGCTGGCCGGCGGCCAGCAGCGCGTCCAGTTGCGGTGCCAGCGGATCGCGCAGGATTGCCGCCGGCAACGGCGCGGCGGCCAGCAGGCCGACGCACTGGTCGCGGCCGAGGTACTTGGCGCGATACAGCGCCAGGTCGGCCAGCTCCACCGCCGCATCGAAGGTTGCCGCGTCGCTGTGGGCGGCCAGCGGATGCATGCTAAAACCGATCGAGCAGGTCAGCCGCAGCACGCCGCCGCGACCATCCGCGAATGCCTTGGCGGCAATGTCGTGGCGCAGGCGCTGGGCGATGCGCAGCACGTCGGCCTGGTCGACGTCGCGCAGCAACAGCAGGAACTCCTCGCCGCCCCAGCGCACGGTGATGTCGCTGTCGCGGCGCAACTCGGCGAGCCTGCCGCCCAGCTCGCGCAGCACCGCATCGCCCACTGCATGGCCGCGGGCGTCGTTGATGTGCTTGAAGTGGTCGATGTCGATCTGTATCACGCCGACGCTGCTGCCTTCGGCCAGCAGCGCGGGCAGTTGCGCCAGCAGGTAGCGCCGGTTGTGCAGCGCGGTCAGCGTGTCGGTATGGCTCTCCTCGGCCAGCGCGAGATTGGTGACGCGCAGGCGCTCCAGCGCGCGCGACAACTCGCCGGTACGGCGTTCGACCTGTTCCTCCAGCCACGCGTTGCGGCGGCGCTGCCGGCGCATGCTCCAGCGCGTCAGCACGAACAGCAGCACGACCAGCGCGGCCGCGGCGGCGAGCCGCACCAGCAGGTTTTCGTACCAGTACGGGGTGACTTCGACGGCAATCGCGGCCTCGGGCCCGTAGCCGGCGGCACCCGGCAGCGTGGCGGCGACGCGAAAGCGGTAGTTGCCCGCCGGCAGGTGGGTGTAGAACGCCTCGCGGCGCACGCCCGCGTGCTGCCAATCCTTGTCGTAGCCGTCCAGCCGGTAGCGGAAATGCAAGGTCCCCACCTGCAGGTAGGGCGCGGTGTAGTGCACGGTCAGGTCGCGGCTGCCCTGGTCGAGGGTGAACGCGCCGCCCGTGTATTGCCGGTCGTCATGTTCGACCGACACCACTGCTGCACGCGGCGCCGAAGGCCGCTCGCCGAGTGCGCGCGTGTTCACGCCGAGGATGCCGTCGGTGGTGGCGTACCAGATGACGTCGCCGACGATGGCGCTGCGCGCGCGGGCGCCGCCATTGCAGCAATGCAGGTTGCTCACCGTGGTGGAACGCTGCTCGCCGGCCAGCTGCTGCGGCGAGACCGTGCGCGGCGGCGAGCCGGGCAGCGGCAGTTGCGAGAGCGGCAGGCGCCAGGCGCCTTCCGTCGAGCTGGCGTAGAGCTGCCCGTCGAGCAGGTCGAACGTCCACACGTTGTCGCTGGGCAAGCCTTCGCTCTGGCCGGTCATGCGCAGGCGGCCGTCTGCCATCAGGCCAATGCCGGCGTCGCTGGTGGCCACCGCGAGCAGGTCCGGCTTGAGCAGCGCCAGCCGCGTCACGAAGTGGCTGCGCAAGGGCTCGGCCCACGCCGGCCGTGTCCAGTGACCGTCGCGCCACTCGCGCACGCCGTCGCGGGTGCCGACGTACCAGCGCCCCGGCGCCAGCGGCAGCACCGAGCGGATGATGGCCTCGGCGGCGGTGGCCTGCGGATCGAGCCGGCTCAACGCGCCCTGCCGCCAGCGATAAAGCCCGGCGGAAGTGCCAAACAGGAAATCGTCGTCGCCGAGCTCGTGGATGTCGTTGATCTGCAGGTTGCGCAGGCCTTGCAGCGCGGACGGGGTGACGTCCACCCCGCGGTCGAACACCGCGATGCCGCCGCGCGTGCCCACCCACAAGCGCTGGCGACGGTCGTAGTACAGCTCGTAGGCAGACGGGTTGGGCAGCGCGCTGCCGGGAATCAGCGTGCGCACCTGCTTGCCGTCGAAGACCTCCACGTCGGAATTGGTGCCGAACACGATCGAGCCGTCGGGCGCGCGCAGCACGCTCCACACCAGCGGGTCGCGCACGCCGTCGTCCAGCGACAGGCGCCGGGTCCAGCCATTCCAGATGCGGTACAGGCCCCGGGTGTAGGTGCCCAGCCACAGGTTGCCGTCGCGGTCCTCCAGCATGCGGTGCACCCACGGCCGGCGCTGGACATCGATCTCCTCGCGCTCCAGTTCGCCGCCCGGCAGGCGGCGGTACAGCGCTTTGGCGGTGGCGATCCAGAGCGAACCGACGCGATCGGTGAGCAGGCTCTCGATCGGCGCCGCATCGATCCCGTCGCCCAGTCCCGCCGCGACCCACTGCCCATCCACGATCCGCATCAAGCCGGCCGACGTGCCCAGCCACAACTGGCCGCCCTGCAGCGCCAGATGATTGACCACCACGTGCCGCCATGCCGCCGGCCCCGCCGCGATGCAGCTTTCCGTGGCCGGTGCGGCGCTGTCGGCGCGGCGGCAGACGCGGCCGGTGCCGCCGATCCAGAGATGGCCGTCGCCACGCAGCAGGCTGAAGGCCGGCCCGCCGCTGCCGCCGGTCGACACCATCCGGCCTTCGTGCAGCCGCTGCACGCCGTCGGCGGTGGCCAGCAGCGGCGTGCCGTCACCGGCGTCGATGATCGCGTTGACCGCAGCCCCGCCCAGCGCCTTGAACTGCCCGTCGCGCTGCTCGATCAGGCCGCGCGCGCCGCCGAACCATACGCCGCCGTGCGGGTCGGCCCATGCAGCGTTGAGCATGCTGGTATCCACGCCGGTGCTGGCACGGTCGTAGCGCACGAAGCGGGCGCCGTCGAAACGCGCCACGGCCGTTTGCGTGTTGACCCACAGGAATCCGGCGCGATCCTCGGCCATTCCCAGCACGGTGATTTGCGGCAGGCCCTGTTCCACGCCCCAGTGGTCGAGCACAAAGGAATGGAACGGCTGCTGCGGATCCATCGCCCGCGCGGGCGACATGACAACCAGCCAGCCGGTCGACATCAGCAGGAGTGCAAGCAGCACTCGCGATCCCACTCCCCCTGTCACGCGTCCCCTCATCCCGCCCCTGCCGCCAGCCCGTGGCCATGGTCGATCTTGCCTGCCGGGATGGGTCCAGACAAGCGCCATGCGTTGACGGCACTCTTCACGTCCGTGAAGCGAAGGGCTCTCCGCGAACACTCCCCGGATCGCGCGCAAGGAGCATGCGCGCGATTCCTCTCAACCCTGCGGCGGCGGCTCCGCGTCGGCGGCGAAGGCGAAGCCCAGCGCGTCGGTGACCCCGCGCACGCCGGCGCGCAACTGCTCCAGCGCGGCGTCGCGCGGCGCGATGCGCGAGCGCAGGTCGAGCGTACAGGCCAGCGCGCGTTGCAGCAGGCCAGCGTGCGCGGCCGCCAGGGTCGCCGCCTGATCGTCGTCGAGCACGCCGGCGACGCGGCAGGCCTCGATCAACCCGGCGTTGGCGGTGACGCCGAGCAGCGCCGGCTGCCGCGCCGCGTGCGCCAGCACCAGTCCCTGCAGCGCGAACTCGATGTCGAGCAGGCCGCCGAGGCCCTGCTTCAGGTCGAACTGCTGCTCGTCGGAACGGTCACGCTCGGCGCGCCAGCGCTGACGCATGCTGGCCACTTCCGCGCGCACGGCGGCCGGGTCGCGCGGCACGGCGAGGACATCGCGGCGTACTGTCGCCAGCTCGGCGTTGAGCGCCGCGTCGCCAGCCACCGGCCGCGCGCGCAACAGCGCCTGGTGCTCCCATGTCCACGCACGGCTTCGCTGATAGGCCACGAACGCATCGAGGCTGCTTACCAGCAGGCCCTTGGAACCATCCGGACGCAGCCGCGTGTCCACCTCGTACAGACGGCCGGCGCGGGTCAGCACGGTCAGCCAGTTCATCACCCGCTGGGCCAGCCGCTGGTACCAGCGATAGCCTTCCAGCGGACGCTCGCCGTCGCTCATCGCCTGCGCGCGCTGGCCGTCGAACACGAACACCAGGTCCAGGTCCGAGGCGAAGCCCAGTTCCTCGCCGCCGAGACTGCCGTAACCGAGCACGGCGAAGCCCGACCCGGTGCCCGGCAGGCGGCCATGCCGCGCCACCAGATCGCGCTCGGCCAGCGCCAGCACCGCGCCCACCACCGACTCCGCCAGCGCGGCCAGCCGGCGTGCGGTGGCTTCGGCGTCGACGCGACCGTCGTTGAAGGCCAGCCCCAACCGGAACGCGGTGGACGAACGGAACTCGGTGATCCGCTCCAACTCGGTCTCCGCGTCGCGCTCATCCAGCGTGCCGAGCACGCGGGTGATCTCGGCGGCGATGTCGGCGCGGCGCAGCGGCAGCTGGTCGATGCGCGGATCGAGCACGTCGTCCAGCAGCAGCGGCTGGGCGATCACCCGTTCGGCGAGAAAGGCGCTGTCAGCGAACAGCCGCACCAGCCGGCGCCGCGCCGCGGGCTGCTCGTCCAGCAGCGCGAGATAGGCCGAGCGCCGCGCCACCGCCTGCATCAGCCGGCACAGCCGCAGCAGCGCGGGCACCGGCGCCGGAGTGTTGCGCGCGGCGCCGAGCAGCTGCGGCAGCAAGCGGTCGAGCCGCTCGCGCGAACGCGGCGACATCGCGCGCACCGAGGCGGCTTGCGGCAGCTTCAGCAAGGCGTCGGCCAGTTCCGCCGCGGGCGCGAAACCGGAAGCCTCCAGCGTGGCCGCATCCAGCGTTTCGTCGCAGGCGTGCTCCCACAGCCGCACGTCGGCGACCGGCGCGGCGGCGACCTGGCCATGCGCGGGCATCAGCACGGCGGCGAACTCCTCGCTGACGATCGCGCGATGGGTCGCCAGCGCCGCGCGCAAGGTTTCCCAGTCGGGGTAGTCGAGGCTGAGCGCGATGCGTTCGCGGCTCAGGGCATCGTCGGGGATGTCGTGGGTTTGCGCGTCGCGCAGCATCTGCACGCGGTTTTCGGCCCGACGCAGCAGCGCGTAGGCCTCGCGCAAGCGCCGCGCGCGCTGCGCGCCGATGTGGCCACGCGCCTCGCAGGCGGCCAGCGCGCCGAGCAGGCCGTGCACGCGCAGGGAGGGTTCGCGTCCGCCGCGGATCAGCTGCACCAGCTGCACGATGAACTCGATCTCGCGGATGCCGCCGGGGCCGAGCTTGAGATTGTCGGCCAGATCCTTGCGCGCCACCTCGGCGTCGATCAGCGCCTTCATCTCGCGCAGCCCGGCGAACGCGGTGTAGTCGAGATACTTGCGGTAGACGAACGGGCGCAGCATCTCCTGCAGCTGCTTGCCGTCGGCGCGGTCGCCGGCCACCGCGCGCGCCTTGATCCACGCGTAGCGCTCCCAGTCGCGCCCCTCGCTCTGGTAGTACTGCTCCATCGCGGCGAACGACAGCGCCAGCCGGCCGGCCTTGCCGAACGGGCGCAGGCGCATGTCGACGCGCGCGCAGATGCCGTCCATGGTCGGTTCGCCGAGCAGGCGCACCAGCTGGCGGCCGAGCCGCACGAAGTATTCGCTGTTGTCCAGCGGCCGCGCGCCGTCGCTCTGGCCCCCGTGCGGGTAGGCAAACAGCAGGTCGATGTCGGAGGAGAAGTTGAGCTCGCTGCCGCCGAGCTTGCCGAAGCCCACCACCAGCAGGTGCTGCAACACGCCTTGCGCATCGCGGCTGTGGCCGTAGCGCGCGGCCATTGCCGCGGTGGCCCACGCCAGCGCCTTGCCCAGCAGCGCCTCGTACAGGACGCTGGTGGCGGACAGGGTTTCCGGCAACTCGTCCAGCCCGTTGACGTCGCGGAACACCAGCCGCAACGCCTCGGCATGGCGAAAGCGGCGCAGCGCGGCCATGCAGCCGGCTTCGTCCTCCGGCAGTGGCAGCGCGTCGATGCGGGCTCCGGCATCGGCGCCGGAGCGCAGGCGATCCAGCCCCTGCGGGGCGAGCAGCTGCGGCTGGCGACACCAGGTGTCGAACGCGAAATCGCTGGCCAGCAAGGTGCGACGGATGCGTTCGGCGACGCCGGCATCGTCATGCAGGTGCACGCCGGCGGCGCGGCAACGGCGCTCCAGCTCGCGGTAGCGATCATCGATCAGCGCGCGCAGCGCGGCGGATTCGGGCGGGTTCATCGGCCCATTGTGCCGCAGCGCGGCGGCGACGCCGCGCATCGCCGTGCACGGCCGACCCGTTCGTGCGTTGCGCATGCCTGCGGCAGGCCCGACACTTGTCGTTTTGCGCGCCACCCGCCGTTCATCGAGTCCTGTTTACATTCTGGAGACCACCCATGACGACCCCGGCAGTCGCCACATGCCCCTGATCTCTCCCGACATCCGCAGCGCCAGGTATCCGCTGGGCGCGCGCATCGCGCTGGTGCTGGCACTGGCGCTGGCGTTCGTGCTGCTGACCGGGCTGGTCGACGGCGGCGTGGGGGTGACCACGGCGCAGTTGCTCAAGCAGCCGCGGTTCCCGCTGGCCAATGCGCTGCCCGGCCTGCTGCTGGCCGGCGCGCTGCTGGCGTGGACCCGCCGTGCCTGGCTGTCGTTCGGCCTGGCGTTCACGCTGCAAGGGCTGGTCTACGGCGTCAACGTGCTGAAGGTGGCCAACCTCGGCACGCCGCTGCTGCCGGACGATTTCCGCATGATCGGCCAATTGCGCAAGGGCGGCATGCACCTGCTGGCCGGCTACCTGCCGCACAGCCCGTGGCCGTACCTCGCGTTGCTGGCGGCGCTGGCGCTGGTGGTGCTGGCGTGGCGTTACGAGCCGCCGGTGGTACCGCGGCATACCGGCGGCAAGCGCCTCGCCGCCTGCGGCCTGCTGGCCGCGGCGTTCGTCAGCATGCTGGTGGGCCTGTCCGCCTGGGGCAGGATCTACAACGCGCGCGTGCTGTGGCTGGAGCCGTGGTCGGCCCGGGTCACCACCAACCATTCGGGCCTGATCAGCTCGCTGATGCTGTTCCACCTGCAATACGGCGGTGGCCACCACAAGCCCGACCGCGCCGCGGCCGAGCAGCTGATCGCGCAATCCGCGCCGGCGTTGCAACAGGTGTTGCGGCAGCCGGCGGCAACCGGTGAGCTGCCCGACATCGTGGTGGTGCAGAGCGAATCGTTCTTCGACCCGTCGATCATGCACGGCTACGAGCACAGCAACTTCGCGCCCAACCTGCGCCGGCTCGCGCGGCACGGCAGCAGCGGCAAACTGCACGTGCCCACCTTCGGCGGCGGCACCATCCGCACCGAGTTCGAGTTCCTCACCGGCCTGTCGCTGCGCTACTTCGACAACCTGCAGTTCCCCTATCTGCAGATGAGCCACAAGTCGCTGCCCAGCCTGGTGCGCACGCTGGCGTCGCACGGCTACAGCACGCTTGCGCTGCATGGCAACGACCCGGCGTTCTGGAACCGCACCACCGCGTTCCAGGCAATCGGCTTCGACCGGTTCGTGTCGCAATCCTCGTTTCCGCCCGGCGCGCCGAATGACGGCAAGTACATGGCCGACAGCGCGATGACCGACGAGATCATGACCCAGCTCAAGGACAGCGGCCCGCCGCAGTTCATCTTCGCCATCAGCATCGAGGCGCACGGCCCCTACGACATCGAGCCCGCGCACGTCGCCGAACGCGACGCGATCCCGGTGCCCGACGGCATCACCGGCCGCGACAAGCTGGAGCTGCAGACCTACCTCTACCACCTCAAACATGCCGACGCCGAACTCGGCCGGCTGGTGAAGCTGCTCGCCAAACGCGACCGGCCCAGCGTGGTGCTGTTCTACGGCGACCACCTGCCCGCCCTCAGCAACAGCTACCACATCACCGGTTTCGTCGACGGCAGCGACATGCTGAGCCAGGCCGGCGTGTGGCTGCTGGTCGACCCGAAACGGCCGTCCAAACCGCTGCAGGCCGACACCGCCTCCTGGCTGCTGCCGGGCAAACTGCTGGCCCACCTCGGCATCCACGACGATCCCTATTTCGCACTGACCGAACTGGTCGGCCCGCAGATCGCCGCCCTCACCGCCGCCCCCGGCGCCCCGCCGCGCCCGCAGAGCGACGAGCAGCGGCAACTGGACAAGGCCATGGCCGGCGTCGACCAGTTGCGCATGGGCGGCAAGCTAGAACCGATGCTGGCCAAGGCACTCGCAGCCGCCGCAACGACGCAGGTGGTGCGCGCGCCATCGGGGCCTCCCGCGACGGAGGCGCAGGCTGCGATGGCACATTGATCCGCACGCGGTGCCCGCCACCGCAAGTTGCCTTCACCCGGGCCGGGGTAAACAATGCGAACTCATCCCGCTGAGCAACAAGCTCTGCATCCATGCGCTACTGGTGGGTCAACCAGAACCAGACTTACCGGCATGAAGTGCCCGGTGGCTACCTGTGGTCACCGAAGCGCAAACAAAACAACACGCGCAATCCGTACTACGACTTCATGCGCGAGGTTGCGCCCGGCGACGTGATTTTCTCCTTCGCCGACACCTGGATCAAAGCTGTCGGAGTGGCGCGATCACACGCTTACGAGGCCCCCAAACCGCTGGAATTCGGCACCACAGGCGCTTATTGGGAGCTTATCGGCTGGCGGATCGACGTACGCTTCAGCGAGCTGCACGGGCCCATCCGGCCGAGCGAGTACATGCACCGGCTCGCCGGACTGCTGCCTGCCCGCTACGCTCCGCTGAACGCGGCGGGGCGAGGGATGCAAAACATCTATCTCACTTGCCTTCCGGAACGCTTCGCGGCGGAACTGGCCGACCTGATTGGCTTTGAAGCACGCCAACTCCTGCGACCGGCAACAGTGGGCCAGCCGGAAGCCGACGCCGCTATCGGCCTGGCACAGTGGGAGGAGCACGAACTGGAAAAGATCCGGTCGGACCAGCTCATCATCAGCACCGAGCGTGAGGCCCTGGTGCTCGCGAGGCGGGGACAGGGACTGTTCAAATCGCGGGTCATGGACCATGAATCGCGTTGCCGCGTCACGGGCGTGGACCGCGTCGAGCATCTGCGCGCCAGCCACTGCAAACCCTGGCGCGACGCGAGCAACGAGGAACGGCTTGACGGGGAAAACGGGCTGTTGCTCACCCCCAACGCCGACCATCTGTTCGATCGCGGCTTCATCGCATTCGAAGACAACGGGCAAGTCGTGGTCTCGCCCGTCGCGGACCGGCCGTCCATCCAGCGCATGGGCATCGACCCCAGGTCACCGCCGAACGTGGGCACGTTTTCCCTACGCCAGCGCGACTATCTGCAATTCCACCGCGAAAACGTCTTCCTGGAATCGAAATTCCTCGGCGGATGAAGCACCCGACCGCGCCAAAGAAAAACCCCGCCGCAGCGGGGTTCTTCATGTTGCACTGCTCTCGTTGAGCAGTGCGGCCACGGATGGCCGCTTTCTGATTCAAACCATCGGAGGCGATGGCATGGGTGACGGCATCAGAAATCCATGCCGCCCATGCCGCCCATGCCACCGCCCATGCCGCCGGCGCCGTGGCTGTGCTCTTCCTTCTTCGGCAGCTCGGCGACGATCGCCTCGGTGGTGATCGCCAGGCCGGCGACCGACGCGGCGTGCTGCAGGGCCGAGCGGGTGACCTTGGTCGGGTCCAGGATGCCCATCGCCACCATGTCACCGAACTCGCCGGTGGCCGCGTTGTAGCCGAAGTTACCCTTGCCTTCCTTGACCTTGTTGAGGATCACGGACGGCTCTTCGCCGGCATTGGCGACGATCGCGCGCAGCGGCGCTTCCAGCGCGCGGCGGGTGATCGCGATGCCCAGGTCCTGGTCGGCGTTGTCGCCCTTCAGGCCCTCGACCGCCTTGAGCGCGCGGATCAGCGCCACGCCACCGCCGGGGACCACGCCCTCTTCCACCGCAGCGCGGGTGGCGTGCAGGGCGTCTTCGACGCGGGCCTTCTTTTCCTTCATCTCGATCTCGGTGCCGGCACCGACCTTGATCACGGCAACACCGCCGGCCAGCTTGGCCACGCGCTCCTGCAGCTTCTCGCGGTCGTAGTCGGAGGAGGTCTCCTCGATCTGCGCCTTGATCTGGCCGATGCGCGACTGGATCTTCTCCGCGTCGCCGGCACCGTCGATGATCGTGGTGTTTTCCTTGGTGATCACCACGCGCTTGGCGCGGCCGAGGTCGTTGATGGTGGTCTTCTCCAGCGACAGGCCCACTTCCTCGGACACGACCTGGCCGTTGGTCAGCACGGCGATGTCTTCCAGGATCGCCTTGCGACGGTCACCGAAGCCCGGCGCCTTGACGGCGGCGACCTTGACGATGCCGCGGATGGTGTTGACCACCAGCGTGGCCAGCGCCTCGCCCTCGACTTCCTCGGCGACGATCACCAGCGGCTTGCCGGCCTTGGCGACGGCTTCCAGCACGGGCAGCAGCTCGCGCACGTTGGAGATCTTCTTGTCGTGGATGAGGATGTACGGGTCATCCATCTCGACCTGCTGCGAGGTCTGGTTGTTGATGAAGTACGGCGACAGGTAGCCGCGGTCGAACTGCATGCCCTCGACCACGTCCAGCTCGTTGTCCAGGCCGGAACCTTCCTCGACCGTGATCACGCCTTCCTTGCCGACCTTCTTCATCGCGTTGGCGATGATGTCGCCGATGTCGGTGTCGGAGTTGGCCGAGATCGTGCCGACCTGGGCGATTTCCTTGTCGTTGGCGGTGGGGTTGGAGAACTTCTTCAGCTCGCCGACGGCGGCGGTCACCGCCTTGTCGATGCCGCGCTTGAGGTCCATCGGGTTGATGCCGGCGGCCACGGCCTTGAGGCCTTCCTGGATGAACGCCTGCGCCAGCACGGTGGCGGTGGTGGTGCCGTCACCGGCCACGTCGGAGGTCTTGGAGGCGGCTTCCTTGACGATCTGCGCGCCGAGGTTCTCGTACTTGTCGGCCAGCTCGATCTCCTTGGCGACGGACACGCCGTCCTTGGTGATCGTGGGCGCGCCGAAGCTCTTCTCGAGCACCACGTTGCGACCCTTCGGGCCGAGGGTCACCTTGACCGCATTTGCCAGGGTGTTCACGCCCTTGAGCAGGCGGGCGCGGGCGTCTTCGCCGAAACGGACTTCTTTGGCTGCCATGATTTTTTTGCCTCAAAAAAATTGAATAAGAATGGGAAACGTCACGAAAGAGCTGCAAGAAGGAGCCGCAGGCGACTGGCGTGCGCGCTTTTGACTTTCGTCGCGCTCAACCGGCCATCGGCCCCGAGGGCATCACCCCTCGATCACCGCCACGATGTCGTCTTCCTTCAGGAACACGAGCTCTTCGCCGTCGATCTTGATTTCCTGGCCGGCATACTTGCCGAACAGCACCGTGTCGCCTTCCTTCAGCGACATCGGGCGAACCTTGCCGTCGGCCATGATCAGGCCGGTGCCGGCGGCGACGACCTTGCCGCGGGTGGGCTTCTCGGTGGCGCTGTCGGGGATGACGATGCCGCCGGCGGAAACGCGCTCTTCTTCGAGACGCTTGACGATGACGCGGTCATGCAACGGACGCAGTTTGCTCATGGAAGGACTCCGATGTCGTTTGAGGTGGAACAAGGCTTTCAAGACCCCGATCCGGCGATCTTGTTAGCACTCGTGGTAGATGAGTGCCAATTCTAGCGACACAAACTGCCGCTGCAAGACGTTCGGACCGGGAACGTACAGCTAATTGGGTGGATGGGTGCAGGTTTCAAGGGGCGGGCGTCGAGCCCGAGGCAGGGGTGCGCGCGGCGGCTCCGCCGGTTAGGCTGGCCGGCATGCCTGACACCGTCCTGCTCTGCTACTGCACCTGCCCCGACCGAGACAGCGCCGGGCGCATCGCCCGGGCGCTGGTCGACGAGCGGCTGGCCGCCTGCGTCAGCGGGATCGCTGCGGTGCGTTCCACCTACCGCTGGCAGGAAGCGGTGCACACCGACACCGAGGAACTGCTGCTGATCAAGACCACCGCCGCCCGCCTGCCGGCGCTGGAACGTCGCGTGCTGGAACTGCATCCTTACGAGGTGCCG
>MKTU01000062.1:36517-50870 GCA_001898415.1 Rhodanobacter sp. 67-28 | reverse complement strand
CGGCTGCCCGAAATCCCCGGCCTGGCCGAGCGTTGGGGCAGGAGCATCTTCCACTGCCCGTATTGCCACGGCTATGAACTGGATCAGGGCCGCATCGGCGTCATCGCCACGGGCCCGATGTCGATCCATCAGGCGCAGCTGCTGCCGGAGTGGGGGGAGACGACGTTCTTCGTCAACGGCACGTTCGAACTCGACCAGGCTGCTGCGGAAGAACTGGCTCGTCGCGGCGTGAGGGTCGAAACGACGCGAATCGAGCGCATCGACGGAGACGCCGACATCGTGCTCACCGACGGACGACGCATGAGCTTCGCCGGCCTGTTCACCGCGCCGCGGAACGAGCCTTCGACGCCGGTCGCGGCGCAGCTCGGCTGCGAGCTGGTCGAGACGCCGATGGGCCTGCAGATATCGACCGGAGAAACCAAGGAGACCACCGTGCCGGGCGTGTTCGCCTGCGGTGACGCCGCGAAGATGCCGCACTCGGTTTCGCTTGCAGTGGGCGACGGCGCCTGGGCAGGTGCGCAGATTCACCGCTCGCTGGTGTGGCCGGCGTCGTAACCAACTTCCGAACCTGGCCCGCGATTCACGAAGCCGATGTCTCCAGCGCCCGGTTGAGCCGTTCCACCAGCGCGGCCTGGATGTGCCCGTTGGACACGCAGACATTGCCGCCATGCACGTCCACCGGGCCACCGGTGACCGAGCTGGCCACGCCGCCGGCTTCGCGCACCAGGATGATGCCCGGCGCCATGTCCCAGGCGCACAGCGAGCGTTCCCAGTACGCGTCCCAGCGTCCGGCCGCGACGTAGGCCATGTCGACCGAGCACGCGCCGGTGCGACGGATGCCGGCGACTTCGCCGGACAGCAGGGCCATCTCGCGGGCGAACACCGGGTGATCGGGCTTGCCGGCGAACGGGATGCCGCAGCCGAGCACGCTGTCGACCAGGCGGTTGCGGGTGGAGACGCGGATCGGTTCGCTGTTGAGCCAGGCGCCCTCGCCTTTCGCCGCCACGAACATTTCCCGCAACACCGGCAACCAGGTCACGCCGGCCACCACCTCGCCCTCGCGCGCGAGCGCGATGTTGACGCCCCACAGCGGCGTGCCGAACAGGAAGTTGGTGGTGCCATCCAGCGGGTCGACGATCCAGCTCTGCGCATCGTCGCTGCCACCGGTGGTGCCGCCCTCTTCGCCGATGAAGCCGAACGATGGCTGCGCCTTGCCGAGGATTTCGCGGGTGCTGCGCTCGGCTTCCTCGTCGGCGATCGAGACCAGGTCGGCCGGGCCGGACTTGGTGCGCGCCACCAGTTCACCGAGCTGGCCGAAGCGCTGCAGCAGGCCGTCACCGGCTACCTGGGCGGCCTTGATCATCGCCTTGAGTTCGGGGGAAGCGCGCAACATGGTTTCAGTCCCTGCGACGTGTGCGCCACAGGCTCAGCGCCAGCAGCATGGAAAGCACGGACGAGCCGATCCAGAAGCTGATCGCCGGGCCGAAGTTGTAGTGGCGCACGCCATCGACCATGGTCATGCCGTGCTGGATCAGCGTGCCGGACACCTGCTCCTGCACGCCGGCGCCGATGTAGCTGCAGATGCCGATGACGCCCATCGCCGCGCCGGCCACGCGCTTGGGCGCGATGTCTACCGCAAACAGCCCGCCCAGCGAGGTGACCAGGCCGGTCAGCCCCATGCCGAACAGCACCATGGCGGTGATCAGCGACCAGAGGTGGTTGGGCCCGTAGAAGAACAGGAACAGCCCGGCCAGTTCCAGCAGCGCGAAGATCAGGTTCACCGGTGGGCGGTGCGCATCGAACAGCTTGTCGGAAATGAAACCGAACGCGACCGCGCCGGCCATGCCGGCCAGGGTGCTGATCATCAGCAGCGTGCCGGCCATGGTCAGCGAGTAGCCGTGCACTTCCTGCAGGTACAGCACGCCCCAGGAATTGATCGCGTAGCGCGTCACGTAGGTGGTCGCCGAGGCCAGGCACAGCACCCAGATCGCGGGCATCTTCAGGATCGACAGCTGCAGTTTCAGCACCGAGGCGATCTTCGGCTTGGCCGTTTCGCCGAAGTTGTCGTTCTTCCAGTCGTTGACCGCCGGCAAGCCCAGCGTGGGCGGGCGGTCCTGCAGCAGCAGGTAGGCGCCGATCGCGGTGGCCACGCCGATCACGCCCGGCCCCCAGAAGCCGAAGCGCCAGCCGAACGCGGCCACGATGGCGCCCACGACGAGAAAGGTCAGGCCCTCGCCGATCGAATGCGCCGTGCTCCAGATGCCGTAGGTGCGCCCGCGTTCGCGGTTGGAGAACCACGCGGTCATCGCCACCACGCCGCCGGGCGCGCCGAAGCTCTGGAACCAGCCGTTGAGACCCCACAGGACCACCGCCAGCCACACCGCGGTGACGAAACCCATCGCCAGGTTGCACAGCGCCGTGGTGAGGAAGGCGAACGCGAGGAAGCGCTTCATGTTCGCGTGGTCGGCGAGGAAACCGTTGGTGAGCTTGCCGATCGCGTAGGTGTAAAAAAGCGCCGAACCGATCAGACCCAGTTCGGCAGGAGTAAAGATGCCGGCGTCGATGATCGGCTTCTTGACCACGCCGAGCGCCAGGCGGCAGGTGTAGATCAGGCCGTAGCCCAGCGTGATCGCAAGCATCACGCGCAGGCGATGCTTGCGATACTGCCGGTCGATGACGTCCTTGTCGGCGAGCTCGGGCTGGTCAGCGCCGGTTGCGAAAAATCCCAGCCATCCACGCGCCATGCGGATCCCCCCTCTCGGTCGGCCGGCGCGGGCAGCGGCGGCCTCGTTGCAGCAAGCTTATTTCATTTCAACATATATTGGAAGAATCATTCCAATTCATGGCAGGCGCCAGTCGTCGGCGCTTTCGACTTAGCCCGCTGCGCGAACTTCGTTCAGCGGGAACGGATTGGAGAAAGTCGCCGTCACAAGGTGGGGATCACGAAGCTCTGCTCCACCGCCTCGCCGCCCTTGGGCCAGCGCTGGGTGACCGTCTTGGTGCGCGTATAGAAGCGCACGCCGTCCATGCCGTACTGGTTGAGGTCGGCGAAGCCCGAGCGCTTCCAGCCGCCGAAGCTGTGGTATGCCACCGGCACCGGGATCGGCACGTTGATGCCGACCATGCCCACCTCGACGCGGTCGGCGAATTCGCGCGCGGCGTCGCCGCTGCGGGTAAAGATGCTCACGCCGTTGCCGTACTGATGCTGCGACGGCAGTTGCAGCGCCTCCTCGAAGCTGTGCGCGCGCACGACCTGCAGCACCGGGCCGAAGATCTCGTCCTGGTAGGTTTTCATCGTCGGCTTCACGTGGTCGAACAGCGTGGGCGCCAGGAAGAAGCCGCCCTCGTGGCCGGGCACCTTCAGGCCGCGGCCATCGACCACCAGCTCCGCGCCTTCGTCCACGCCGAGCTGGATATAGCCCTCGATGCGCGCCTTGTGCGCCGCCGACACCACCGGGCCGTAATGCGCCCTCGGGTCGCTGGACACGCCCACCTGCAACGCGGCGATCGCCGGCAGCAATTTGGCCCGCAGCGCCTCGGCAGTGGCCTCGCCCACCGGCACCACCACCGGCAGCGCCATGCAGCGCTCGCCAGCCGAACCGTAGGCCGCGCCCATCAGGTCGGCGACGACCTGGTCGAGATCGGCGTCCGGCAGCACGATGCCGTGGTTCTTGGCGCCGCCCATGCACTGCACGCGCTTGCCATGCGCCGCGCCGGCGGCGTACACCGACTGCGCCACGTCGGAAGAGCCGACGAAGCTCACCGCCTTGATCGTCGGGTGCGCCACAATCGCGTCGACGATCTCCTTGTCGCCGTGCACCACGTTCAGGATGCCCGGCGGCAGGCCGGCCTCGATCATCAGTTCGGCCAGTCGCACCGGCACCGAGGGATCGCGCTCGGACGGCTTCAGGATGAACGCGTTGCCGGTGGCGATCGCCGGGCCGAACATCCACATCGGGATCATCGCCGGGAAGTTGAACGGGGTGACGCCGGCGACCACGCCCAGCGGCTGGTGGGCCGTATAGACGTCTATCCGCGGACCGGCGCCCTGGGTGTACTCGCCCTTCTGCAGGTGCGGGATGCCGCAGGCGAACTCAATCACCTCCAGCCCGCGCAGCACGTCGCCGTGCGCGTCCGAAACCACCTTGCCGTGCTCGCTGGCGAGCAGCTCGGCCAGTTCCTGCTTGTGCGCGTTGAGCAGGCGCACGAACTCGAACATCACCCGCGCGCGCCGCTGCGGGTTCACCGCGGCCCAGCCCGGCTGCGCCGCGGCGGCACTGCGCACCGCGCGATCCAGCTCGGCCGCGTTGGCCAGCGAGACTTTCGCCTGCACCTTGCCGCTGTTGGGATCGAAGACGTCGCTGTAGCGGCCGGAGGTACCGACCACCGTCTGGCCGTCGATGAAATGTTCGATGGTGCGCATGACTCACTCCTGATGATGTGTTTGTTGCCGAACCCGCACCCATCCGCCCGATCTCCCTGAGCGCAGGCGCGTAGCGCCGAAATCGAAGGGCGCGCCGCCACGCGGCGCTTCGACTCAGCTTGCTCACGCAAGCTACGCTCAGCGTGATCGGATTTCGGGGACTTGAAGTCGACGTCAACCCGACGGGGTCTTGCGCCGCACAATCCAGTCGTGGGCAGGGTCGTTGCGGAAAATCCACTGGCGGTGCGGGCCCGCCATCACGTTGAGGTAGTACAGGTCGTAACCGTGCGGCGTGCCGACCGGGTGGTAGCCGCGCGGCACCATCACCACGTCGCCGTCTTCCACGCAGACGGTTTCGTCGAGCGAGCGGTCGTCGGTGTAGACGCGCTGGAAGGCGAAACCCTGCGGCGGGTCGAGCCGGTGGTAATAGGTTTCCTCCAGCGCGGTTTCCGCACCCGGCGCGGCGGTGTCGTGCTTGTGCGGCGGATAGCTGGACCAGTGCCCGCCCGGCGTGATCACCTCGACCACCAGCAGGCTGTCGGCCGGCTCGGTCTGCGGCAGGATGTTGCGCACGTGGCGCGTGTTGGTGCCTTCGCCGCGCACTTCGCGGCTCATCGACGATTCGGCGATCAGCCGCGGCTCGCCCTGCCCGGTGCCGGGCGCGGTGCACACGGCCAGTTCCACCGGGCCGCTGGCGATCACCTCCCAGGGCATGCCGGCAGGCATGTAGACGGCGCCGGGCGCGCGATCCTCGAACGGATTGCTGCGCCCACCGACGTGCATGAAATGACGACCACCCGCATCGACATCCGCCAGCCCGGCGACGATCACCAGGCAGGCTTCGCGCCCCGCCTCGCCGCCGGCGTGGCGCTGCCCGGCAGCCAGCTTCACCAGCTTGAACCCGACGTGATTCCAGCCGGCGCTGGCGGGGGTCACTTCCAGCACGGTGCCGTCGGCGGCAGCAGAATGCGGGCGAACGCGCAGGCCGGCCATCAGCGGGTACCTCGGGCAACTCGCTCTTTGCTCGTCACCCCAGCGAAAGCTGGGGTCCAGCGACCCCGCGCCCTTGAACAACCAAGGCACTGGATGACTCGCTGCGCTCGCCCCTTCGGGGCCGCCTCATCGGCGTTCTGCGCGCTTCGCGCTGGTCCAGCTTTCGCTGGGATGACGGGTGCTCGAAAGGTGGTCGAAAACGTCATCATTGCAACCCCGCGGCGGCGGCGCGCTCGCGCAGCGTGCCCAGGCCCAGTTGCGCGTAGGTGCGCGGATCGGCCAGGGCCGGGTCCTGCTCGGCCTCGATCACGATCCAGCCGCTGTAGCGGATCTTCGCCAGCGCGGCCATCAGGGCCGCGTAGTCCAGGCTGCCATCGCCCGGCACGGTGAACATGCCGGCGAGCACGCCGTCGAGGAAGCTCGCGCCGGACGCGCGCAACGTGTCGAACACTTCGCGGCGCACGTCCTTGCAATGCACGTGGGCGATGCGCGCGGGGTGTGCGGCGATCAGCGCCAGCGCGTCGATGCCGCCCAGCGCGGCGTGGCCGGTGTCCAGGGTCAGCCCCACCGACGCGCCGGTGTGGCGCAGGAAGGCCTGCAGGTCTGCCGCGCGTTCCACCACCGTGCCGAGATGATGGTGGTAGGCGAAACGGATGCCCTGCGCCTGGATGTAGTCGGCCACCTCCGTCAGGCGCTGGCCGAACATCGGCCATTCGTCCGGACCCAGCTGCGGCGTGTCGCGCATGGCGGTGCCGCGCTGGCCATGGATCGCGTTGCTGGTTTCGGCGAACACGAACACCGTGCTGCCCATCGCCTTGAGCAGTTGCAGATGCGGCTGCAGCGCGGCGATCTCGTCCTGCGCGGACTGCACCAGCAGCGAACCGCTGTACCAGCCGCCGATCAGGTCGAGCCGGTACTTCGCCAGCAGCGGCTTCAGCGCGTCCGCCTGGCGCGGAAACTTGCCGCCGAGCTCGACGCCTTCGAAGCCCAGCTCCTGGATGTCGTGCAGGATGCTGTCCAGCGGCGTGTCGCCGCCCAGCTCGGGCATGTCGTCGTTGGCCCAGGCGATCGGGCTGACGCCGAAACGGATGCTCATGACAAATCCTTCTTCTGTCGGATGCCCTGCTCGTAGGCGCGGCGCGCGGCCTCGACCTCGGGGCGTTCGGAAACCTCAGGCACCGCCACGTCCCACCACCAGCCGCCGGCTTCGGTGGCCTTGAGCGGATCGGTGTCGATCACCACCACGTAGCTGCGGTCGGCGGCGCGGGCGCGCGCCATCGCGGATTCCAGTTCGGCGATGGTGCCCACGTGCTCGGACAGCGCGCCCAGGCTGGCGGCGTGGGCGGCGAAGTCGATCGGCGGCAGCACCGCGTGTGCGGCATCGGCCAGCAGGTTGTTGAAGCCGGCGCCGCCGGTGGCGTGCTGCAGGCGGTTGATGCAGCCGTAGCCGCGGTTGTCCAGCAGCACCACGATCAACTTGCGGCCCAGCATCACCGAGGTGGCCAGTTCGGAGTTGAGCATCAGGTAGCTGCCGTCGCCGACCATCACCACCACGTCGCGATCAGGCGCGGCCATCTTCACGCCGATCCCGCCGGCGATCTCGTAGCCCATGCACGAGTAGCCGTACTCGACGTGGTAGCCGCCGCTGCGCGATGTACGCCACAGCTTGTGCAGCTCGCCAGGCAGGCCGCCGGCCGCGCACACCACGATCGCGTCATCGTCCACGCTGCGCTGCACCGCGCCGATGACCTGGGCATCGCTGGGCAGATTCGCCGCGGCCGGTGCCGCGGTGACGGCGTCCACCGCCGTGTTCCAGGCCCTTACTTCATCGGCGGCGATCGCCGGCGCGCGCCAGCCGGCCAGGGCGGCGGTCAACGCCTGCAGCACCGTGCGCGCATCGCCGACCACGGCCAGCGCATCGTGCTTGTGTGCATCGAACGGCTGCACGTTGATCTGTGCCTTGCGCGCGTTGGCGAACAGGCTGCGCGAGCCGGTGGTGAAATCCGCCAGCCGCGTGCCGATGCCGACGACGAGATCCGCGCGTGCGGCGGCGGCGTTGGCCGCGCTGGAGCCGGTGACGCCGATCGAACCCAGCGCGTGGGGATGATCCCAGGCCAGCGCGCCCTTGCCGGCCTGGGTCTCGGCCACGGCCAGGCCGGTCTCTTCGATCAGCGCCTTCAGTGCGTCTTCCGCCTCGCTGTAGAGCACGCCGCCGCCGGCGACCAGCAGCGGATGTTTCGCCGCCTTCAGCGCGGCAACAAGCGCATCGAGCTCGCCGGCGTCGGCGTTCTGCCGGCGCTCGCGCCACAACCGGCGCGCGAAGAACGATTCGGGATAATCGAACGCCTCGGCCTGCACGTCCTGGCAGAAGCCGAGCGTGGCCGGGCCGCAGCTGGCCGGGTCGAGCATGGTGGCCAGCGCCTTGGGCAAGGCGTCCATGATCTGTTCGGGTCGCACGATGCGGTCGAAGTAGCGCGACACCGGGCGGAAACAATCGTTGGCCGAGACCGTGCCGTCGGCGAAATCCTCCACCTGCTGCAGCACCGGGTCGGGCTGGCGGCTGGCGAACACGTCGCCGGGCAGCAGCAGCACCGGCAGGCGGTTGACGTGGGCCAGCGCCGCGGCGGTGACCATGTTGGTGGCGCCCGGGCCGATCGAGGTGGTGCACACCATCGCGCGGCGGCGGCGCATCTGTCTGGCGTAGGCGATCGCCGCGTGGGCCATGCCCTGCTCGTTGTGCGCGCGCCAGGTGGGAAAGCGTTCGTGCACGGCCTGCAGCGCCTCGCCCAGGCCGGCCACGTTGCCGTGCCCGAAGATCGCCCAGGCGCCGGCGAAGTACGGCAGCTCCTCGCCGTCGACGCGCACGTATTGCGCCATCAGCCAGCGGACGGTGGCCTGCGCGGCGGTGAGTCGCACGGTCGCCATCTCACACCGCCTCGCGTGGAAATTGCGCCGCCGCGCGTGCCTCGCGCCAGGCGTCGACCAGCACGGCGAAACGCCCGCACAGGTCGGCGATCGCCGTCTCGTCGTCGATGCTGCCGGCCAGCCAGCGCGCCGCGGCGTCGGCGAAGATCGTGCGGCCCACCGCGAAACCCTTGACGATGGGACTGGCCGCGGCGATGCGGAACGAGGCCACCAGCTCGTCGCTGGGCGCCTGCAGGCCCAGCATCAGCACGCCGCGGCAGCGCGGATCGTGGCTGCGGATGGCGCTTTCGATGTTCGCCCAGGTGGCAAGGTCGGCCGCCGGTTCGAGCTTCCACCAATCCGGTTTCATGCCCCGATCATAGAGGCGCCGGATCGCGCGCGCGGTGGTGTGCGCGTCGACCGCGCCGTGGCGGGAGGCGATGATCTCCACCAGCAATTCGTGGCAACTGCTGCGGCAGGCATCCTGCAGCCGCAGCAGTTGCCGCTCCTGGCGCTCGCGCAGTTCCTGCGGGTCGTCCGGGTGATAGAACGCGAGGCACTTGACCACGTGGTTGCGCGGCCAGGTGGCCAGCTCGGTGGCCACGTCGGCGGAGCTCTCGAACGCCAGCGGGCGCGACCCGGGCCACTCGATCGGGCGGCCGATCCAGTAGGGATGGTCGGCCGCGGCCTCCAGCCCGCGCATGCCGTAGCGGCCGTCCAGCAGCACGCCGAAACGGTCGTCGCCCTGCGCCAGCCGGTCCACCGCCTTGAGCGCCAGCGCCTTGAACGCGGCGATGCGCGAGGGGTCGGCGCCGCTCTCGCGGCACAGGTCCTCGAACTGGCTGCGATGGTCCATCGCCAGCACGGTCAGGTCCTCGTGCACGTGCACGCGGGTGGTCGACCAGTGCAGGTCCTCCAGCACCGTGTCGTCGCGCAGGCGGAACGGCCGCCCATGGTCGCCGAGGAACCACTGCAGTTCGTCCCAGGTCGGCATCGCCGGGGCGCAGCCGTGGCGCGACACCACGATGGCGCCGCAGGCGTTGCCGTACTCGCAGCAGGTTGCCAGCGGCTCGTCGCGCAGCCAGCCGCGCAGGAAGCCGGCCATGAAGGCATCGCCGGCGCCGAGCACGTTGAACACCTCGACCTTGAAGCCGCGGCCGACCACGCCGCCGTCGAGGCTGTCGGGAATGGCGTCGGGGAAGGCCGAGCAACCGAGCGCGCCGCGCTTGCACACCAGCAGCGCAGCGGTCTTGTCGCGGATCGCGCGCAGGGCTTCGACCGTGTCGGTGCTGCCGCCGAGGATGTGGATCTCCTCCTCGGTGCCCACGATCAGGTCGCACAGCGGCAGCACCTCCTGCAGCCGCGCGGTGACGGCGGCGTCGGCGACGAAGCGGTTCTCGCCCATGTCGCGGCCGGTGAGCCCCCACAGCACCGGGCGATAGTCGATGTCGAAAACCACCCGCGCGCCCGCCGCGCGGGCGAGCTCGCAGGCGTGCACCGAGGCCTCGAACACGTTCGGCTGCGACAGGTGCGTGCCGTTGATCAGCACCGCGCCGGCCGACTGCAGCAAGTCGATGTCGATGTCGCCCACCGACAGCGCCATGTCGGCGCAGTTCTCGCGGTAGAAGATCAGCGGAAAGGTGTCCGGGTCGCGGATGCCGAGGAAGACCAGCGCGGTCAGTCGCGCGCGGTCGGTGACCAGGCCGTCGGTGGCGACGCCCTCGCGCACCAGCTGCTCGCGGATGAAACGACCGAAGTGGTCGGCACCCACCCGGCTGACCAGGCCGCTGCGCAGGCCCAGCCGGGCGGCGCCGATGGCGGTGTTGGTGGGGCTGCCGCCCACGTACTTGGCGAACGACATCATGTCCTCGAGCCGCCCCCCGGTCTGTTCGCCATACAGATCGATGCAGGACCGCCCGATGGTGATCAGGTCAAGCTGGCGCCGCGCCCCTTCCATATGCACTTCTCTCACGGGTACCCGGCGCCCACCGCGCCGAGTGCACGTAATATATATTCCATTTTCCAAGAAATAGCAACATACGTTTCATTTTTTGGCCGGCTTGCGCACGGGCAGCTTCGAGCTGTTGCGCTTGGGCGCGTTGCTGGCGAATGCATAGCCGATCACCAGCGCCTGGGCCAGGCACATCGAGGCCGACAGCGAGCGGAACTTGCGGATCTCCGCCTCGCGCACCTGCAGCACCACGGTCGCCGGCTTGGCCACCGGGCTGACCAGGCTGTCGCTGATCGACAGCACCTTGCAGTGCTGCTCGGAGGCCGCCTCGATCAGCTGCACCGCCTCCTCCGCATACGGGTGGTAGCTCACCGCGATCAGCAGGTCGCGGCGGGTGATCGCGTGGATCTGCTGCCGGGTCATGCCGCCGATGCTGTCGATGAACACGGTCTTCTTGTCCACCTGGTGCAGCGAATAGGCCAGGTAGGCCGCCACCGGGAACGAGCGGCGGAAGCCGGCCACGTAGACGGTCTCGGCCTCGCCGATCAGCTTGACCGCGGCGGCCAGGTTGCGGCTGCCGACCGCGTCGGCCAGGTTGTGCAGGGCCAGCACGTTGCCCTCGACAAACTCGGCCAGCACCTGGGCCGGGTCGGCGACCGACTTGCCGTCCACGCTCTGGCTGAACTGGCGCACGCGCTCGCCGTAGCCCAGCGCGGCGTTGCCCGAGAGCAGCCCGTCGCGGAACAGCCGCTGCATCTGCGAGGCGCCGTCGAAACCGAACGACTTGGCGAAGCGCACGATCGCCGACGGCTGCACGTTGCAGCGCTCGGCCAGCACGGCCAGCGTTTCCAGCGCCACCGCGTTCGGCTCGTCGAGCACGTAGCGGGCGATCTGCTGCAGGCGTTTGCTGAGGGATTCATAGCGATCGAGGATGGCGGTACGCAATTCGTCCGCGGTGGTGGGCGGCACGTCCATTTCGACCATGGGGGTTCCTTCGTGCTTGCGCCCTGCGGGCGCCGGATGAAATATTGCACAACTTTCTGGAAATTCTATTACACTTTGAAACGGAATATCAGTTCCATTCTTGAACGCGAACGGCGTGGGGAGTTTACTCTTGGACAGCATCGACGTTGCCTTGATCGGCGCCGGCCGCATGGGCCATGTGCATGGCCCGAACGCAGCCCGGCAACCCGGCCTGCGCCTGAAATACGTGGTCGACCCGCGCGCCGAGGCAGCCGCCTTCGCCCGTGCCCACGGCGCCAGCATGGCCTCGCTGGAACAGGCACTGGCCGATCCGGCGATCGGCGGCGTGCTGATCTGCAGCACCACCGACCAGCACCTGGGCCATGCGCTGGCCGCGGTCGAGGCGGGCAAGGCGGTGTTCTGCGAGAAGCCGATCGACCTGGACCTGCAGAAGGTGCGCGCCGCCCAGCCGCGCTTCGGGAAGGCGCGCTTCCTGCTCGGCTTCAACCGCCGCTTCGACCCGCAGTTCGCCCGCCTCAAGCAGCAGCTGGATGCCGGCGTGGTCGGCAAGCTGGAAACCCTGCACCTGGTCAACCACGACCCCGCTGCCCCGCCGCCGGGTTTCATCCCCACCAGCGGCGGGCTGTTCAAGGACTTCACCATCCACGACCTGGACATGGCGCGCTGGCTGATGGGCGAGGACCCGGTCGAGGTGTACGCCACCGCCAGCTGCCTGGTGGACCCGGAGATCGGCCGCCAGGGCGACGTCGACACCGCGCGCTGCGTGCTGAAGACCGCCAGCGGGCGGCTGTGCGTGATCTCCAACACCCGGCGCAGCGGCTATGGCTACGACCAGCGCATCGAGGCATTCGGCGCCACCGGCATGATCCGCGCCGACAACGTGGCGCAGGACACCGTACACATGCTCACCGAGGCCGGCAGCAGCGGCGCGCCGATCATGCCGGCGTTCGCCGAGCGCTACCGCGACGCCTACCGCGCGCAGATCGCGCACTTCGCCGAGGTGGTGCACGGCCGCGCCGAACCCTTCACCAGCTACGCCGATGGCGTCGCCGCACTGACCCTGGCCGAAGCCTGCGCATGGTCCGCGCAGCACGGCGAAGTCTTCAAACTCTGAGCGAGACACGAGCATGCACAAAGTCGCACTCATCGGCGCCGGGCGCATCGGCCACATCCACGCCCGCAACGCCGCGCTGCACCCACGACTGGAACTGGCCGCGGTGGTCGATGCGATCGACGCCTCGGCGCAGGCGCTGGCCGGCGAATGGAACACCGCCGTGGCCACGCTGGAGGCGGTGCTGGCCGATGCGTCGATCCGCGGCGTGATCATCGCCAGCTCCACCGACACCCACCTCGACTACAGCCTGCGCGCCGCGGCCGCCGGCAAGGCGATCTTCTGCGAAAAACCCGTCGACCAGGACTACGCGCGCGCCCGCGGCGCCGCGAAGGCACTGGCCGGGGCGAACATGCTGCTCGCCTTCAACCGCCGCTTCGATCCGAACTTCCAGGCGCTGAAGGCGCGCCTGGACAGCGGCGTCATCGGCAGCATCGAGAGCCTGCAGATCACCTCGAACGATCCCGCGCCGCCGCCGCCCTCCTACGTCGCCATCTCCGGCGGCCTGTTCAAGGACATGGCCATCCACGATTTCGACATGGCGCGCTGGCTGCTGGGCGAGGAGCCGGTGGAGGTGTATGCCGCCGGCAGCTGCCTGGTCGACCCGGTGATCGGCGAACTCGGCGACGTCGACACCGCGCGCACCGTGCTGAAAACCGCCTCGGGCAAGCTCTGCGTGATCTCCAACAGCCGCCGCAGCGGTTTCGGCTACGACCAGCGCATCGAGGCGTTTGCATCCAAAGGCATGGTGCGCGCGGACAACGTGCTGGAAAGCACCACCCAGGTGTGGAGCGACGCCGGCGTGTCCAGCGACCGGCTGCAGAATTTCTTCCTCGACCGCTACGCCGAGGCCTACCGCCGCGAGATGGACCACTTCGCCGACATGCTGGATGGCACCCCGGCCGCGGTCGGTTACGCCGATGGCGTCGCGGCGCTGGCGCTGGCCGAGGCGGCCACCGAGTCGATCCGGAGCGGAGCGCCGGTGCGGCTCTGAGCGAGGCGCGGCTCTGCGCGAGGCGCGGCGGGCGGTGCCCGCCCTACGGTTTGCGGCGCACGTAGGGCGGGCATTGCCCGCCGCTCTCGTGAACCTCAACCTGCCGCGGGCTTGCGCAGCGGCTCGACCAGTTTCGAGCTCACGATCTGCTCGAAGTCCGCGATCGGGCAGCGCTCGGCGCAGCCGGGGATCGGCAGGTACTGGTACGACGGCGCGTTGGCGGCGTCGAGTTTCTGCAGCTCGCGCACCTGGTCCATGGTCTGCGCGCGGTAGAACGCGCGCACGAACTGCTTGCCGGCGGCATCGGACAACACCTCGAAGCCGATCGCGCCGCCCGGCGGCGGATCGTCGCGCGGGTAGTCGGGCACCTGCCAGTGCAGGTCGAGCATGCCGCCGAGGTCGGCGATGTTGGTGTCGTGGCCGACCAGCACGGTGAGCTTCGGGCCGTGCTCCACCGCGCCGAGCATGCGCGCGGCCAGCGGCGAAGCGGCGCGGGCGGCCACGTAGGGCGCGCGCCCCTCGTAGTGGAACTTCAGCGCGTGGAATTTCAGCAGCTCGCCGATCTGCTCGCGGGTGAGGTGGCCCCAGGCCACGTCCTTCATCGGCATGCCCTGCAGGTATTCGAGCAGGAAGGTCTGGCTGGCGGTGGAGGCGATGCCGAACGGATCGCCCACCTTCGGCCGCTCCTCGTCGCTGTTGTCGATGCCTGCCGGCATGCGCGACATGTCGCAGGCCGCCCCCGGCGTGCAGCCCATCGCCTGGTTGAGCAAGGCGAACAGCGGCGCCTGCGCCTTGACCTCGGCGGCCATGCCGCCGGCAGGCACCAGCGCCTGCACCGCGGCCAGCGCCTTGCCGCGGTCGAGCATCATGGCGCCGGTCGAGAACGGGTGGAACTCGATGTCGTCGGCCTTGGCCGGGTACGCCACGTGGATGCCGCAGCCCGGCGCCATGCCCTCGAGCAGTGCGCGCGCGGTGTCCTGGGTGCGCGTCTTG
>MKTU01000062.1:0-36055 GCA_001898415.1 Rhodanobacter sp. 67-28 | reverse complement strand
CAGCGTGAGCGACCAGCGCGGCGACGAGCACTCGCGCTCCAGCTCCATGAAGTCCACGTTGTATGCGCGGTTGTTGGCCATCATCTCGGCCGCGTCGTCACCGGCGAAATCCTGCTCCAGCTGCTGGCTGCACGAATCGAGCAGGTTGGTGCCGGTCAGGCGCAACACGAAGGCCTTGCCCAGGCGCTTCTCCAGGAAGATCTCCAGATTGCCGCCGTAGCGGGTGCTCTGCATCTCGCCGGGCGAGTTGTGCTGGAACGCCGGGCCCTGTTTCTGATAGCTGGCGCCGAAGGCCGCCTTCCACGCCGGGATATCCTGCGTGACGCCCGCGTTGTAGACGTACGAGGGCTGGTCGTCAATGGTGGTGTCGCGGCCGGTGATCGGGTTCAGCCGCGTGGAGAACAGCCGCGTGTAGTTGCCGAAGATGCCGGTGTGTTCCATGCCCATGAAGCTCAGCGGCATCGACATGTCGAACTCGACGCCGCGCACCTTGGCGCTGCCGAGGTTCTGGTAGGTGTACAGGCCGCCCGGGAAGTCGTCGGGATCCTGGCCGGCATCGGTCACCGGCCGCGCGGTCCTGACCAGCCCGATCAGATCGGAGACGTTGCGCTGGAACAGGTTCACGCCGATCACGCCGTCGCGGCCGATGGTGCGCTCGTAGCCCAAGTCGAAGCCCAGCGAGCGTTCCATCTTCAGGTCCGGATTGCCGATGGTCACGTCGTAGTCGCCCGGCGACTCCAGCAGCACCGAGGGCACCAGCTGGTCGACGCTGGGACGGCGCACGGTACGCGCCACGCTGAAGCGCAGCTGGTCGGTATCGGTCACTTTCCACTGCAGGTGGGCGGACGGGTTGAGCATGAACTCATGGCTGCTGGCATGCCCGGTGGTCTGCCCCACCGGCGCGCCGTTCTCGGTCTCGATGGTGCGGTAGTCCTGCGTGGTGCGGGTTTTCTCGCCGCGCACACCGGTGGTCACGGTGAGCTTCGGGCTGATGTCCCAGTCGACCAGGGCGAACGTGTCGAAGCGGTCCTCCTTGTAGTCGAAGCTGCCGTCCGTACCTGTCTGCTTGGATTTGCTCAGGCCGGAGATCTGCGAGTCGGTGTAGGTGCGGTCCTTGCTCTTGAGCTGCACGCCGACCTTCAGCGAGGCCGCATCGATGCCCATCGATTTCGCCAGGTCCGGCATGCGCCGCGTCACCGAGGCATCGCCCTGCCAGTTCTTGTCGTCGGCGGCGGTGCCCTTGATCTTGTCCTTGGTGGTCGGCGTGTCCTTGAAGTAGTGCTTCACCTCGCTGCCCTTGGTGGTGTTGCGCGCCAGGTAGGCCTCGAAGTCGGTCCGCTCGTTGAACGAGGTGTTGAACAGGGCGCTGAGGCCGTAGCTGTCCTCGTCGATCGGCGTGGTTTCGTATTTCAGTTCCGGATCGCTCAGGTCGAGTCCGCCGACGCTGCCGTCGCCCTCGTAGGTGCGGGTGCTTTCCTGTTCGGTGCGGCGGGTCTTCAGCGCGAACGCGTCCAGCCGCAGGCTGGAGACGTCCGACATGCGGAAGGTCACGTCGCCGTTGAACGACAGGTCTTTCGAGTCGCGCGTGTCGCCCTGCTCCTCGCGCGACGCGGCGCGCGACTTGTTGATGTCGTCCCAGCTCTGCAGGCTGTGGCCGTTGCCGTGGGCGGCCACCTCGTCGGCGAAGCCGGCCGTGTTGCCGTCCACCACTTCCTGGATCGCGTGCTTTTCGTTGAAGCGCTTCTGTGCGTCGAAGGTCAGCGAGTAGAACACCGTGTCCGCCTCGTTGCGGCCGGACCATGACACCGCGGCGTTGGGGCGCAGCCGGCCGGTCTTCTTGTCCCAGGTCTCGCCGACACGCACGATCACGCCCGGCGGCAGCGTCGCGCCGTCCTTCAGGATGATGTTGATGGTGCCGCCCACGCCCTGGCTGTCGAAGTCGGCCGATGGCGAACGGACGATCTCGATGCGGTCGATGATCTCGGCCGGGATGCGGTCCACCGCCACCGAGCGATCGTTGCCGATGCCGGGCACGGTGCGGCCGTTGACCAGGATCTGCGTGTAACCGTTGCCCAGGCCACGCATTTCCGGCGCCACCGACTCGCCGATGTCGCCGACGAAGGCGATGCCCGGCACGCGGCGCAGCTGGTCGCCCACCGAGACCGGCTCGAACTTGGCGAAGAACTGCTGATCGTAGACCAGCACCGGCGCAGGCACGTCGATGTGGTTGCGGTAACCGATGTTGCCGGTCACCACCACCGACTGCAGATCCACCGCCTTTTCCTTCTGGGCGCCCGTCGTCGTGGCGGCCTGGCCATCGTTGCCCTGCGACTCGCCTTGAGCCTGGGCGCCCGCCGGTACGGCGGCATCGTTGGCCAGGCCAAGGCTGGGCGTGGCGATCACGCAACCGGCCAGCAGTAGTGCCGCGTGCAACGCATTTCGTCGAAAAGTGTGCATGGATCATCTACCCCCGAGGTATGTGCCACCCCCGACTTACGCCCCCGCGGCGAAGTGATGGCAGCCCGAGAATACGAACAAACATTCCAAAATGCAACACGTTTAGAATGTTTCGTGCAAAACGCTTTCCGCTGTCGTATGGTGGCCCACGCGCAACGAAGCCCTGGCCGCATACGCCGCCCCGCACTGAGGAGACGAGGAATGAAAGCACGGCTTGGTTACACACTCGCGACATCGCTGGCGCTGCTCGCCGGCCTGGCAGGCTGCAGCCCGGCCGCGCACGAGGCCGGCGCCACGCCCGCACCCACGCTGGTGCGCGCGCACGCGCAGAGCGAGGCGACGCAAAGCGGCAAGACGGATTTCGCGCTGCTGGTGGAAGGCGCCACGCCCGACGCGCCGGCCCGCCTGCTGGCCACCGCCGCGCTCGGCGGGCTGGAGGTGTACGGCCTGGACGGCAAGCGCCAGGCCACGGTGGCGGCCGGTGAAGCCGCCGGCGTCGACGTGAGTTACGGGTTCGCGCTGGGAGACCGCTCGACCACGGTGGTCGCCGCGCTGGACGCCACCGAAAACAGCCTGCGCCTGTTCACCATGGACGGCGACAAGCCGGTCGAAGCCGGCGCCCGCGCCATCCCGCTCGGCTTCGCCGTGGAAGGCCTGTGCCTGTTCCATTACGAGCTGGACGACGCGCTCTACGCCGTGGTGGTCGGCGACGGCGGCGAAGTCGACCAGCAGATGATCTACGCCAACGCCGACGGCAAGCTCGACGCGCGCCAGGTGCGCCGGGTCAACCTGCCCTCCAAGCTCAAGCAGTGCACGGCCGATCGGCACGGCAACCTCTACGTGGCCGAGCAGGCGGTGGGCGTGTGGCATCTCGACGGCGACCCGGAAGCCGACCTGTCGGCGCGCCTGGTCGATGCGCCGCGGCTGGGCCACCTCGGCAAGAAGGTCGAGGGCGTGGCCTTGTACGACGGCGGCAAGGGCAGCCAGTGGCTGCTCGCCGCAGACAGCGCCGAGGGACGCATCAACGTCTACGACCGCGCCGACCACGACACGTATCTCGGCAGCTTCCAGGTCGGCACCGCCGCCAGCGGCACGGCCGTCGCCGAACCCGGCCCGCTGTTCGCCACCAGCGCCGCCCTGGAGGGCTACGCGCACGGCGTGCTGCTGGTCAGCGACGAGGATGGCGGCGCCAACCACCAGATCGTGTCGATGGCCGACGTGGCCAAGGCGCTGAACCTGCCGGCGGGTACGCCGCAGGACCCGCGCGCCGTGGCCCGGCCGCCGCTGCCCACCGTCACCGCGCTGGTGGAAACCGTGCCGGTGGCCAGCTACGGCGATGCCGCGGACGATCCGGCAATCTGGGCGCATCCGACCGACCCGGCGAAAAGCCTCATCGTCGCCACCGACAAGAAGGCCGGCATGGCCGTGTACGACATGCAGGGCAAGCTGCTGCAGTTCCGCGCCGACGGCAAGATGAACAACACCGACCTGCGCAACGGCTTCGCGCTGGGCGGCAAGCAGGTCACCCTGGTCACCGCCAGCGATCGCACGCACAAGTCCGTGGCGATCTACCGGCTCGATCCGGACCGGCGCGAGCTGGTCGACGTCGCCGACGGCGTCCAGGACACCGGCATGGCCGACCCGTACGGCCTGTGCATGTACCGCAGCGCGAAGACCGCCAAGACCTACGTCTTCGTCAACACCGGCGACGGCCTGATGCGCCAGTGGGAGCTGCTCGACGCCGGCAACGGCCGCGTGCGCATCGCGCAGGTGCGCGAGTTCCACCTCGCCAGCCAGGCCGAGGGCTGCGTGGCCGACGACGAATCCGGCGTGCTCTACGTGGGCGAGGAGGACGTGGCGCTGTGGCGGATGAGCGCCGAGCCCGACGGCGGCGACGCGATGACCGCGGTCGACCGCGTGGCCGACAACAAGGCGATCAAGGACGACCTCGAAGGCGTGGGCATCTACGACCTGGGCGGCGGCCGCGGCTACATCGTGGTGTCCAGCCAGGGCAACAACAGCTACGCGGTGTACCGCCGCGACGGCGACCGTGCCTACCTGGGCTCGTTCGCCGTGGTGGCGGACGGCGCGCGCGGCATCGACGGCATTTCCGAAACCGACGGGCTGGAGGTCACCAGCCGCAACCTGGGCCCGGGCTTCAAGCACGGTGCGATGATCGCCCAGGACGGCCGCAACGTGCTGCCGGTCGAGAACCAGAACTACAAGTACGTGCCGTGGGAATCCATCGCCAAGGCGCTCAAGCTGGAGATGCGCTGAGGTTCCTGCCGCGGCACGCGGCACCGGCCCACGGCACGTTCGTCCGGCGGACTGCAGGGGAACCCGTGCGGGATTTCCCCTGCCCGCCGGAACGCGGCAAAATTGCCCCGTTGCGCGCCACGACAGTGGGCGGCACGAGGACGATGGATGCACGGCGAATACAAGATGCCCGGCGGCAAGCTGGTGGTGGTCGACCTGCAGGTGCGCGACGACCGGCTCGCCGACGTGCAGGTGAGCGGGGATTTCTTCCTGGAACCGGACAGCGCGCTGGTAGCGATCAACCGCGCGCTGGAGGGCCAGCCGTGGAACGCCGGCGAGACCGAGCTCGCCGCAGCCATCGAGCACGGCCTTGCCCATGACGTGATGATGTACGGCCTTTCGGCGCAGGCGATCGCGATCGCGGTGCGCCGCGCCCTGGATGGAGACACCGCATGATGCGCAGCGAATGGCGTGACCACGACTGGCAACTGATCCACACGCTGCCGCAATCCCCCAGCCTGCACATGGCGCTGGACGACGTGCTGGTGCACGAGGTCGGTGCCGGCCACCGCCCGCCCACGCTGCGCATCTGGGAATGGGCCTCCTCGGCCGTGGTCATCGGCCGCTTCCAGTCGCTGCGCAACGAGGTCGACATGGAGGCCGCGCAGCGCCACGGCATCGAGGTGGTGCGGCGGATCTCCGGCGGCGGCGCGATGTTCATCGAGCCGGGCAACACCATCACCTATTCGATCTGCGCGCCGCTGTCGCTGATCAAGGGCCTGTCGTTCCAGCAGGCGTATGCGTGCATGGACGAGTGGGTGATCGAGGCGCTGGCCACGCTGGGCATCAAGGCGTGGTACCAGCCGCTCAACGACATCACTTCCGCAGGCGGCAAGATCGCCGGCGCCGCGCAGGCGCATCGCGGCGGCGCGGTGCTGCACCACGTCACCATGGCTTACGACATCGACGCGGTGAAGATGCTCGACGTGCTGCGCATCGGCCGCGAGAAACTGTCCGACAAGGGCACCACCAGCGCAGCCAAGCGGGTCGACCCGTTGCGCAGCCAGACCGGCCTGCCGCGCGAGGCGGTGATCGAGCGGATGATCGCCACCTTCCGCCAGCGCCACGGACTCGCCGACGACGTCCTGCGCGCCGGCGAGCTGGCCCGCGCCGAAGCGCTGGCGCGCGAGCGGTTCTCCAGCCAGGCGTGGCTGGCCGACGTGGCGTAGACGTCGCGCCACCGGCGAGAGTCGGCGGGCAGTGCCCGCCCTACGCGCGCTTCAGAACCGGCTGAACGACCAGGATTGCATGCGGCCGTCCTTGTACGGCATCACGCCGTGGAACGGCCGCGGGTCGTCGTCGAACACCAGCGGCAGGAAGTGGCGGTCGCCTTCCCACATGGGGAGCTCCAGCAGCCGCTCGCGCGCCACCCATTCCAGCGCGCCCTCGTGGTTGGATTCCAGCGGCGTGCCGCGCCAGGCGTCGATCAGGAAGATGAAGCCCAGCCAGTCCTCGCCGTGCTTGCCGAAGCCGGGCCAGTTCAGCGTGCCGCGCAGGCGCATCGACTCGCACTCGATCGCGGCCTCCTCGCGGATCTCGCGCCGCATGCAGGTGGCGATGTCCTCCCCCGGCTCCATCTTGCCGCCCAGCCCGTTGTACTTGCCCAGGTGCTGGTCGTCCGGCCGCGTGTTGCGGTGGATCATCAGCACCTGCCTGCGATCCGGCGACAACACGTAACCCAGGGTGGCGACGATCGGCGTGTAGGGCATCGCGCTCTCGCGGCAAAAACCCGAGTTTAACGGCGAATGGCGGCGTGCCGGACCCACGGCGGGAGAACGTTGCGCGCGCGGGGTTGCACGATCGCCGCTGCGCCGCGACCATCAGGGGATGACTTTCCGCATCCCATGCCACTCGACCGCCCGAAGCCGCCGCCGCTGGATGCCGGCCGCGGTGTTGCTCGGCCTGCTGCTCACCCTGCCCGGCTGCACGTCGAAGGCGCGGGCGCTGGACAGCGACGAGGTGGCGTTTGCCGGGCAGCAGTACCGGGTCGTGCACATCAACCTCAAGCGCGAACAGTTGGGCCTGCACTGGCGCAATCCGCAGGATGGCCAGCCGTTCGGCAGCGTCGAGAGCCTGCGCCAGTGGGGCGAGGCACATGGCCAACGGTTGCTGTTCGCGGCCAACGCCGGCATCTACGACCACAAGTTTGCGCCGCTGGGCCTGTACGTGGAGGACGGCAAGACGCTGGTGCCACTGAACCTGGTCCACGGCAATCCCGCATCGGGCAATTTCTCGCTGCTGCCCAATGGCGTGTTCGCGATCTACCCGGACGGCCATGCCGCGGTGCGCACCAGCGAGGCGTTCAAGGCCGACGACAAGGCAGTGCAGGCGGCGACCCAGTCCGGCCCGATGCTGCTGATCGACGGCAAGCTCAACGAGCAGTTCATCGACGACTCGGCCAGCCTCAAGTGGCGCAGCGGCGTGTGCGCGCCGTCGCCGCATGAAGTGGTGTTCGCGGTGAGCGAGGCGCCGGTGAACTTCCACACGTTTGGACGGCTGTTCCGCGACAAGCTGCATTGCCGCGATGCGTTGTACCTGGACGGCAGCATCTCGCAGATCTACGTGGACGGCGCGGGCTACGCCGGCGCGCCGGCCTTCATGGTCAAGCCGTACGCCGGCATCTTTGCCGTGTTCGCCAAGCCTTGATCCGTGACCACCCACCCCATGACGACATGCCCTTGACCTCACGCTCCTGGCGCATCGCACGCGCCGTCCTGGCGAGCCTGCTGGCCTTGCTGCTGGTTGCCTTCGCCGCGGCGTGGTGGCTGCTCGCCGGCGGTCGCGCGCGGCTCGACGGCACGCGCGCGGTGGCGGCGCTGCAGGCGCCGGTGACGATCAGCCGCGACGCGCTGGGCACGGTCACCATCGAAGGCGGCAACCGCGCCGATGTCACCTGGGCGATGGGTTACGTGCACGCACAGGAGCGCTTTTTCCAGATGGACCTGATGCGCCGCGCGAGTGCGGGCGAGCTGGCCGCGCTGGTGGGGCCGGCGGCGCTGCCGGTGGATCTCGACCATCGCCGCCATCGCCTGCGCGCGGTGGTCGACGCGGCATGGGCCGCGATGCCGCCGGCGCAGAAGGACGTGCTGCGCCGCTACGCCGCCGGCGTCAACGCGGGGCTGGCCGACCTGCGCGTGCGGCCGTGGGAATACCTGCTGCTGGGCAGCCAGCCGCAGCCGTGGCAGCCGCAGGACAGCGCCCTGGTCATCGCGGCGATGTACCTGGACCTCAACAGCGGCGGGCGCAACGAGCGCGAGTTGCGCCTTGCCCAGATGCGCGACGTGCTGCCGGCATCGCTGGTGGATTTCCTGCTCGCGCCCGACCCCGACTGGGAGGCGCCGCTGCGCGGGCGCTTGTCGCGTTCGCCAGTGGTGCCCGGCGCGGACGTGCTGGACCTGCGCCAGTTGCCGGCCAATGCGGCCACCGCGGGCCTGGCCGCCGCGGTGGCACCCGCGCTGGATGCGCCACGCCCCGGCAGCAACAACTTCGCCGTGGCCGGGTGGCTCACCGGCAACGGCGCGGCAATGCTGGCCAACGACATGCACCTGGCCTTGCGCGTACCCAACATCTGGTTCCGCGCCCGCTTGCGCTATCCCGACGCCGGCGCACCGCACGGCCGGCGCGACGTCAACGGCGTCAGCCTGCCCGGCACGCCGGCGATCATCGCCGGCTCCAACGGCCAGGTCGCCTGGGGCTTCACCAACAGCTACGGCGACTGGGCCGACTGGGTGCGCGTGCGGCGTGATCCGGCCGATTCCACGCGCTACAAGGTGCCTGACGGCTGGGCCGCGCTGGAAACCCACGACGAGCACATCCAGGTCAAGGGCCAGCCCGACACCATCCTGAAAGTGGAGGACACCCGCTGGGGCCCGATCATGGCCACCGACACCGACGGCACGCCGCTGGCGCTGGCCTGGATCGCGCAACAGCCACGCAGCTACAACCTCGGCCTGCTGCGGATGGAGCAAGTGGCGAACGTGGCCGACGCGCTGCAGCTCGCACCCACCCTGGGCATGCCGCCGCAGAACCTGCTGGTGGCCGACAGCAGCGGCAGCATTGGCTGGACCATCGCCGGCAACAGCATCCCGCTGCGCGTGGGCATCGACCCGCTGCTGCCGTCGGACTGGTCCGCGTCCGGCATCGGCTGGCAGGGCTGGGCCGCGCCCGCGCAGTACCCGCGCATCGAGAACCCCGCCGACGGCAGACTGTGGACCGCCAACAACCGCACCGTCGACGGCGCCGCGCTGAGCCTGCTCGGCAACGGCGGGCACGATCTCGGCGCGCGCGCGCAGCAGATCCGCGACGACCTGCACGCGCGCGCCAGCTTCACACCCGGCGACCTGCTCGACATCCAGCTCGACGACCACGCGCTGTTCCTCACCCGCTGGCAGGCGCTGCTGCAACACACACTGGCCGACAGCCACGACCCGCTGCTGCAGCGAATGAGCCGGCTCACCCGCCACTGGCGCGGCCGCGCCGCCGTCGACAGCGTTGACTACCGGCTGGTGCGCGCTTTCCGCACGCAGGTCAGCCAGGCGGTGCTGGCGCCGTTCGTCGCGCGGGTGAAACAACGCCATGCGGATTTCCGCTGGCCCGGCGAACACAGCCCGGAAGCGGCGGTGTGGATGCTGATCCACGCGCGACCCGACTGGCTGCTCGATCCGAAGTACCCCGACTGGCCTGCCCTGCTCGCCGACTCCGCGCTCCAGGTGGCGCGGCAGCTCGACCGGCAACCCGGCGGCCTCGCCGCGCGCCACTGGGGCGAGATCAATCGCAGCGACATCAGGCATCCGCTGGCCGCCGCCCTGCCCGCATGGCTGGCGCGCTTCATCGACATGCCCGACCAGCCGCTGCCCGGCGACCACAACATGCCGCGCGTGGCGGTACCGGGCTTCGGCGCCTCCGAACGGCTCGACGTCTCCCCCGGCCACGAAGACCGCGGCATTCTGGAAATGCCCGGCGGCCAGAGCGACAACCCGCTCTCGCCGTTCTTCGGCGCAGGGCACCAGGACTGGGTTCAGGGGCGTCCCACTCCGCTGCTGCCGGGCCAGGCCACGCACACGCTGACGCTGCAACCGGAAGCCGGCTGACCACGACCTCGCATGCCCGGGCGCCCGGGCCTCGCAGGTCCGGCGCGTCGCCCCCGCGGGGCGGCATGGCTCCCGCCACCCCGCCACCCCGCCACCCGGCGCGGCGTGCCGAAAAGTGTGACGCAGTTCTCATGATTGGTGCTATGTTGCGCCGACGCACAGACCACCGACACGGTAGTGATTGAGCTGCTGCCGGCCGTCTCGACGCGGGGACAACCCGCAAGGGACTGCATGACCAGGCACGGGAGTGCCGGATGTCATGACGCAGGGCACGGGATCACCAGGGTTCCGGTATTACGCCTTCATCAGCTACAGCCACCAGGACAAGACCTGGGCCGACTGGCTCCACAAGGCGCTGGAAACCTATGCGGTGCCGAAACGCCTGGTCGGGCAGATCACCACGACCGGCCCCATCCCGAAACGCCTCACGCCGATCTTCCGCGACCGCGACGAACTGGCCACCGCACACGACCTCGGCCGCAAGATCATCGAGGCGCTGGAGCAATCGGCCAACCTGATCGTGATCTGCTCGCCGCATTCGGCGGCGTCGCACTGGGTGAGCGAGGAAGTGCTGGCGTACAAGCGCCTCGGTCGTGACGAGCGGATCCTTTGCCTGATCGTGGACGGCGAACCGAACGCCAGCGACCTGCCCGGCCGCGAGGCGGAGGAATGTTTCGCCCCCGCGCTGCGCTTCGAGCTCGACGCCACCGGCCTGCTCGCCACGCAACGCGCCGAGCCCATCGCCGCCGACGCCCGCCCGGACAAGGACGGCAAGGCGAACGCCAAGCTGAAACTGATCGCCGGGATGCTCGGCGTGGGCTTCGACATGCTCAAGCAGCGCGAGCTGCGGCGGCGCGCGCGGCGGATGACGATGGTGGCGGCACTGGCAGTGACCGTGATGACGGTGACCACCACGCTGGCGGTCCTCGCCATCGTTTCGCGCCACGCCGCGGTGGAAGCCAGCCAGGCCGCGCAGCGCCGGCAGAAGCAGGCCGAGGCCCTGGTCGGCTTCATGCTCGGCGATCTGAACGACAAGCTGGCGCAAGCAGCCCGGCTGGACATCATGCAGAGCGTCGACGACAAAGCGATGGCCTACTTCCAGTCGCTGCCGGCCACGGATGTCACCGACGAGACCCTGGAGCAGCGCGCCAAGGCACTGGAGAAGATCGGCAGCGTGCGCCTGGATCAAGGCAACCTGTCCGGCGCGATGGAGTCGTATCGGGCAGCCCTGCAGCTGTCCGGGCGCCTCGCCGAGGAAGCACCCGGCGACGCGGCGCGGCAGGTCGCCCATGCCCGGTCGTGGTCCTTCGTCGGCATGACCGACTGGTATCAGGGCAAGCTGGACGCCGCCTGGCGGGATTTCGAATCCGCGCAGAACGTGCTGCAGCAGGCACAGGCGCGTGCCGGCAATGACCTGTCGCTGAAGTTCGAACTGCTGAACGTCAACAGCAATATCGGTCACGTGCTGGAAGCACGCGGGCAGCCGGCCGCCGCCGCCAGCGCCTACCGGAACGCGTTGGCACTGGGTCGCGGGTTGGTCGCGGCCAATCCCGTCAACACTGATTGGTCGGCTGCATTGGGGATTGCACACAACAATCTCGGCAAGCTGGCCTTGCAGCGTGGCGATCTGGCAGAGGCGATCGCCGAGTACCACGCCGACGACGCGATCGAAACCCGGCTTGCCGCCGCCGACCCCAAGAACAATGACCAGCGCGAAAACATGCTGCGGGTGCGCGCGATCCTAGGCCGCACGCTGGCCCTGACCGGCGACGTCGACGCGGGCATCCGCGACCTCCAGCAGGCGGTCGACATCGCCGCCCAGCTGATCGCGATCGCGCCGACGCAAACCGGCTTTCAGGCAAAATCGGCGCTCTATCTCGTGCAATTGAGCCGCCTGAAACGCCTGCACGGGGACCTGCCGGCGGCACGGACGCTGGCCGCACAAGCGCTGGCCATCCTGTCCAGGCTCACTCGACAGGATCCAGCAAACGTTACATGGCAGCAGATTGACGCCGCGGCACGCAGCGAGCAGGCCGCGCAATCATTTGCCGGCGGACAGTCCGCGGCGGCGCAGGCGCAGGTGCAGGTCGCCATGAACATCCTGCAACCGTTACTCGCCAAGGAACCGGATGACCGCGGCCTGGTGCTGGATACGCTGTCCGCGAAGCTGCTGCTCGCCGACACCGCCAGCGACGCAGCAGCGACACGACGGCTGCGCGAGGAGGCATGGGAGGCGAGCCAATCGGTGAAGGACGGCAAGGACGATCCGCGCCTGCTCGCGCTGCAGGTCGAGGCGTTGCTTGGCCTGCAGAAAAATGCCGAAGCAAGGCTGCTGATCGAGCGCCTCTGGAATGCCGGTTACCGCGACCCGGCGCTGCTGGCGATCCTGCGGCGTGCCCGCGTGGATTACCCGGAAAACCCCGCCTTCGCGACGCGCATCGCGCAGATCATGCAGGTCGACGCCAGCACTCCGGCGCCCGTCACGGCAGCGGTGCGCACGCCGCACCCGAAGCCCTGAATCAAGGCGCTGCGGCCCGCCTTCCACGCCGCCCATCGATCCCTGCAGGAGTACGACATGCCCAACGTAACACTTGAGGTGACACTGAAAAACGGCAGCCTCGACGTCGACCAGTCGGGTAACGGAAACCAGATCGCCCACGGCCAGTCGGTGACGATCACCTGGCACCTGAGCGGCCCCGGCGTGAGCCCGGGATCATTCAATGCGATCAGCGATCCGACCCATCCCGGGTTCGCCTGGATCCAATCGCCTCCATCCGGCGTGTTCGGTCAGGCGCAACTCGCGAACAACGGCGACAAGATCACCATCACCGATGCCAACGACAGCACCAGCTCGAGCGGCGAGTGGATCTACCAGCTCTGCGCGACGATCAATGGCGCCCCATACTCGACCATCAGCACGCTGCCTACGGCCACCACGACGAATCCGGTGATCAAGAACCTGTAGCGCCACCATGCAGGCGCTTTGGCGCAGGGACAGCGAGGAAGCAATGCCAAGGGTACCTCGATCCGAACGGCAACATCGCATACCAGTCAAGCCTGGAGACCATCATGCCAAAGACCAGCAAAGACAATCAGAACATCCCGGCCGAACCGCAGCCAGACGACCAGACCCAGGATAGCAACCGCGACTCCGACCAGAACGTGGAACAGTTGGGCACGCTCTCGCCGAACACAACGACCAACCCACAGATCAAGAACCTCTGACACTAACCCAGTGCCTCGCATGGAACATCGATCTTGCCCCCTCGCACCTGCGAGCGTATCGCGGTGATCGGTGTGACCAGCCACCGCAATATCTGCGCGCCCGATGCCGACCGATTAGCGAACTGAAGGAGACCAGCCATGAGCGGATAACGAAACACGCCGGCTCTTGTACCGAAATAATCGATGTTCAATGAGGCATTTCCGCATAACGTGAGGATGAAACCATGAAATAGCGCATCGCATTGTCTGTAGCTTTTGGCATCGCCTTGGCGGCGACTTCGGCACTTGCCAGTGCCGGTACGCCGGCCGCGGGTTCCTCGGACTCGGTCATGGATGCCATCAGCAACTGGTTCGCCTGTGCGATTGGCAGTCAGAGTTGCGTATCTCCCGACACCACCACAGACCCGAGGATCAAAAACAACTAGCAAGGCGGCGCAGGCGGCAGGCCTGAGCAAGGCTTGCCGCCTTCATCCGCTCAAGGCGTTGGCGCCATCCGAAAATCGAAATTACCTGACGCGACCCCTTGCCCACCATGGAACATCGACCTCGCCTCCTCGCACCTGCCAGCGTACCGCTGGTGATCGGCGTCACCAGCCACCGCAACATTCCCGCCCGCGAAGTCGACCTGGTGCGGCGCCGCGTGCGGGAATTCCTGGCGCAACTGCAGCGCGATTTTCCCGCGCTGCCGCTGGTGGTGCTGTCCGCGCTGGCCGAGGGCGGCGACCAGTTGGTGGCGGAAGAGGCGTTGGCGCTCGGCGCGCGATTGATCGCGCCGCTGCCGTTGCCGCGCGAACTCTATGTCGAGGACTTCCACCACGCGGCCACCCGCGACCGTTTCGATGCGCTCGCCGCGCGTGCCCGGGTGATCGAGCTGCCGCTGCTGCCGGACAGCAACCCCCGCGGCATCGACAATCCTGGCCCCCAGCGCGATCGGCAGTACGGACGGGCCGGCGTGTTCATTGCGCGGCACTGCCATCTGTTGCTGGCGATCTGGGACGGCAAAGCGTCGACCCGGCTCGGCGGTACCGCCCAGGTGGCGGAGTTCTTTCTCAGCGGCGTGATGCCGGGCCTGACCGAGCGCCGCCGCGGCGGCCGTCATCACCTGCTGGGCAGCGGCGACGAGCGGCTGGTCTGCCAGATCGTCTGCTCGCGCGATACCGACGACGGCGCGCCGCTCCCGCCACTGCAGCCAGGGCAGCTGCTGTGGCGCACGCAGACCGAAGTTTCATTGCCCGACGTTCCGATGCCTGCGATGTTCCACCAGACTTTCGCGCGCATGGCCGAGTTCGACGCGGATTGCCTGAAATACCGCAGCGAGATCCACGGCAGTGCCGGTGCCGATGGGTCGCCAAGCGACACCGCGACGCTGGCGCGGCCGGAGGCGGCCCTGTTCCGTGCGGCGGACTGGCTGGCGGTGCATTTCCGCCAGCGTGTGCTGCTGGCGATGCGAACCCTCTACACGCTGGCAGCAGTCATGGCCATCGCCTTCACGATCTACGACAACCTGCCTGACCAGGACGACTTCATCTACGTATTCCTGCTGCTGTTCGCCGGCGGCGTATGGCTGGCCACGCTCGCGCGGCGACGCGGCTGGCATCGCAAATACCTGGATTACCGGGCACTGGCGGAAGGCCTGCGCGTGCAAGGCTACTGGCGCCGTGCCGGGATCTCGCTCACCGGCGACCCCGAGTTTGCACAGGACAGCTTCATGCAGAAACAGGACATCGAGCTTGGCTGGACGCGCAACGTGATGCGCAGCGCCGCACTCTGCCGCGTGCCGGGCAGCGGCAACCCGGAGAGTGAGTTGCGCGAGGTCATCAGCGAATGGGTCGGAGACGGCGCACATGGTGGCCAGGTGGACTACTTCCGCAGCAAGGCTGCGCAGCGCACGCGCGAGCATCGCTTCACCGAAATGCTGGGCTTCGCCAGCCTGCTTGCCGGCATCGGCATCAGCATCGTGCTGGCGGCGCTCGCACACCGCCTGGCCGCCGATACCAAGAACACGCTGGTGGTCATCATGGGCGTGCTGTCGATCCTCGCCGCCGTGCGCGAGGCTTATGCGTTCAAGAAGGCCGACAAGGAACTCATCAAGCAATACCGCTTCATGCAACGCATCTTCGACGAGGCGCGCAAGGCGCTGGCCCTGACCACCAACGCCACCGAGCAACGCGCCATCCTCCACGCGCTGGGCGAGGCCGCCCTGGCCGAACACGCCGAATGGGCCCTGATGCATCGCCAGCGACCGCTGGAACACGGGAGAATGTAGGCGAGACCGGAGCAAACCACATGAGTCGATCCACCGAAGAATGCCGCGCCTGTTTCGACTTCGAAGTCGACTTCTCCAACGGCGGCGGCATCCAGGGCCAGGGATTCCGGCTCGACATCGACGGCGACGACATCGACGACGCGGCGCTGGCCGACTACATCGTGCGCGACATGCGGTTGCTGATGGTCGGCGCCGTGCGCATCCTCAACAAGTCGATCATCCGCGAACGTCACAAGCGCCAGCCGCAAGCCGCGCCGGGCAACGCCGTCCGGCCGGACCTGATCGACCTCGCCCACGTCGTGCACAGCGGCGAGGAGGTCTACCCCGGTCTGCCCGCGCCCCGCGTGTCGGACCATCTCAGCCACCAGGCCAGCATCGGCCGCTACGCCGAGGGCGTGACGTTCCAGATTGCGCGCATCGACATGGTGGCCAACTCCGGCACCGCGATCGACGCACCCTCCCACCGCTACCCCGGCGCCGCCGACGTCGCCCAGCTGCCGCTCGGCGACATCGCCGACGTGGATGCCGTGGTCATCCACCTGCAGGGCATGCGCGGTCGAAGCATCGACCGCGCCGCGCTCGCGGCACTGGACGTGCGCGGGCGCGCCGTACTGCTCGATACCGGCTGGGCCGCCCGCTGGGGCACCAGTGCCTACCTGCAGGCGCAACCTTTCCTCAGCCGCGACGGCGCCGAGTACCTGCGCGACCACGGCGCGGTGCTGGTCGGCATCGACGCGCTCAACATCGACGACACCGGCGATCCGCAACGCCCCGCCCACTCGATCCTGCTGGCCGCCGGCATCCCGATCGTCGAGAACCTCGCCTCACTCGCCATGCTGCCCGCCGAGAAGCTGCGCTTCTCCGCCGTGCCGATGCGCATGGCAGGCATGGGCACGTTCCCGGTGCGGGCGTGGGCGCGCCTGGGTTGAGGTAACCGGCGGCATGCGGCAGCGCTGTGCGCCGCCAGAACTCGACTGATCGCGGAGGCACCCCGTCGCGCGGCGTGCGTCAATGCCGGCGCGACATTCGACCGCATGCGCCGCCCGGGCCAAGTTGACCACAGTCAAACGTGAGCGCGTGGCGCACGCGCATGATCCGTCCTGTCCACAAGCGGGCGCGATCCATGATCAGCTGCGACACCGTCATCATCGGCGCAGGCCCGGTCGGCCTGTTCCAGGTTTTCGAGCTGGGCCTGCTCGGGCTGGATGCGCACGTGGTCGATGCCGTGCCGCATGCCGGCGGGCAATGCATCGAGCTGTATCCGGACAAGCCGATCTACGACATCCCGGCGGTGCCGGTGTGCAGCGGGCACGAGCTGATCGCGCGGCTGCAGCAGCAGATCCGGCCGTTCGCGCCGCAGTTTCACCTGGGCCACACCGTCACCACGCTGGAGCGCATGCAGGACGGTCGCTTCCGCCTGCAGACCAGCGGCGGGCTGGCGTTCGACGCAGGCGCGGTGATCATCGCCGGTGGCCTGGGCGCGTTCGCACCGCGCACGCTGAACCTGCCGGAAGCCGCGCCGCTGGTGGGCCGCACGCTGCACTACAAGGTGACCCGGCCGGCGCTGTTCGACGACCAGGACATCGTGATCGCCGGCGGCGGCGATGCGGCACTGGACTGGGCGCTGGAGCTGGTCGAGCGCGCGCGCAGCGTGGTGCTGGTGCACCGCTCGTCGACCTTCCGCGCGGCGCCGGCCAGCGTGGCACGCATGCAGGCCTTGTGCGACGAGGGGCGCATGCAGTTCTGCGAAGGCGACATCGTCGGCCTGGAAACGGCGAACGACGCACTGGCGCAGGTGCGCGTACGCACGCGCAGCGGCATGGTCCAGCGCATAGAGGCCTCGCACCTGCTGGTGTTCTGGGGCCTGCATCCGGCGCTGGGGCCGATCGCCGAATGGGGACTGGCGCTGGAACGCCAGCAACTGGTGGTGGACCCGGCGACCTTCCGGACCTCGGTGCCCGGCATCTTCGCGGTGGGCGACATCAACACCTACCCGGGCAAGAAGAAGCTGATCCTGTCGGGCTTCCATGAAAGCGCGCTGTGCGCGTTCGCCGTGCACGCGCACCTGCATCCCGGCGACAAGGTGAACCTGCAGTACACGACCACCAGCCCCGCCTTGCAGCGGCGCCTGGGCGTGCGCGATGCCGAGCGCGACGCCGTCGTCGCCGAGCCGCCGCCACGCGTGGCGGCCACGGCCTGACCTCGCCCGCCCGCACGCGTTCAATCACTCATCCCGGGAGACATCCCATGCACCGTCCCTCCGCCTCCGACGACCTGCGTTCGCCCGAACGCCGGCGCTGGCTGAAGCAGGCCGGCCAGCTCGCCATCGCCGGCGGCCTGCTGGCCGGTGGCGGCTGGGCGGTGCTCAAGCGCAAGCAGAACCTGTGGCAGGTGCGCCGCGAGCGCACGCTGATGCAGACCTCGGTGGCAGTGACCTGCCTGGCCGATGACGTACAAGCCGCGGGCGTGGCGATCGAGGCGGCGTTCGCGCGCATGGCCGCGACCGCCGCGCAGCTGACCCGCTTCGATCCCGCCAGCCCGTTGGCGCGACTCAACCGCGATGGCCAGCTGGCGCAGGTGCCGGCGCAACTGGATGCGGTGCTGCGCCAGGCGCTGTCGCTGTCGCGGTTGACCGACGGCGCGTTCGACCCGACCGTGCTGCCGGTGCTGCGCTACTTCGAAACGCTGCGCGGCACGGCGGCCACCGACGCGCACGAGCAACGCGTGGCCGAAAGCCGCGACGCGCTGGTCGGCTACCGCGACCTCGCACTCGATGCGCGCGGCGCGCGGCTGCTGCGCCCGGGCATGGCGATCACGCTGGACGGCATCGCCAAGGGCCACGTGGTCGACCAGGGTATCGCCGCGCTGCGCGGCGCCGGCATCGAGTACGGCCTGATCGACGCCGGTGGCGACATCCACGCGATCTGCGGCAACGACCCCGAGCGGCACTGGAACGTCGGCATCGTCGATCCGCGCGACGTCAGCCGCGTGGCGGCGGTACTGCAGCTGCGCAACGCGGCGCTGTCCACGTCGGGCAATTACCGCGTGTTCTTCTCCGCCGACCGGCGGTTGTTCCACATCGTCAACCCGCGCACCGGCTGGTCGCCGCAAAGCTATTCCAGCGTGACCGTGATGGCGCAACGTTCGGTGCTGGCCGACGGCATGAGCACGGCGGCGTTTTCGCTGGAGCTGCCGCGGCTGTCGTCGTTGATGGACGCGCGGGACCACCAGTGGCTGGCGTTCTCGCGCACCGGAGAGCAGCGCTGGCGCTCGCGCGAACTGCCGCTGATCGCCGGCACGGCGGAGCTGGCCTGATGCGCGACGCACGCTCACTCATCGCCCGGCTGCTGCTCGCGCTGCTGTTGCTGCTGCCCGCCTCGGCAGCGCTGGCCGGCATCGACGCGAAGTATCCGCAGCTGCACCAGGTGTTCGCGCAGGCCGACCGTTTCGGCGACGTCGAGGGCACCCCGCCCGCCGCAGCCGTGTACCACGGCGACAAGGTGATCGGCTACGTGTTCGAGACGGTGATGGTGGCGCCGGTGCCGGCGTACTCGGGCGCGCCGATCAACCTGCTGGTGTCGATCGGCACCGACGGCAGCATCCGCGACGCCCGCGTGCTGGAGCAGCACGAGCCGATCCTGCTGGTCGGCATTCCGGTGCAGAAGCTGTACGACTTCGTGGCGCGCTACATCGGCCATCGCGTGGACGACCAGATCGTGGTCGGCGGCGGCGCCAGCGGCAGCGTGCGCATCGACGCGATCAGCAGCGCCACGGTGACCTCGATGGTGGTCAACGAGACGATCATGAACTCGGCGCTTAAGGTGGCCGCCTCGCGCAAGCTGATCGCCGGCGCGGCCGACACCGACGCCAAAGTCGCCGCCGTGCGCGCCGACTACTACCAGCCGGCCGACTGGGACACGCTGACCGGCAACGGCGCGATCAGCCACCTGCAGCTCAAGCGCCAAGCGATCACCGACGCCTTCAAGGGCCAGCCGGAGAGCGGCCTGGTCGACGATCCCACCGCGCCGGCGCCCGGCCACGAGGGCGATGTCTTCATCGACCTGTACTTCGCCGACGTCACCCCGCCCACGGTGGGCCGCAACCTGCTCGGCCCGACCGCCCACGCCGACCTGATGAGGCAGCTCAAGCCCGGCGACTCGGCGATCGCGGTGATGGCCAACGGCATCTATTCGTTCAAGGGCGTGGGTTATGTGCGCGGCGGCATCTTCGACCGCGTGCACGTGCTGCAGGACGGCAAGCTGGTGCTGTTCAAGGACACCGACCTGGTTCAGTTGAACGACACCCCGTTGCGTGGCAAGCCCGACTTCGTCGAGCAGGCGATCTTCATCGTGCGCAACAGCGGCAGCGGCTTCGACGCGACCCGGCCGTGGACGCTGCAACTGATGGTGAACCGTCAGGTCGGCCCGCTGCAGAGCATCTACCACACCTTCACCCGCGACTACCGCATGCCGGCGGTCTACACCACGCGGCCGGAGAGCAGCACCGACTCGCAGTCCAATGCACTGCCGGCCGACGCCGCACTGTGGCAGAAGATCTGGTACGGCCGCCGCATCGACATCGCCGTGCTGCTGGCGGGGCTGACCGTGCTGACGCTGATCCTGCTGTTCCAGGACTGGCTGGTGACGCGGCCCGTGCTGCTCGAACGCGTGCGCACCGGTTTCCTGATCTATACGCTGGTGTTCATCGGCTGGCACGGGCTGGCGCAGCTGTCGGTGGTGAACATCTTCACCTTCATCCAGTCGGTGCTGCACGGCTTCCATTGGGAAACCTTCCTGATGGACCCGCTGATCTTCATCCTGTGGGTATTCGTCGCCGCCACCCTGCTGCTGCTCGGGCGCGGCGTTTACTGCGGATGGCTGTGCCCGTTCGGCGCGCTGCAGGTACTGGTGAACAACGCGGCCAAGCGATTGCACGTGCCGCAGTTCGAGTTTCCGCGGGCGGTGCACGAGCGGTTGTGGGCGCTCAAGTACGTCATCCTGCTGGTGCTGTTCGGCATGTCGCTTCAGTCGCTCAACACGGCCGAGCACTACGCCGAGATCGAGCCGTTCAAGACCACGTTCACCCTGCACTTCGCGCGCTCGTGGAGCTACGTGCTCTACGCGGTGCTGCTGATCGGCGTATCCGCGTTCAACCACAAGTTCTATTGCCGCTATGTCTGCCCGCTGGGTGCCGGACTGGCCGTGTCCGGACGCTGGCGATTGTTCGAATGGCTGCGCCGACGCCCCGAGTGCGGCAGCCCCTGCCAGGTCTGCGCCAACGAGTGCGAGGTCAAGGCGATCCATGCGGATGGCCGCATCGACTTCAACGAATGCCACTACTGCCTGGATTGCCAGGTCACCCGCGTCAACGATCACAAGTGCCCGCCGATGGTGCAGCAGCGCAAGAAGCGCGAACGCGCCGCGCGGCCGTTGCCCACGCCGATCGCGCTGATTACCCCGGCGAACGCGCCGGAAACCCGAGAGCCGGCGCCCTTCGCCGACTGATCCCCACCTCACCTGCCTCTGCGGATGGAAGCCATGCACGACGAATCGAAGAACAAACCCGAAGCAAACGCGGAAGGCGCCGACCCCGCGCGTCGCAACTTCATGAAGAACAGTGCGCTGGTCGGCCTGGCCGGTGCGGCGGGACTGGCGTTGGCGGGCTGCGGCCGCAAGGGGGACCACGGTGGCGCGGAAGGTGGCGCCGCCGGACACGATGGCGAGCGCCAGCGCGGGCACGGCGAGCACGAAGCGGCCTCCGACCACGTGCCGCCCGGCCAGCTCGACGAGTACTACGGCTTCTGGAGCGGCGGCCAGTCCGGCGAGGTGCGCCTGGTGGGCGTGCCCTCGATGCGCGAGCTGATGCGCATCCCCGTGTTCAACCCCGACTTCACCATCGGCTGGGGCGTCACCAACGAGAGCAAGCGCGTGCTCGGGCCGAACTTCCCGCCCGGCGGCGACTGCCACCACCCGCACATGAGCCAGACCGACGGCCACTACGACGGCCGCTACATCTTCATCAACGACAAGGCGCATACCCGCGTCGCGCGCATCCGCTGCGACGTGATGCGCACCGACCGCATCACCGACGTACCCAACGTGCAGGCGATCCACGGCCTGCGCGTGCAGCGCGCACCGCGCACCGGCTACGTGTTCGCCAACGGCGAGTTCCTGGTCCCGGCACCGAACGACGGCCGCGACCTGGAGGACCCGGCCAGGTACCAGACCATGTTCAGCGCCCTCGACGGCGACACCATGGAGGTCGTCTGGCAGGTGCTGGTGGACGGCAACCTGGACAACACCGAGGCCGACTACGCCGGCAAGTACGCCATCTCCACCTGCTACAACAGCGAGGGCGGCATGGACCTGCCCGGCACGATGCAGGCCGAGCGCGACTGGGCGGTGGTGTTCAACATCGCGCGCATCGAGGCAGCGGTGAAGAAGGGCGATTTCAAGACCATCGGCAGCTCCAAGGTGCCAGTGCTCGACGGCCGCCACGGCTCCTCGTTCACCCTGTACATCCCGATCCCGAAGAACCCGCACGGCATCAACGCCAGCCCCGACGGCAAGTACGTGGTGGCCAACGGCAAGCTCTCGCCCACCGTCACCGTGATGGAGTGGAGCCGCATCGACGATTGGTTCGCCGGCAAGCTGAAGGACCCGCGCGACACCGTGGTGGCCGAGCCCGAGCTGGGTCTTGGCCCGTTGCACACCGCCTACGACGGCCGCGGCAATGCGTACACCACGCTGTTCATCGACAGCCAGATCGCCAAGTGGAACATCGCCGACGCGATCGCCGCCCACGACGGCAAGAAGGTCAACTACCTGCGCCAGAAGATCGACGTGGCCTACCAGCCCGGGCACTGCCACACCTCGATGGGCGAGACCCGCGATGCCGACGGCAAGTGGCTGGTGTCGCTGAACAAGTTCTCCAAGGACCGCTTCCTGCCCACCGGCCCGCTGCATCCGGACAACGACCAGCTGATCGACATCTCCGGCGACACCATGAAGCTGGTCGCCGACGGCCCGGTCTACGCCGAACCGCACGACGTGATCCTGCTGCACCGCCGGCAGCTGATCGACAAGGTGAAGAAGAGCTGGGACCGCGACGACCCGTTCTTCGCCGAGACGGTGGCGATGGCGAAGAAGCACGGCGTCAACGTGCTGTCCGACAGCAAGGTCATCCGCGAAGGCCGCAAGGTGTTCGTGTACATGACCTCGGCCGCGCCGATCTTCAGCATGGGCAGCTTCAAGGTGAAGAAGGGCGACGAGGTGACCGTGGTGGTGACCAACATCGACGCAGTGGAGGACGTCAGCCACGGCTTCTGCATCGTCAACTACGGCATCAACATGGAGATCAGCCCCGGCGCCACCGCTTCGGCCACCTTCACCGCCAACAAGGCGGGGGTGTTCTGGTACTACTGCACGTTCTTCTGCCATGCGATGCACATGGAGATGAGCGGGCGGATGCTGGTCGAGGCCTGAGCCGCGTCGTGCCGCCGCGCAGTGCGCGGCGGCACGAGCGGATCGCCGTTCCCATGCATGCACTTCGTTTCCTCGCGTTCCTGATGCTGGCATGGCCGCCGGCGGCGCCGGTGCATGCGCGCGAGTCGCTGGAGCAGATCGTGGCCGCGGCGCCGCCGGGTACCACCATCAGCGTGCCGACCGGCGTGCACGTGGTGCACCTGCGGCTGGACAAGCCGGTCACCCTCGTCGGCGAACCCGGCGCCGTTCTCGACGGCGGCGGCGAAGGCGACGTGGTGCGCATCGGCGCCGCGCAGGTCACCGTGCGCGGGCTGACCATCCGCCATAGCGGCACCGATCTCACCGCGATGAACGCCGGCATCTTCGTCGAGCGCCAGGCGCGCGACGTCACGCTCGAGGGCAACCGCATCGAGGAGAGCCTGTTCGGCGTCTACCTCGACGGCGCGGCCAACGTGCGCGTCGCGCACAACGTGATCCGCGGCATGCGCTCGCTGCGCGTGGCCGACCGCGGCGACGGCATCCACCTGTGGAACGACACCGGCTGCACCATCGAGGACAACGACGTGGCCGACTCGCGCGACGGCATCTACGTCTACGTCAGCCCTCACAACACCATCGCCCGCAACGTGGTGCACGAGGTGCGCTACGGCATCCACTACATGTACTCCCAGCACAACCTGCTGCGGGACAACGTCAGCCGCAGCAACCTGGCCGGGTATGCGCTGATGTCGTCCGATCACCTCAAGGTGATCGGCAATACCGCCGAGGACGACGAATCCTACGGCTTCCTGCTCAACTACATCTCGCACAGCGAGATCGCCGGCAACCTGATACGCCGGATCAACGGCCAGCGCGACACCCAGGGCGGGCTGATCGACGGCACCGAAGGCAAGGGCCTGTTCGTCTACCTGTCGCAGTTCAACGACTTCCACGACAACCTCGTCGCCGACTCGCAGATCGGCATCCACGTCACCGCCGGCTCGGAGAACAACCGGTTGTGGGGCAACCATTTCCAGGACAACCGCATCCAGGTGAAGTACGTGCAGAACCTCGCCCAGGAGTGGTCGGCGCACGGACGCGGCAATTTCTGGAGCGACTACCTCGGCTGGGACCTGGATGCCGACGGCGTCGGCGACGTGCCGTTCCGCCCCAACGACGGCGTCGACGTGCTGCTGTGGAAATACCCCTCCGCACGCAACCTGATGTCCAGCCCCGCGGTGCTGCTGCTGCGCTACGTGCAGCGCGCGTTCCCCGTGTTCACGCCGCCCTCGGTGCAGGACAGCCACCCGCTGATGAAAACTTCCCCGGCCACGCCATGAACCACCCGATCGAATGCCACGCGCTGGCCAAGCGTTACGGCGACCTCGCCGCACTCGACGGCATCAGCGCCGTCGTGCCGCGCGGCCAGGTGATCGGCCTGCTCGGCCACAACGGCGCGGGCAAGTCCACGCTGATCAAACTCATTCTTGGCCTGATCGCACCCAGCGGCGGCCGGTTGGAGGTGCTTGGCCAGTCACCGTGGCGCGCACACGCGCTGCGCCGGCGCATCGGCTACCTGCCCGAGAGCGCCACCTTCTACGGCAACCTCACCGGCCGCGAGCTGCTCGACTACCTGGCGCGACTGAAGCAGGCACCAGGCGCGCAGATAGCCACGCTGCTCGACCGCGTCGGCCTGGCCCACGCCGCCGACCGGCGCATCGGCACGTATTCGAAGGGCATGCGCCAGCGCCTCGGCCTCGCGCAGGCGCTGCTGGGTTCGCCCGATCTGGTGCTGCTGGACGAACCGACCACCGGCCTCGACCCACAGGCCACCCGCGAGCTGTACCGCATCGTCGGCGAGCTGCGCGCGGACGGCCGCTGCGTGCTGGTCTCCTCGCACCTGCTGGCCGAACTGGAACCGCACATCGATGGCGCACTGATCCTGCGCCAGGGCAAGTTGCTTGCCGCCGGCAGCCTGCACGCGCTGGGCGAGCAGGCCGCGCTGCCGGCGCAGGTGCTGTTGCGCACGCGTGAGCAGGCGATGCCCGAATTGCTCGCGCGCCTTGAAACCGGCGGCCTGTCGGCGCAGCCGCGCCCCGATGGCCGGCTGGAACTGCAGGTGCCGCGCGCCAGCAAGTTGCGCATGCTGCGCGAGCTGCTGGCCGACCCGGCGATCGTCGATCTCGACGTGCGCGAGCCGACGCTGGCACAACTCTACGACTGGCTCGGCGCCGGCCCGCCATCCACCGCGGAGGTGGCCGCATGAACCCGATCCTCACCGTCGCCGCCAAGGAATTCCGCGACGACTTCCGCAACCGCTGGACCATCGCGCTGACCATCCTGTTCGCGCTGCTGGCGCTGGGCATCGCCTGGTTCGGCAGTGCGGCAGCCGGACGCGTGGGCTTCACCTCGTTCGACGCCACGCTGGCCAGCCTGACCACGCTGGGCGCGTTCGTGATCCCGCTGATCGGCCTGCTGATTGCCTATGGCAGCATCGTCGGCGAGCGCGACGACGGCACCCTGCTGCTGATGCTCAGCTATCCGCTCTCGCGCGGGCAACTGGTGGCCGGCAAGTTCCTCGGCCACTGCAGTGCGCTGGCCGCCGCCACGCTGGCCGGCTTCGGGCTCGCGGTCGCGATCATGCAGTGGATGCAGCCGCCGGAGCAGACGATGCAGGCGTGGTTGCAGATCGGCCGCTTCATCCTCAGCGCATCCCTGCTCGGCGCCTGCTTCGTCGGGCTGGCCTGCCTGATCAGCGTGCAGACCACCGACAAGTCGCGCGCCGCCGGACTGGCACTGGTCGGCTGGCTGGTGAGCGTGGTGCTGTTCGACCTGGCGCTGCTGGCGCTGCTGGTGGTCAGCGGCGGCAACCCGGTCGAGCGCGCGGTGTATCCGTACCTGCTGCTGTTCAACCCGGTCGACGTGTTCCGCCTGGTCAACCTCACCGCGCTGGGCGACGGCGCCGGCAACGACCTGCTGACCGGCATGACCGCCCACCACGTCTATCCGCCCGCCCTGCTCTACGCGCTGCTGCTGGGCTGGGCGGTGGCGCCGTTCGCCTGGGCGATGCTCGCGTTCCGGCGCAAGGAAATCTGAAGGAGTTCACACATGCCCTGCTTGCCGATGACCAACCTGCGCCGCGCTGTCTTCGTGCTGGCGCTGGCCCTGCTGGCCGGTTGCGGCGGCAATCCCGCACCCGCACGCCACGCCGTCGACACCCACCCGGACGATGCCTGCGCGGTGTGCGGCATGTACCTGGACGGCTCGCCCGGCCCGCGCGCCGAGGCCTGGATCAGCGGCCGCGCCAAGCCGCTGGTGTTCGATTCCACCCGCGACTTTTTCGCCTACGTGCTGCAACCGGAAAACCAGTCCGCGCTGCAGGAACTGTTCGTGCAGGACAGCGCGCGCATCGACTGGCAGCAACCCGACCACGCCGCCGCCAGCTTCATCGACGCGCGCACCGCAGTCTACGTGGCCTGGCAGCCGCTGGCCGGCTCGATGGGACCGACCCTGGCGCCGTTCGCCAGCCGCGCTGTCGCGGAAACATTCGCACGCGAGCATGGCGGCGCCGTGGTCGACTTCGCCGAGATCACGCCCGCACTGGTGGCCACGCTGGACTACCGCTGCCCCGCCCGGGCCAGCGGCGCTCACGGCACGCTGCAATGCCTCGCTGCGCCCACGCCGTCGCTCGGCCTGTCGAGCCATCCGCAAGCCGCGCTTTCGCCGGCGCATCCACGCCCCCACCCATGACAGGAACCCGCAACATGCCCGGACTGGAGAGTTTCTCGCACTGGATCGTGCTGCTCGTACTGGCAGTGCTGATCTTCGGCACCGGCAAGCTGCGCAACGTCGGCCGCGACCTCGGCAGCGCCATCGCCGATTTCCGCCAGGGGCTCAAGGGCGGCCAGCCGCACGAGGCCACGCCGCCGACGGTGCGGCGGGATGCGGATGGCGAACCACGACCCTGAGGCGCTGATCCGGATGCGTTGACTTGCCTGATGCAGGCACCGCCACGGCGGTCGAGACTCGCCTGTTGAAGCGTCATCGTCAGGTCAGGCCCCGGCCAGCAACCGCTCGCACAACGCCCGATACACCGCCGGCAGTTTCTCCAGCTCCGCCACGTCCACGCACTCGTCCACCTTGTGGATGGTGGCGTTGACCGGGCCGAGCTCGACAACTTCGGCACCCATCGGGGCAATGAAGCGGCCGTCCGAGGTGCCGCCGCCGGTGCTCTGTTCGGGATCGATGCCGCACAGCTCGCGGCAGACTGCCACCACGGTTTCGCGCAACACGCCGCCGGGCGGGGTGAGGAAGGGTTCGCCGGAGAGATTCCAGTCGAGTGCGAAGTCGAGTCCATGGCGATGCAGGATCGCCTCGGTGCGCGCGCGCAGGTCGTCGGCGCGACTGGCGGTGCAGTAGCGGAAATTGATCAGCGCGACGAGTTCACCGGGGATCACGTTGTTCGCGCCGGTGCCGGCGTTGAGGTTGGAGACCTGGAACGAGGTGGGCGGGAAATCCGCATTGCCTTCGTCCCAGCGCTCGGCGGCGAGTTCGGCCAGGGCGGGAGCGAAGGCGTGGATCGGGTTGAACGCCTTCTCGGGATACGCCACGTGGCCTTGCACGCCCCGCACGACGAGCGTGCCGGACAGCGAGCCGCGACGTCCGACGCGAATCAGGTCGCCGAGTGTTTCCTTCGAGGATGGCTCGCCCACCACGCACCAGTCGATGCGCTCGCCGCGCCCGCGGAAATGCTCGACCACGCGGCGCACCCCGTCGAGATTGGTCGGACCCTCCTCGTCGCTGGTCAGCAGCAGGCCGAGTCGGCCGCGATGCTCGGGATGCGCGGCCACGAACTGCTCCAGTGCGACCACCATCGCCGCCACCGAGCCTTTCATGTCGGCGGCGCCACGGCCGTATAGACGGCCATCGCGGATGGTCGGTTCGAACGGCGGGCTTTGCCAGGCGGCTTCCGGACCGCTGGGCACCACGTCGGTGTGGCCGAGAAAGGCCAGTGTCGGACCGGCGGCGCCATGGGTGACCCACAGGTTGTCGACCTCGCCGTAGCGCAGGTGCTCGACGTGGAAGCCGACGCGTTCCAGGCGCTCGCCGATCAAGGGCAGGCAACCGGCGTCTTCCGGCGTCACCGAACGACGGCGGATGAGGTCGCGGGCAAGTTCGAGCACGTCGGACATGGGGTTCCTGCGCAGTGCCGGGGGATGCCGCAGCATACCAAGCTAGCTCAGCACCACGCCCAGCAAATGCCCCACGCCAAAAGTGATCGCGGCCGCGACACTGGTGATGACGAATTGCCGGGCGATCGAGAACAGCATGCTGCGCCCGGTGAACAGCGAGGTGCCGATGCCGATCAGCGCCAATCCGCCAGCAGTGGAAGCCACGCTGGCCAGCAATGCCGCTTGTCCGCCCAGAAAGAAATACGGCGCCACCGGAAACAGCGCGCCGCAGGCGAACAGGCAGAACGAGGAGATCGCCGCGCCGTAGGCCGAGCCGCCCAGCTCGGCCGGGTCGACGCCGAGATCCTCGCGCACCAGCATGTCCAGCGCCGCGCGCGGCGTTTCGGTCACGTGTTCGGCGAGGTGCTCGGCCGCCGCCGGTTCCAGCCCCTTGTCGCGATAGATGCCGGCGATGTGTTCGCGGCCATCTTCCGGGGCCACCGCCAGGCGTTCGGCGCGCTCGGTGATCTGCGCCTGGTAGAACTCGCGCGAGCTGTTGACCGACAGCCACTCGCCCAGGGCCATCGAGCACGCGCCTGCGACCAGGCCGGCCAGGCCGGCCAGCAGCACGGCGCGATCGCCGGTGGCGGCGCCGGCCATGCCCATCACCAGGCTGACGTTGGACACCAGCCCGTCGTTGGCGCCGAGCACGGCGGCGCGCAAGGTGTTGCCGCTCTGCGCGCGATGGCGCAACCCGTGCGGACCGGCCGGACGCGGCAACGGAAAGTGGTCGCGGTGGCCGCTGCGGTCGACCGGCGTGGCCTCATGATCCGCGTGCGCCAACCGCACCACGGTCGGCATCACGAACTCGGTGCCAAAGCGTCGCGCAAACCAGCTGAGCGCGCGCACGCGCAGGCCGATCCGCTGCCGCGGCACGGCCTCGCCCAGTTCGCGCAGGCGCGCCTCCCAGAATTGCGCATTGCCGCGCTCGCCCGCGGCGATGCGCCGGTAGGCGTGCTGAAGTTGCGGGTCGTCGGCCAGCTCGGCCAGCCGCGCGTACAGCGCGGCGTTGTCGCGCTCGATGCGCAGGTTGTTGCGGAAGCGGCGGGTGCGGCCGTGGGTCATCGTCAATCACCGAGCTCGTCGTCGCGCTGGCCGAGCCAGACCAGCGCCAGCAGCAACACGACGACGAAGCGGAATGCGCTGCCCAGCCCGTTCCACTGCGTGGACATCCACATGCCGAACCATTCGCCGCCGATCGCCATGAAGCCGCCCAGCCACAACAGCACGCCGACGCCCAGGCCGGCCACGGCGAGCTGACCGGCGCACCGGAACGCCGTCGCAGGCGCACGGCGCGCGCGCCACATGCGCCAGGCGCCTGCGCCGCACAGGACGGCGGCCAGTGCTTCGGCGGCGATGATCAGAACGTAGGCGGCATGCTGCAGCAGCGGTGCATGGATCGCGCGGTAGTGGATGGCGGCGTCGGGGAAGATCGAATCCATCGCCAGCACATGCTGCACGAAGACCAGGTTGCTGCCGTAGTCGGTGAGGTTGCCGAACGCGACCAGCGCCAGCCACAGTGCGATCGTCGCCACCAACCCGATCTTGGAAAGCCGCATCGACACGTCAGCGCCCGAACAGCTTCTTGAAGCCGTTGTCGGTGAAGCCCACGCTCACCGTGCCGTCGTCCCGCACCACCACCGGACGGCGGATCAGCGCGGGATATTCCTTCAGCAGCAGTGTCCACTCCGGGTCGCTGCCGGGGTTCTTGCGTTGCGGCAGCAGGTTGCGCCACGTGGTGGAGGACTTGTTGACCAGCTTCTCCCAGCCGCCGAGCTGCGCCGCCCAGTCCTTCAGCGTCGACGCCGGCAGCGGGTTGGCGCGGTAGTCGACGAAATCATGCGGCACCTCGAAGCGGACCAGCCAGTTGCGCGCCTTGCGGCAGGTGTCGCAAGTGGGCAATCCATAAACAGTCGTCATCCCGATCTTCCTTCCTGTAGGAGCCCGCTCGCGGGCGATGCTCTTGCTTCTGCGAATCCCGAATCCCGATGCCCGCCAGGGCATCGACCGCGAGCGGGCTCCTATGTGGCAGCTCGCAGGAGGTCGTTGATGCTGGTCTTGCTGCGGGTTTTTTCATCCACCTGCTTGACGATGATGGCGGCGTACAGGCTGTGCGAGCCGTCTTTCGCCGGCAGGCTGCCGGCCACCACCACGCTGCCGGCCGGTACGCGGCCGTAGCTCACCTCGCCGGTCGCGCGGTTGTAGATGCGGGTGGACTGGCCCAGGAAAACCCCCATGCCGATCACGCTGCCCTTCTCCACCACCACGCCCTCGACCACCTCGGAGCGCGCGCCGATGAAGCAGCCGTCCTCGATGATGGTGGGGTTGGCCTGCAACGGCTCCAGCACGCCGCCGATGCCGACGCCGCCGGACAGGTGCACGCCCGCGCCGATCTGCGCGCAGGAACCCACCGTGGCCCAGGTGTCGACCATGGTGCCGGCGCCGACGCAGGCGCCGATGTTGACGTAGCTGGGCATCAGCACCGCGTCCTTCGCGATGTGCGCGCCGCGGCGCACCAGCGCGCCGGGCACCACGCGCGCACCGAGCTGCTGCAGTTCGGCGTCATTGCCGTGGGCGAAGCGCAGCGGCACCTTGTCGAACGCCTGCGCCGGGCCGCCGTCGACCACGCGGTTGTCGTTGATGCGGAAGTACAGCAGCACGGCCTTCTTGAGCCACTGGTTCACCGTCCAGCCGCCGTGGCCGTCCGGCTCGGCGACGCGGCGCTCGCCGGATTCGAGCAGGTCGAGCACCTGCCCCACGGCCGGCCGCAGATGGCTTTCGATCTCGGATGGGGTGAGTGCGTGGCGACGCTCGAAGGCGTCGTCGATCAGGGTTTCGATGGATTGCATGGCGATTCGATTCGGTCGATGAAAGGCGGCCGCTGCGGCGAACGGCAAAGAGTACAGGCTGCCAGCGCGGGTGCGGTCGGGTTCATGCGCTTTTAACCCGACGGCGCAGTACATTGGCCGGACGTCCATTCTTCCACATCCCCACGAGGAGCCGAACATGAGCCAGATCAAGATTGCCGTGCTGGTAGGCAGCCTGCGTGCAGATTCGTTCAACCGTCGACTGGCCCGCGCAGTGGAGAAACTGGCACCGGGCGACCTTGCGTTCCGCCACATCCAGATCAACGACCTGCCGCTGTACTCGCAGGATTTCGACGCCGCCTACCCGGCCACCGCCACGCGGCTGAAGAAGGATATCGAAGGGGCGGACGGGCTGCTGTTCGTCACGCCCGAGTACAACCGCTCGATCCCGGGCGTGCTGAAGAACGCGATCGACATCGCCTCGCGCCCCTGGGGCACCAACTCGTTCGCCGGCAAACCGGCGGCGGTGATCGGCACCTCGATCGGCTCGACCGGCACCGCGATGGCGCAGCAGCACCTGCGCAACGTGCTGGCCTATCTGGACGTGCCCACGCTGGCCCAGCCGGAGGTATTCATCCACTTCAAGGAGGACTTGATCGCCGATGACGGCAGCATCGCCAACGACTCCACGCGCAAGTTCCTGCAAGGTTTCGTCGATGATTACGTGGCCTGGATTCGCCGCTTTGCACGTTGATCCCGGCGTCGCCGGCCACCACGCCTGCGACTGGTTTTGCGCCGCCGATGGGCGATAATGGGGGACCATTCGACCACGGGGGGAGATCCATGGCGCGATACAATCTGGAGCCGTTGCTGGCCCCGGTATCCGACGAATCGCCGGCCGGACCGGATCTCGAGTACGACCCGGAGTTTCTCGCCCTGGAGCGCGCCGCCGCGCCCAAGGCCGAGCGCGCCGTGGGCGATGCGGTCAAGGCTGCCGAGGAGCCGGACTGGGAGAAAGTCGTCGAGCTGTCCGAGGCGATCCTGCAACGCTCCAAGGATTTGCGCCCGGCGGTGCACCTGACCACGGCCTGGATGCGCAGCTCCGGCATGCCCGGCTGGAGCGCCGGGCTGGGGCTGATCCGCGGCCTGCTGGAACAATTCTGGGACACCGTGCATCCGCAGCTGGACGCGGAGGACAACAACGACCCGACCATGCGCGTCAACGCGGTGGTGCCGCTGAACGACCTGCAGGGTGTGCTCGGTTATTTCCGCACCACGCCGTTCGTGCAGTCGCCGCGCATGGGCCGTTTCAGCCTGCGCGACCTGCGCATCGCCAACGGCACGCTGAAGGTCACCACGCCCGGCGACGGCCCCGAGCCGAGCATCACCGAGATGGAAGCGTGCTGCATGGATTGCGCGGAGGAGGAGCTGGTCCAGACCACCGCCGCGATCAGCGAGTCACTGGAGCATGCCAAGGCCATCGACGCCCTGTTCAACGACCACGTCGGCACGATGGGTCCGGACTTCAAGAACCTGCTCAGCGACATCTACGAGCTGAAGAAATTCCTCGACCCGCAGCTGGCGCGTCGACTGCCGGCCGAAGTGCAAGGCGAAGGGGCTGGCGAAGGTGGCGCGGAGGGTGGTGCACCGAACGCGGCGCGGGCCTCGGGTCCGATCGCCGGGCCGCAGGACGTGATGCGCCGGCTCGACGAGATCTGCGACTACTACATGCGCTGCGAACCCTCCAGCCCGGTACCGCTGCTGTTGCGGCGCGCACAGCGGCTGGTCGGCATGGATTTCATGGACCTGCTCAGGGATCTCGCGCCGGGCGGCATTTCCGAGCTGCGCGTGGTGTCGGGTACGCCGGAAGACGAATAGCCCGCCGCCGGGAACAAGTCCGGCGGGCGCGGCACCTCGTCAGTAAACGCCCTTGCAACTGCTGGCTGCGGGGCGAACCACGAGCTGGTGCACCGAAGGGTCCCAGCTCAGCGACAAGCCGCCCGGAAGCCCGGCCGTGATGCCGGCCGAGGCGATCTGGCTGATCGGCCCCACCGTGCTGCCGTGTCCGTCGCCGAACGTCACCGTCGCACTGATCGCGTAGCTGAGCGGATCGGCGCAACCGTCGACCGTCACGTACTTGGCCACCGTGCCCCGCCCTACACCCTCGGGCATGCTGCCGGTGACCGCCGGCATGGCGCGACCCTGTCCGCCGCCGGGCGCCGGGCAGGTCTGGGTCAGCGCGTAGCTCACCGAGACCTTCGGCGCGGGCGCCACCTCCAGCACGGCCGAGGTGGGCGGCTGCGCCGTGCAGCCCATCAGGAACACCTTGCGCTGCGCCACCACGTTGAGCACGTAGCTGCCCGATGGCAGCGCACCGGCAGGCAATTTCAATTCGATGCGATTGGGCAACACGCCGGTCACCACCGGCTGCACCGCCTGCGGCTTGCCCTGTGCGTCGGTCGCGCTGACCACCGGGCTGGCGCACTGTGCGTCAAGCAGGTTTTCCCCGGTCAGTGCGAACGCTGCCCCGGCGCCGTCGCCATGCAGGACGAACAGTGGGCGTCGATCCAGCGTCTCCACGCCATTGATCACCGGCGGCAATTTCGACCCGCCGGAGGCAGCCGCCTTCAACGCCACGGTGCGGGCCAGTGCAGCCGCCATCGCGGCGACATCCTGGCCCAGGCAGCCCTTGCTGGCCTCCAGGAACGCCTGCGTGCGCTGCACGGCGGCTTCGGCGCGGTAGGCCTGCGCCTTCTCTTCGTTGCCCAGCATGTCGATCGGCTTGGCCAGATCCTTGCCCAGCGCCTTGCGCAAGTCCCGGCCCAGGTCGGCCAGCTTCTGGCTGGTTGCCGCGAGACTGGAGCCAGGCGACCCGGTCGCACGTGCGGCGAGGTCGTGTTGCGCCGTGTCCAGCTGCGTGATGATCAGTTCCCCGGTCAGCCGCGGCGCGATCTGCGGCGCTGCCTGGCCCGCGGCGGGGCCGGTCAGGCCCAGCGCAAGCATCGCCACCGCGATGCCTGCGCCGAGTTTGCCGATGCCGGTCACTGCGGCGCTTTCGGCCATGGCATGACCATGCCCAGTGCGTCCGGGTCCTGGCAGGCGGCCTGGTCCGGCTGATCCGGATCGCAACCGCTCTGCTGGTCGGGCGGCAGGCGCACGCCGGAAGGCACGATGCCGTACGAGCGGTAGTTGGCGGTGATCACGCTCGGGTCGATGTAGGAGTCGCCGTGGTTGCCGTTCTGCGCGCTGCCCGCACCGGAGGCGGTCGGCACGTTGATGGCGAAACCACCGCCCAGCGGCAGCAGGTTGCCGGAGCTGTCCACCGCATAGAAGTAAGCGGGCGGCAGGCCGACGTTGGCGATGTTCTGCAGGCCCGTGCCCACCACGTAGATCGGCTGGGAGCTGGAACCCAGGCGCCCGGTGGAACCCCATACGCCTATGCCGTCATACAGCGGTGTCGTGCCGAGCTGGAACAGGTCGCCATGGGTCACCGACAGGTAGAACGGCGAGGTGCCCGCGTTCACCGTGAAGGCGCTGCCGGCCACCGACGCCAGTGTCAGCGTCTTGTCGTTGGTCATGCTGAAGCCGGCCAGCGAAGTGAAGTTGCCCAGCGTGTCGACCATGTTCTTGTTGGGCGAACTCGCGCTGCCCAGCACGGTCGGACCCACCGCGCTGCCGCTCAGCGTGCCAGCCGTGATGATGCCGCTGGCGCCTTCGCTGATCGCGCCGGCCGAGGTGAGCGAGGTGGCCGTTCCCTTCACCGAACCGTTGATCGCCAGATCGCCGCTGGTGGTCTTCAGCGAAGTGCTGGCGCCGCCATCCAGCGGACCGTCGACAGTGAGCGCCTGCGCACTGGTCAGGGCGAAATTGGCTGCCGTGAAGCTGCCCAGCGTGCCGATCTGGTTGGCGCCGTTGAGCGTGGTCGCGCCGACCGAACTGCCGGTCAGGGTGCCGGCCGTGATGACGCCCGCCGCGCCTTCGCTGATCGCGCCGGCCGAGGTGAGCGAGGTGGCCGTTCCCTTCACCGGACCATTGATCGCCAGATCGCCGCTGGTGGTCTTCAGCGAGGTGCTGGCGCCGCCATCCAGCGTGCCGCTGACGGCCAATGTCTGTGCGTTGGTCAAGGCGAAGCTGGCGGCCGTGAAGCCTCCCAGGGTGCCGATGCGGTTGGCGCCGTTGAGCGTGGTGGCACCGGCGGAGCTGCCGGTCAACATGCCGGCGACAATGCTGCCGCCGGCGCCTTCGGTGATTGCGCCAGCAGAGGCCAGCGTCGTGGTCGTGCCCTTCACCGTGCCGTTGATCGCCAGATTGCCGCTGGTGGTCTTAAGCGTAGTACTCGCGCCGCCGTCCACGGAGCCCGTCACCGCCAGCGCCTGCGCGTTGGTCAGCGCGAAGTTCGCCGCCGTGAAGTTGCCCAGCGTGCCGATGTGGTTGGCGCCACCGAGCGCGGTACTGCCGACCGAACTGCCAGTCAACGTGTTCGCATGGATCGCACCAGCCGTCTGGTTGATATTGCGGCCTGCACCCAAGGTAACCGTGTTGCCGGTCAGGGTGCTGGCCAGGATCAGGTCCGAGTTCGCCCCGCTGGCCGTCAGCGTAAGGTCGCCGGCACCACCATTGGCCGACGGTGCATCATTCACCGTCAAGGTCCGGATGGTGTTGAAGGCGAAGTCGCCACCGCTGACGAATGCGCCCAGGGCTGCCACCTGGTTGGCGCCGAGCAGGCTGGTGCTGCCAGCGGAGCTGCCGGTCAAGTTATCGGCGGTGATGACGCCATGGGTGCCTTCGATGATCGCACCGGCCGAGGTCAGCGTGGTGGTGGCGCCGGTCACCGTGCCATTGATGATCAGGTCGCCGGCCGTCGTGGTCAGCGCCACGACCGGGCCACCATCGAGCGGGCCTTCGACGGTCAGCGTCTGACCGTTGGTCAGGCTGAAGTCTGCGCTGAAGCCGCCCAGTATGTTGATGTGGTTGTTGCCATCGAGTGTGGTGTTTCCGATCGAATGACCGGTCAACAGGTTCGCCGTGATGCTGCCGCCGGCGCCTTCGGTGATCGCGCCCGCCGAGACCAGCGTGGTGGTGGCGCCCTTCACCAGACCGTTGATCGCCAGGTCGCCCGCGGTGGTCGTCAGCGAGGTGCTGGCGCCGCCGTTGACGGAGCCGTTCACCGCCAGCGCCTGCGCGTTGGTCAGGTTGAATC
>MKTU01000061.1 GCA_001898415.1 Rhodanobacter sp. 67-28 | reverse complement strand
CGCATCAGGCACTGGGCATGAAGACACCCGCTCAAGCGTATGCTTTAGCGGCCTGACCTGTGCAGGAACCGCTGGGTCATTACAAGCCTGGTAAAAGTGATGCATATCACACTTTAACGGCCTCCTCTTACGAGGCGTTCGCGTAAGTTGTACAAAATTCGTTGGAGAAGCATAAATTTTTAGGTGACAGCGCAGTTGCGGATCTTTCTCCGATGTGGCTCAAGCGGCCGCCGAATGGCCACCTCAAGGAACGGCCGCTGAACAAACTGGAGCGGAAAAGCGTATGAAGTGAGTTCACATAGCGTTATTTGCCTGTTAGTATCGGCGCGGATCGGGAGTTCATGGGTCCGAAACCATCTGCTTGGAAACGGGCCGGGTCGCAATTCTGGGCAGAAGAAGTTCTGGCCCATGACAAGAAAATTAACCGGAGGGTGTCTTAAATGAAACTTGGGGTCTCGAAACTTTCTTCGGCAGTCCGCTTGGCGCTTTCGCTGGGTGCTGTCATCGCGGTCGGTGCCACGAGCACGGCCTTCGCCCAGGACACGGGCACCCAGAGCCAGGACACGACCAGTCAGGCCGACGCCCAGAAGGCGCAGACGCTGCAGACGGTGGTGGTGACTGGCTCGCACATCCGTCGTGTGGATCTGGAGACGTCCAATCCAGTCGTCACGATCGACGCGGCCGCCATCAAGGCGACCGGTAAATTGACCATGGGCGACGTGCTGCAGTCGTTGCCGGTAGTGACCGGTGGCAACACCAATCCGGCGGTCAACAACGCCGGCGGCACCGGCGCCTCTTCGGTAGGTCTGCGCGGTCTGGGTGCGCAGCGCACCCTGGTGCTGGTCAACGGAAAACGCGTCATTGCCGGTGTTTCTGGCTTCGTCGATGTGAACTCGATCCCGGCAGCCATGATCGAGCGCGTCGAAGTGCTGACCGACGGTGCGTCGTCAGTGTACGGCTCCGACGCGATCGGTGGTGTGGTCAACTTCATTCTGAAGAAAGACTATCAGGGTGCCGAGGTATCGGTGAACTACGGTGAGTCCGACCACAACGATGGTGTCTCGACTGGTGCCTCGTTCACGTTCGGCCAGACCTCGGACAAGGGCAGCATCGTTGCCGGTATCGACTACAACAAGTACGATTCCATTCTTGCCGCCAACCGCAAGTTCTCGCAGAACGCGGTGTCGCTCTATGGTACCAAGAGCACCCCGGTTACCAGCTCCATCGGTGGCTCAACATTCATTGCGCATCCCCGCGTTCAGGTGCCGGACGGTATCGCCGCCGCAATCGGCTGTCCGAAAGGGCTGGTTGTCCCAAATGCCGGTGCCAGCGGGCAGTCGCCAACAGCAAGCGATTATCACTGCTTCACCAATGCTGACAAGTACAACTATGCTACCGTCAATCTGATCCAGACGCCGCAGGAACGCACCAGTCTGTTCGTCAACGGCACGTATAACGTGAGCGACCATGTGACGGCGTACATGGATGCCTTCCACAACAAGACCTCGGCGGCTTTCCAGCTGGCACCGGCCCTGTATGGTACGGCGTATGGCGCAATGATCTCCAAGGACAGCTACTACAACCCGTTTGGTGTGGATTTCGTTCCGGGCGGCAATGACTACCGCGCGCGCCTGGTTTCGGCCGGCAATCGCAGCGCTAACAATGCCACTTCGACCGATCAGGTCCATGCCGGCGTGAGGGGCGATTTTACCATCTTCGACCAGGCCTGGAATTGGGATGCGGGGATGAGCTACGGTCATTACTCGCAGCAGACGATCACCCGTGGCCTGCCAAACACGGCGACGCTCAATGCCGATCTCGGGCCGTCCCACCTCGATGCGGCCACCGGCAAGGTCGTCTGCGATTCGGGTGCGGCCGGCTGCACTCCGTTCAATCCGTTCAATCTGTTTGATCCGAACTCGATTGCCGCACTGCAGGCAGCTGCCGTTCCGGCGATCAGCAACACCTTCCGGATCCAAAAGATCTACTCGGTTGACGTCAACGGCGGCCTGTTCAACCTGCCTGCCGGTACCGTGCAATTGGCAGCGGGCGCCGACTATCGCAAGGAATACAACAACACCACGGTCGACCCGTTGCTGCTGATCGATCCGGTTTCCCTGAACTGCACGCTGGGCAGCCAGTGCGCTTCGTCCTTGTCGGGCGGCTACAACTCGAAGGAAGTCTACGCCGAGGCGTTCGTGCCGATTCTGAGCAATCTGCCGGGTGTGCAGAGCCTGAACGTCACCATCGGTGATCGCTATTCCAAGTTCAACCTGTATGGCAGCAACAACAGCAAGAAGTTCGCGGTGGAATATCGCCCGATCAACGACCTGCTGTTGCGTGCCACCGTATCGGACGTGTTCCGTGCGCCGACCGTGCTCGATACGTTCGCTGCCGCGGCGAGCGATGCACCCAAGCTCAGCAACGATCCCTGCAACGGCACCACCACCGCCGGCAATCCGGCTTGCGTGGGCGTACCGACCGATGGCAGCTTCACCAACAAGGATGTGGCGTCCGGCCAGCAGATCAAGGGTGTTCTGGCTGGCTCCCAGTACTCGGGTCTACCAATCGGGCCGGAGCGCGGTAAATCCTTCGACTGGGGGTTCGTCTACTCGCCGAGCTATATCCCGGGCCTGTCCGCCAGTGTGGACATGTGGAAGATCTACCTGAACGACACCGTCACCACGATTGGCGCGCAGACGGTACTCAACCTGTGCTACGCCGGTGAAACCAAGTACTGCCCGCTGATCTCGCGTTTCCCGACCGGGAATGTCAACGCCGGCCAGATCAACAGCATCACCGAGCCGACCGGCAACCTGGGTCGCACCGATGCAAGCGGCGTGGATCTGTCGCTGCGCTATAAGCTGCCGCAGTTCCCCTTCGGCAACTTCACGATCGGGGTGGACGGTACCTATCTGTCGCGTTGGGATCAGCAGACGGCCCCTGGCACCACTGCCAACGCGGTTTATAATGACGCCGGCCACTTTATGCCATTCGGCTCGTCGCAAGCCGCGGCCTGCCCGAGCGGCGGTGGCGTGTGCCTATTCCCGCGCTGGCGTGCGCAGGGGTTCCTGAACTGGAACCTGGGTAACTGGGATGCCTCCTGGCGCATGCGCTACATCGGTCGTTTCCAGAACGGCTCGAAGAGCCCGAGCCAGGATACGTTCCCGGGCGGCGTGTGCTATTACGAGGGCAAGCCACAGGGTAATCACTGCAACGCGACCGGTATTGTGTTGAAGTACGGTGCGACGATCTACAACGATGTGTCGATCGGTTACAACATCGAGCCACTCAACACTCGAGTCGACTTCGGCGTGAATAACGTGGCCGACAAGCAGCCGCCGTTCCTGTATGCGAACAACACGCTGAACGCTAACACCGATCCAACCGACTTCGATCTCATCGGTCGCTACTATTGGGCTCGCGTGACGGTCAAGTTCTGATCGACTGAGTTTCTGCAATAGCTGTATGTTGAAGAGCCGCGCGAGTCACTTCGCGCGGCTCCTTTTTTTGCAAGGCATCCATGACGACACCTGCGAAACAGAAAATATTTGCCGCATTCCAAGATGGGCAACTGGCTGAGGCAGAAAAGCTCAGCCGCGCTCAGCTGGAACGGGGCCAGGAAGACGAGGAACTGCTGTTCCTGCTCGCCCTCAGCCTGCAACGGCAGCAGAAATTTCAGGAAGCCTTGCCGGTGTATGCTGAGTTGGCTCGGTTGTTTCCGAGCAACAGTCTACACGTGGGCAACCACGGCACCGCCTTGCGCGACATCGGTGCTCTGGTGGAGGCCGAGGAGGCGTATCGCGCCGCGCTCAGGCTGGACCCGATGAACATCGACCAGATGCTCAACCTGGGCATGCTTCAGTTGCAGCAGCATCGCTTCATCGAGGCACGCGAGACTCTGCTGGATGCCTTCGCGCTAGAACCGCAGCATCCCTCGATTCGCATCCACGCGGCGCGTGCGTGTGCCGCCTGCAGGGACGACCAACGGGTCGACGACCTGCTCCGACCTTGGCGCAGCTGGTTACCGTTGGAGCCGGAGGAACAGTACGAACTGGCCATACTGCAACTGATGCTGGGCGATGCCAATTCGGTGCAGGCGCTGCTCGAGGATCTGCTCATGCGAATGCCCTCGCATCTGCAGGCACAACTGCTGTTGGCGAGCGTCTATGAGAGAGTCAATCGGCTGGATTTGGCTGAGGCCAAGTTGCAGGAATTCGAAGCAGACCGGGGCGCATCAGATGACTCGGTACGCCTTGAAATTGCCCATCAGCGAGCGATGCTTGCGGTGCGCAAGGGCGACCTGGCTGCCGGGCGAGCTTTGCTTGAGCTGTCGGGCCCCCGTACCCCGGACGACTACATCCACTATTTCGTGCTTGCGGGCGTCTGCGACAAGCTCGGCGACCCCCGGGGCGCACTTCAGGCGCTGGAGTCTGCACATGAACTGCAGACCGAGGAAATGCGCGCAGTGGTGCCCGATCGTTTCGCGCCGGACGCGCCCATCATTCCTACCGCAGTAGGCCGGGTGACCGTTCAGGATTACCGTGCATGGCCGAAAGTGAGCGCACCCGACGCGTCCCATTCTCCGGTTTTCATCGTCGGGTTCCCGCGTTCCGGCACAACCCTGCTGGAACAGATGCTGGATGCCCATCCACGCCTGCAGTCGATGGATGAGCGGCCGTTTTTCAACGTCCTGGTCGACCGCTTGGACAACCACGAATTCCAGTTTCCACAGGACATGCACAAGCTCGACCAACGGGATTGCGACGAGTTGCGCAAGGCCTACGTGAGCATGGTGTGCACCAAGGTTCCGCGCCGGTGGGACACTCAGCTGGTCGACAAGAATCCGCTCAACATGTTGTGGCTGCCGATGATCCACCGACTCTTTCCGGAGGCGAAGATCATCCTGGCCTTGCGGCATCCCTGTGACGTGTTGCTGAGCAATTACATGCAGAACTTCCGTTCAACCGTGCTTGCCATGGCCTGCGAATCGTTGCCGAAGCTAGCAAGAGCCTATGTCGTCGCGATGGAATGCTGGCTGGATCATGTGGAGGTGTTCAAGCCTAATGTATTTGTATCGCGATACGAGGAGTTGGTCGCGGACACAGTGGGACAGACCCGCAAGATCGCCGAATTCATCGGTCTTGAAGATGCCTCGGCCATGATGAATTTCGATCAGCACGCGCGCGACAAGGGGTATATCGCCACACCAAGTTATGCGCAGGTGATCGTGCCGGTGAATCGCAAGGGACTCGGCCGATGGGTACGCTATCGGGACGCGCTGGCGCCGGCCTTGCCCATCCTGCAACCCATGCTCGATCACTGGGGCTATTCAGTGGACACGTCGGTTTGATACCTGCAGGAATCGGTCAGTGGTCCGGGAGCTGCAACAATTCGGGCACGTACGCTGAGTAATGCTCCCACCGCCGCAGGGACCGCGTGTGAATGGGCTGCCGTGCCTGCCACAGGCTGGCGGTGCTGATGATGGAGTCTTTATCGGGGGTGTTGGAAACCAGATCGTGCGATGGCAACCCCAGCCAGTCCGCCACGCCGCGCAGCAGGCATACCGGGTCCGATACCAGGTGTTCGTACTGAACGATGCGGATAGCATCCGGATAGCGCGTCAGCCAATGATTCATCAGCCGTCGCGAGCCTTGGATCACGGCACTGATGTCGGTGAAATCATAGGCGAAGTCCTGCGCTCCAGCCTGAAATGACTGCATCCACAGCGACAGCGCGTTGTCGCGCGCATGGCGCCGGCAATAGAGGAAGCGAGCATTCGGAAACAGCGCAAGGATGAGGTCGACATGCATGAAGTTGTGCGGCTGCTTGTCGATCAGCCAGAGCGCGCTTGAATCATCCTGAAGCAACTGGGCTGTGTATGTCGCGGCTGCATGTTGCAGCCGTTCGCGGTAGTTGCCGTTGCCGTTGATCACCTGTTCGGCCACGACTGGAAGCCAGGGCAACTCCCCGCGCTGGCAGACGTCGGGATGCCGTGCCAGTCGGTCGGCTAGCAGGGTGGTGCCCGAGCGGGGCAACCCGACAATGAAAACGGGCGTCCAGTCCACGGTTGCAGCGAGCTGCCCCGCCGGCAGGCTTTGGCTGATCTTCGCCTCCACGCTCCGCCGCCAACGCTTGCGCGGCCATCGCGTGGACGCATGGACTGTGGCATTGGCCTGGCGCAGATAACTCGCGGCCCTGGCATAGTCTCCGATGTCGTCATGCGCCTTACCCAGCCCGAACAGAAGCGACGCACGTGCCTGTTCGCTGAGACCGGGCAGCGAAAGGTATTCGTGCAAACGGGCGAAGTCGGGATGGTTGCGGTCCGTGTAGCGCTGCAAGCCGGTCAAGCCTAGTGGCACATGCCATTCCAGTCCTCGCAAGTCGTGATCAAGTACATATTCTTGGCGCACGCGGGCGAGTTCAAATTGACCCAACTGGGACAGCAGCATACCTGCATAGGCATGCAAGCGAGGATCACTGGACCCAGCAGCGATCTCGTGTTCGCACAACGCGGCCGCTTCGTGTTTGCGGCCGCAGTCGTCGAGAAGTTCGACGCCATGGATCACCAGCTCGGCGTCATGTCGATCTCGGCGAAAGCCGGAGCGAACCACAGTTGCCACGGCTTGCATGCGTCCCTGCTCCTTGAGCAGTCGCGCCAGTTGCAAGGTCGCGGCAAGGTGTCCGGGATCGTCCTCAAGTACTCTGCACAGCAGCGATTCCGCCCGATCGCGCGCTCCTTGCCGAAACACGATGCCCGCCAATGCCAGTCGTACTTCGGAGGATGCCTCGAAATGCGCAAATGCTACTTCGAGCACGGCCAGCGCGGCCTGGGCGTCGCTGCGCAGAACCAACATCTGGGCACATTGCAGCCAGGCCGACTCCACTGCACCCTTCAGGGTGTCCGTCAGCACGGTGTGCGAGCGGATGCCGGCAGCGCACTGACGATCGTATGCGGCCAAGGCAACGTCGGCGTGACTGATGTTGCCAGAAGCACTTTTGGGAAAATGACTCATTGCAGGGCAGCGTTGCGATACATGGGCACAAGTGTCGAGCTCGGCGGCGCATGTTCCGACATGACCTCTCCCCGGCCTGTCACTTGTTCCACTCCGGCAAGCCCAGCGCGGCACGCAGCGGGTCGAGCAGTGCACCATAGCGAGGTGCGCGTGCGGTGTTCGACATCAGCGGTTGGCGTACTTGGGTTGCGCTAGGCGAACGCACTTCGCGGGTGTTCTCGTGGAACCGCAGACAGGCTTCCTCGAACGGCAGGTCGCAGAACTCCAGCAGCTGACGAATGCGGGTTGCCGGATCTGCCAGCATAGCTTCGTAATCGTGGAGCAGCACGTGCGCGGGATGCAGCGTTTGCCAGTGCTGCAAACTGCGGTCGCAATCGCGCCAGAAGCTTGCGAGGTCATCGAAGCTCCGTGTGTATTCGTTGTTGTCGAGACGCTGTCGATAGCACGAGAAACAGGTTTCCAGCGGATCGCGGCGACAACCGATGATGCGTGCGCCAGGCAACATCGCACGGATCGCACCCAGGTAGATCCAATTGCCTGGCAGCTTGTCCGTGAAGCGGGGCTTCGAACTCCGCCAGTGGGTCGTGCGTTCGAGATAGCGCCGCCCAAGTCGCTCCCAATCGGCCGGCTGCATGGCATTGACCCAGCGCGGAAAGGGCTGGCCACAGCGCCGCGATTCTTCCGCCAGTACCTGCGGCAGATCGGGCAACTCGCCGACGCCGTTCACCAACGAGTGCGAGGCCAATATCTGTTCGACCAGGGTTGAGCCGGAGCGCGGCAGGCCGACGATGAAGATAACCTCCTCGCCTAGCTCCCCGGGTGCCCCCGCCGGCGGGGGGGTAAAGACCGCATTGAGCGACGAAATTGCGGTTGAGTAACCCTTGCGGTCCCACGTCCGGCGGCGGCGCGCAATCTCATTGGCGGTGGCCAGCGCCGCGAGAGACTCGGCGTACAGCCCGGTATCGTCGTAAGCCTTGGCCAGGGCGAAGCCAATGGCCATCAGGTCGTCATCGCTCGCCGCTGGCTGGCGCAGTGCCTGCTGCATCTGCTGGATATCCTTCTCGTCAAGACGCGTTGTCCTGAGATCGGCCAGTCCCCACCATGCCATGCCGGCCCATGATTGTTCCGCGATTACCCGCCGATACTCCGCGGCGGCCTGTTCGGTTTCGCCGCGCATGCGTAGCATGTCAGCCAGCAGGGCCCGCGCCTGCATGTGATCGGGCGCGAGCGCTACGGCCCGCTGCAGCACGCGCAGCGCCTCCTCATTGCGCACCGAACGCACCAGCATCACGCCCAGGTTGTACCAGGCCATGGCCATGTCCGGTTGCAACTCGCAGGTGCGCTGCAAGGCGGAGATGGCTGCGTCGTATTCGCCAGACTGGCCAAGCAGGGTGCCCAGTGTGTTGTGATACCCGGCGTCATCAGGCCGCAGTGCGAGCGCGCGACGCATCGTGCGGACCGACTCCCGATGCTCACCTCGCATCCCCTGAATACCGGCCAACATGCGCAACACTTCCGGGTGGTCGGGAAAGATGGCTGTAACGCTGGACAGATAGTGGCTGGCCTGATCGACGCGGCCCGCATCCAGCGCCTGCCCCGCAGCCACAACGTGCTGTGCTGCGGTCACTGTCAATCCATCGAGACGTGTAGTCATTCTTCATTCCGGGTTGGCGGCACCAGCTGGCGCCGCGACTGCTGGTCTGATCCGTCGTATTCCGGCTGGGCGGGGGTATTGCCCGTGACGGGTTTGATACATCGGCGGCATAGCATGGACGCGTATTATGCCCATGTGGCGACCCTGTACGAGGGCCGCAAGGTGTCGGCCCCGATCAACACTGGATGAAGTCAGAACAATGAGCAACCTGAAGCAACCGACTCCTGATACATGCCGGTCGATGGCACTGGAGCATTTGCGCCGCGGCGAGACCGATCTGGCCGAGAAATGCTTTGCCCGTCTCCACGAAATCGCGCCGGATGACGTGCAGGCACTGCGGTTTCTCGCCGATCGTCACTATGACCGCAGTGACCACCTACAAGCGATCAGACTCTTGCTGGACGCCGATCGGGTCAAACCCGCAGATCCCGCGATTCTGGCGCAACTAGGCTCGGCCCAGTTGGGAGCAGGCGACTTTGCGGCTGCCGCAATCAGTCTGGAAAGCGTCCTAGCGCAGAAGCCGGAAGCCTTCGTTGTGCGTCTGCAGTTGGGCATCGCATTGGAACAGCTGGGGCGTGCGCACGAAGCGCTGCTGGCCTACTTCACAGCCATACGCACGGCGCAGCTGCGGGGACGCTGGCTCGACGATGCCACCACGGCGCCAGCGATGCGTGGAGTGGTCAAGTACGCCATGAATTACTCCCAGGAGGGACGCAAAAGGCTGTTCGACGAGGTCCTGGAACCGCTGCGTCAGCGCTACGGAAGGTCCGAATTGGCACGGGTGGAACATTGCTTGGCCATCTATTTGGGCGAGCAGCCAAGGAGCATCCCGGACCAACGACAGAAACCAAAGTTTCTCTACTTTCCGGATATTCCCAGTCAGCCGTTCTATCCGCGTGAGCGATTCCCCTGGCTGGGAGCGCTTGAGGCGGCGACCGACAGCGTACGCGAGGAATTGCGCGCCGTACTGTCCAGCGCCAGGCAAATGGAGCCATTTCTCGGCGTGCAGACCCCTGAGGAAACCAGGGAGATGCTGCGATCCTCCAATGACCGGGCTGCCGCATGGGATGCGTATTTTTTCTACCGTCATGGCGAACGTTACGATGCGCATTGCGCGGCCTGCCCGCGGACCACCAGCTTGCTCGACAGTTTGCCGCTGGTTCGTATCCGCGACCATGCGCCGGAAGCACTCTTCTCCGTACTGAGTCCCGGCACGCACATCCTGCCGCACACCGGCGTCACCAATACCCGTCTGGTAACCCATCTGCCGCTGATCGTTCCGGCCGATTGCGCACTTCGAGTGGGTGGCGGGGTGCATATCTGGCGTGAAGGCCGTTGCGTTACGTTTGACGATACCTTTGAGCATGAGGCATGGAACCGCAGCGGCGATATCCGGATCGTCCTCATCCTGGATAGCTGGAATCCGGATCTGAGCGAGGTCGAACGGCTCGCGGTGACGGACCTGGTGGAGGCGATCGGCGACTTCAGTCAGGCGGGAGAGTCGGTCCCGGAATCGCGCACACCGATCCAGCCGAATCGATTCGCCTGATTGCTCCGCGTCGGCGCGGCGCGGGCAGAAGTCGTCCCGTGCGCCGGGCCCCTGATCCGCTCCGGCTGGCTTGCCATGGGTCGTATCAGGATTATCCGGGTGGCAGGTGCCCGGCAGAGATCCGCTCTGCGCCCTGGGGGCGTCTGTCTTCCGTCGCGGCGCGATGTCGCGCCGTCGGGCCTCGTGTTCGTGGTGATCGCTAGTGATTGGTCTGCCCCGGAATGACAGCCCGTGCCCGTGGCTCATCGGAACTACCGGGCCGCGTCCGAACCGGCGTCTTGTCGGAAGAGGCCCGAGCTGGCGCGTCGAAGTTCAATCTGAGAGCATTGGGGACCCGATTGATGACGCGCGCCTATTGCGTTTGCACCCGGTCCGGGTCATTGGCCAACTCAATGCTGCTTCGCCCTGAGTGGCGATAGCAAACGCCGGCACAATTCGCGATGACTGATGCTACAACCAAGTACTGGAATCGAGCTCAGCGCTATCTGGTCAATGGCCAGAAGACGGCGGCGCGCTTTGCTCTTGAGTCCCTGCTTCAACGCAACCCAGCGCATGTTCCGTCGATGCTGGCCCTGCACGCGATTGCGTTGGAGGATGGTCGCGTGCAGGCAGCCACCTCGCTTGCCCTGACCGCTGCGAACCATCTGTCGGACGATCCGGAGTTGATCGTGGACGTCGTGGACGCCCTGTTGCAGGTGGGTGAAACGGTGGCGGCGAGAGATCTCCTGGATCATGCTGTCCTTGCGCGGGTCAGCGATGCGGCCATGCTTGCGCGACTGGCAAAGTTGCGACGCATTCTTGGGGATCATGAGGGGTCGCTGGCCTTGCTGAATCGCGCCGACGCTGCAGGCATGGACAGCGCCGAGTTCAGGTTCGATCGCGCGCATGCGCTGATCTTCAACGGACATCTGCAGGAGGGCGAAGCCGAATTGGAGGCGAGCCTGCGTCTGAGGCCGCTGGATGGCATGACGACGCTCTCACTCTCACGGGTGCGCAAGCAGACCGCCGAGCGCAATCATCTGGACCGTTTGAAACACCAGCTGCAGCAGGTGGCGCCGGGAACCGATGATCAGGCGATCCTTCAGTTTGCATTATACAAGGAGCTGGAGGATCTTGGTCGCTATGAAGAGGCGTGGAACGCACTGGAAAGCGCCAATGCAGCGATGTATGCGCGTCAGAACCACGACCCCGATTATGCCTGGCGCCTGTTCAACGGTCTGATCGAACGGTGCACCCCGGAATTCTTGCAACCTGCAGACGTGGTTCACGAAGGTGCGCAACCCATTTTCATCATCGGCATGCCTCGCTCCGGGACGACGCTGATGGAACGTGTGATCAGCAACCATTCGCAGGTGACTTCCGCGGGTGAACTCTATGATTTCGGAATGCAGCTTCGTTGGGCGGCTGACAACCAGAGCATTCTGGATGAATGCGTCGTGGAACGATTGCCTGGGCTGGACTACGCGGAGCTCGGGCGGCGCTATCTGCGACGAACCCAATGGCGCGCGCAGGGAGCGCCTTTCTTTGTCGACAAGATGCCGCGCAACTGGATGGTCGCCGGGATCATCCATCGGGCATTGCCGCAAGCGCGGATACTCAACATGGTTCGCGATCCGATGGATGTCTGCTTTTCCAATTTCCGCACCTGGGTCATGGGCGAGTCATTTCCGTGGAACTACGAGCTGCAGGCGCTTGCAGCACACTATCTGCAATACCGGCGAGTGCTGGCACATTGGCATGTGGTGATGCCGGGGGTCATCCATGACGTGTCCTACAGTGAACTCGTTAGGGACCCGGAAGCAGCTACACGCAAGGCGCTCGCATTTTGTGGCCTGGACTGGGAGCCCGGCTGCGTGGACATCACGAGCAACAAGGCAGTGGTCGCCACCCTCAGTGCTGCCCAGGTCCGTGAGCCGATCCACCAACGCTTCTTCCAGGAGTGGCGCCATTACGAACAACAGCTGTCGCCGCTATGCCAGGCGATCACCCAAGGGCTGATGGAAACATGAGAAACATTGCATGCTCGAATTGGTTCAGGGCAAATTCCGGCCATGGCGGTTACCCGGTGATTCACATGAGCAAGCCACCATGTGTCAGGCGCGATCTGGAAGCCCGTTCGACTGTGCGCCGCAGGCGCGCAGCTCAATATTGTCCCAGTGAGTACAGTCAGTGAAACTGCCGGTTCCCTTTATCCAGTTGCCGCTTCAATTCGATGCCGGGCTGCTCGCGCAGGAGATTGCGGCGTTCGGCGAAGATGCCTGGCACGAACACCCGCAGAAGTATCCCGGCAACTACTGGTTGCCCTTGATCGCGGCCGAAGGCAGTACGCACAACGACTCCTTCTCGGGTGCCATGCGACCCACGCCCTATCTCCTGCAGGCTCCCTATCTGATGCACGTGCTTGGGCGAATCGGTGCTGTCTGGGGTCGCACCCGCCTGATGAAACTCGCAGGCCAAGCGGAGGTCGCCCCGCATTTCGACATCAACTACTACTGGCGTGCGCGTGCGCGTGTGCATGTGCCCATCGTCACCACGCCTAGCGTGCGATTCCTGTGCGGCGAAGGCGAGGTGAACATGCGCCCGGGCGAATGCTGGATCTTCGATACCTGGCGTCAGCACCAAGTCATCAATGGCTCCGACGCCGCGCGGATTCATCTGGTGGCGGATACGGTCGGCAGCGACGAGTTCGGAGATTTGCTGCGGGCCGGCCGGATGCCGGGCAACCACGTGCCGGAGGGATGGCATGCGGAACCGGTTCCGCCAACCGGTGAACGGCACCCCGCGTTGCGCTATGAATCGGTCAACCTGCCGACGGTCATGACACCGTGGGAGATGCGCGAGCACATCGTCTTTCTGCTTCATGAAGTACGCCCGCATCCGCAGCTGGAGCCGGCGAAGCAGGTGACATCGCGTTTTCTTGCCGCCTGGCAGGCGCTATGGTCGGAGTTTGGTACCGATCCGGCCGGTTTCCCGGCGTATCGCAAGGCATTGGGCTCCTACGAACAGTGGCTGAAGAGTTCAGCCGCTTCGCTGCAATTGGTCAATGGTTCGTCGCTGGTGGTCGCGCTGCGACTCATGGTGCTGTCGGTGGCGATTGCGGACAGCCAACACACCTCCAGCGGCGACGAGCTGCGTCAGAATGTCGCCTCTGCGGTTCCAGCACCGCGTGCAACCGAAGGTGGCCGCGATCCCGTGTACGACCGCCCGATATTCATCATCTCGCCACCACGGTCCGGCTCCACCTTGTTGTTCGAGACCCTGGAGAAGGCGCCGGGGCTCTACACGATCGGTCGCGAAAGTCATGCGATCATCGAAGGCACGCCCGGCCTGAGTGCGATCGATCGAGATTACGATTCCAATCGGCTCGATGCCGCGGCGGCGACGCCGGAGATTGTTGAAGCATTGCGTCGCCGTTTCCTGGCCGAACTTCGTGACCGCCATGGTGAGGCACCAAATCAGCGACCAGTCCGGATGCTCGAAAAAACGCCCAAGAACGCGTTGCGCATCCCGTTCCTGGTGAAGGCATTCCCGGAGGCAAGGTTTATATATTTGTATCGCGATCCGCGCGAAACCTTGAGCAGCATGATCGAGGCCTGGCAATCCGGCAGGTTCCGCACATACCCGAACCTGCCAGGCTGGACCGGCCTGCCATGGTCATTGCTGCTGGTACCGGGTTGGGGCGAACTGATTGGACGGCCACTGCCTGAGATCGTGGCAGCGCAGTGGGAAATCACTACGCGCATCCTGCTCGACGATCTCGACGCGTTGCCCCCGGAACGTTGCCTTGTTGCACGCTATGACGCGTTCATCACAGACCCTGCGGCGGAGGTGGCGCGGTTGTCCGGTGCGCTTGGCCTCGACTGGGACCGTTCGCTTGATGGCAGGTTGCCACTTTCACGTTACACCGTGACCGATCCCGCTCCGGGCAAGTGGCACCGACATGAGGAGCTGATCCATCGGGTCCTTCCGTACCTGCAAGCCATCCACGGGCGTGCGGCGAGGTTCGCTGGCGTTGGGCAGTGACCCGCTGGAGCGTCGCCTCGGCATAGTCAAGGCTTGGCGCGTGTGGAATGCGGGATTCCCGAGAGCCACTGACGAGCAGCATATCGGATGGCGGGATGACGCAGGTCACAGGCCGATGTTACAGGTCGCCAGCCGTGTTTGCGGCGCCAGCCCCCTGAGCTACTTGATCTCCTGTGCGCCGGGGAAGGTCAGGCTGAGTCCCTCGCCCTGCACGGTGGAAACCCAGTCGATGACGATGCCGCGCGCGCGCTGGGCGCTGGCGGGGTCGAAATGCACTTCCAGTCCGTTGGACTGCGTCACCACGTCATGTTCGCCGGCCGGTGCCAGCTGGAAGCCGGCGCCGTGATCCGGGCCGATTTCCAGGTGCAGGACCATGCCTTGCGCATTGGCGGTGCCCTGGCGGATCGCCTCGGCGGCGGCATCGGTGATGGTGATTTCCGGCGGGGTGCGATCCGGTGCCGGCATGCCGAATACCGCATGCAGCTCGCCGCTGCGGTACATCTGGCTGATGATGTCGGCGCCGCCGATCAGCTCGCCGCCCACGTACAGCTGCGGGATCGTCGGCCACTCGCCGTAGAGCTTGATGCCCTCGCGGATCTCCGGGTCGTCCAGCACGTTGACCGTGTGGTACTCCGGCAGCAGCTCGTTGAGCGTGTTGGTCGCGGCGGCGGAGAAACCGCACATCGGCTGGTGGCGGTCGCCTTTCATGAACAGCACCACGCGGTGCTCCTTGAG
>MKTU01000060.1 GCA_001898415.1 Rhodanobacter sp. 67-28 | reverse complement strand
AACAGCAAAGCTTCGGGGATGCCGCCACGGTGCGGGTTTGCAGCAGCCGGATCACCGGGATTTCCACACGCGTACCATTGGGCACAACAGTTGCATGTCCTGATACTTGTCCTGAGCTCGTGGCGAGCCACAGGGGGGAGTGAGTGAATTTGAACGTGAGCGTTACCGATTTGGCGGGCCTCAAGGTCATGGTGATCGATGACTCCAAGACCATCCGCCGCACCGCCGAGACCCTGCTGAAGAAAGAGGGCTGCGAGGTGCTGACCGCGGTCGACGGGTTCGAGGCGCTGGCCAAGATTTCCGACCAGAAGCCGGCGATCATCTTCGTCGACATCATGATGCCCCGCCTCGACGGCTATCAGACCTGCGCCCTGATCAAGAACAACCCCGAGTTCCGCGCCACGCCCGTGATCATGCTCAGCTCCAAGGACGGACTCTTCGACAAGGCGCGCGGCCGCATCGTCGGCGCCGAACAATACCTGACCAAGCCGTTCACCCGTGACGAGCTGCTTGGCGCAATCCATCGACATGTCAGTACTGCAGCAAGTCACTGACTGCAGACCCTGAGGGGGAGCTGTGGCAAACATTCTCATCATCGACGACTCACCCACCGACGTACGCGTGTTCACCACGCTGCTCGAGCGGGCCGGGCACCACGTGGCAGCCGTGAGCACGGCCGAGGAGGGCATCGAGCGCGTGCGCGCCGAACAGCCTGACCTGGTCATCATGGACGTCATCATGCCCGGCATGAACGGCTTCCAGGCCACCCGTACGCTCACCCGCGACCCCAAGACCCAGCACGTGCCGGTGGTGATGATCACCACCAAGTCGATGGAAACCGATCGCGTCTGGGGCATGCGCCAGGGCGCGCGCGCCTTCATCACCAAGCCGGTGAACGAAAAAGACCTGCTGGCCTGCATCAACGATCTGCTGTCGAGCGGCTCATGAACCAGAGCGCCAACCGTACCCCGTTCGAGATTCTGGCGCGCTACGAGCGGCTGTCGCTGGCGCATGCCTCCGATACCCAGGACAAGTTCGAGGCACCGGGCCTGTGGCGCGGCATCGGTTTCCGGGTCGGTTCCAGGCTGCTGGTCAGCGGCATCGACGAGATCAACGAGCTGCTCGCCGTGCCGGTGCTGACCCCGGTGCCTGGCACCCAGCCATGGCTGCTCGGCGTGGCCAACGTGCGCGGCAACCTGGTGCCGGTGGTGGACATCGGGCGCTTCCTGTTCGGCGAACGCACCCAGCATTCCGATCGGAGCCGGTTGCTGGTGGTGCGCCAGGGCGGCGGCAGCGTCGCCTTGCTGGTGGACGAGGTCCTCGGCCAGCGCACGGTGGACGCGGAGCAGCGCCAGCAGGCGCAGGAAGAAGCCGATCCGCGGCTGGCGCGTTTCGTGGACAACCGGGTGGGCGAGCAGCAACTGGCGATTTTCAGCATGAACCGGCTCGTGCGTGCACCGGATTTCCGTCAGGCGGCTGCCTGACGACCGGGTGAAGCCGGCAGGGGATGCCGTGCGGTTGGAGCGGGGAGACCGGAAGGCCGGCACCCGCTTCGGGGCAGCGCGGCAGGGGCCGGTGCGTATGGGCGGCACATATCAGTTAGACCGATGAGGTGAACATGAGTACTACAGGGGGCGTCAGCCGGGAACGCGGATATACCGCACTCATTGTCCTGCTGCTGATCGCGATCGGTTTCGCGGCACTCGACTTCTTCATGCTCAACCAGAAGAACGGCGAGGATCGCCAGGCGGTCGCGCTGACCACGCAGATCCAGGTGCTGTCGCAGCAGACGGCGAAGTTCGCGCTGGAATCCGCCGACGGCAACGTGGACTCCTTCAAGGAACTCGAGTCCACCCGCAATGCCATCGACTCGGCGGTCAAGCGACTGGACAAGGGTGACCCCGACAGCGGCATGCAAGCCTATGCCGACGGCAACAAGTCGCCGGCCGGCCGTGCCGTGACCGCGCTGGACGCGGCCTGGGCGCAGCTCGACGCCGATATCGGCAAGATCCTTTCGAACAAGGCGGTGGTGCTCGACTCGGGCCAGCGCGCGGCGACGATTTCGCAGCAGATGCCGCTGCTCAACTCCAGCATGGAGCAGGTGGTCAACATCCTGCAGCAGCGCAACGGCAGTTCCGAACAGATGCTCGGTACCTCGCGCCAGATGCTGTCCGCCGACCGCATCATCCGCCGCGTGCAGGAGGTGCTGCAGGGCGGCGACAACGCCCAGTCCGCGGCCGACGGCCTGTCGCGCGACGCGCAGTTGTACGGCAGCGTGCTCAAGGGCCTGATCGAGGGCAACCCGGACAGCGGCGTGCGGCCGATCTCCGACGCCAACGCGCGCAAGATCCTTACCGAGATGGACGCCAGCTGGACGAAGCTGGCCGACCCGGTGGCCAAGCTGTCCGCCGCCGCCGCCAACATCGCCGACGTGAAGCGGGCCGGCAACCAGGCCTCGCTGGATTCGCAGACCGTCCTGCTGCGCGCCAACGACCTGTCCGACCAGATCGGCAAGCTGCCGCTGCGCCGGCTGTTCCCGAACGTGTGGTGGGGCCTGTTCGGCGCCATCGCCGCGGTCGCCTTCGCCCTGCTGCTGGTCATCGCCCTGGTCACCGACCAGCGCAAGCGGTTTGCCCAGAGTACCGAGTTGAACCAGCGCAACCAGGAGGCGATCATGCGCCTGCTGGACGAGATGGGTTCGCTGGCCGAAGGCGACCTGACCGTGAAGACCACGGTGTCGGAGGACATCACCGGCGCCATTGCCGACTCGGTGAACTACGCCATCGACGAGCTGCGATCGCTGGTGACCACCATCAACGAGACGTCCGAGCAGGTGTCGTCCTCGGCACAGGAAACCCAGACCACCGCCCGCCACCTGGCCAACGCGGCCGAGCAGCAGGCGCAGCAGATCACCTCGGCGACCTCGGCGATCAACCAGATCGTGAGCTCGATGGACGTGGTGTCCAAGGATTCCGCCGAATCGGCCGACGTGGCCGAGCGCTCGGTGAAGATCGCCTCGCGCGGCGCCGAGGTGGTGCGCGAGACGATCTCCGGCATGGACTCCATCCGCGACCAGATCCAGGAGACCTCCAAGCGCATCAAGCGCCTGGGCGAATCCTCGCAGGAGATCGGCTCGATCGTGGAACTGATCAATGACATCGCCGAGCAGACCAACATCCTGGCCTTGAACGCGGCCATCCAGGCGGCCTCGGCCGGCGAGGCGGGTCGCGGTTTCGCGGTCGTGGCGGACGAAGTGCAGCGACTGGCTGAACGCTCCACCAGCGCGACCAAGCGCATCGAGACGCTGGTGCAGACGATTCAGTCCGATACCAACGAAGCGGTGAACTCGATGGAGCAGACCACCGCCGAGGTGGTCGCCGGTGCGCGACTGGCCGAGGACGCCGGCAGCGCGCTGGGCGACATCGAGCGCGTCTCGCACGATCTGTCCGCGCTGATTCAGAACATCTCCACCGCGGCGCGCGAGCAGTCCGCGGCGGCGACCGATATCTCGGTGTCGATGAACGCGATCCAGGAAATTACCTCGCAGACCTCGCAGGGCGCGAGCCAGACGGCCGACTCGATCGGCACCTTGGCGCAACTGGCAAGCGACCTGCGGCGTTCCGTGGCCCACTTCAAGCTGCCGGGATGATTTTGCTCGACGTGGGCAGCAGCCGGATGAATACACGCACAGTACGGGGGGCAGTCTCGCTGGTTTCGCAATGCCCGCATGGCGTGACCGCTGAGAGAGGCGCATGAGACTTCAAGACCACATCGATTTCACCACGCTGCAGTGGGTCAAGCCGGAACTCGACGACACCTTGTCGATCGCCCGCGAGGCACTGGAGTCGTACGTCGACAATCCGGGGAAGCGCGATTTCATGCGCACCTGCACGGATCATCTGCATCAGGTGCACGGCACGCTGAAGATGGTCGAGCTGTACGGCGCGGCGGCGGTCACCGCGGAGATGGAGGCCCTGGTCGGCGCGCTGTTGAACGACCAGGTGCTCCAGCGCGAGGAAGCCTACGCCGCCCTGATGCGTGGCTTGATGCAGCTGCCGGACTACCTGGAACGGCTGTCCAGCGGCCATCGCGACGTGCCGGTGGTGCTGCTGCCGCTGCTGAACGATTTGCGTGCCACCCGCGGGCTGGAGCCGCTGCCCGAGTCGTCGATGTTCCATCCGAACCTCGACGCCTTCCTGCCGGAGCAGGCTCCGGCGGCGATGAGCGAGGCTTATGCCGCGGCGCACCGCGTGGAGCTGGCCGGTTTGCGCCTGCGTTTCCAGCAGCAGTTGCTGGCGTGGTTCCGCGGCCAGGATGCGGCCCAGCAACTGGTCGCCATGCGCAAGACCCTGCTGGCGATCACTGCGCGTTGTTATCACGTGCATGGCCGGCGCCTGTGGTGGATCGCCGCCGGGGTGCTGGAAGGTCTCGAACAAGGCATGCTCAAGGGGCACGCCCCCGAAGTGCGCCAGCTGATCGGCAAGGTGGATCGCAACATCCGCCTGCTGATCGAACATGGCGAGAACAGCCTGCGCGCGAGCGATGCCGACGAGGTGGCCTGCAAGCTGCTCTACATCGTGGCCCAGGCCAAGCAGCGCAGCCCGCACATGGAGCTGTTGCGCAGCACCTACGCGCTGGACAGCCTGCTGCCCGATGCCGGTGAACTGGAACACGCCCGCGGCTCGATGGCCGGGCACAACCGCGCCCTGCTCGATTCGGTGTCGCGCGCGCTCAAGGACGACCTGCTGCGCGTCAAGGAAGCGCTGGACCTGTTCCTGCGCGAGCAGGACGGCGATCCGGCCCAGCTTGCCGCCCAGGGCGAAGTGCTCGAACGGGTCGGCGACACGCTGGGCATGCTGGCGCTGGCGGTGCCGCGCCGCGTGGTCGGCGAGCAGCGCCGCGTGCTCGACGAAATCGCCAACCGCCTGCGTCCTGCCGACGAGGAAACGCTGCTGGATGTCGCCGGCGCGCTGCTCTACGTGGAGGCGTCGCTGGACGACCACATCGAGAGCCTCGGCTCCGAAGGCGAACCTGCCGCTGCCGCCGACCCCACGCAGGGGCTGCCGCGCAGCGAAGCGCTCGGCGTGGTCTCCACCCTGATGCAGGAAGCGATCGGCAACACCGGCAAGGTGAAGGACGCGATCGTTGCCTTCGTGGAGTCGGGCTGGCAGCACGATCGCCTGGCCGGTGCGCCGCCGTTGATGGACGAGGTGGCCGGCGCCATGCGCATGCTGTCCTCGCCGCGCCCGGCCGAACTGGCCCAGGGCGTGGGCCGGTTCATCGACTACGAATTGCTGCAGGACCGTCGCGTGCCCAGCGGTGCGCAGATGGATCACCTGGCCGACGCGCTGGCCGCGCTGGAGTACTACCTGGAGGCGGCGCGCGAGCACCGTGGCGGCCTCGAACACATCCTCGACGTGGCCGAGCACAGCCTGGCCCAGCTTGGCTACTGGCCGGTCCCGGCGCAGCGCGCGGCCGTGGAGGAGCCCGCGCCGGTCGCCGAGGCACCGGCTTCCGTTTCGCTCGAAGCCGAGCAGCACCCCGACCTCTCCGAGTCCGTCAGCCTGCTGCCCGGCGCCGATCTCGGCAGCCTGTTCGTCGGCGACGCGCAGGCTTCGCCCGAACCCACGCATGACCTCGACGGGCTGCGACTGGCGGAGACCGGCGCACCGGCGAGCCCGGCCAGCGCCGTCGGCGAGGACTGGGTCGAGATCGAGGAGCAGGTCACCGAACAGGTGCCCGTCGCCGATCCGCTGGCGGCAAACACCCGCTTCAACGCCGATGCCGAAGGCATCGACGACGACATCCGCGACATCTTCCTGGAGGAAATGCAGGAGGAGATCGACAACCTCGCGGTGGCCCAGAAGGATTGGCTGGCCGACCCGGCGCAGACGCCGGCGCTGGTCGGCATCCGCCGCTCGTTCCACACCCTGAAGGGCTCCGGCCGCCTGGTCGGCGCCGGCGTGCTGGGCGAGTTCGCGTGGAAGGTGGAGGACATGCTCAACCGCGTCCTCGACCATACGATCGAGCCGGACCAGAACGTGCAGGACGTGGTCCGCCACGCCATCGACGCGCTGCCGCAACTGCTGGCTGCGCTCAAGGGCGAGGGCGATCCGCAGGTGCCGCTCAGCGCGATCATGCAGGCCGCCGAGCGGCTGGCCGCGGGCCAGCCGGCACGAGTGGAAGACTTCATGCAGCGCGGTACCGAAACGGTCACCCGCACGGTGGTCCGCCGCGTGCCGCGCGCCACCGTCGACGCGGCCGACGTGCCGCGGGCCAGCCTTACCGATGCCGACGTGGCAAGCGCGGCCGCCGCCGAGCCCGTGCCGGCCGAGCCGGAACCGCTGGTGGACATGCCGGCGATGCCGCCGATCGATCCGGTGCTGCTGGAGATCCTGCGCAGCGAAGTTGCCCAGTACCTGCAGACCATCCGCACCGCGATCCAGCGCAGCGAAGGCGCGTTGCCGGTCAGCGAGGAGCTGCTGCGGGCCGTGCACACCTTGCACGGCGCGATCGCGATGGTCGACATCCCGCTGCTGACACAGTTGCTGTCGCCGCTGGAAGGCCTGTTCAAGCGCCTGCGCGCATCCGGCCAGCCGCTGCCCGCGTCGGGCGTGCGCCTGCTCGGCCAGGCGGCCGACGTGGTCGACCAGGTAATGGCCCAGTTCGACGCCCCGGCGTTGCCGTTGCCCAACGTCGACGCGCTCACCGCGCAGATCACCGAGATGCGCGACGACTACCCCGAGTCGCAAGTCGCGCATGTGATATTCGAGCCGCAAGCGGGCGATGATGCGGTGGACGAGCCGGCCATCGAGGCCGACACCGCCCGCGAGTCGACTCCGACCCTCGCCGAGCCGTCCGCGCCGGAAGGCGTCGATGCGGAAACCGGTCACGACGAGCACATGGATGCCGCTGCCGAGATGACCGCTGCGCTGCGCGCCTTCGAGCCCGACGCGGCCATCGCCGCGGCCAACGCCGCCGCCGAAGCTGCTCGCCAGGCCGCTGCCGAGCAAGCCGCAGCCGAGCAAGCTGCGCAGGAGGAGGCCGCACGCGAGCGGGCGGCTGCCGAACAAGCTGCCGCGGAACAAGCCGCGGCAGAGCAGGCGGAACAACTGGCGGCGGCGCAGGCCGCCGCGGAACAGGCGGCAGCCGAACAAGCTGCGGCCGAGCAGGCTGCCAAGCAGGCCGCCGCCAGGGCCGCCGCGACTCGGGTGGAACCGGCGCCCGCGTTCGTGCTGCCCGACGGTAGCCGCATCGACGCCGACCTGCTCGAAGTGTTCATCGACGAGGCGCGCGAGATTCTCGACAGCGCCGACGGCGTGCTCGCCAAGTGGCACGCCGATCCCGCCGATACGTCCTGCGTCGGCGAACTGCAGCGCGACCTGCACACGCTCAAGGGCGGTGCGCGCATCGCAGGCCTGGTGTCGGTGGGCGACCTCGCCCACGCGATCGAGACGGTGCTGGAAAAACCCATCCGCGACGCCGACAAGACCGGCACGCTGATCAGTGCGCTCGAGGCGAGCTTCGACCAGCTCAACACGATGGTCCAGCGCGTGTCGCAGGGCCACATGCCGGAGTATCCGCAGGCCGCGATCGACCACCTGCTGCAGCTTGCCGGCGCCACCGCGCTGGTCGGCGAGGCCGAACCCGCGACGGACGCGTCGCACGCGCCGGTGGAGGAGGCGCCGCAACCCGTCGCCCATGAGGACGAGCACAGCCTGCCCGAGCTGCTGCCCGAGACGGCGCGCGAGACGCACTCGCCGCAGGAGCAGATCCGCGTCCGCGCCGACCTGCTGGACAACCTGGTCAACCATGCCGGCGAAGTGGCGATCTACCGCTCGCGACTGGAACAGCAGGTGGCCGGCTACCGCTTCAACCTGGTCGAGCTGGAACAGACCGTGGCACGCCTGCGCAGCCAGCTGCGCATGCTGGAAATCGAGACCGAGGCGCAGATCATCGCGCGCTTCCAGCGCGAGCATCGCGAGGCGGGCCTGACCGCGTTCGATCCGCTCGAGCTCGATCGCTACTCGCAACTGCAGCAGTACTCGCGAGCGCTGGCCGAGTCGGTGTCCGATCTGGTGTCCATCCAGAACATGCTGGATGAGCTGACCCGCCAGGCCGAAACCTTGCTGATCCAGCAGTCGCGGGTCAGCACCGAACTGCAGGACGGCCTGCTGCGCACGCGCATGCTGCCGTTCGACACGATGGTGCCCAATCTGCGCCGCACCCTGCGCCAGGCCGCGCAGGAGGAGCACAAGCAGGCCCAGCTCTACGTCGACGGCGCGCACGGCGAAATGGACCGCAACCTGCTCGACCGCATCAAGGCACCGTTCGAGCACATGCTGCGCAACGCCATCGCGCACGGCATCGAGAGTCCGGCCGAGCGGCGCAAGCTGGGCAAGCCGGCCGAGGGCGCGGTGCGCATCAAGGTGGCCCGCGAGGCGACCGAGGTGGTGGTGCGGGTCAGCGACGACGGTCGCGGCCTCAATCGCGAGGCTATCCGCAAGCGCGGCATCGAGCGCGGCATGCTGCGTCCGGAAACGCGGCCTACCGACAATCAGCTGCTGTCGCTGATCACCCAGCCCGGCTTCTCCACCGCCAGTCAGGTCACCCAGCTGGCCGGTCGCGGCGTCGGCATGGACGTGGTCGCCAACGAGATCAAGCAGCTCGGCGGTTCGCTGTCGATCGAGTCGGAGGAAGGCCAGGGCACCACCTTCGTGCTGCGCCTGCCGTTCACCCTCGCCGTCACCCAGGCCATCCTGGTGCGCATCGGCGAGGCCACGTTCGCCATCCCGATGACCTCGGTACAGGGCGTGGCGCGAGTCAATCCGGAAGACCTGGCCGCACTGCTGGCCACCGACGAGCCATCGTTCCAGTACGGCAACGAGGACTACGGCGTCCACGACCTGGCCGAGCTGCTCGGCCTGCCGCCCGGCCTCGCCACCGAGGACGAACAGCAGCCGCTGCTGTTGACCCGCGCGGGCGACCTGCGCGCGGCCATCCGCATCGACGCCGTGCTCGGTTCGCGCGAGATCGTGGTCAAGTCGGTCGGCCCGCAGATCAGCTCGGTGCCGGGCCTGCTCGGCGCCACCATCATGGGCGATGGTTCGGTGCTGATCATTCTCGACCTGGCGCCGCTCGTACGTCACGGCATGATCCGCCGCGAGCAGCGCCTGGCCGAAGGCCTCAGCGCGGTCAAGGCGCCGGTCATCGAGGAGGTGCTGGTACGTCCGCTGGTGATGGTGGTCGACGACTCGATCACCATGCGCAAGGTCACGGGTCGCGTGCTGGAACGCCACGAGTACGAGGTCAGCACCGCCAAGGACGGTGTCGACGCGCTGGAGAAGCTGCACGAGCGCGTACCCGACCTGATGCTGCTGGACATCGAGATGCCGCGCATGGACGGCTACGAGCTGGCCACTCACATGAAGGCCGACCCGCGGTTGCGCGACGTGCCGATCATCATGATCACCTCGCGCAGCGGCGACAAGCACCGCCAGCGCGCGTTCGACATCGGCGTGGATCGATACCTCGGAAAGCCCTACCAGGAGGCGGAACTGCTGCTGCAGATCGCCGAGGTGCTGGAGCAACGTGCCGCGGAGCCGATTCATGACTGATACGCCACCCGCGGTCGCGCTGCTGTTCGACGACAGCGAACTCGGTGGGCATTTGCGCGATGCGCTGCACGAGCGCGGCGCGCGGATCGTCCACGAGGGCGGCGTGGCCGGGCTGAACCGCGAACTGCTGCAGCAGGTGGGCGCGGATGTACTGGTGATCAACCTGGACGACGACGCCGACGATGCGCTCGACCAGTTGTACGACATCATCGACGGCGACCGGCCGCGGGTGGTGTTCAACGATGCCCAGGCCAGCCGCGCGCTGTCCGGCTGGGATCGTGCGCGCTGGGCGCGCCACCTGGCGGTGAAAGTGCTGGCGATGGGCGACATCGACCCGCCGCGGCCCGAGGATGCGCGCGAGGTGCAGGTCGCGCCTGCGCTGGTCGCAGCGGTTGCGCCGGTGGTGACGGAGACCCTTGGTCGCGACGCGGTCGACGAGCCCGCGACCTTCGCCACGCCGGCAGAAGACGATCTGGCAGCGCCGATCGCGCAGGATATGGCGACGCCGCTGATGGCAGACGAGCCGCCGCCGGACCTGCCCGCCGACGAGCCGCTGCAGACCGCGGCCAACGAAGACGACGCTCCCGGCGCTGCGTTCGATGCGCACGCCGGCATTCCGTTCGATGACGAGATCGAGCCGGCGGCCGACCCCGGCATCACCGCCGAATCGGATGACCTGGCTGCCGAACTCGAGGCGCTGCTCGCCTCCGGCGAATTGCCGGACGAAGAGGACGAGCAGACGGTCGGCGCGGGCTTGCGCTTCACCGGCGACGAGGAGCTGCCGCCGTTGCACGACGGCGACTTCGGCGTGGTGGAACTGGCCGATTCCGACGACGACGGCATCGCTCTGGACGAAAGCGCGCCGTCACCCGCGGTCGATGAGCTGGACTTTTCGGCGCTGGATGCCCCGGAGCTGACCGCCGAGGCGATGGATGCCGCTGCGTCGGTCGTGCCCGCCGCACCCGAGACGCCGGTGCGCGCGCCGGACAACTGGGCCTTGCTCGACGAGGAGGCGCCGGTCGAATCAAATGACAAGCCCGACGCCGCCGCGTTCGGCATCGAGAAACTCAGCGCCGCGGAATTCCTGGCGCCCGACGTGGAGCCGGTCGCCGCCGATCTGCAGCCGACCATGAGCCTGGAACTGGTCTCGATGGAAGAGGCGATTGCGCCGCAGGCCTTCGTGCCGGATCACGAGATGGTGCTGGATGAACTCGGCTCGGCGCTGAGCCGGATCGTGTTGCTCGGCGCGGCGGTCGATGGCGTCGACTCGGTGTGCGAGTTCATGCGCAGCTTGCCCGCCAGCACTCGCCTGACGTTCCTGCTGACCCAGCACCTGGGCAACCACACCGAGCAGGAAATGCTCGCGCGGCTCGCCGAAAAGAGCCCGCTGCCGGTACGCGTGGCCGAAGCCGGCCGTCGCGTCGGCATGGGCGAGGTGCTGATGGTGCCCGCCGGCCAACAGGTTCGCCTGCGTCGCGACGGCAGCGTGGAGCTGCTTGCCGACGCCGCGCCGGAACCGTCGATCGACGCCAGCCTGAGCATGGCCGCGAACGGCTTCGGCCGCGATGCGGTGGCGATCGTCTTTGCCGGGCGCGGCAACGACGCGATCGCCGGCTCGCAGGCGATCCATGATCGAGGCGGCCAGGTCTGGGTCGAATCGTCGTCCGGGGATCATTTCGCCGACATGGTCAGCGGGATCTTCGCCGAGCGACTGGTCAGTTTCTCCGGTACGCCGTCCGAACTGGCGGCGCACCTGATCGAGGTGTTTCCATGAGTGATCCGTTGCCGCGTGAAATCCGCTGCGTGCTGGTGCCGGTCGGCGAAGCGCGCATGCTGCTGCCCAATGCCACGATCGCGGAGGTGGTGACGTACAGCGCGCCCGAGCCGGTCGAGGGCGCGCCGCACTGGCTGCTTGGCCGCATCGCCTGGCGTGGCTGGCGCGTGCCGCTGGTGTCGTTCACGCAGCTCGCCGGCACCGCCGAGGGCGACAGCGAGCTGGTGGTGCGCGTGGCCGTGCTCAAGGCGCTGGGCGGCGATCCGCGCCTGCCGTTCATCGCGGTGCAGACCCAGGGTTTCCCGCGCCTGACCACGCTCAATGCCGAGCTGATCATCCCCACCCACGACGGCAAGGGCTTGCCCGACGGCGTGCGCGCGCACGTGCTGGTACGCGACGACGTGGCGATGATCCCCGATCTGGAGTGGATCGAGGCGCATCTGCTCGACCTGCTCGATGCCGGCCAGGATGACGCTGCCGCCGGCGAGATGCCGCCGGACGCACCCGGCGCGGCCGACATCCTGCACTGAGTCCACGGCATCGGCGCGACTGCGCGTCGGTGGCGGGCCGTGTACATCCCGGCCCGCAACATCCGGATGGCGAAATTTGACGCGTTGTGCACCTTGTTGGGGTGATCGTTCGCCCCGGCGAACTCGCTCGGGCCACCGGGCAGGGGGCTCGCCTGTGGGGTCCACTTCGAGGAGCCGTTGCCATGCCGAGTTCGTGCCTGTCGTTTCCTGCTGCTTTGCGTCTGGCCCGCCGTCACCCGGCGGGCCTGCTTTTGGCGGCCTTGACCTTCGCGCTGACGCCACTGCCTGCCGGCGCCGCGACGCCGCAGGACAGCGCCGGGCCGGCCAGCGCATCGAGCACGCCGCCACCGGCGGATGCGACGAACCCGCGCCTGCCGGTGAAGAACCTGCAGCGCGTCGTCGTCACCGGCATTCGCGGCAGCATCGAGAAATCGCTGCAGGTCAAGCAGCAGTCCAACGAGATCGTGGAGGTCGTCTCGGCCGAGGACATCGGCAAGCTGCCCGACCCGAGCATCGCCGACAGCCTGTCGCGCCTGTCCGGCCTGGCCACCCAGCGCGGGCTGGACGGGCAGGCCAACCAGATCTCGATTCGCGGCCTGTCGCCGGACTTCACCGCCACGCTGTTGAACGGCCATGAACAGGCCTCGACGGGCGAGAACCGCGGCGTGGAATTCAACCAGTATCCGGCCGAGCTGATCAACCAGGTGGTGGTCTACAAGACACCCGATGCCAGCCTGCTGGGCCAGGGGCTGGCCGGCACCGTCGACATGCACACCATCAAGCCGCTGGACTTCGATGGCATGAAGCTGGCCGCGAACCTGCGCGGGCAACGCGGCAGCAACGGCTCGCTCAACCCCGGCTCCGGCGTGGGCGACTGGGGGAACCGCTTCAGCCTGTCCTGGATCGACCAGTTCTTCGACCACACGCTGGGCATCGCGCTCGGCGCGGCGCGCGAGGACGCGCCGATCCAGCAGCGGCAGTACCAGGCGTGGTGGTGGAGCGTGGACAACGGCACGGCCGGCATCGACCAGAACTGGGGCGGGCCGCATACGCCGGGCATGCCCGACAACGTGATCTCGCAGGAAGGCATGCAGTTGCGCGCGCTGTCGCAGGACCAGGTGCGCGACGGCGTGATGGGCGTGCTGGAGTGGGCGCCGAACGACACCTACTACTCGACGCTGAATCTGTTCTACTCCCGCTTCGACAAGCGCTCGTACAAGAACGGCCTGCAGTGGTCCAGCAGCCCGTACGACAACGTGTCCTACGCCAACGTCGGCACCGTGCCGCTGCAGCCCTATCCGCTGGTTACCTCGGGCACGCTCATGGGCATCGCGCCGATCCTGCAGAACGGCTACAACCGCGAGCGGGATTACCTGTTCTCCGCGGACTGGAGCAACCAGATCCATTTCGGCGATGACTGGGTCGTCAGCGGCGACGTGGCCTATTCCTCGGCGCGGGTGAAGCTGCTCGATGCCTACACCTTCACCGGCCTGCCCGGCGGTGCGCTCGGCGACGTGCAGTTCACCACGCCGCGCGATTTCGGTTTCCCCGACTTCCGCACCTCGTTCAACCCCGGTGACCCGGCCAGCCTGGTGTTCACCGACCCGGACAACTACAGCTACAACGGCCGCCAGGAATTCGACCGGCAGAAGGACCACCTGAAATCCGCGCGGCTGGCGATCTCCCATCCGCTGGGCTGGATCTTCTCCAGCGTCGAGGCCGGCATCGCCTGGTCCGACCGCGAGAAGACCAAGCAGGCCGACGTGTTCTTCGCCTACCTCAACGGCAACGGTTCCGACCCCGGCACCTACGACCACGCCTACGGCGTGCCGATCGACCCGGCGGTGCTGCGCGGCAGCACCTCGCTTGGCTATGGCGGCATCGGCCCGATCGTGGACTACGACGTGCTGGCCGCGCTGGAGCGGCAGTTCTACCTTACCCAGCGCAACGGCGCTGGCGACTACGACCGCAACTACACGGTACGCGAGAAAGTGCCGGTGGCCTACCTGAAGTTCAACCTGGACACCACGCTGGGCAGCATTCCCCTGCGCGGCAACGCGGGCGTGCAGGTGGTGCGTACCGAACAATCCTCGCAGGCATTCCAGACCACCGGTGACGACAAGGTCGGCACGCTCACCGGCGGCGCCACGTACACCAAGGTGCTGCCCAGCCTCAACCTGGTGGCCGAGCTGGGCGACAAGCAGTACCTGCGCTTCGGCTTCGCCAAGACGCTGACCCGCGGGCGCATCGACGACGAAAAGGTGGCTTCGTCCGCCTCGGTCTCCGAAGTCCAGAACGGTCCGGGTGCCGGCCAGGTGCGCTGGTCGGGCAGCGGCGGCAACCCGAAGCTGCGCCCGTACATCGCCGTCGGCACCGACCTGGCGTGGGAGAAGTATTTCGACGACGCCACCTATGTCGGCATCGACGTGTTCAACAAGAACATCCTCAATTACATCTACACCCGCACCGTGGCGGACTACGACTTCAGCGGCTACACCAACAACAACCCGCTGCTGACGCCGAGCAGCGACATCGGCACGTTCTCCACGCCGCAGAACGGCACCGGCGGGCGCATGCAGGGCGTCGAGCTGGAAGGGGCGCTGTCCGGGGCGCGGCTGTCGCCGGCGCTGGCCGGGTTCGGCGTCCAGGCCAATTTCGCGCTGACCAACAGCACGATTCCCGAGAGCACCATCTCGAACATCCCGGGCGGCCCGAAATCGCTGCCGGGCCTGTCGCGCAAGACTGCCAACCTGCAGCTCTACTACGAGGCACACGGTTTTGCGCTGCGGGTGGCCGAGCGCTACCGCTCCAGCTTCACCGGCGAGGCCGTGGCGCTGTTCGACCAGATCGGCTACACGCGCATCCGCGCCAACAAGGAAACCGACCTGCAGGCCAGCTACGAGTTTCCGGACGGACGGCTGAAGGGTTTGTCGCTGCTGCTGCAGGTGTCCAACCTGACCAACGAACCGTTCGAGTCGGAACAGGTCAGCGGCCTGCCCAACGGCGTGGAAGTCGCCCGCCCGCTGGAGTACGACACCTGGGGTCGCACCGTGCTGCTCGGCGTCAACTACGCCTTGTAGCGCGGCTCACGCGCCGGCGATCGCCAGATCGCCGTGGCAGGCCTGCAAGGCGCTGAGCGCCGCCAGGCCTGCCGTCTCGGTGCGCAGGATGCGTGGGCCCAGGCGCAGGCCGAGGAAGCCGTGCTGCGCCAGTGCGCGGGTGTCGGCTTCACCCAGGCCACCTTCCGGCCCGATCACCAGCACGCCGCCGGCGGCACCGAAGCGCAGCGCGCCGATCGTCTTCTCGGCGCCCGGCAGCAAGGCCAGTCGCAGCGCGCCATCGTCAGCCAACCCGCCCAGCCATGCCGCCAGCGGCTGGATCGGCGCGATGCGCGGAATGCGTGCGCGGCCGCTCTGCTCGCAGGCGCTGACCGCCACCGACTGCCAATGCGCCAGCCGCTTGGCGGCCCGTTCCGCGTCCAGGCGCACTTCCGATCGTTCGGTCAGCAGCGGCACGATGCCGGTCGCGCCCAGCTCGGTGGCCTTCTGCACGATCAGGTCCATCTTGTCGCCGCGCGCGATGCCCTGGGCGAGCAGCAGCGGCAGTGGCGACTCGTTGTACACGGGGCTGCACGCCGTCACCTGTACCCGCACCGCGCGCTTGTCGATGCTGCCGATGGTGGCCGCGTAGTCGCAGCCGTCGCCGTTGAACAGCACCACCGGCGCGCCTGCGGGCAGCCGCAGCACCCGCGTGGCGTGCTCGGCCGCGTCGGGCGGCAGCACCAGGTCGGCGCCCACGGCAAGCGGCAGGTCGGCGTGGAATCGGATGGTGCGCATGCGTCAGGGCCGCAAAAATCCAAGCATAACGGAGCGCGTGGACGGTGTCGGTCAACCGGCCACGGCGTGCTCGATGCCCTGGATGGCGGTATCCACCAGCAGGTCGATCTCCTGCTCGGTGACCACGTACGGCGGCATGAAATAGACGACATTGCCCAGCGGGCGCAGCAGCACGCCGTGCTGCAGGCCGTGCAGGTAGACGCGCAGGCCGCGCCGCTCGTCCGCGGGGTACGGGCGTCGGCTGGCCTTGTCGGCGACCAGCTCGACGGCCGCGATCATGCCGGTCTGGCGCACGTCGGCGACCTGCGGATGCTCGCGCAGCGGCGCCAGCCGGCGCGCCATGTGCGTGGCCAGCTGCCGGTTGCGTTCCAGTACCGGCTCGTCGCGGAAGATCGCCAGCGTCTCCAGCGCCACCCGGCAGCCCAGCGGATTGCCGGTGTAGCTGTGCGAATGCAGGAAGGCCTTGCCGGCACGGTACTCGGCGTAGAACGCAGCATAGACCTCGTCGGTGGTGAGCACCGCCGACAGCGGCATGAAGCCGGCGGTGAGTCCCTTGGACAGGCACATGAAGTCCGGCGACACGTGGCCCTGCTCGCAGGCGAACAGCGTGCCGGTGCGGCCGAAGCCCACCGCGATCTCGTCGGCGATGAAGTGCACCGCGAACTCGTCGCACAAGGCGCGCAGTCCGGTCAGGTAATCCGGGTGATACATGCGCATGCCGCCGGCGCACTGCACCAGCGGCTCGACGATCACCGCGCAGGTTTCGCGGGCGTGGCGTTCCAGCAGCGTGCGCAGCTCGGCGAGCCGGCGCGCCGCTATCTGTGCCGGTGTCTCGCCCGGTTCGCCTTCATAGGTGTCCGGCGAGGGCGCCAGCAGCGGGGTCAGCAGCAGCGGTGCGTAGGTCTTGCGATACAGCGCCACGTCGCTGACCGACAGCGCACCCAGGGTTTCGCCGTGATAGCTGCCGCTGAGCGCGATGAAGCGGGTCTTCTCGCCATGACCGCGGTTGAGCCAGTAGTGGAAGCTCATCTTCAGCGCCACTTCGATCGCGGACGAGCCGTTGTCGGCGTAGAACACGCGCTCCAGTCCGGGCGGCGTGATGCGCACCAGTTCCTCGGCCAGCCGGATCGCCGGTTCGTGGGTGAAACCGGCAAAGATCACCTGTTCCAGCGTGCGGGCCTGGTCGGCCAGTGCGGCGGCAATGCGCGCATTGGCGTGGCCGAACAGGTTGACCCACCACGAGCTGACGCCGTCGAGATAGCGCCGGCCCTCGGCATCGACCAGCCAGGCGCCTTCGCCGCGCACGATCGGCAGCATCGGCACCGCGCCTTCGCCGTGGTCGTGCATCTGCGTGCATGGATGCCAGACGTGCCTGAGATCGCGCTCGGCAAGCGCGGCGTTGTTGTTTGCGGGAATGGTCATCCGGCTATGATCGACGCTGCGCCCGGGATGCTCAAGCGGTGCGCGGGACATTCGGAACTGGACGCTTGATTCGACTTCGAAAAATTCTCGTCGCCCTGGCGGTGCTCGCGGCAGTCGTGCTGGTGCTGGCGTGGTTTCTGCCGGCGCGCTGGGTGATGCCGTGGGTCGAGCCGCAGTTGCACGGGCTGCGGCTGCAGCAGGTGCAAGGCACGGTTTGGAACGGTGCTGCCGGTAACGTCTTGGATGCCGATGGGCGACGGTTGGGACAGGTGCGCTGGCAGTTGTCGCGCCGCGCGCTGCTCGGCCGGCTGCAGATGCAGCTGGCCTTCGACGGACCGCAGGCGGATTTCTCCGGAACCGTGCGGCGCACGGCGCAGGGTCGCGTCGAGGGCGAAGGCTGGCGGCTGCATGCCGATCTCGCCGCGACGGATGTTCCGCTTCCGGTCGACTGGGGCGCGCCGCTGGGCGAGCTGCAACTGACGGTCGATCATGTACTGCTGCAAGGCGGCTGGCCGCTGCAGTTGCAGGCGCAGGGCCGGTGGCAGCGGGCCGCCGTGCACACGACCGAAGGCGAGCTGGCGCTGGGTGAATTGCAGGGAAGCGCGCAGGCGCAGGGCGGCGTGATCCACGCGCAATGGCACGATCAGGGCGACGGGCCGCTGCAGGTGCGCGGCGAATTGCAGCTGAGCCCGCTGGGCTGGCGTCTGGACAGCACGCTGCGCGCCCGCCATGGCGATCCGGCGTTGCAGCGCTGGCTGGCCCGGCTCGGGCCGGTCGCGCCGGACGGCAGCGTGCACATCCGGCAGGCCGGTGGCCTGGCCGCCAACCCTCCATCGAACCGCCAGGACGCCACGCTGCCATGAACCCCGAGACTACCGCCGTCGCGCTGGCCGCGGCACGCGAGGCTGCTGCTGCCGCCGCCGAAATCATCACGCACTACTGGCGTCGCGGCGTCGAGGTGGAGCTGAAGGCCGATGCCACGCCGGTGACGGTGGCCGATCGCGAGGCCGAGCAGGCGATTCGCCGCGTACTGCAGGCCGCGCTGCCGCAGGCGGCGATCTACGGCGAGGAGTTTGGCCTGCAGGGCGAACGAGACGCTTTGCTGTGGCTGGTCGATCCGCTCGATGGCACCAAGAGCTTCGTGCGCCGCACGCCGTTCTTTTCCACCCAGATCGCGTTGATGGACCGCCACGAACTGGTGCTGGGCGTATCCAGTGCGCCGATCTACGGCGAGACGATGTGGGCCAGCGCCGGCGGCGGCGCCTGGTTCGAGGGCGAACGCGTGCGCGTGGCGGACACCACCGACATGGCGCAGGCGGCGATCTCGACCGGCAACATCAGGACGCTCGCCGGCGACGCCCGCTGGGCGGCGCTGGGCGGGCTGATCCGTGACAGCAACCGCATCCGCGGCTACGGCGATTTCTGCCACTACCACCTGCTGGCGCGCGGCAGCCTGGACCTGGTGATCGAGTCGGACGTGAACATCCTCGACATCGCCGCGCTCGCGGTGATCGTGCGCGAAGCGGGCGGTGTGTTCACCGATCTCGACGGCGCCCCGCCGACGCTGGATACCACCAGTGTGCTGGCCGGCACGCCGGCGCTCCACGCGCAGGCCTTGCAACGCCTGCGGCGCTGAGGCGCAAAGGTTAGAATCGCCGGATGCGCAAACTGCCGATCATCCACGCCATCCGCGACGTCACCGACAGCCGATTCCTGCAGGTCGAGCAGCTGGACCTGGAATTCTCCAACGGCGTGCGGCGCACCTACGAACGACTCAAGGGCAGCGGCCTGGGCGCCGTGATCATCGTGCCGATGCTCGATGACGAGACCGTGCTGCTGGTGCGCGAGTACGGCGGAGGCGTCGGCCGCTACGAGCTGGGCCTGCCCAAGGGCCGGCTCGACCAGGACGAAACCGCCGAGCAGGGCGCCGAGCGCGAGATGAAGGAAGAAATCGGCTACGGTGCGCGCAAGCTGAAGATCCTGCACAACCTGTCGCTGTCGCCGTCGTACATGACGCACATGGCGCACGTAGTGCTGGCGCAGGATCTGTATCCGGAGAAACTCGCCGGCGACGAACCGGAGGAACTCGAAGTGGTGCCGTGGAAGATGTCCGAGCTGCACACCCTGCTCGGTCGCGACGACGTCACCGAGGGGCGCTCGATCGCCGCGTTGTTCATGGCCCGCGAATACCTCGCCGGGCGCTTCCAGAGGACCTGAGCTTGCCCCCCGAATTGGCACGGCAGGTGGGCGCGATTGCCCGCGCGGCGGCGGCGGCGATCCTGCAGGTGTACCACGGCGACTTCGCCGTGCAGACCAAGGGCGACGACTCGCCGTTGACCGCCGCCGATCTCGCCGCGCAGCGGGTGATCGTGGCCGGCCTGGCCACGCTGCAGGAGCAACTGCCGGTGCTGTCGGAAGAGGCCAAGGCCCTGCCCTGGTCCGAGCGCCGGCACTGGACGCGCTACTGGCTGGTCGACCCGCTCGACGGCACCCGCGAGTTCGTCAAGCGCAATGGCGAGTTCACCGTCAACATCGCGCTCATCGACGACCACCGCAGCGTGCTGGGCGTGGTGCTGGCCCCGGTCACCGGCGAGCTGTACGCCGCCGCTCAGGGCCAGGGTGCGTGGCTGCAGGAGCGCGAGGGTGGCCCGTGGCGGCGCATCCGCACGCGGCCGCTGGGCGATCCGCCGCGGGTGGTCGGCAGCCGTTCGCATGGCGGCGCGCAGGGTGGGCTGCTCGAACAATTGATCGGCAACGACTACGACCATGTGCCGCTCGGCTCCTCGCTGAAGTTCTGCCTGATCGCGCGCGGCGAGGCGGACATCTACCTGCGCCTTGGCCTCACCAGCGAATGGGACACGGCCGCGGCGCAATGCGTGCTGGACGAAGCCGGGGGCGCGGTGCTCGATCTCGCCGGCCGACCGTTCCGCTACAACCGCGGCGAGTCCCTGTTGAATCCGGAGTTCGTCGCGGTCGGCGACCTCTCGATCGACTGGACCGCGCGACTGACCAGGAGCGAGGAGTGAGTGAAGAGGAGTGAGAGATGAGAGGGGGTCGTCCTCCGCCCGCTCCACCCGCGCACGCTCCTGCTTTCTCTCACGTCTCACTCCTCTCCACTCACTCCCGTCTTATGACCCGACACAGTCTCGACGACCTCCTCGCCATCATGGCGCGCCTGCGCGATCCGCAGCATGGCTGCCCGTGGGACGTGCGGCAGGATTTTTCCTCGATCGCCGCCTACACGATCGAAGAGGCGTACGAGGTCGCCGATGCGATCGACCGGCGCGACTGGACCGACCTGTGCGACGAACTCGGCGACCTGCTGCTGCAGGTGGTGTTCCACGCGCAGATGGCCGCCGAGCAGGGCCTGTTCGAATTCGCCGACGTCGCCCACGCCATCAGCGCGAAGATGCTGCGCCGCCATCCGCACGTGTTCGGCGACACGCGTTACGCCGACCTGACCGAGCAGATGCAGGCGTGGGAGCAGATCAAGTCCGCCGAGCGCGTGGCGAAGGGCCGGACCGCCGATGACAGCGCGCTGGCCGGCGTCTCCACCGGGCTGCCGGAGTGGAAACGCGCCCACAAGTTGCAGCAGCGCGCTGCCGCCACCGGTTTCGAGTGGCCCGGCCCGCAGCCGGTGCTGGAGAAGCTGGCCGAGGAAGTGGAGGAGGTGCGCGTCGAGTTCACCCACGGGGCCGACCCGGCGCGCCTCGAGGACGAGATCGGCGACGTGCTGTTCGTGATGGTGAACCTCGCACGCCATGCCGGCGTCGATTTCTCGCAGGCGCTGCGGCATGCCAACGCGAAGTTCGAACGACGCTTCCGCCGCATGGAGCAACTGGCTGCGGCCGATGGCGCGGCGTTTGCCGAGCGCACGCTGGAGGAGCAGGAACAGTTGTGGCGGCGCGCCAAGCAGGACGAGGCCGGCCACTGACAGACGCGGCGGCCGTGGCCGCCGCGTCATCCCGTTTTTGCTGTCGCGACTACTTCGCTGGAGCTGTCGCGTCGCTGGCGGCGCGCGGCTGCCATGCCGCACGCATCTTCTCGCGCTCGGCGCGCATCTTCGCCTCGTTGGCCAGGTTTTCGTCCAGCCCCTTGCGCAGCGTGGCGATCGCCTGGTCGACATTGGTCGGCTGTGCCTGCAGGCGGGCCAGTCGCTGGTAGACGTAGTCGCGCACGCGCGGGTCCTGCGACTTGGCCAGCACGTCGTTGTAGACCGCCGCCATGTCCTTGCTGCGGCCGGCCTGCTGGTACAGCCGTTCCAGCGCGCGCAGGTCGCCGATCACGCCGCTGCGCTGGTGGTGCATGTGATGGCCCGCCATGCCGTGGTCGCGGTCGCCGGGAAGGATGCGTGCCTGCTTGGTGACGACCATGTGCGGATTGGCGGGCGACGCCGGCGCGTTCTGGGCCATCGCGAACGTGGCCGACCCGGCCAGCAGGGCGACGAGGGCGGAGGCGAGGAGGGTCTTGCGTTGCATGGGCTGTCTCCGTGGGTAGTGGGATGATCAACGCGCCGGCCGCGCAGGAGTTGACTGCGGTGTTCAGACTGCTGTCATCCTTGCAACCCTTTTGCGATCCGCTGCATCCAAGCCTGACCGACTACCGAGGAGAGTCCCATGCGCCGTCTTTTCATCGCCGCCATGCTGTGTGCCCCGTTCGCCGCGTTTGCCGCCGGATCGTGCGAGTTCGAGGCCCCGCGCAACCTGCAACTGGACCTGGCTGGCGTCCGCAGCGTGCAGATCGACGTCAACAGCCACGACCTGCACCTGATCGGCGGCGCCGACACCAGGGGCCTGACCCTGGTCGGACGCGCCTGTGCGTCGAAGAAAGCCGCGCTGGACAAGCTCACGGTCACCCAGCGACGCGACGGCGACCAGCTGTTGATCGACATCGGCGGCGACCACCAGGGTTTCAATTTCAACCTGTTCGGCGGCAACGTCAGCATGAGCCTGGACGTCACCGTGAACCTGCCGGCGAACGTGCCGGTCACCGTGCGCGTGGGCTCCGGCGACGCCGACGTGCGCGGCGTGCAGGAGCTGCGCAGCACGGTCGGTTCCGGCGACCTGCACGTGCGCCAGATCGCCGGCAAGTTCGCCACCAGCGTGGGCTCGGGCGATGTCGACGCCAGCGATGTCGGCAGCCTGCAGCTGGGTTCGGTGGGCTCGGGTGATTTCAAGATCGATGGCGTCAAGGGCGACGCCAGCATCGGCAGCATCGGCTCGGGCGACGTCACGCTGCGCAACGTCGGCGGCAGCGTGCACGCCGACACGCTGGGCTCCGGCGACCTGACCGTGCACGATGTCGGCGGCGATCTCACGCTCGGCGCCAAGGGCAGCGGCGATGTCGACCACTCCGGCATCAAGGGCAAGGTCAGCGTGCCGCACGACGACGATTGATTCCGCCACAAGCCGGCATCCCGTAGGGCGGGCACTGCCCGCCGCTCTTGATCGCGTGCATCACCGAAAGGCATGGCGGGCAGTGCCCGCCCTACGAAGCTGGAGCGAACAACATCGGGCACTTCGGTGCGTCTACGGCTGAATTCCGCGCCAGACCAGATACACCAGCGGCGCGCACACCAGCAGGAACGGAATCGACACCCGGTGCAGTTGCCGCAGGCCGTGCGGCTGCCCTGCCAGGCGCAGGGCGATCAGGTTGGCCAGCGAACCGATCGCCACGCCGAAGCCGCCCACATTGACCGCCACCGCCAGCGCGATGGCATCCGGCGCTCGCTCGAGCAGCAGCACGGTCGCCGGCACGTTGCTGATCAGCTGCGCGGCGACAATGCCGCTGGCGAACAGCACCATCGGTTGATCGAGATGGAGCCCGTCGAGCACGCGCTGCATCAGCGGCAGCTCGGCGAAGTGGCCGAGGCCGAGGAAGATCGCGGCGAAGGTGAGCAGCAACAGCCAGTCGATCCGCACCAGCGAGGCGCGGGCCAGCGCCCCGAACAGCACCAGCAGCGCCACGGCGCCCAGCGGCGCCAGATCGTATTCCATCGCCACCACCATGCCGACCAGCGCAATCATCGACCACGCGCCGAGGCGGCCCGAGTGCACCGCGCCGTCGATGTGCCGGGGGCTCAATGCCACCCGATCGCGCGGCAGCCAGTACCAGGTGAACGCCGCCACCAGTGCCAGCATGACGGCCGCGGCCGGCAGCATCGCCAGCGCGAAATCGAGGAACGACAGCCGCGAGTGCTGCCACAACAGCAGGTTCTGCGGGTTGCCGATCGGGCTGAGCGTGGAGCCGGCGTTCACCGCCAGCGCCTCCAGCACCACCATGCGCAGCACCGGCAGGTTGGAGATCGCGCCGATGGACACGGTCAGCGGCACGATCAGGAACAGGCTCACGTCGTTGGTCAGCACCATCGAGAGCAGCGCGCTGGCGGCCACCAGCAACAGCCCCAGGCCGCGCAGCGAGTGCGCCCGCGCCAGCGAAGCGGCCGCTGCGTGCTGCACCAGGCCGCTGTCGCGGATGCCCTGGATCGCGATCAGCAGGCCGGTCAGGCCGGCCAGCGTGGGCAGTTGCAGCCAGTGCCGATAATCGTCGACCGGACGCGGATCGAGCAGCGCCAGCAACAGCACCAGCGCGGCGAACACCAGCAGCAGCCATTCGTGCTGCAGGCGTTTGCGCCAGCCGGTGGCGGGTGACGACGCGGCAGGTTCCACGCGCGCTCAGCCCTCGCGCAGCAGGCGCATCGGTGGCGTGCGGCTGACCCGGCGCGTGCCGGCCAGTCCCAGCAGCATCACCACCAGCGCGGCGGCGGCCGCGCTGGCGACCAGCGGCCACGCCGGCGGCACGAAGCCCTCGATGTGGAATACCGCCCGACCCAGCCACCAGCCGCCGCCGGCGGCACCCAGCGCGGCGGTCAGGCCGGCGACCAGGCCCAGCATGGCGAATTCGCAGGCGGCGGCCACGCGCAGCTGTGCACGGCGCGCGCCCAGCGTGCGCAGCAGCGCGGCCTCGTGGCGCCGCTCGGCCGCGCTGGCGGCCAGCGCCGCGGCCAGCACCAGGATGCCGGCCAGCAGGCTGAAGCCGAGGATCCAGCGCACCGCGCTGCCCACGCGGTCGATGATCTCGCGCACCCGATCGAGCAGCGAGTCGACGTCGACCAGGCTGAGGTTGCCGTATTCGCGCGACAGTTGCGCCAGTTCCGCCGCGTGTCCGGACGACAGGTGGAAGCTGGCCAGCCAGGTGTGCGGCAGCTCGCTGGCGTGGGCCGGGTCGAGCAGCAGGAAGAAGTTGACCCGGAACGAGCTCCAGTCGACCTTGCGGATGCTGCCCACCCGCGCCTCCAGGCTGCCCTCGCCGACGTCGAAGCGCATCGTGTCGCCGATCTTCAGGCCGAACATGTCGCGCCACATCGTATCGATCGAAACCTCGGGCTGGCCTGGCTGAGCTCCATGCCAAGTGCCGGACACCACCTCGTTCGCCGGTGGCAGCGCCGCAGACCACGACAGCCGCAGCTGGCGATCGGTCCACTCCTTCGCGCGCGGGTCGGCGAACTGCAACTGGTCGATGGCGTGGCCATTGATCGCGGTGAGCTTGCCCACCGCCAGCGGCAGCATGTTGAGCTGGTCGGCGCCGATCCGCGCCAGCGATTGCGAAAAGCCGGCGCGCTGGTCGCTTTGCAGGTTCAGGGCGAACCAGTTGGGCGTATCCGCCGGCAATTCCTGGCGCCAGCCTTGCAGCAACGCCGGTGCCACCACCGCAAGCAGCAACAACGCGCACAGACCCAGGCTGAGCGCGGTCGCCTGGATCACGCTCAGCGCCGGTCGTCGCGCCAGCGCGGCCAGGCCCAGCCGCAACGCCGGATGCGCGCCCGGCGCAATGCGCCGGGCCAGCCACAGCAGCGCGCCGGCCAGCAGCGCCGCGAGCACGCTCACGCCGAGCAGGCTGCCGGCGAGGATACCGGCCAGCTGCAGCGAGCCGCTCTGGTCCCAGATCAGGCCCAGCGCCACCAGCGCGGGGATCAGGTACAGCGCGTCGAAGCGCCGCACGCGCCGCGACAGACTCTGCCGGAACACTGCCACCGGCGGCACTTCGGCCAGCCGTGCCAGCGGCGGCAGCGCGAAGCCCACCAGCACCGCGATGCCCATGGCCGCGGCAGCGAATGCCGGCGCCAGCGGCAAGACCGTGGGCACGTTGCCGAACAGCTGACTGGCCAGCAACCACGCCAGCTGCGCCATTCCCAATGCCAGCGCGACGCCCAGCGCCGCCGCCGGCACGGCGAGCGCACCCAGGGTGCCCAGCAGCAGGCCGAGCACGCGCCGACGCGAGGTGCCCAGCGCGCGCAGCAAGGCCACTTCGGCAGTCTTGCGCCGCGCGTAGCGCTGGGCGGAAAGGGCGATCGCGATGCCGGCGAGCAGGGCCGACAGCAGCGCAGTCAGCCGCAGGAATGAACCGGCGCGGTCGAACGCACTGCGCATGCGCTCCCGGGTCTGCTCCGGCGTAATCAGTTGCGCACCCGAGGGCAGCGCGGTCGTCTCGACCCAGTCGCGCCAGGCGCGCACCGCATCCGGCGAGCCGGCCAGCAACAGCCGATGGCGCGCGCGGCTGCCGCGCCCGAGCAAGCCGGCCTGCTCGGCATCGGCCAGGCTCATCAGCGCGCGCGGCGCCAGCGCGAGCAATTCGCCGCCGTCGGGCTGGCGCAGCAGTTCGGCGCCGATGGTGAGCGTGCGCCCGCCCAGTTGCAGGCGGTCGCCCACCGCGAGGCCCAGCGCGACCAGCGCGCGATGATCCAGATAGACCTCGCCGGCGACCGGCGCGCGGCTCGGCGGCAGCGCATGGCCGTTGCGATCGCGCAGCTCCAGCGTGCCGCGCAGCGGATAGTGCGCATCCACTGCCTGCACGTCGAGCAGTTGGGTGCGTTCGTGGGCGAACGCCACGCTGGGAAAGCCGGCGGTGCGCGTCAGCTGCAGGCCGTCCTGGCGTGCCTTGTCGGCGAAGGCGGCAGGCAGGGCCTGCGGCGCGGATACGCCGATGTCCCCGCCGATCAACTCCGCGGCGCTGGCCAGCATGCCACGCTCGATCCGGCTCGCCAGCGTGGCGACCACGCCCAGCGCCACCACCGCCAGCACCAGCGAGGCGGCCAGCGTGCGCAGTTCAGGCAGGTGCCATTCGCGACGCAGGCTGCGCAGCGACAAGCGCAGCAGGCTCATGCCGGCACGCCCGCGTCGGTCGACGCCACGCGCCCTTCCTCCAGCTCGATGCGGCGATCGCAGCGCGCGGCCAGGCCGGCGTCGTGGGTGACCAGCACCAGGGTGGTGCGGTGGTCGCGGTTGAGCGCGAACAGCAGGTCGCAGATGTGGTGGCCGGTGCGCTGGTCGAGGTTGCCGGTGGGCTCGTCGGCGAACAGCACGCGCGGGCCGTGCACGAAGGCGCGGGCGATCGCCACGCGTTGCTGCTCGCCGCCGGAAAGCTGCGCGGGGTAGTGCCGCCGCCGCGCGCTCAGGCCCACCGCCTCGAGCGCCTCCCGCGCACGGCTGCGCGCCGCGCTGCTGCCCTCCAGTTCCAGCGGCAGCATCACGTTCTCCTCGGCAGTGAGCGCCGGCAGCAGGTGGAACGACTGGAACACGAAGCCGACCAGTCGCCGCCGCAGTTCGGCGCGGGCTTCCTCGTCCAGCTGCTCCAGCGCGTGGCCGTCGAGGGAGATGCTGCCGCGGTCGGGCGTGTCCAGCCCGGCCAGCAGGCCGAGCAGGGTGGTCTTGCCCGAGCCGGAAGCGCCCACGATGGCGAAGCTCTCGCCGGGCATCACGCGCAGGTCCACGCCGTCGAGGATGTCGAGCCGCCCCTCGGGGCCGTTGACCGACTTGCTAACATCACGGGCTTCGAGGACGGGACGGGAAGAATCATTCATGCGGCGCTGCCTGTGGTTGCTGGTTCTGCTCTGCGGTTTCGGCGTCGCCCACGCGGCGGCGCCGAAGACCGTCCTGGTGCTGGGCGACTCGCTGTCCGCCGCGCACAACATTCCGGTCGAAGCCGGCTGGGTGCATCTGCTGGATGTCCGTCTGGGCAAGATGGTGCCGAAGTGGCGTGCGGTCAATGCCAGCATCAGCGGCGAAACCTCGCTGAGCGGCCGACACCGCTTGCCCGCCTTGCTGCAGACCTACCAGCCGGCGGTGCTGGTGATCGAACTGGGCGCCAATGACGGCCTGCGCGGGTTGCCGCTGCCGGCCTTGCGCGACAACCTGACGGCGATGATCGAGCTGGCGCAAAAGCACAAGACACGCGTGCTGCTGCTGGGCATCGAGCTGCCGGTGAACTACGGCCCGCAGTACCGCGACGGCTTGCGTGCGATCTACGCCGACCTGGCGCGCCAGCGGAAGGTCGCGCTGCTGCCGTTCCTGCTCGACGGCGTCGCGCTGGACCCCGGCCTCATGCAGGCCGACGGCCTGCACCCGGTGGCCGCCGCCGAGCCGCGCGTGCTGGAAAACGTGTGGAAGGTGCTGCAACCGCTGCTGCAAGCGCCCAACGTCCACTGAACGGCGCCGCGGCCAGTTCACGCCGTCGTCACCGTGGCTCCGGGTATACCTTCACAAATGTGAAACCGGACCACAGCGAGGCAAGACATGACGACTCATGACGAGCAAGCGGGCCTGATCCTGCTGGTTGAAGACAACCGCCAGATCGCCGAGATGGTGGGCGAGTTCCTTGAAATGCGGGGTTATTCCGTCGATTACGCGGCCGACGGCGTGAGCGGGTTGCACTTGGCCGTATCCAACAGTTACGACGTGATCGTGCTGGACCTGATGCTGCCCGGGCTGGACGGCCTGGAGCTGTGCCGCAAACTGCGCAAGGAGGCGAAGAAGTCCACGCCCGTGCTGATGCTCACCGCGCGCGACACGCTGGAAGACAAGCTGGTCGGCCTGGAGGCCGGCGCCGACGACTACCTGGTCAAGCCGTTCGAAGTGCGCGAACTGGTGGCGCGGCTGCGCGCGCTGATTCGCCGCGACCGCCGCCAGGTATCCACCGAAGTGCTTACCGTGGGCGACATGACGCTGGACACCGCCACGCTGCGGCTGACCCGCGAGGGCCAGGATCTGGTGGTGTCGCCGATCGGCCTGAAACTGCTCGCGATCCTGATGCGCGAATCGCCACGCGTGGTCAGCCGGCGCGACATCGAGCGCGAGATCTGGGGCGACACGCTGCCCGATTCGGACACGCTGCGCTCGCACCTGTACAACTTGCGCCGCGTCATCGACAAACCCTTCGCACGACCTTTGCTACATACCATCCATTCCGCTGGCTACCGGCTGGCCGACCTGGAATCGGAAATGGCGTCGGCGCAGCAACCTGCGTGATGGCGAGGCGGCGAGGGCAATGAACAGCAGGGTGTCGAACGCGATCACATTCCGCACGGGAGCCTTCAAGCGACGCATCGCCTGGGTGTTCGGCTTGCAGTTCGTGGCCCTGCTGATCATCGGCGCGATGGGCATTTTCAACGTCGCGCCGTGGGAAGCGGTGATCGTGCTGATCCTCATCACCACCGTGCTGGCGTGCCTGGCCGCCCAGCACGAGTGGGTGCAGATCCGCTCGCTGGCGCGATTGATGGCCGGCTGGAACGATGCCCGGCCCGACCCGGAAGCCTTCCACCCGCAACGCCTGTCACGCCGCACGGATGCGGACGTGGCGTCGCTGGCGCGCGGCCTGCACGGCTTCGCCACGCGCATCGCCGGTTACGGTCAGCGCGAGCGCAACTTTACCCGCGACGCCAGCCACGAACTGCGCAGTCCGCTGACGGTGATCCGCATGTCGGTCGACATGCTGGTCGACGAGCAGGGCCTGAGCGATTTCGGCTCGCGCTCGGTGCGCCGGATCAAGCGTGCCTCGCGCGAACTGGAAATGCTGGTCGAGGCGCTGCTGGTGCTCGCACGCGACGCCGGCACGCCGGTGGATACCGAGCGCTTCGTGGTGAACGACGTGCTGCAGGGCGAACTTCAGGCCGCGCGCGAAATGCTCTGCGGCCGGCCGATCGAGTTGCGCCTGGAACAGCCGGCGACCTTTGCGCTGGACAGCTCGCCACGGGTGTTCTCGGTGCTGTGCTGGCAGTTGCTGCGCAATGCCTGCCAGCAGGCCGAGCGCGGCAGCGTGGTGGTCAGCGTCGAACCCGGCATGGTAAGCGTGCGCAACCTCGCTCCGGCGAAAGGCGCTGGCGATGCCGATGCCGTTGCCGATGCGGGCGCGCCCGGTGCCGATCGGCACGGATTCGAGCTGGCGATCGCGCGGCAGATCAGCGACCGCTTCGGCTGGCCGCTGGAGCTGCAGACGCATGCAGGAGGCGAAAGCATCGCGCGCATCCGTTTTCCCGACGCCCTGCCGGCGGGCGCCACGTCGCGACCCGCTCCGTAGGGCGGGCACTGCCCGCCGGCTCTTTCGGTTCCGGAGCAAAACGGCGGACAGTGCCCGCCCTACCATCAATCAGCCCGCTTGCAGCGCCGGCGCCACGGCGAACGCGCAGCCGGTCTTCGCCTTCACGTCGCCCAGGCTCACGCCGTCGTTGAGCTCGATCAGGGTCAGGCCCTTGCCCTTCTCCACCGAGAACACGCACAGATCGGTGATGACGAGGTCCACGCATTCCTTGCCGGTGATCGGCAACTCGCATTGCTGCTTGATCTTCGGCGAGCCGTCCTTCGCGCAGTGCTCCATCAACACCACCACGCGGCGCACGCCGCTGACCAGGTCCATCGCGCCGCCCGGGCCCTTGACCATCTTGCCGGGTACCATCCAGTTGGCGAGATCGCCGGTGGCGGAGACTTCCATGCCGCCGAGGATCGACAGGTCGATGTGGCCGCCGCGGATCATCGCGAAGGAATCGGCGCTGGAGAAGAACGCCGAGCCGGGCAGGGTGGTGATGGTCTGCTTGCCGGCGTTGATCAGGTCGGGGTCGACCTGATCCTCGGTGGGGAATGGGCCGATGCCGAGCAGGCCGTTCTCCGACTGCAGCACCACGTTCACGCCGGCCGGGATGTGGTTGGCCACGAGGGTGGGGATGCCGATGCCGAGGTTCACGTAGTAACCGTCGCGCAATTCCTTCGCGGCGCGCTGTGCCATCGCGGTGCGCGTCGGGTTTTCCTTGCCGGTGTTGGCGCCGGCGAGAGTGCGGATCTCGATGCGCTTCTCGTACTTCTCGCCCTGCACGATGCGGTCGACGTAGATGCCCGGCACGTGGATGTTGTTCGGGTCCAGCTCGCCCACCGGCACCAGGTGCTCCACCTCGGCCACGCAGACCTTGCCGCAGGTAGCGATCATCGGGTTGAAGTTGCGCGCCGTCTCGCGGAACACCAGGTTGCCCATCGCGTCGCCCTTCCACGCCTTGACGATGGACAGGTCGGCGGTGATGGATTCCTCCAGCACGTACTCCTTGCCGTTGAATACCTTGGTCTCCTTGCCCTCGGCCAGCTTGGTGCCGAACGCGGTGCGCGTGTAGAAGCCGGGGATGCCGGCGCCGCCGGCGCGCAGCTTCTCGGCCAGCGTGCCCTGCGGCGTCAGGTGCAGCTCCAGTTCGCCGGCCAGCGTCTGCCGCTCGAACTCCTTGTTCTCGCCCACGTACGAGGCGTACACGCGCTTGACCTGGTGGGTCTTGAGCAGCGGGCCCATGCCGAAATCGTCCACGCCGGCGTTGTTGCCCACGATGGTCAGGTCCCTGGTGCCCGCCTGCAGCAGGCCGCCGATCAGGTTCTCGGGGATTCCGCACAGGCCGAAACCGCCGGCGGCGATCGTCATGCCGTCGAACAACACGCCCTCAAGGGCTTTCGTCGCGCTCGGGTAAACCTTGTCCATTGCCGTGCCTTCCTCATGGAGAGTCAGCTGCCAAGGATACGACGGAATCGCGCCGGCCGGCCTTGTACCAAGGTCGCAGACAGGCAGGCACATGGCTTGACGCGAACAATTACGCATGTAAACATGGATTCACTTACACGCGTAAACGGTGACTCATGGCGATCAGCGAAGCCGAAGCGGTGGTGATGGACGTGCTCTGGCGCGAGGCCCCGCGCACGGCCGAGGAGATCCTGGCCGAGGTCGGGCCCGCGCAGGGCTGGCAGGAGGGCACGGTGAAGTCCCTGCTCAACCGCCTGCTGAAGAAAAAGGCCGTGCAGGCCGAACGCGACGGCCGCCGCTACCTCTACACGCCGCTGCTGGCGCGCGAGCAATACGTGCAGCAGGAGAGCAAGGGCCTGCTCGATCGCCTGTTCGGCGGCCGCGTGGCGCCCTTGGTGGCGCACTTCTCCGAGCAGCGCAAGCTGTCGAAGAAGGACATCGCCGAACTGCGCAAGCTGCTGAAGGAGCTCGACGATGAGCAGCATTGATGCGCTGATGGCGGTGTGGGCCAGCCATGGCTGGTTGGCACTGCTGGCATTCACTGTCGCCGTAATAATCGTCGCCGCCCTGCGCAGGCCGTGTCGCCGCCTGTTCGGCACCGAGCGTGCGTTCCAGTTGTGGTTGTTGCCGCCATTGGCGGTGCTGGCGAGCCAGTTGCCGCATGCGGCGGGAGCCGAGCGTACGACGCTTCCCGCACTGGTCTACGCGATCACGTCGGCGGGCGCCGCATTGCCTGTCCCGGACGCCAACGGAGCGGAGTTCGACTGGCGCGGCGGCCTGGCTCTGGTGTGGTTGGCGGGCGCCGCGTTGATGGTCCTGCTGGGCCTGCTTGCCCAGTGGCGCTATCGGCAGCGCCTTTCGGGCGCCAAGCAACTGCTCGTGCCGTTCTCGCGCTGGCCAGTGTTGCTCGCGGCAAGTGCCAGTGTCGGTCCGGCGGTGGTCGGTGCGTGGCGGTGCCGCATCGTGCTCCCCGCGGATTTCGAACGGCGCTACGACCGCGTCGAGCAGGCGTTGATCCTGGCCCACGAGATGGCGCATGCGCGCCGGCGCGACGGCTGCTGGTGTCTGTTGGCGCAGTGCCTCGCTGCGGCGTTCTGGTTCCATCCGTTCTCATGGTGGGCGCTTGCCGCATTTCGCCAGGACCAGGAGCTGGCCTGCGATGCCAGCGTTCTGCGCCAGCACGGCATGCAACGGCGCGCGTATGCGCAAGCCATGCTGAAAACCCCATCGGCGATACTTGCCTTGCCCGTGGGCTGTTCCTGGTCACCTCGCCACCCACTCACGGAGCGTATCGCCATGTTGAAATTGCCGCGTCCCGATCCTCGTCGCCGAATGTCCGGCCTGGCGACCATGCTCCTGCTGGCGCTGGCTGTGAGCGGCCTGGCCTTCGCTGCCAGCCAGCCCGGGCCGCCGGCATCGTCGTCCGACTCCGCAGGTCCCGCCCATCGCTATACGCTCAAGCTGGCACTTGGCGTGGATGGGCAGCCTGCACGCCTGCACGCAACGAGCTGCCTGAAACCGGGCGAGTACTACACGGATACCCAGACCGCCATCGGCACGCTGCCGCCATGGCATGGCCGTTACACCGTCGTGCCGGGCGAACACGGCATGCTGGAAGTGCAGGCGCATTTGAGCGGCGGTTCGTTGCCGGCCCCGGTCGATCCCAGGGTCCGCACCCATCCGGGACAGACGGCCACGATCCAGGTGGGTCAGCAGGTGGCCGGCAAGGACGGCAGGACAGTTGAAGATCACACTATCAAGATCGAGTTGACGCCCAGCGTCGGTTGTTGAGTGCCGGGCCAGGCTGACGCCCTTGGCTATACTCCGCGACATGCGTTCGAGGAGTCTCATGTGAAGCCGCCATACCTGTTCCTTGCCCTTGCTGTCTTCGGAATCACCGCCATGAGCCATGCCGCCGTTTCGCCCGTGCTGGTCAT
>MKTU01000059.1:8985-38633 GCA_001898415.1 Rhodanobacter sp. 67-28 | reverse complement strand
CAACAAACTCAATAACTACAGCAGTCAGTTCCATCAGGTGGAAAGCATCGTCAAGTCGATAAGCACCGTCGCTGATACCGGACGAGCTGCTACACAGGTGGAGAAGTACAGCAGTGCGGTCACCACGGAAATGGGGAACTGGCAAGCGCAGATGAAGGCCGACGATGCCATCATTGAAACGCTGCAGAACCAGCAGTCCATCCTTGGGCACGTTGCATTGAACGGCAACAGCACCGTTCTGGGTAATGTTATCCAAGCCTCTACCTTCGCCGCGGCTTTCCACTGAGCCGCGCGTGGGATGTCGGCACTCGGGGCCTGAACCCACCTCTTCACATTGACAGGGAACGGCCGCGATGGGCTTCGTATATTTCGCACTGATCTACAAATGGTTGAGCGATCGGATCGATACCTTCGGGATGAATCTGATGGCTACGTTCATGACGTGGGCCAGCGCCGTCGCACTGGTGCTTGTCACGTTGTGGATCATGATCCAGGGCTATCGCATGATCACCGGCCAGTCGCGTGAGTCGATGATGGCCCTGGTCATGAGCATGACTCGAGTGGCGATCATCGTGACCGTCGCCACCACCATGAGCATTTTTGGCACCAATCTGCTCTCGTTCTTCACCACCGAACTGAGTACCGGCATCAACCAGATGTTCACCGGTGACAACAGCACGGCTGCGCAAACCATCGATGAAAACCTTGCGTGGACCCAACTGGCGATGGGTGCCATCGATACCGTGCAAGTTGCCCCTGGCGACACCGAAACCATCAATCAGAAGAATCACGCACTGCTGATCGCCGGCCTTGGCACCGCCAGTCCGCCGATGGCTGCTGCCGCCATGCTGTTGCTGTACAAGTTCGCGCTCGCCCTGTTCATCGGCCTGGGGCCGTTGTTCATCCTGTGCCTGGTCTTCGAGCAGACAAAATCACTGTTCCAACGCTGGCTGCTCTACGGCATCGGCACCGTTTTTTCCATGGCTGTGCTCGCCTTCGTGAGCTCACTCGTACTGCAGTTGTCCTTGCGGGTCGCCGCGGCGCTGTGGAGCGCCAACATCATCAACACGATCACCGGCCAGGGCGCCGAGGGGTTCTCCACCCAAGCCTTGGAACAAGGTGGCCTCGGCCTGCTGTTGACCGTGCTGATCATCTCCGTGCCCCCGATGGCAGCGATGTTCTTCCAAGGAACGCTGGGCAATTTTCTGACCTACTCAGCGTTCGGCACGGGCGCCTCAAGTCGACTGGGACCGCAGGGGCAGCCACCGGGAAGTTATGGACACGGAGCGTCATCGCCGACTTTCGGGCAAGAAAGCCTTGGTCAGCGACCTGCCGGCAGCCCGCTCAATAGTGCCAATGGCAGTATCCGCGGCACCCTCTCAACGAGTTCAGGCGCAACTGACACCGTCAAGCATCAGCCGATCGGGAGAAGCTCGTAATGATATCGATTTCGTTCCGATGGCTACTGATCGTGTTGTTGCTTTTGATGGCCGGCGCTGTCCATGGCGAGGGCGGCTGTCCGCCAGGTTTCCAACCCTCCGGGGCGGCACCCAGTCCGCAGGCTCCAGTCGCTTGCAGACCAATCCAGAACTACGAATACCAACAGCAAGCGCCGCGTCCGCCGCCGCCCCGCTGGATTCACCTCTCGGGAGCCATTGCCCTGGATTCGGAAAAAGGAATCTTTGGAACAGTCGGCTCCATGGATAATCAAGCCATCGCCGAGAGCACCGCAATCATGGACTGCAGGGGAAATGGCGGCTCAAACTGCGAAATAATCCGTTCATACACGGACGCCTGCGCTGCGATAGTGACTGGCTATGGATGGTATGCCGTAACCATAGACGCAACTTCGAATGAAGCCATTCAATCCGGCATGGACATGTGTGCAAATGACAAAATCCGCGGCTGCCACGTCTACTACAGCGAATGCAGCCTGGCAATTGATGTTCAGAAACGCATGCTCTCAATACCAGTCCCATACAGCGGAGGTATGCCATGAAGTTGCCCATCTCTCTCGCCGCCTTGATGATCGGCGTCACTACCGCCTTCACTATTGCTCCCGCCCGCGCTCAAAGCGTCGACCCATGCGCGGTCTACACCTGCATGGCAGGCATGTCCGGTGAAGGTGCCACGGGTGGTGCGGCCTGCGCACCAGCTACTGCGTTCTTCTTCAGCCTGGTGGTATTCGATCCGTACTTCGACGCGCCGGCAACTTCCCAGTTGCGGCGTCAATACCTGATGACCTGCCCCGGCGCCAACGTCGCCACCAACGCCGCCATCCTGAACGCCATCATCGCCCAGTGGGGCACCGTGCCGTAGAGCACAACAAGCGTCTCCACTTGTGATTGACCTTTGAGGATCCGACAACCATGAAGCCCTTGCGCTCCCTGTCCCTGCTCATTTTCTGTGTCGCAGCGTCCGCTTGCCATTCTTCGCAGCAAGCCACTACTGGCGCAACAGCCGCGCCTGGACGAGCCACTGCGTCCGCAAAATCTGATGCAGAGGCATCCCTCGACAACGTGCACAAGGGCATGGCGTACGCCGACTTCCGCACCGCCCTGCTCGTCGATGGCTGGCGACCGGTAGTGGACCTGAAATGCAAGGCCAATGTGGTGGGTGGTGCCTACAAGGAGCTTTGCGCAAAAGGTTTGGACTCGTGCAAAGCCTGTGACGAGTTGCCCGAACTGGGCGCCTGCAGTGGCGATGCGGTCTGCCTGATGCACTTTCAGGATGCAGCGACCCATCGCCAGCTTGACGTGAGTACATACGGCGACCTCGGTGATCGAAACGTTCATGGCGTGGATTCACAACTGGGTGTGACGGGCTGGACTGTGTCGTCGACGGCGTTGCATTGATCGACTAGCGACGCAGAAGCAAGCCGCTCCTGTCGAGCTTGGGCACGAAGAAACCTCTCAGGGAGATTTCAATGAGCAATCCGTTGTTGGATTTGATCGTCCGTGGTGAGTCCGGTGCCGCTGGCTACAACGCCTACAACCGCGGCACTTACGTCGATCTGCATGGCGGCAAGCATATTCGCGGTCCAAGCGGCGCAATCGACTTTTCCAGCCTGACCGTGGGCCAGGTACATGATCTGCAACATCTTCGAGGCGACGACCCTCACCGGGTGTTCGCGGTCGGCAGGTATCAGGTGATTCCCTCCACCATGGACGGCGCGATCACCAAGCTGAACCTGGATCGCGATCTACCGTTCTCGACGGCCCTGCAGGATCGAATCTTCTCGGAGTATTTGATCGTCGACAAACGGCCAGCCATTCACGGATATGTCACCGGCCAACCGGGAATCACTTTGGAGGCCGCCCAGCGAAGTCTGGCGGCGGAATGGGCCAGTTTCGGTGATCCGGATCAAGGCGGCGCCAGCCATTATGGCGGCGCCAACCACGCCAGTATCACCCTGGCGCAATCGGCAAGCGCCCTGAACCAGATGCGGACCACGTATCAGGCCGACATCGCCTGCGGCTTCTCGCCGTCCGAAGCGTGGAAGCACGTCACCGCCAGCGATCACCAGCGCTCGTCCTCCGATGACGAATCACCGTCGAACCACCTGCGACGCCAAGGCAATCACGGTGATGCCGTGCGAACCTTGCAGAGCACACTGGCCGCCTTGGGTTACTGCGATGCTCACGGTCGCTCACTGAAATCCGACGGCGACTTTGGCTCGAACACCCATTCTGCGGTCGTGGCTTTCCAGCGCGAACATCACTTGGCAGTCGACGGCAAGGTCGGCCCGCGAACGCAACACGCGCTTGATCTGGCCTTGCGACAAAAGGATCGCGTCGCCACCACGTGGCTAGACGATCTGCGCCACCCGGATCACGCGCTGTACCAGCAGGCACTGGCAGGCGTGCACAGGATCGATGCGCAGCTCGGCCGACACTCTGACACGCGCAGCGAGAATCTTGCCGCCGCCATCGTTGTCGCCGCGCGCCGCCAAGGCCTGGGTCGCATCGACCAAGTGGTACTGTGCGAAGACGGTGAGCGTGCGTTCGTGCTGCAGAACGGATTGCCTGCGCGAATGGCCCACGTGCAAACCGCCGACGCGGTACACACGTCGATCATGGACAGCAGCGTCGCCTGAACGCAGGCGAACCAACAGGCGGCATGCCGAAGCGTGTCGGCACAAGCACAGGCTGTCCCCGTGTCCCCGGTTCCGCAAGCAATCGGACGTTGAGCCCGTTACGCCTGGTTGCGCGTTGCTGACCGATCGACCGGTTCGCGATGTTCGTGTGCTCCCGCCGCGAGACTGGCGAGCCTGTCCAGTTCTTGCGCCGTGAAGCCTGCCTCGATACGTGCCGGGCGATTGAACGGCCCGCGCAGGTCGACACCCATGTACTCGCGGATCAGGCCGAAGAAGGTTTCCACCGGGTCGATGCCGTCGCGCTCGCAGCAATGCAGATACCAGCGCGTGCCGGCGGCGACGTGGGCGACTTCTTCGCGCAGGATCACTTCGAGAATGGCCACCGTGGCTTCGTCGCCCAGCTGGCGCAGGCGCTCGATCATGCCCGGCGTCACATCCAGCCCGCGCGCTTCGAGCACGCGCGGCACCAGTGCCATGCGCGCGGTGTCGTTGTCGGCGGTTTTCTCGGCCATTTGCCACAGGCCGTCGTGGGCGTCGAAATCGCCGTAGGCGTGGCCCAGCTCGCCCAGCCGCGCGGACAGCATCGCGAAGTGACGCGCTTCGTCGTGGGCGCAGCTGGCCCAGTCGCGGTAATAGTCGTGCGGCTTGCCGCGGAAGCGGTAGACCGCGTCCCAGGCGAGGTTGATCGCGTTGAACTCGATGTGCGCCACCGCATGCACCAGGGCAATGCGGCCTTCGGCACTGCCCAGCCCGCGCTGCGGCAGCTGGCGCGCATTGACCAGCCGCGGCCGCTCGGGGCGACCCGGCGGAGCGATCGGTTCGGGCGCGGGCGATGACGCATCGGCCTGCAATTCGCCGCGCTCGAAGGCGCGCCACGTCTCACGCGTCAGACGCAACTTCTCGTCGGGCTCGCTGGCGTCAAGGCAGGCTTTGGCGGCGGCATGCAGATCGGACATGGGTTTCCCTGCAGGAGCGCACCCTGTGCGCGACGCTTTTCCCGAATCCCGGCAGAAAAGCATCGCGCACAAGTGCGCTCCTGCGGTTTACACGGCGCGCCGCGCAGCCTTGGCGTCGTCGGAGCGCAGCATCTGGATCTGTTCCAGGTACTGGTCGTCCAGGCCGGTGACGTATTCGCCGGAGAAACACGAGGTATCGAAGTGCTCGAGGTTCGCGTTGCCGTCGCGCACCGACCACTCGAGATCCTTGAGGTCCTGGTAGATCAGCCAGTCGGCGCCGAGCAGCTTCTCCACTTCCTGCTCGGTGCGACCGGCAGCGACCAGCTCGCTGGTCGAGGGCATGTCGATGCCGTACACGTTCGGGTAGCGCACCGGCGGAGCGGCGGAGGCGAAGTAGACGTTCTTCGCCCCGGCATCGCGCGCCATCTGGATGATCTGCTTCGAAGTGGTGCCGCGCACGATGGAATCATCCACCAGCAGCACGTTCTTCTTGTTGAACTCCAGGCCGATCGCATTGAGCTTGCGGCGCACCGATTTCACCCGCTCGCCCTGCCCCGGCATGATGAAGGTGCGGCCGATGTAGCGGTTCTTGACGAAGCCCTCGCGGAACGGCACGCCGAGCACGCCGGCCAGCGCGCTGGCGGCGGTGCGCGCAGTGTCGGGGATCGGGATCACCGCGTCGATGCCGTGGTCGGGGCGCTCGCGCAGGATTTTCTCGGCCAGCTTCTCGCCCATGCGCAGACGCGCCTTGTATACCGAGACGTCCTCGATCATCGAGTCCGGCCGCGCCAGGTAGACGTACTCGAAAATGCACGGCGTGTGCACCGCGCCCTCGGCGCACCGGCGGCTGTGCAACTGGCCCTGGTCGGTGATGATCACCGCCTCGCCCGGCATCACGTCGCGCAACCGCTTGAAACCCAGCACGTCCAGCGCCACCGATTCGGAGGCCACGGCGTACTCGTGCCCTTCGGCGGTAACGCGCTCGCCCAGCACCAGCGGGCGGATGCCGTGCGGGTCGCGGAACGCCACCAGGCCGTAACCCAGCAGCAGCGCGATGCAGGCGTAGCCGCCGCGGGCGCGCGCGTGCACGCCGGCCACGGCCTTGAAGATGTGGTCCGGGGTCAGCTCCATGCGGTCCTGGATCTGCAGCTCGTGCGCGAGCACGTTGAGCAGCACCTCGGAATCGGAATCGGTGTTGATGTGGCGGCGGTCGCCCTCGAACATCTCGCGCCGCAGCGCGTCGGTGTTGACCAGGTTGCCGTTGTGCGCGAAGGCGATGCCATACGGCGAATTGACGTACAGCGGCTGCGCCTCGGCCGAACCTTCCGAACCGGCTGTGGGATAGCGGCAATGGCCGATGCCGATACGCCCGCGCAACTCACCCATCGCCCGCTGGCCGAACACGTCGCGCACCAGGCCGTTGCCCTTGTGCAGGCGCAGGCGCGAGCCCTCGACCGTGGCGATGCCGGCCGCGTCCTGGCCGCGATGCTGCAGCACCGTCAAGCCGTCATAAAGCGCCGACGCCACTTCCGTGGTACCGACGATGCCGATGATTCCGCACATGATGGATGGCCTGTTTCGGGAATGCTGATTCTATGGTTGCCGCGCAGGCGGCGGCGTGCTGGCGGCGCTGGCCGGCGCAGCGGGAGCGCCTTGCCGTCCGGAAATGGGGGCGTGCAGCCGCTCGCTCAAGCCGTCCACCCGCTTGAGCAGTTCGGCCGGAGCCACGCGATCGAGCAGGCTCGGCGCTGTCGACGAGCCGGCCGGCCCGTGCGGCAGCACCGGCGCCGACTTGAGCTTGTCCAGCACTGCATCGGGATGCAGGTGATCGCCCACGTTGGCCGGGATGTTCTGCCCCAGCCACGCTGCGGCGCCCTGGAACTGCGGCAGCAGCACCGATTGTTGCCACCACGATTCGCGCGTCACCGCAGTAAGCCCCACCAGGAAAACCAGGATGGTGACCACCAGTGCGCCACGCACGAAACCGAACAACACGCCCAGCAGTCGATCGATACCGCTCAGGCCGGTGCTCCAGATCAGCCGTCGGGCGGCAAAGCGCACGAGCATGCCCAGCAACAGGATGCCGAAGAAGCAGATCGCGTAGCCGAGTCCGATCCGCGCCATGGGCAGCGAGATCGAATTCTGGAACAAGGCCGCCACATCCGGCCCGAACACCGCCGCCATCCAGAAGGCGGCGATCCAGGTGGCCAGCGACAACACCTCCGCCACCAGTCCGCGCATCAGGCCGATCAGCACCGACAGCGCAAGGATGGCCAGAATGATTCCGTCGAGCCAGTTCATCCGTTCAACCGGCTCGCGCGGACGCCGCGCCCGGCATATGACTGCGTCGCCGGCGTACCTTCATCACCGCGGCCGCGGTGTCGTTCAGGGCACCGAAACGACATTGCCGTCGATGCCCAGCTTGGCCTTGATCTGGTCGTGCACGCGCTGGGCATCGGCACGCTGGGTCTGCGGGCCGGCGCGCACGCGCCACAGGGTACGGCCACCGGACTGCACCGAGTCGACGAAACCGTCGAAGCCGGCCGCGCGCAACTTGTCGCGCAAGGCGGTCGCGTCGGCCTGGCTGCTCACCGCCGCCAGTTGCACCGCCCAGCCGCCGGCCCTGGCGGCATGGGTGGCCGTCGGCGTGGTGCTCGTGGACGTCCCCGCGGCATCGCCGTCCTGCTCCACCTTGGCCGGCACGCCGGGAATCGCCTGGGTGATCTTCAGGCGCGCCGCCTCGGCGGCCGTGCGCGTTTCGAATGGACCGGCGGTGACCAGCGTGCGCGACTGCCCGGCCCGCGTGATCACGCGGCCCGATACCGGGTAGCCCAATGCGCGCACCCGGCTCTGCAACTTTGCCGCGCCACTGGCGCTGGCGTAGGCGCTGAGGTTGATCGTGTAGCTGCCGTGTGCCGCAGCCGCCGCGACCGGTGCCAGCGCGGGTGCGGGCGTCGGCTCGGCCGGTTTGGCCGCCGGCCGGGTCGGCTCGCTGGCCGGCGCGGGTTTCGCTGCGACCGTGGCTTTCGGCATCGGCGCGGCACCCGTGTCGCGCTGCGGGATCACCGGTTGCGCCGGCGAGGTGCCGCTGCCAGTCGTCACCGTGGTCGGCGCGGGCGTCCGGCCTGCCTGGGGGTCGAGTTCCACGTCGCGCGGGCGGTTCGAGTCGATGGTGACCGTGGCGATGCGGTCGCCCGACGCCGCGGCGGTCGCCGCGCCGGCCGGCACGCTGGCGGCGGCGGACGGGTCGAGGCTCATCGTCCTGGTTTGCAGGTCGCGGTCGGGCGCAGGCGGAATGGCCAGGCTCACCGAGCGGTCACCGCCGGGGGTGGGCGGGCTGTCGGTGAAGAACATCGGCACAAAGATGACCGCCAACGCTATCAGGACGGCAGCTCCCAGCAGGCGTGTTTTCAAGTTTTCGCTCCCAGGCGGCGAACGCGATGCGCAATATGGCGATTATACCTGCCGGCGCCCGGCGCCATGCGGCGGCTCACGGCGCATGTTCAGCCATCACCGCGCTGGCGACGAAAAACGAGCCGAACGCCAGGATGCAGTCGCCCGGCTGCGTGGCCTGGCGTGCCGCAGCCAGTGCGGCAGCCACGTCGGGATGGGCGTCGAACGATGCTTGCGGCAAGGTGGCTTTCAGCTTCTCGGACAGCGCCGCCACGTCCATGCCACGCGGCGAAACCTGCTCCAGCCCGGCCAGATGCCAGTGCGCGATGCGCGCACCCAGCGCGCCGATCACCCCGGCCACGTCCTTGTCGGCGAGCGCACCGTAGACGGCATGCACCGCGCCGTGTGCCGATGCGTCCAGCCACTCGGCCAGCGCCCGCGCGGCCTGCGGATTGTGGCCCACGTCGACGAACACCGGCGGCTCGCCGCCCAGCGCCTGCAGCCTGGCCGCGATCCGCACGTCGTGCAGGCCGGCGCTGGCCGCGGCGAACAGGGTGCTGGGCGAGAACGCCTCGTCGCCCAACGCATGCAACGCAGCGATCGCGGCGGCGGCGTTGGCGTGCTGCACCGGCGCGGCGAGATAGGGATCGGGCAACTCCATCGCACTGCCGTCGCGATGGCGCCAGCGCCAGCCGTCCTCGTGGCGCTCCACGCTGAAATCGATGCCGGCGCGCTCGACCTGCGCGCCACGTTCGGCCAGCGCTGCAAGCAGGCCATCGGGCGGATCGAGCTGGCCCACGATCGCCGGCCGACCGCGGCGCGCGATGCCGGCCTTCTCGCGGCCGATGCTGTCGCGGTCGGGGCCCAGCCACTCCATGTGGTCCAGATCCACGGTGGTGATCACGGCCACGTCCGCATCAATGATGTTGACCGCGTCGAGCCGGCCGCCCAGCCCCACCTCGAGCACCGCCACGTCGACACCGGCGCGGGCGAACAAGTCCACCGCCGCCAGCGCGCCGAACTCGAAATAGGTCAGCGGAATCTCCGCGCGCGCCGCCTCGATGCGTTCGAACGACTCGATCAGCGCGGCATCGGTGACCGGCACGCCCTCGATGCCGATGCGCTCGTTGTAGGCCAGCAGATGCGGCGAGGTGAAGGCGCCGACGTGCCAACCGGCCGCCTTCAGCATCGCCTCCAGCAGCGCCACGGTCGAACCCTTGCCGTTGGTGCCGGCCACGGTGATCACCCGCGGCGCCGGCCGCGGCGCGCCCATGCGCTGCCATACCTCGCGCACGCGATCGAGCCCCAGTTCGATGGTGTGCAGGTTGACGCGATCCTGATAGCTCAACCACTCGGCGAGGGTGCGGGGCATGAACGGGTTACTCGATGAACAGGCGAAGGGGTCGCCCATTGTCGCCGAACCCGGCGCAGGAACGCACCGATCAGACAGCCGGCACTGCCCTCACAATCCCGCGCCACGCAGCCGCAGCGCGTTGCTCACCACCGACACCGAGCTCAGGCTCATCGCCAGCGCGGCGATCATCGGCGACAAGGTGATGCCGAACCACGGATACAGCACGCCGGCCGCCAACGGCACGCCGACGGTGTTGTAGACGAAGGCGAAGAACAGGTTCTGGTGGATGTTGCGCACGGTGGCTTGCGACAGCCGGCGCGCGCGCACGATGGCGCCGAGTTCGCCCTTCACCAGCGTTATCTGCGCGCTCTCCATCGCCACGTCGGTGCCGCTGCCCATCGCGATGCCGACATCGGACGCGGCCAGTGCCGGCGCGTCGTTGATGCCGTCGCCGGCCATTGCCACGCGACGGCCTTCAGCCTTGAGCCGGTTCACCACCGCTGCCTTGTCGGCCGGCGAGACGTCCGCGTGCACCTCGTCGATGCCCAGCGTGCGCGCCACCGACTGCGCGGTGGTGGCGTTGTCGCCGGTGAGCATCACGATGCGCAGCCCGGCCGCGTGCAGCGCGTGGATGGCGGCGGGGGTGTCAGGCTTGAGGCGGTCGGCTACCGCCAGCAACGCGGCGAGGGTGCCGTCGACGGCAAGGAACATTACCGTGGCGCCGTGCTGACGCAGTCGTTCCGCGCGGGCATTGGCGTCGGCGCTGATGGCGGCGCGCGACTCGTCCATCAGCCTGGCATTGCCCAGCGCCACCCTGCGGCCATCCACCGTCGCGCTGACGCCGCGGCCGGTCAGCGAGCGGAACTCCGTGGCCGCCGGTGCCGCCACGCCTTCGGCCTCGGCGGCAGTGACGATCGCGCGGGCCAGCGGATGCTCGCTCGGCCGCTCCAGTGCGGCGGCCAGCGCCAGCAGGTGTTCGCGCGGCTGGTTGCCGAGGACCACCAGTTCGGTCAGTGCCGGCTTGCCTTCGGTCAGCGTGCCGGTCTTGTCCACCACCAGGGTGTCGATGCCGCGCAGGGTTTCGATCGCGCCGGCGTCCTTGAACAGCACGCCATGCTGCGCACCGCGCCCGCTGGCGACCATGATCGAGATCGGCGTGGCCAGGCCCAGCGCGCACGGACAGGCGATGATGAGCACCGACACCGCCGCGATCAGTGCATGCGTGAGGCGCGGTTCCGGCCCCACCATCGCCCACGCGGCGAACGCCAGCACGGCCACCACGACCACCGCCGGCACGAACCACGCGGCGACCTTGTCGGCCACGCGCTGCAGCGGCGCGCGGCTGCGCTGCGCGGCCGCCACCAGCGCCACGATCTGCGCCAGCATGGTTTCGCCGCCGACCTTCTGCGCGCGCATGGTCAGCGCGCCATCCTGGTTCACGGTGCCGCCGGTGAGCGCATCATCCTTCGCCTTGGCCAGCGGCATCGGCTCGCCGGTGAGCATCGATTCGTCGACATGGCTCTCGCCCTCGACCACCACGCCGTCGACCGGCACCTTCTCGCCGGGGCGCACGCGCAGCACGTCGCCCGCCTGCACTTGCTCCAGCGGGACGTCGGCCTCGCTGCCGTCGGCAGCGATCCGCCGCGCGGTTTTCGGCGCCAGCCCCAGCAGCGCCTTGAGCGCCGCGCCGGTGCGCCGCCGCGCGCGCAGCTCCAGGAAATCGCCCAGCGTGACGAGGGTGACGATCACCGCTGCCGATTCGAAATACACCGCAACACGACCATGCGCATCGCGGAACCCCGCCGGGAAAATCCCCGGCAGCAGGAACGCCACCGCGCTGTACAACCATGCCACGCCGGTGCCCAACGCGATCAGCGTGTACATGTTCGGCGACCACGGTTTCAGCGAGCGCCAGCCGCGCGCGAAGAACGGCGCGCCGCCCCACAGCACCACGACGCTGGCCAGCACCGCCTCGACCCACGCGGCCACGCGATCCCACGGCGCGGGCAGATGCCAGCCAAACAGATGCGGCCCCATCGCCAGCGCAAACACCGGCAGGGTCAGCGCCAGCAGCCACCGGAAGCGCCGCGTCATCGCACCCAGTTCGCCGCCGTCGTCCTCGTCCAGCGAGGGCATCATCGGCTCCAGCGCCATGCCGCATTTCGGGCAGGAGCCGGGGCCGACCTGCTGCACTTCCGGGTGCATCGGGCAGGTGTAGATCGCGCCCGCAGGCGCGGCCGGCGCGGGTTTGCGTTCGCCCAGGTACGCGGCCGGGTCGGCCACGAACTTCTCGCGGCAGCGCGCGGAGCAGAAGTGATAAGGATGGCCGTCGTGGTCGGCGCGGTGCTTCGCGGTGTGCGGGTCCACGCTCATGCCGCAGACCGGGTCCTTCGCCAGGTGTGCGCCATTTGCATCCCCGTGTGCGGCGTGGTCATGACGCTGCGCCGCAGGCTGGGCCAGGTAACGCGCCGGTTCCGCCTCGAACCTGGCCTTGCAGCCGCCGCAGCAGAAATGGAAGGTCTGCCCGTCGTGCACCGACTGATGTTTCGACGTGGCCGGATCGACCGTCATGCCGCAAACCGGGTCAATCACCGCCGAAAGCGTGTTGTCGCCACCGTGGCAGCAGGCATGCGCGTTCATGGCGACACCTCGTCACCGCTGAGCGCGCGCAGGATCGGGCATTGCTCCGGCTTGCCGTGCCCCGGACACGATGCCACCAGCTCCGCCAGGCCGTCGCGCACCCGCTGCAGCTCGGCGATGCGCTGCTCGATCGCCGCCAGCCGCTTCTGCGCGCGCTGTTTCACCGCTTTCACCCCGCGCTGGCGATCTGCCGACAGCGCGAGCAGTTCGCGGATCTCTTCCAGCGTGAAGCCCAGATCCTTGGCACGGCGGATGAAGCGCAGCTGCGTCACCGCGCCCTCGCCGTAACTGCGATAGCCGGAGGCACGCCGCTGCGGCTCGGGCAACAACCCTTCGCGCTCGTAATAACGGATCGTGTCGATTGCCACGCCGACGCGCCTGGCGACGGCACCGATGGTCAGGGAGGAGGCTTGCGTGTTCATGGACATAGTCTAGACCTTGGATCAAGGTCTAGAGTCAAGCATCAGCTTCCCTTTCGTCGCGACATTTGCGACAACTCTCCCGTTCCATTCAGATCCACGACATCATCGCTACAGGGGAAAACGCATGAAGCATCTCGTTCACGGCCTCGTCGCCGTCTTTGTCCTTGCCCTCATCTCAGGCTGCGCAACCACGCGCACCCGGATGTCGCTCGACGTGCCATCGCCGGGTTCGGCCGTGGTCAGTGGCGGCAAACCAGTGGTCATCGACGCCATCCATGACGTGCGCGTGTTCGAAACCGATCCGGACGACCCCAGCACGCCATCTTTGAAGAAGGGCGCCAGCTACGCGCTGGATGCAACGCAACGCAAGCAGGCCATCGCGCGCAAGCGTGGCGGCTTCGGAAAGGCATTCGGCGACATCCTGCTCAAGCCCGGCCAGAACGTGGAGTCGGTGACCCGGCAGTTGTTGACCAATGCATTTGCCAGCCGCGGCTACAGCGTCGTGGATGCAGCCAGCGCCCCGGCGAATGCGCCACATGTCAGCGTCGACATCCGCCAATTTTGGGCGTGGTTCACACCCGGGTTCTGGAGCGCCAGCATCGAGGCGAAGCTGGACACCTTGCTCAAGATCGACAGCCCGCAGGGGCATCGCCAGGTGACCGTGAAGGGATACGGCCACAACTCCATCCAGGTCGCTCGCGAAGCCAACTGGCAACTGGCCTACCAGCGTGCATTCGAGGATTACCTGAAACAGTTCGCCGACGCCGCCAACAACAACGGGCTCTGAGTCAGGCGTAAAAGCCATAAGAACGCCATCTGCGTCACTGGAGGACAGGAAGCGGCGTGCATACGCGCCGCGTGAAGGTGTTGAACCCCTCTCCGCTCGGGAGAGGGGTAGGGGCGAGGGGCGGCCGAAGCGCGCGCTGGGGACCCCGAACCCTCATCCATCGCTTCGCGCCATCTTCCCCAGGAGGGAGGTGAAGTGCTTGCCCGCCGAAGCAAGCTGTCCTCAGATCACAAAGACAGCTGCTCGGCCTACATCCTCGTCTTCCCTTCTGAACTCGATATCCGGTCAATCCTTGCGCACGAACCCCTCGCCGCTCCAACCCTCGCTGCCCACGCCGTGGTGGACGAAGAACAGGCCGTCGGGATCGTAGCGGCGCTTCACGGCGAGCAGCTTCGGGTAGTGGGTGCCCCAGAACGCGGCCTGCCAGTCGCGCTGGAAGTAATCGCTCTCGGAGACGTAGGCACCCGCGTTCGGCGCGACCTTGCGCAGGGCGGCCATCGCCGTGCCGATGCTGGCGGCGGCGCGCTGCGCCTCCGCCAGATCCGGTTTCGGCATGCCCGGAAAGGCTGGTGCACCGCCGCCGGCGATGATCGCCAGCGCAAACGCATCGAGCACCTGCGGGTTGGTCGCGGTGTCTCTCGCTGCGGCGATTTCCGCCGCGGGCGCGCCGGCCAAGCCCTTGTTGAAATGCAGGCCCACGCTCCATTCGCGCGCGGCGTCGAACAGCGCATCGACCAGTGCACCCTGGCGATCCTCGTGCAGCAGCGTGGCCGGCAACCACGCCGACTGGTAGGCGTGCAGGAACCAGGCCGCCTCCCCCACATTGGTCGCCCAGTAGGCATGGTGCTTCGGCGCGCCGGGCCGGTTGTCCGCCACCATCACGCCGGGCGCATTCTGGCGCATGAAATCCACGTCCCACATGCGTTGCGCCGGCATCGCAAAGATCTTCATCGGATCGGCGTAGCGATATTCCACGCGCGCCTTCACCCAGTCGAGGAACGGCGCCCAGACCTTTTCCATCTGCGCCTGATCCAGCCCGTGGCACAGCATGCTCAGTTCCAGCTTGCGGCCGCTGAAGCCCATCTGCTCGCCCCAGTGCGGATTGAACAGGTCGCTGCGATAGAATGCGATCGCCCGCGCGATCAGCGCGCGATAGGCGGCATCGGTGGTGGCCTCGATCGTGCCGAACACGCCACCGAAGAACGCCGGCAGCTCGCGCGTGCGCAGGGTCAGGCGCGTGACCACGCCAAGGCTGCCGCCGCCGCCACCCTTGAGGCCCCAGTACAGCTCCGGATTCGTGCAGGCGTTGGCGATGCGCACCTGGCCGTCGGCGGTGACGACTTCGGCTTCCAGCAGGCCCGCCGCCGCGGTGCCGTAATGCTTGGAGAAGCTGCCGAAGCCGCCGCTCTGCACCAGCCCGGCCACGCCCACCGTGGTGCAGCCGCCGCCCTGCACGTAGCGGCCGCCCCTGGTGGTTACCGCGTCGTAGGCGTCGATCCACATCGCGCCGGCGCCGATGCTCACCGCCGGCTGTGCGGCCTGCTTGCCCGCGCAGCCGTGGCCGACGAAGGCATCGTGCAGGGTCACGTCGTGCATGTGCCGCGTCCACACCAGCAGGGAGTCGGGCGCGTTCGAGGTGCCCTGGTAGCTGTGGCCGCCGCCTTTCACGACGAGCCGCAGATGATGCCGACGGGCAAAGTTCACCGCGGCGACCACGTCGGCCGTGCTCTCGGCGGCCACGGCGTACGTGCTGGGCCGCGAGGCCCAGGCATCCAGCCAGCCGCTGGTCTGGGTCAGCGCGGGGTTGTCGCCGACGTAGAACGGATTCTTGATCTGCGCCAGCGCCTCGGCCCGGGCAGCGGCAGTCGCCCCCGGCGCGAATGGCGATTGCAGTTTCAGCAGGCGTCCGCCGACCTGCTGTCTCAGCGTTTCCCAGGCGTCGGCGTCGGGCCACGCCGGATCGCCCGGCCGCACCCGGCGCAGCAATCGGGAAAGATGGTTGCGGGTACCGGCCAGCGCCCGGGCGACCGGCGACAGCGCCAAGGGCAGGAGCGATGCGGCGACAGCGGCCTTGAGCAGATCGCGGCGGTTCATGGGCGTTCCGATGGTGGGGTCGAGGGCTCCATCTTGCAGCGCCTCCGGCCGCGCTGTCGCCCGCCAGGTGACGGATCGACCCGTCACGGGGACGGACGGCAGGGCTGCGGGGACGGGTCGCGGGGCTTTGCGTAGAATCGCCGGATGAACGAACGCCCCGGCCTCAGCTTCGACGATTTCCAGCGCTGGCGGCGACCCATCGAAGTCGGCTTCTGGGTGGCCCTGGTCATCCTCAACGCCGGATTCAATGCGCTGGTTGCGCTAACCGACCATCCCGACGTGGACACGTGGAAACCCTGGGTGTGGGAGTTCAGCAGCGCCCTCCTGATCCTGGCGCTGATCCCGTTCGTGATCGCGCTGGAACGCCGTTGGCCGTTCCGCGTCGATACCTGGCGGCACAGCCTGCCGCGCCACCTGCTGGCCACGGTCCCGTTCAGCCTCATCCATGTCACCGGCATGGTGGCGCTGCGTCGGCTCTGTTACGTGCTGGTCGGTTCCCACGACCAGTTCGGCGCACACTACGGCTACGAGTATCTGAAGGACATCCGCACCTATTTCGTCATCATCGCGCTGCTGTGCCTGTCGCGCCTGTGGCTGATCCGCTGGCAGGGCGAGGCGCGCTTGCTGGCCGCCCCCGACGAGGGACAGCCGGCCGAACCGGTCGAGCGGCCCGAACGCTTCCTGGTGCGCAAGCTGGGGCGGGAATTCCTGCTCAATGCCAGCGAGGTCGAATGACTGCAGGCCTCGGGCAATTACGTGAACCTGCATGTGCACGGTCGCGACTACCCGCTGCGCAGCACCATGGCGGCGATCGAGGAGCGGCTGGACCCGGCGCGTTTCGTGCGCGTGCACCGCGGCTATTTCGTCAATCTCGACTACCTCGCCCAGATCGAGCCCTTGGATACCGGCGACGCCCGCCTGACCATGCGTGACGGTGCCACCATCCCCTGCAGCCGACGCCACCGTGCTGCCTTGCGCGAGCGTTTCGGCGGCTGAGCGGGCGGCAGCGCGGTGCGGGCGGAATGGGCTACGCTGGGCAGACCGGTCGGTCATCAAGGGGCAACAGATGAATACACGCATCCTCGGCGGCATCGCGCGGGCGCACAGGGCGTCGACCGTGCTGGTCATTGCCGCACTGCTGGCATGGAGCCTGCTGCAAACCGCCACCGCGGCCACCCCGGAGCAGTCGCGCTGGGAGCGCCAGGCGCAGGCGGCGACGATCACCCGCGACGACTGGGGCATCGCCCACGTGCACGGCAAGACCGATGCGGACGCGGTGTTCGGCATGGCCTACGCCCAGGCCGAGGACGACTTCAACCGGGTCGAGACCAACTACCTGATCGCGCTGGGCCGGCTGGCCGAGGCGAAGGACGCCGACGACTCTGCGCTGTGGCAGGACCTGCGCCAGCGCCTGTTCATCGATCCGGCCGAGTTGAAGAAGCTGTACGCGCAAAGCCCGCGCTGGCTGCGCCAGCTGATGGACAGCTGGGCCGACGGGCTCAACTACTACCTCGCCACTCATCCCGACGTGCACCCGCGCGTGCTCACCCGTTTCGAGCCGTGGATGGCGCTGTCCTTCACCGAAGGCAGCATCGGCGGCGACATCGAGCGGGTGGAGCTGGCACCGCTGAAGGCGTTCTATGGCAGCCCGGCCGACGCGCCGCTGGCACAGGTGCACACGCAACCCAGCTGGATCGAGCCGACCGGCTCCAACGGCATCGCGATCGCGCCGAAGCTCACCGCCGACGGCCACGCGCTGCTGCTGATCAACCCGCACACCTCGTTCTTCTTCCGCTCCGAACTGCAGATGTCCAGCGACGAGGGGCTGAATGCCTACGGCGCGGTGACCTGGGGCCAGTTCTTCATCTACCAGGGCTTCAACCCGCACGTGGGCTGGATGCATACCTCGACCGGCGTCGACGTGGTCGACGAGTTCGCCGAGACCATCGTGCACCGGGACGGCAAGCTGTTCTACCGCTACGGCAAGGAACTGCGGCCGGTGACGTCACGCCAGATCACCTTGTCGTATCGCGACAAGAGCGGCGCGCTGGCGCAGCGCACGTTCACCGCGCACTTCACCCATCACGGCCCGATCGTGCGCGAGGCGGACGGCAAGTGGATCGCCGAAGCACTGATGAACAAGCCGATCCCCGCGCTGGAGCAGAGCTGGCTGCGCACCAGGACGCATGATCTCGCCAGCTACATGAAGGTCGCCGAGCTGAAGGCGAACTCGTCCAACAACACCTTGTTTGCCGACGACAAGGGCGAGATCGCCTTCCTGCTGCCGCAATTCGTGCCCAGGCGCGACAACCGCTTCGACTACACCAAACCCGTGGACGGCAGCGATCCGGCCACCGACTGGCAGGGCCTGACGCCGCTGGACCAGCTGCCGCAGGTGGTGAACCCGCCCAATGGCTGGACCTTCAACACCAACAATTGGCCGTATTCCGCCGCCGGCGCGTACAGCCCGAAGCAGGCCGACTACCCGCGCTACATGGACACCTTCGGCGAGAACCCGCGCGGCCTGCACGCGATCCGCCTGCTCACCGACATCAGGCAGGTCACCCTGCCCTCGCTGATCACCGCCGCGTTCGACTCCTACCTGCCCGCGTTCGCGCGCCAGTTGCCGATCCTGATCGCCGACTACGACGCGCTGCCCGCCGACGATCCCCTGCGCGCGAAACTCGCCGGGCCGATCCAGTTGCTGCGCGACTGGGACTACCGCTGGGGCATCGCCTCGATGCCGACCTCGCTGGCGGTGTTCTGGGGCGACACGCTGTGGGACGAAGTGAGCAAGGCCGACACCGCCGAAGGCCTGTCGATCTACGACCGGATGGCCGCCAAGGCCGGCGCCAAGGCGCGCCTCCATGCGCTGGTCGAAGCCTCCGACCGGCTGACCCAGGACTTCGGCAGCTGGGGCGTGCCGTGGGGCGAGATCAACCGCTTCCAGCGCATCAACGGCGACATCGTGCAGAAATTCGACGACGCCAAGCCCAGCATCCCGGTGCCGTTCACCTCCTCGCGCTGGGGTTCGCTGGCCTCGTTCGGCGCGCATCGCTGGCCGGGTACCAAGCGCTACTACGGCACCGGCGGCAACAGCTTCGTGGCTGCCGTCGAGTTCGGGCCGAAGGTGCATGCGCGGGCGATCACCGCCGGCGGCGAAAGCGGGCACCCCGATTCTCCGCACTTCAACGACGAGGCGGAGCGCTACACCACCGGCAACCTGCGCACCGTGTACTTCTGGCCGGAACAATTGAAGGGCCACACCGAACGCAGCTATCACCCCGGCGGGTAAAAGCTGAACGGCAACGACGGTCGAGCACATAACCTTGTCATCGACCTGGTTATGACTTCCGTGGAATGACCTGCGCATGCGCCAACCCGGTGCGCAGGTCGCGGACCGCGGAGCGAACCCATGAAGCGTGGCACCCAGTCACTGGTGGTGATCGGCAGCGTCGTGCTGGCGTTGCTCGTGGTGGCACTGATCGTCATCGCCACGTTCGACTGGAACCGGCTGCGGCCGTTCATCGGCGACAAGGTCAGCCAGGCGATCGGCCGGCCCTTTTCCATCAACGGCGACCTCACGCTGGACTGGCGCCGGGACCGCAGCCGCAGCGGCCCCGCTGCCTGGGTGCCGTGGCCCGAGTTCACCGCGCGTGACATCCGCATCGCCAATCCCGACTGGGCCGCGCAAACGCCATTCGCACAGCTGGATGCGCTGCGCTTCCGGCTCTCGCCGTGGGCGCTGCTGGTGCATCGCATCGAGGTACCCAGCGTGCAACTGGTGAACCCCAGCATCGACCTGGAGCGCGACAAGGACGGTCGCGCCACCTGGCACTTCAATCCACCGAAGAAATCCGGGCCGTCGGCATGGCATCTGGACGTGGGCTCGGTCGGTTTCGACCACGGCGTGATCCGGCTGGATGACGCGGTCACGCAGACCAGGCTCAAGGTCGCCGTGAAACCGTTGCAGGCGGCGATTCCCTACGACGACATCGTGGCGCAACAGAGCGCCGACGCCCGCAAGCAGGCGCAGAAGACCACCGGCAAGGCCGCCGCCAAGGCGCCGGAAGTGGCCAGGGACAAATCGGCCAGCGCGACCAGCTACCAGTTCGCCTGGCAAGCCAGCGGCACGTACCAGGGCGGTGCGCTCACCGGCGAAGGCAAGACCGGTGCCGTGCTGGCGTTGCAGGACGCCAGCCAGCCCTTTCCGGTGCAGGCCGACGTGCACATCGGCGACAGCCACATCGCCCTGGTCGGCACGCTGACCGATCCGCTGCAACTGGGCGCGCTCGACCTGCGCCTGTGGTTCTCCGGCAGCAGCATGGCCAAGCTGTACCCGCTGACCGGCATCACCCTGCCCGATACGCCGCCCTACGCCACCGAGGGCCACCTGAGCGCCAGGCTGGGCGAGGGCTCCGGCCGCTATCACTACCAGGACTTCCGCGGCCACGTCGGTGGCAGCGACCTCGCCGGCGACCTGTTGTTCGTCACTGGCGGCGAACGACCGAAACTGAGCGGCAAGCTGCACTCGAACCTGCTGCGCTTCGCCGACCTGGCGCCACTGATCGGCGCGGACTCCGACACCGCCACGGTCGACCGTCCCGACAGCTCGCAGCCGGCCGACAAGCTGCTGCCGGTAGCGCCGTTCCGCACCGGGCGCTGGCAAACCATGGACGCCGACGTGGACTTCAGTGCCACCCGCATCGAGCACGGCAAGGCACTGCCGATCGACTCGCTGCACACGCACCTCGTGCTGAGCAACGGCGCGCTCTACCTCGACCCGCTGACCTTCGGCGTGGCCGGCGGCACCGTGCGCAGCAACATCACCCTCGACGGCAGCCGCGCGCCGATGCCCGGCGTGCTGGAGCTGCATGCGCGCCACCTGAAGCTGAAACAGTTGTTCCCGCAGTTCTCGCCGATGCGCACCAGCTTCGGCGAGATCAACGGCGACGCCAACCTCACCGCCGAAGGCAATTCCATCGCCGCCCTGCTCGGCAGCGCCGACGGCGAGCTGAAGCTGCTGATGAACGACGGCGCGATCAGCAAGACGCTGCTGGAAACCGCCGGCCTCAACGTGGGCAACATCATCATCGGCAAGCTGTTCGGCGACAAGACGGTGGAAATCAACTGCGCCGCCACCGACATGGTCGCGAAAAACGGCCTGTTCGACATGCGCCTGTTCGTGTTCGACACCGACGACGCGCTGATCAAGGTGGATGGCACGGTGAATCTCGCCAGCGAGAAACTCGACCTCGACGTGAAACCGCACACCAAGGGCCTGCGCATCCTCTCCCTGCGCTCGCCGCTGTATGTTCGCGGCACGCTCAAGCACCCCGACGTCGGCGTGCAGAAGGGGCCGCTGCTGCTGCGCGGCGCCGGCGCCTTAGCCCTGGGCGCCGTCGCCGCACCGGCGGCCGCACTGATCGCGTTGATCGCGCCCAGCCACGAAAACGAGGACAGCGGCGAGAACACCTGCCGCGCGGTGCTGATGCAACTGCGTGGCTCGGGCCAGAAGACTCAATCAAGCGGGAAATGACCATCTGTCGGCGGTTTCACCGCACGACCGTACCGTCCGCCAACCGGCAACGTTCAGTGCAGCTGCCGTCCGGAGCGGGTGAACCGGCGCCATAGCCGGCGCCACAGCATCGCCAGCGGGAAGGCCAGAATCAGAAAGGGCAAGCCGTAGCCGAGCAGCCCCAACGCATCGACCACGCCGTCCGCCACCTCGTCGGGCAAGCCGGAAAAGCCGATACCGATACGCCCGCTGCGGGCATCGCTACTGTCGAAATCCAGTTCGAGCCGATTGGTATCCAGCCGGCGCTGCTGATTTGCCCCAGCGGCCTGCAGCGATTGCAGTTGGCTTTCCACCGAGGCCTGCTCGTGGCTGAGCGCGATCAGATCGGCAACGGCCATGTCCTTGCGCGCGGCGAGGTCCGCCAGGTGTTGGGCTTGCTTTTCCAGCAAGTCGCGCTGACGCCGGTTGTCGGTGACCACATCGGCGAGATCCTCGGCCCGGGTCTGCCGGTATCCGACCGTGCCGTCTTGAGATGCCAGCTTCGCCATCGGCTCAACGCCATCTGGCACGATTCGCACGACCAGCGATGCCGAGTGCTCATCCTGCCGGATGCGCAGAACGTTGCAGGCACCGAATCGATCCGACTCGCAAGCCTGCCGGGCCACCGCCAGGCGATCGGCAATTTTCGCTTCCGGCAGTTTGATCCGCAGCGTGTGCTCATAAGCCAGCATCGCCCCGGACTTCGACTGCTCTCCGCTGACCGGTGCTGGCGAGACCTCCTGCTTCTTCGAGCACCCGCAGATCGCCTGCAGCACACCCAGCAGCAACAGCGCCATGCAGACAGAGCGGAAGCTGGACATGCGATTCCCCAAGGCAGTCAGGTCGGGTCAATCTGCCACAGCGGCAGACAAACTCAAACCACGTGGCGTCGAAGCGCGAGCGCACCGTACCGCGGTGCCCCACGCTTCGTCCCGACACCCAAAGGCATCGCGCACAGGGTGCGCTCCTGCACGGGCACGCGAGTCGTGCCAGGCATGGCGCTAGAATGCCGCGACTTCCCTTGCGCGTACGCCCATGCTCCCCGTCAATCAGGCTCGTCTGCAGATTCATTTCTGCGTGTTGCTGTGGGGCTTTACCGCGATCCTGGGCAAGCTGATCACCTTGCAGGCGCTGCCGCTGGTGTGGTGGCGCATGCTGCTGGTAACCGGTGCGCTGCTGATGGTGCCGCGGGTGCGGCGCCAGTTGCGGGCGATGTCATGGCGGCTGATCGGCGCATATGCCGGCATCGGCGTGCTGGTGTCGCTGCACTGGCTGACGTTCTATGCCGCGATCAAGCTGTCCAATGCCTCGGTGGGCGCGACCTGCATCGCGCTGGGGCCGGTGTTCCTGGCCTTCATCGAACCGTGGCTCGCCCGGCGCAAGTTCGATCCGCGCGAGTTGCTGATCGGCGTGGCGGTGGTGCCGGGCGTGGTGATGGTGGTCGGCGGCGTGCCGGTGGACATGCGCATCGGCATCGCGGTAGGTGTGCTCTCGGCGCTGTTCGTGGCGCTGTTCGGCTCACTCAACAAGCGCATGGTCGAATCCGGCGATCCGCTGACGGTGACCTTCATCGAGTTGGGAACCGGCACCGTATTCCTCACCCTGCTCGCGCCGCTGCTGCCGCACCAGGGCGCGCTGTTCGTGCTGCCGGGCCTGCACGACGCGCTGCTGCTGCTGGCGCTGGCGTTCGGCTGCACCTTGCTGCCGTTCACCCTGGCGCTGGTGGCGCTGCGCCACATGAGCGCGTTCGGCACACAGATGGTGACCAACCTGGAGCCGGTCTACGCGATCGTGCTGGCGATCGTGCTGCTGGGCGAGCAACATGAGCTGGACGGCTGGTTCTACGCCGGCGTGGCGGTGATCCTCGCCGCGGTGTTCATGCACCCGCTGCTGAACCGGCGGGCGCGCAGCACCACGCAGCCCGAGCTGCTCGGCACCGCCGAAAGCCACAGCATGGTCGACTGACCAATCCTCGTGCGCTTGGGTGGCTGCACGCGCCGCCGGCGCCGGATCACCCGGGAGTTGAGTCCATGATGACAGCGAAACACCACCACACCCGCGGCATCCTGCAGGCGCTGGCAGCGGCTGCCTTGTTCGGCCTGAGCACGCCGCTGGCCAAGCTGCTGCTGGACACGACACCGCCGCTGCTGCTGGCCGGGCTGCTGTACGCCGGCTCGGGGCTGGGCCTGTCGCTGTGGCTGGTGCTGCGCCGGTTGCTTCGCCAGCCGGCCGCCGAGGCGCCACTGGCGCGGCGGGACGTGCCGTGGCTCGCCGGCGCCGTGCTGTTCGGCGGCGTGCTGGGCCCGATCCTGCTGATGCTGGGGCTGGCGCAGACGCCCGCGTCCACGGCCTCGCTGTTGCTCAACCTGGAAAGCGTGCTGACCGCCGTGCTCGCCTGGGTGGTGTTTCGCGAGAATGTGGATCGGCGCGTGTTCCTGGGCATGCTGGCGATCGTTGCCGGCAGCGTGCTGCTGTCCTGGCAGCGCCAGGCCGGCAGCGAGGTTCCGTGGGGCGCGCTGGCGATCGCCGGCGCATGCCTGTGCTGGGCGATCGACAACAACCTGACACGCCCCGTCGCCGGCGGCGATCCGGTGCAGATCGCCGCGATCAAGGGCGGCGTGGCCGGAATCATCACGCTCACCATGGCGCTGATGATGGGCTACCGCCTCCCTGCCGTGCTGCCCCTGCTCGCCACCGGAGCGCTCGGCTTCGTCGGCTACGGCCTGAGCCTGGTGCTGTTCGTGCTCGCCCTGCGCAGCCTGGGCACGGCGCGCACCGGCGCGTACTTCGCCACCGCTCCGTTCGTCGGTGCCGGCTTGTCGCTGTTGCTGATCGCCGAACATCCGCCGCTCGTATTCTGGCTGGCCGGCGCGCTCATGGTGCTCGGCGTATGGCTGCACGTCAGCGAGCGGCATGCGCACGAACACGCGCATGAGGCGCTGGCGCACAGCCATCGCCACTACCACGACGAGCACCACCAGCACGCCCACGACTTCCCGTGGGACGGCAAGGAGCCCCACACCCACCCGCACGTGCACGAACCGCTGGTGCACAGCCACCCGCACTATCCGGACATCCATCATCGCCACCGGCATTCCTGAGAACTGCGCGGCCACGCGGTGTGGATCCGACGCCCTGATCACCGAGGGATTCGACGGCGACTTCAATTGCGTCCCGCCGAGCCGCACAAATCTGCTGGATGACCTTAACTTGTGACTGGGCATGCCGCAGCACGGTTGCTGGTGCTGAATCGGCAGACGCTCAGGCTGAGGTGATGTGCTGGCGAATTGCTCAAGGACGAGTATCATCCTTGAATGACAATGAATCGTATTCGCAATATTTTGCGCAGCCTTTTCACGGCGATACTTCTGCTGTTCGGCATGACGGCCTTCCCGGTCACAGCTCAGGACGCGATGACCTCGGTTCCACAGACTTGGCAGATGCTTGATTACCTAGCGACCGATTACGCAGGCGCGGTGAAGAGTGGCGCTGTCATCAGCACATCCGAGTACGCCGAGATGCGGGAGTTCACGGCAACGGCGCGATCGCGCATCACCGCGTTACCACCGACCGTCGCCACACCGGCACTCTTGCAACAGGCGGATGCGCTGGTGGCCTCGGTCGATGCCAAGGCGACACCCGCTCAGGTAGCTACGCAGGCGCATGCGCTGGCCGATGCGCTACTCCAGGCGTACCCGGTGCCGACCGCACCAGAACACGCGCCCGATCTGACCCGCGGGACAACGCTCTATCAAACCCAGTGCGCTGCCTGTCATGGAGCCACCGGACACGGTGATGGGCCCGCTGGCCTGCAGCTGTCGCCCCGGCCGGTGAACTTCACCGATCAGACGCGGGCCGATCAGCGCAGCGCGCTGTCGTTATATGAGGTGATAAGCCAAGGCGTGGAAGGCACGCCGATGGCGAGCTACGCGCAGCAACTGTCCTCAGACGACCGTTGGGCACTGGCATACTACGTGGGCTCGCTGGCTTATACCAAGGAGGCAGTCACTGGCGCCGACACTTGGCAACACGACACCGCCGCACGGGCACAGATCGCCGATCTGAAGGAGCTGTCGCGTGCGCGCGTGGCGCAGTTGACGCCCACGCTCGGCGCGGAGCGTGCTCGGACGATCGTGGGTTATCTGCGGGCTCACCCGGACGTCATCCAGCAAGAAGCCTTGACTGGCATTCCTCTAGCGCGAGCGCGACTGGCGGCGAGTCTGGCGGCTTACCGTGCCGGCGCGGAAACGCAAGCCACCCAACTGGCACTGTCCGCCTACCTCGATGGTGTGGAACCGGTCGAACCGCAACTTAACGCACACGACAGTGCACTGCGCGCTCAGCTCGAAACAGCCATGGGCGCCTATCGCACTGCGCTGTCGAGCAGCGCTTCCATGGCGTCGGTGGTGAAACAGGCAGACGCTGTCGATGATCTATTGGTACGCGCGCAGGAGGTCACTACCGATGCGGCGGGCGACGTTGCCGCTATCTTTCTGGGGGCCTTCACCATCCTGGTTCGCGAGGGCCTGGAAGCCCTGCTGGTCGTGGTCGCGCTGCTCGCTTTTCTGCGCAAGGCCGCGCGACCCGAAGCGCTGCGCTATGTTCATGCGGGCTGGATGCTTGCGCTCGTCGCCGGCGGGATCACTTGGGCGATCGCCAGCTATGCGATTTCCATCAGTGGTGCCGGCCGTGAATTGACCGAAGGACTGTCGTCGCTGTTTGCGGCGTTCGTGTTGCTCGGAGTGGGTCTGTGGATGCACCAGAAAAGTATCGGCGGTCGCTGGCAGGCGTACCTGAAGGAAAAGATGGCGGCTGCGCTCAACCGGCGTTCTGCGTGGTTCCTTTTCGGGCTGGCCTTCATCTCGGTGTACCGCGAGGTGTTCGAGAGCATCCTGTTCTACGCCGCGCTGTGGAACGACGGCCAGGAAGTATGGCTGCTCGGCGGTATCGCGGCCGGCGCGGCCGTGCTGGGGCTGATCGCCTGGGTGCTGCTGCGCACCAGCCGGCGGCTGCCGATCGGCACATTCTTCTCCGCCAGTTCGGCGCTGATCGCCTTGCTCGCCATCGTGCTGACCGGCAAGGGGATCGCCGCCCTGCAGGAGGCCGGCTGGGTCACAGTAAGCGTCGCGCCGGTGCCGCATATCGAACTGCTGGGCATTTATCCGACGTGGCAATCCTTGCTGGCCCAGTTGACGATTCTGGTGCTGCTGGCGGTCGGATTCGCGTTCAATATCCGTCGCGGCCGCCAATCCTCCGCGTCAGCCACCACGACCAGGGAAGTTCTCCCCGATGCAGAATGAAGGCAATAGGGCATGACTGAATGTGGTTGTCACACTGAAGCCAGCAATGAAGCGGAGCGACGCATCCTCCACCTCGCGCTGGTTCTGAATGCCACGATGTTTGTGGTCGGCATTGTCGCGGGTCTGATCGCGCAATCGATGGGGCTGATCGCCGATTCGCTGGACATGCTCGCCGACGCGAGTGCGTACGGCATCGCGCTCGTCGCCTGGCAGCGCAGTACAAGCTTCAAAGCATCGGCCGCTTCCGTGAGCGGCACGTTGCTGCTGATCTTGGGCGCCGGTGTCGTCGCGGGTGTGGTGTGGCGACTCGTTGCGGGCAGCCATCCCGAGGGTGGTTGGATGATGGGCATTGCCCTCATCGCCTTGATCGTGAATGCCACCGTGTTGAGGCTATTGGAACGGTTCCGTCACGGCGAAGTGCATCTGCGCGCCACGTGGCTGTTCACGCGGGTCGACGTCATCGCCAACCTGGCAGTGATCATCTCCGGTGTGCTGGTGCTAGTCCTGCACAGTGCGTTGCCCGACCTGGTCATCGGTGCGGCCATCGCCTGCTACGTGCTCAAAGAGGCTCTAGGCATTCTGCGCGAAGCAAAGGAAGCGCGAGTTGCGGCCAGCGAATCGACCGTCAAGCCATGACCTCTCCGGTGTCAGGGCTTGGTCCGGTGGTGTATGCCGTTGACCTGCGACTGTTCCACGCCATCCATCCGTCCACACGGCCATCGCCCACGATGCTTCATCTGGCACGCGGTCTGGCCAATGGGCCGTTGATGCTGACTGTCGTCCTCCTTGCGGCGATGCTGGTGTTTCCCCGATGGGCAATGCGAGTGCCAGCTCTTAAAGCAGCAGGTGCTGCTGCCATGGCACTGCTCGCGAACCTGGCCATCGGCCTCTTCTGGGATCGAGCACGCCCCTTCGTGGCCGGTGTCGGCCAAGCCTGGGTTTCGCATGCGGCGACAGGCAGCTTTCCCAGCGACCATCTGACCGCGCAGTGGGTCGTCGCCGGCATGCTGTTGCTGGATCGACGCACCCGAGCATGGGGCACCGGGATCGCACTGTTCAGTCTGCCCATGGCATGGGCGCGCATCTACCTGGGCGTGCATTATCCCGGCGATATGCTGGGAGCCCTCGCGATGGGCGGGCTGGCCATGCTGAGTGGTTGGTTGTGGTTGCGTGCCAGCACCCCACCCGTCCAGCGGCGGTGACCATGCAGCCGCACATGCTGTCGTTGCTTTCCACCGTGGCTAGCGTCTGCCCGCGGCACACGCGATCGCTCAGGTCCACCGGCATCGCACGCGCAATGAGCTCGCTGGTTTGGACAAGACGGCGCGGTTCCTGTTGCAGCCACGCCGACGGAGAGTCATCGCGCGGAAGCGGCACCGGCGGGCAGTTTGGCGAAGCGGCTGTGGAGGTCAAACCTTTTGTGGCTCCTCGCACCCATGCCCACACGACGTTGTTTCGACCTGCAGTGTCACGTGATGAATGCCAAAGCGCGCTTCCAGCATCTGCGCCAACCGGAGCCGCAGCGCTTCCGCGTCTGATGCGTCGCCATCCATGATCACATGCGCCGCCATCGCCGAACGCGTGCTGCTCAGCGCCCATACGTGCACATCGTGCAGTGCAGCCACGCCTGGAGTCGCCAACATTTCGTTGCGAACCTCTCCAGTATCGACGCCACGAGGCGCCCCCTCCATCAGGACATTCCCTGCCTCTCGCAGCAGGATCAATGTCCGCGGCAATACCCACAAACCAATCAACACGGCGATAATGGGATCGGCAAGGTAGAAGCCGGTGAACTTGATGATCAACGCGCCGATGATGACGCCTACTGAACCAAGCATGTCGGCCCAAACTTCCAGATAGGCACCTTTCACGTTGAGGCTTTCACCGCTGCCGGCCTTGAGCAATCGCATCGAGATGAGGTTGATCACCAGCCCCAGTACCGCGATCACCAGCATGCCAGTGGAGGCCACCGAAGGCGGTTCGCTGAAGCGCCGCGCCGCCTCCCACAAGATGTAACCGGCGACGAGGAACAGCAAGCCACCGTTGACGAGTGCGCCGATGGCTTCCATGCGCGCGTAACCATAGGTGCGTTTCGCGTCGGGCGGACGTCGAGCCAGGCGCACGGCGGTCAGCGAGATCGTCAGCGCGATCACATCGGTGGCCATGTGTGCCGCATCCGACAACAAGGCCAAGCTGTTGGTAAGCAAACCGCCGATGATCTCGACGACAAGAAACGTACTGGTCAGGCCGAGTGCCCACCACAGCGGCGTCTCGTGCTTGATCTCTGTACCCACATGATCGTGTCCGGCACTCATCATTTGTCTCCGTTCGTGTAGCTGCACCACGCCATGCGGAACACCCGCCATGCCGAGCGTATAAACATCAGCAACAATGCCGATGCAATCAGCAGATCGGGCCAGCCTGCGCCGAAGATGCCGACGCCGGCGGCCGCTGCCAGCACGGCAATACCTTCGAATACGTCATTGCGTGAGCATTCCCAGGCCGAGGCCATGTTGACGTCGCCTTTGCGGTAAGGCAGCAGCAGGCGCAGACATGCGGCATTGGCGACCAGGTTCAGCAAGGCGGCGATACCGATCGCCTCGAAGATCGGCACGCCCGGATGCAGGAGACGCCAGCCAATCTGGATGGCGACTGCAAGCGCCGCACCAAGAATCAGTGCGCCCTTGAATAATGCCACCCGGGCTTTCGCGCGATCACTGGCACCAATAACCGCAAGGCTCAAGAGGTAGGTGAGCGCATCGCCCAGGTTGTCCAGTCCGCCGGACAGCAGCGACGACGAACCGCTGTAGATCGCCGCGGACAGCATCATCACGAAGGTGGCGAGGTTGGTCGCCAGAACGATCATCAACACCCGACGCTGCCGCGCCTGCAACGCGGCAATATCGATGGTGGTGGCACAACACGTATCAGTCATGAGCCGGTAATCCGATGGCTTGGATGCATGCTTCAGGCATTGGAATCTCTCATGGCGGCGGCCACTCTACGCGGCCGCCGCCGTGTTATGAAATGACACCGATACGGCGGCGGG
>MKTU01000059.1:0-8953 GCA_001898415.1 Rhodanobacter sp. 67-28 | reverse complement strand
CGCCACACTCTGGCCGGTGCGCCCGTGCAGGCGGATCAACTGCACCGCTCGTTCGGCCTGATCGTCCTCGCAAAACACCAGCAGCTTGACCTGCTTGATGACCCGTTCGCCCATTTCGATCGAGTAGCTTTGCTCTTGCTCACTGAGCGCGGTCAGCAGGCCCTTTACGTCGCTCACCGACAGGTAACGGAACCCCGCATCCGCCAAGGCATGGATGACGTCAACGACGCGGCCGCGATGGATAAACGCTTTGACTTCTTTCATGGAGTGTTCTCCTTGGCGAGGCGCCGGGCGGCGCGTTCTTCGATCCAGTCGTAGAGCACCGGCAACAGCACCAGCGTCAGCAGAGTCGAGGTGATCAGACCGCCGACCACCACGGTGGCGAGCGGCCGCTGGGTTTCCGCACCGACGCCGCTGGAGAGCAGCATCGGCACCAGGCCCAGGATCGCCACGCTCGCCGTCATCATCACCGGCCGCATGCGCAGCGCCGTGCCGCGGATCACCGCGTCACGCACGGGCAAGCCTTTCTCGCGTTGCTCGTTCAAGAAGCTCACCAGCACGATGCCGTTCAACATCGCCACGCCGAACACCGCGATGAAGCCGATCGCCGAGGGCACCGACAGGTATTGCCCGGTGATCGCCAGGCCGACGATGCCGCCGATGGTGGCGAACGGCACGTTGGCCAGGATCAGCGCGGCGTACTTCACCGAGTTGAAGGCGGTGTAGAGCAGCACGAAGATGAAGAAGATTGTGGCTGGCACGATCAGCGACAGCCGCTTCAACGCCCGTTGCTGGTTCTCGAACGCGCCGCCCCATTCGCTGTAGTAGCCCGTCGGCAATTTCACCTGTTGCGCGATGGCGGCATTGGCGTCCTTGACGAAGCCGTCGATGTCACGGCCGCGCACGTCCATCTGGATCACCGCATAGCGCTGCAACTGCTCGCGGCGGATGAACGAGTAGCCTTCCGCATCGCTGACCTCGGCCACCTGCGACAGCTGCACCAGCGCACCGCTGGGCGTGCGGATCGGAATGCGCTGTATGGCTGGCAACGAGGCCTTGTCCGCATCGTCCAGCCGCACGGCAATGTCAAAACGCTTCACGCCATCGAGTAGCGTGGTCACCGGCTCACCACCGATGCCGTTCTTCACCACAGTGAGCACGTCGTCGGCGTTCAAGCCGTAACGGGCCAGCGCATCACGATCGACCTTGATACGGATTTGCGGTTTGCCGATGTTCGCCTCCAGAGCCAGATCCGCCACGCCGGGCACCCCGGCCAGGACGTCCTTGATGCGGCCGCTCAACCGATCCAGCTCGCCCAGGTCATCGCCGTAGATCTTCAGTGCCAGCGTGGCGCGCACACCCGAGATCAGTTCCTCGATGCGCATCTGGATCGGCTGGGTATAGCTCACCACCGCGGTCGGCAATACTGCCGACAACTCCTTCTGCATCGCTTCCTCGATGCTTTCCAGCGTCTCGCCCTTGCGCCATTGATCCTTGGGCTTCAGCGGTGTGTACATCTCCATGTAGTTCACGTCCGCCGTCTCGCCTTTCTCGGCACGGCCGATCATTGCCAGCGTGGTCTCCACTTCCGGAAACTTCTGTTTGACCAGCGTCGACACTTGTTTGGAGATGGCGATGGATTCGTCCAGCGATGCCGACGGAATCGAGGTGATGCGCCACATGATGGCGCCTTCTTTCAGGTTCGGCATGAACTCCTTGCCGAGGAACGGGAACAGCGCCAGGCTGCCGATCAAGGCCCCGGCAGCGATGCCCAGCACGAGCTTGCGGCGGGCGAGCGCCCACGCCAGCACCGTGGCGTAGTGGCGTTTCAGGAACGCGACCAGCCAGGTGTCCTTCTCTTCCTTCGGTTTCAACACCAGCGCGGCCAGCACCGGGATCAGCGTCAGCGCGAGGACCAGCGAGCCCGCCATCGCGAAGCTGATGTTGAACGCCATCGGCTTGAACATCTTGCCTTCCAACCCTTGCAGGCTGAACAGCGGCAGGAACACCACGATGATGATGAGGATGGCGAACGCCACCGGGTTGGCCACCTCGCGGGCGGCCGCCAGCACCGCGGCGGTGCGATCCACCGGGAGCCCGTGCGCCTTGCGCTCGGCCATGATGCGATAGGCGTTCTCCACCATCACCACCGCGCCATCCACCATCATGCCGATGCCAATCGCCAGCCCCGCCAGCGACATCAGGTTGGCCGAGAGGCCGACCTGATTCATGCAGATGAAGGCGATCAGCATGGCCAGCGGGAGCGCCACTACCACCACGATGGCGCTGCGGAACTCGCCCAGGAACAGGAACAGGATGATCGCAACCAGGATCGAACCCTCGATCAAGGCACGCACGGCGGTTTCCACGGCTGCATTGACCAGCTCGGTGCGTTCGTACACCGGCTTGACCACCACGCCCGGTGGCAACGCCTGTTCGACCGTGCCGAGCTTGGCCTTGACCGCATCGACCACGCTCTTGGCGTTCTCACCGATGCGAGCGAGTGCCATGCCCAGTACCACCTCCTTGCCGTCGCGGGTGACCGCGCCTGTGCGCGGTGCACCGGCTTCGACGATGGTGGCCACATCGCGCACGTAGACCGGTATGCCATCCTCGGTCTTCAGGACGATGCTGCCGATGTCCTTGGCGTCCTGCACCAGACCCAAGCCACGCACGAGGTACTGTTCGCGACCGACGTCGATGAAGTTGCCGCCGACCTGCGCGTTGTTCGCCTGCAGGGCCTCGATCACGTCCTTGAAGCCGAGCTTGTGCGCGATCAGCTTCAGCGGGTCGATGCGCACCTGGTACTGCTTTTCCTGGCCGCCCCAGGAGGTGACATCGTCCACACCCGGTGCGGTGCGCAGGATCAGGCGGATCGTCCAATCCTGCAGCGTGCGCAAGTCCATGTCGCTGGGTGCCCCGGTGCTGGCGGCGTCCTTGAGCTTGGCGTCGGCCCGTTCGACGGTGTACCAGAACACCTGGCCCAAGCCGGAGGTGTTCGGACCCATCTCCGGCTTGCCGTAGCCGGCCGGCAGGCGGTCGCCCACCTGCTGCAGCCGCTCGTTGACGAGCTGGCGGGCAAAGTAGATGTCCATGCTGTCGTCGAAGTACACCGACACGTAGGACAAGCCGAACAGGCTGACCGAGCGGATCTGTTCCACCTTGGGCAGGCCGGCCAGTGCCGACTCCACCGGCGTAGTGAGCAGTTGCTCCACATCCTCGGCGGCCAGGCCGGAGGCCTCGGTATAGACGTTCACCTGCACCGGCGTGACGTCGGGGAAGGCGTCGATGGGAAGCTGGCGTACGGCCTGGAAACCCAGGAAGCCGATCACCACGAAGGCGATCAGCACCAGCACCTTGTAGCGCAGGGAGAATTCAACCAGACGTTCCAGCATCATTCTTCTCCCAGCTGCGAGCGCAGCAAGCGGGCCTTCAACGCGAAGGCGCCCTTGCGCACGTAGGTGTCGCCGGCCTTGAGGCCTTGGGTGACCGCCGTCCAGCCATCCCGCGTGTCGCCGACCATGACCGGTGCCGGTTCGAACTGGCCGTTGCCTTTGGCGAGGAATACAGTCGGCTGGTTCTGCAGCAACACGATCGCTTCGGCGGGAACGGCCAGCTTCCGCACGGCACTCCCGGTGACGATGCGTGCCTCGACCAGTTCACCGGGATGCAAAAGATCCTTGCGGTTGTCGACTTCGATGCGTACTGGCACGGTGCGCGTACGCTCATCGGTCTGGTGCGAGCGCTGCACGACCTTGCCGGGTATCGCGGTGTCGTGCACGAGGATGCGGGCATCGGCATCGGGCTTGACCCGTTCGGCATCGGCCGGAGACATCTGGGCCACGACCCATACCGAATCTTCCTTGACCAGGGTGAACAGCGTGCGGCCCGGTTCCACCCGCTCACCGACCAGAAACTCGTCGGTGGTGACGCGACCGGCCGCTGGCGCGAGCAGTTCGAAGCTGCCATCGGCACCGGCCGAACCCTTGCGCAGCAGGCCACCGATCTGACCGTCGGACAATCCGTAGGCACGCAACTTGGCGCGTGCCTGATCGCGCTGCACCTTCGCTTCGTTGTAGCGCCGTGCCGAGACGGCCTGCGGTCCGAGCGCCGCGATGCGCTGCCAGTCCTGCTCGGCCACGATCAACGCGCCCTGCGTCTCGGCGACCTGCACACTGGAGAGCACCACCAACGGCGCGCCGGCTTTGACGACGTCGCCAAGCGTGGCCTTGCGAGCCAGTACTTGGGATTCCACGCGTGGCGATACCAGCACGGTGGAATAGGCATCGGCCTTTACTTCGCCGGGCGCTTTCAGTTCATCGGTCAAGGTGCGCGGAGCGGCCTTGTCGAGGACAATGCCGGCGTCCTTGATCGCCTTGGCATCGAGCGCCAGCGGATTGGCGGGAGCCAGTTCCTGTGCCATGACGGGGCCGGCCAGCGCCGCGAGCAGCGTCATGCCCAGCAGGCTGCGTTTCAAAAGAGAGCAATTCATCGGGGGATATCCTGATTGAGGCCGTCCTGAGTCGGACCGTCCTGAGTGCGGCCATCGAGCCAGTCGGTGAGACGGCCCGCAGCGGTGAGGTAGTCGAACCAGGTCTGCCAGGTCTGGCTTTCCAGTTCCTGGCCGGACAACGCGGTGTCCAGGCTCTGTTTGAGCTGTACGAGGTAATCGGACGTGCTGATTTCACCGGCACGCCAGAGCTTCTCCAGCAACGCGGTGCGATCCTCGAACGCGGCGGCACGGCCGCTGCGAAAGGCTTCGGTCGCGCTGCGCAAGGCTGCGTAACGGGCCTGTGCTTCCCGCAGTCCCGCGCGCAACACAAACTCGCGCGAGCGCACGGCAGCCGCCGCGGCGTCGGCCTCCGCCAGGGCAGCATCCACTTCGGCGCGTCCGCTGTTGAGCACCGGCAACGGTATGGATACGCTCAGACCGATCACCTGATCGGTGCGCGGCCCGCTGTGCACTTGGCCGCCGGTCAGGCTGAGCGTGGGGTCGGGAATGCGCGCCCTGCGGGCGACTTGCACGCCGGCCTCGGCACTCGCTTGCTGGGCGCGGGCCTGACGCAGTTCCGGCAGCTCGTCGACGGGCAACGGCGTGACATTGTCGAGTGCCGGTGACAGGCCCTCGGGCAACGGTGGCAGCGCAGTCAGCTGATCGCCGCTGATGGCCAGCAACGCCGCGCGGGCCGCCGCTTCGTTGCCTACGAGTGTGGCTTGTTGCACCTGCGCCTCGCCCAAGGCCAAACCGGCCAGATCGCGTTCCGGACTGCTGATGTCGCCCACCTTCAGCCGCTGCGCGGCCAAGTCATCGAAGCGCTGCATCAGCGCCAGGCGACGCTGACCCAGCTCGCTCTGTCTGGTCGCGAGTGCGGCCGTCGACCAGGCCTTCAGCCAGCGGGTTGCCACGTCGCGACGCACCCGGTCATAGGCCGCCTCGGCAGCCAGCAGATCAGCCTCTCCCTGGGTGGCCCGGGCACGACGCTTGCCGGACAAATCCAGCGCCAGGCTGATGCCGGCCGTGCGTCGATTGACGTCGGCGTCCTCCGCATCGAGCGACAGCGAAGGGTTGTACAGCGGCTGTGCAGCGGCACGCGCACGAGCTTGGGCAGCATCAAGGTCTGCCCGCGCGGCCTGTACCTCGGGACTGGCTTGCCAGATACGGCGCACCGCCTCCTGCAAAGGAGAAGACGCCAACGAGGTCGGTAGGGGAACTACCGGTGGGGAAGGATGGGATACGGGGGCGGCACTGAGCATCGCCGCGTACAACAGACACACGGCGCCGATCGGCACCGAACGAAAAACAGACATGAAGCGATCTCCTGAAAACGGTCACGAAGCGATGCACCGCACAAGCGGCGGTGTCGCGAAACGGAGCGGTTTCAGGCGATCGGAGGGCGCAGCAGCGAGCCGGTCGTGGCCGGCGTGAATCCCGAATGGAGGGTGAGCGGTGCGAAGCGTGCTTCCATCATGGCGAGGGGAAGCGGCGTGCTGGCCGGCAGCGTCACCGAATGCGCACAGGCACAATGGCAACTGCGCCCTTCACCCAGAAGACAGAGATTCGCATCGTCAGCCGATACCGTACTGACGGCGGTATCCGCCAACAGGGTGGTCGGGGCAGCAGCAGTCGCCGAAGCGAATCGCGCACTAGGCCCATCGGCCACGCAGATCGATCCGCTGATCAGCTTGATCAGCAACACGGCCACGGCCAACACCCACAATCCGCGGTGGCGGCGCAGGCGAGTCAGCAGTAATGGCGCAGACCGATACATTCTTCGATCCTATACGACAGCTGCGCTGTTAGACAATTTCACTTGGGCGCCGGTCGTGATGAATTCAGACAGCCCCTACCGGCGCCAGCCGACCCCTATGAAGATGGTCTACCCGCAGCACGACTTCTGTTGCTGGATCGGCGGGCACGGCACACTGCCCCAGGAACAGAACACGCAACAGTCGCCGGGTTTGGGCTGCAACAATTTGCCGCAGCCGGGGCAGTCGTAGAAGAACTGGCAGGCATCGGTCGGCATGGTTTCAGTGGCCTGGTGGCCGCAATGCGGGCAGGTCAGCGTGCTCTGCAGGATGAGTTCGGTCGTCAAGTGTTTCGCCGGAGAAATGAGAGTGAAGTGTTGGCATAGTCTTCGCTATGCCCCTGTCAATTGTGTCGGTTCAGCGGGCACCCGCCGTATCGCTGGCTGTGCGACAGGATGCGCTGGGAGCCGGCGCCAGCAGATCGCGGAGGGACACCGCCACCATCAGCAGCAGACCCGGATAGAGCAGCCATCCGGTGCGATGGCCACTGGCCCGCATCACGAATACCGCCAGCAGCACCAGCAGCGGGCCGAGCATACCGAGCGCGGCCCGCGGCCACCGCCGGTGACTGCGCCAGCCCAGCGCATTGGCGAGCAGCGCGATGCCCGCAAACGCCGGCAGCAGGATGCGGATGAACAGGCCTTCGTACGGGCTCAGTACGCCCAGCCCGATCGCCGCACCGAGGCTGGCCAGGGCGGGAAAGCAATTCACGCAGGCCGCTGCCGAGACGACACTGCCGATCAGTCCGGCCTTGTCGGCCAACCGGGTGAGCAGGGGCATGGAGGTTCTCCTTTAGCGTGGAATGCCGATGATCTAAGGTATTCCCGTAGTCAAGTACGGAGTCAAGCCCATGTCCTCCACGCAGGATACGTTTTCCATCGGCGCCTTCGCCAAGGCAGCCGGGGTCAATGTCGAAACGATCCGCTTCTACCAGCGCAAGCGCCTGTTGGCGGAGCCCACCCGTCCGCCGGGCGGCATTCGTCGCTACGGAAACGCGGAGGTCGCACGGGTGAAGTTCGTGAAATCCGCGCAGCGGTTGGGGTTCAGCCTCGATGAGGTGGCGCAGTTGCTGCGGCTGGAGGACGGTGCCCATTGCACGGAAGCGGCCGATCTGGCCGCGCTGCGGCTGGCCGATGTACGCAGCCGACTGGCCGACCTTACACGCATGGAGACGGCCCTCGCTGCGCTCGTCGAACAGTGCGGTGCACGTCAGCGCAGCGTGTCCTGCCCGCTGATCGCCTCGTTGCATGCCTGCTGAAATGGCGGCAGGCAGGATGCGACAGGCATGACGCCGGTGAAGTGCATCGGCTGGATGTCGTAGCCGCGCCCTGGTCACTCCGCCATGGGCCGTCGCGGAGCATGCCTTGGCGGCCTTGTCGTCGCGTCCGTTCAGTCCGCGCGTCGCGCGTGATCGGTTCGCTTCGCCGTGCCCTGGGTCAGCTCGGCACGCACGCAGTGCGCGTCGATGATCGACGTCACCGTGGCATACCCCGCCACCGCGAACTGTTGGCGGGGCGGCCCTTTGTTGGGAATCACGAAGGATGTCCGCAGAATCTCCAGTCGCGCACCAACCGCGGGCAGCGGCGTGACACGATAACAGACGTCCAAACGCTGGCCATCCACATGGCCAACCCAACCATCGGTGTAAGAATCGGCTGCGTACGCGACGCTACCCATGGTGAGGCCCACGAGCAGCAGCGGGAGGATGAGACAAACAGCAAACGATTTCATCGCTGTTCTCCAGAATGACAACCGCGACAAACACCGCCACGCACACGCATAACGTGCGCGGCGGTACTGCTTTCACGACCGCCGGCCGGCCCTCGTCAGTTGAAGGCCAGCCGGCGACGTGGCCTGTCAACGTGCCGGACGGATCGCCGTCACCGTGCTGCCTGTGCTGGCCTGACGGAAGGTGAACTGCACCTTGTCGCCCACCTTCACGTGCGTCAGCAGCCCCGGCGAAGCCACCTTGAACGGCATCGTCATGGCCGGCCAGCCGATCGCGGCAATCGCCTCATGCTGCAAGGTGATGCTGCCCTTGGCGGTGTCGACCGCCTTGACCACGCCCACGCCCTGCACATCTGCGGGTGTGGCTTCGTGCATCCCAGCCATGCCCGGCATGTTGGGATCCATCTGCTGAGGGTTGGCAAACACCGGCGCAGTGATCAGCGCAGCGGTGATCGCGAGAGTGATGGATGGCTTTTTCATGGGTCAGTTTCCTTGCGGGTTGGGGTGAAGTGTGGTGTTTGTTTTGCCGGTTTTACGCAGCCGGTGGCGAACCAGCAGGCGGTATGCCGCGGGTATGACGAGCATGGACAGCAAGGGCGCGGTGACCATGCCGCCGATCATCGGTGCGGCGATGCGCTGCATCACTTCCGAACCGGCACCGTGGCCGAGCAGGATCGGAAACAGACCGGCGAGAATGACCGCGACGGTCATCGCCTTCGGGCGCACGCGCTGCACGGCACCTTCGCGGATCGCTGCGTCCAGCGCTTCCGGGCCGGCGTGGGGATCGAGCGCAAGCTGGCGCTCCCAGGCATGGTGCAGATACAACAGCATCACCACGCCGAATTCGGCAGCGACGCCAGCCAGCGCGATGAAGCCGATGATCGTGGCCACCGACACCGCATGGCCCAGCAGCCAGATC
>MKTU01000058.1 GCA_001898415.1 Rhodanobacter sp. 67-28 | reverse complement strand
TCGGTGGTGCGGCCCACTTCGGCGTCCACGGCGGAGAGCAGCGCCACGGCCTCTTCGGCGGCGGAGTCGTCATCGCCCGGGCCGCCGCCGGGGGCGGCGCTGTCGGAGATGGTGTCGGTATCCGGCGCGGCGTCATGGACTTCGATGCCGACGCCCTTGAGCACCGCCATGATGTCTTCGATCTGCTCCGGGTCGACGATGTCGTCGGGGAGGTGATCGTTGATCTCGGCGTAGGTCAGATAGCCCTGCTCCAGGCCCTTCGAGATGAGTGCCTTGATTTCCGACTGTTGCTCATGGGGAGCTTTGCTGTTCATGGATTGACCGACCGCCAAAGGGGTGCAAGAACCGGACATTATAGCGATGTGCTGCTTTTCTGACCAGTTTTCAAGTGAAAAATTCTGTCGTCTGCCGCGTCGGACGACACGCAAAATTCGAGCCAGACCGCGGTGTTGGCGCTGTCTGCGGGGTGCCGCGCGGCACCTCGGTCAGGCAGTGTCCAGCCAGAAGGTGACCGGGCCGTCGTTGACCAGCTGGACCACCATATGGGCACCGAAGCGTCCGGTTTCCACCCTCGGATGGGCAACCCGCGCCAGTCCCAGCAGGTAGTCAAACCAGTGGCGCGCATGCTCGGGCGCGGCGGCGCGGGTGAAGCTGGGGCGCATCCCCGAGCGGGTGTCGGCGGCCAGGGTGAACTGGCTGACCAGCAGCAGGCCGCCGCCGGTGTCGCGCAGCGAGCGGTTCATGCGGCCGGCATCGTCGGCGAACACGCGGTAGCCGAGCAACCGTTCCAGCATGCGCCGGGCCTGCGCCTCGCCATCCTCCGGCTGCACCGCGACCAGCGCGAGCAGGCCGGCGTCGATCGCGCCGACGGTCTCGTCCTCGACCTGCACGCTGGCGGAGGTCACGCGCTGGATGAGGGAGATCATGGGGTGGCCGGGATTGGGGAATCGGGAATGGGAAAAGCATAGCGCCCGGCGGCTGATGCCACGCAGTCGGGCGAGCCCATCCGGTGCGCGCCTGACTATTCCCATTCCCGATTCCCCATTTCCGGCCCAGCTACACTTTCGCTCATGCGTTTCGACATCTACATGATCTATCTGCTGTTGCGCCTGTTGGCGCTGTTGCCGTTGCGGGCGCTGCATGGCATCGGGGCGGCGCTGGGGCGGCTGGTGCTGTGGCGCGGGGGGCGCACGGCCCATCACACCGCGGTGAACCTGCGGATCGCGCAGCCGTTGCCGGACGCGGCGCGCCAGCGCGAGCTGCTGCGCGAGGTGATGGGCGAGAGCGGCAAGTCGATCACCGAGATCGTCAAGGTGTGGGGCGGTGGCGCCGAACGCGCGCTGGATCTGGTGCGCGAGGTGCGCGGTGAGGCGCTGCTCGATGCCGCGCTGGCGGCGGGCAGGGGCGTGATCATTGCCGCGCCGCACCTGGGCTGCTGGGAGTTGCTGAACTACTGGCTGTGCCGCAAGACGCCGATGGCGATCCTGTACCGGCCGCCGCGCATCGCCGCCATCGAGGGCCTGCTGCGCAAGGTGCGCGGGGCGCTGGCGCCCGAGCAGATCCGCGCCGACGGCGCCGGCGTGCGCGCCTTGTACAAGCGGGTGGCCGCCGGCGGCGCGGTGGGCATCCTGCCTGACCAGAAGCCGCGCGCGGGCGAGGGGCGGCTGGCGCCGTTCTTCGGCCGCGATGCGCTGACCATGGTGCTGCTGCCGCGGCTGGCCGCACGCACCGGCGCCACGGTGCTGTTCGCCTTCGCCGAACGCTTGCCCGCCGGCGCGGGCTACCGCATCCACCTGCGCGAGGCGCCGCCCGGCATCGCCGATGCCGACCCGCAGGTCGCCTGCACGGCGCTCAATCGCGGCGTGCAGGATTGCGTCGAGCAAGCGTTCGCGCAGTACCAGTGGCAGTACAAGCGCTGGTCGGCGGTGGGCCTGGTCAGTCCGTACGACGACGAGAGGCGTCAGGACTGAGCCGCGTCGCCCGGCGCGGGCGATTTCTCCAGCCGGCGCAGGAACACGGTCATCTCCTTTTCGGCCTGCTTGTCGCCGCGTGCGCCGGCGGCGGCGATGCCGCGACGCCAGGCGTCGGCCGCCGAGGCGAGCTCGCCGCTGGCGAGCCGGGCCTTGCCCAACAGTTTCCACGCGGCCGAATAGGTCGGGTCGAACTCCAGCGCGCGTTCGAGTGCTGCCACCGCACCGGCGGCGTCGCCCGCATCAAGCAGGGCGCTGCCCAGCGAGTAGCGCAGCAGCGCGCCATCGCGCGGGCCGTCGCATTGGCGGCGCAGGTTGTCGAGCAGGGCGTTCAAGGCAGGCGGTAGCGGCGTTCGTCGGCCGGATAGAGCTGGGTCGGCTGTGCCGGTTCCGGCGGCGTGTGGCCGGCGCGCAGATCGGCCAGCGAACTGGCCGTCCAGATCACCACCCACGACGAGCGGAACGGCTGCGCCAGCAAGGCGTAGCGCAGGTCGGCCGGGGTCAGGTGGTCCGGCCGGTCGACCACCAGCGCATCGGGATGCGCGCGTGCGTAATCGGCCAGCGCCTGGTCGCCGTACAGCTCGGTGATCGGCCGGGTCAGCCGGCCGGCGAAGTGGAACTCGCCGGCGTAGCTGCCCATGAAGGCCAGCGGGTGGCCGGCCTGCTCGGCGCGACCCAGCAGTTCGGCCGACGGGCGCAGGTCCCAGCGCGGCCACAGGGTCAGCGTGAACAGCGCATTCAGCGCGAACACGCCGATCAGCCCGGCCACCGCCAGCCGGCGCAGCTCGCCGCGGCCGCGCATCAGCAGCAGGATGCCGAGCAGCAGGAAGATCACGCTGAAGTAGCGGCTGTACGGCGCGACCGTGTGCGCCCAGTCGCCCTGCACGACGGCGTGCTCCACCAGCATGGGCAGCGCGAACAGCAGCAGCGCGAAGACGATCCCCCCCACGCCCAGCGGCCAGGTGCCGAGCGCGTAATGGTTGGCCAGCGCCGCGCGGCGCTCGCGCAGCACGGCGATCGCACCGGCCATCAGCAGAGCCACGCCGGCCAGCTCCGGCAGCGGGTAATACAGCTGCTTGCCGCTGATCAGCGAGAACACCACGAATGCGGGAACCAGCCAGCACAGCGCGAAGCGCAGGCCCGATTCCAGCGGCCGGCGCAGCCCGGCCACGGCCACCCACGCGCGCGGCCAGCCGCTGAACGGGAACAGCAGCACCGGCAACCACAGCAAGTAGAACCAGAACGGTTCGGCGTGGTTCTGCAGATCCTTGCCTTCGGACAGCTTGTCGACCACGCGCCCGGCGGTCTGGGTGAAGAACAGCCGTTCGCGATAGGCGTCCCCCCCGACCAGGCCGGCCGGCAACGCCCATGCCAGCAGCATCGCGCCGCCGAGCAACAGCGACAGCACGCCGGAGCCGTACCAGCGCGCGCGATGCTCGCGCGCCCATTCGTTCCACAGCGGCCCGAGCAGCCACGGGAAGGCGACGTGCAGCAGCATCACCGGGCCCTTGGTCAGCAACCCCAGCCCCACGCAGACGCCGAACAGCAGCCAGCGCGGTTCGACCCGTCGCGGCTTCGGCGTAAGGCACAGCAGCGCGGCCAGCACCCAGACCGCCAGCAGCACGTCGTACATGATCTGCAAGGCGAACAGGAACGCGTAGCCGAACGCCAGCAGCATCCACGGCGCGGCCTTGGCCATCCACGGCCGGTGCGGGAACAGCCGCCGCGCCAGCAGCGACACCAGCACCAGCTGCGCGCCGCCGAACAGCACCTCCAGCACGCGCGGCCACACGTCGCTGACGCCGAACACGAACCAGCCGGCCTCGATCAGCCAGAACAGCAGCGGCGCCTTCTCGCTGTACGGCGCGCCGTTGATGTGCGGCACCAGCCACTGGCCATGGCTGAACATGTCCCAGGCCACCGCCAGCGTGCGGGTGGAATACAGCGGCATCGGGCCGTGCGCGAAGATCGCCAGCAGCGCCACCAGCATCCACAGCGGCAGCCACGGCCAGACCGCGCGCAGGTGTTCGGAACGGCTGAAGGAGCTGGGCGGCACGGGGTGCACTCGCGGTGGGAGAGAAGGATTCTAGCCTGCGACCGGGTCTGGGGATGCCCTGATCCATTCAGCGCAGGCGGCATGACGCCCAGAAGGTTCGCAGGCGGCAGTGCGTGGCGCCGGCAAGGCTGGCTGCCTTGGCAAGCCGCGCGCTGCCGCCTGCGGGCCTTCTGGACGTCACCCCGTCTTCGGATTCAATCGGTAGGGGCCGGCTCTGTCTGTCCGCATCTCCGCGGCGCACCTCCTTGACAGGCCGACGCCTGCCTTCGTCCGCGCACCACGAATCTGCGCACAGACAGAGCCGGTGACGCCTGTGCTGAATGGATCAGGGCATCGCTAGGCCGGACCCCAGTAGCCGATGCGGCGACGCAGTTTCAGCTTGCGCCACAGGTTGAGCGGCTTGCGCCGGCGGTTGCGACCGCCGCGGGCGAGGAAGGCATCGATCGCGTCGAGCACGCGCTCGCTGGAGCGGCCGTCGCGGCGCGGATGGATGGCGTTGCCATAGTCGGCGATCGCCTGCATCAGTTCCGGCGGCCGCGCCAGCGCGCGTTCGATCGCCGGCTCGAAGTCCTTCGCGTCGTCGATGTCGAGCAACTGCGGCCCGGGGCGCCGGTTCTTGAATGTCACCACCGGCTTGCCGGTGAGCAGGAACTCGTTGAGCGCCGAGGAGGTATCCGAGCACATCATGTCGGCTTGCGGGAACAGCTCCAGGATGTTGTCGTTCTCGGCGAAGGTGAGGTACTCGTTCTGCAGCGCCTTGAACTTCGCCGTGGTCTCCGGGTTCATCTTCGGATGGAAGGTGACGATCCAGTGCCAGCGACCGTCGCGCGACAACCGCTTCACTTCCTCGTACAGCGTCTCGGCGGCACTCCACGACGGCGAAAAGGTGGAGTGGTAGAGGATCACCGGCGGCCGGCGCACCGGCGGCAACGGGCCGGCGATCTCGCGCATGAACGGGTCGAGCTTGGGCCAGCCGGTCTCGGTCACCGTGAAGTGGCCGAGCCGGTCCGCCAGCGCCTGGAACTGCGCGGTGTCGCGCGGGCCGGTGGTGCAGTACAGATCGAAGAAGCCGCGGATGTAGATGTGGCGAGGCTTGCCGGCGTCGAAACCGTGGAATACCTCGACCTTCACGCCGGTGAAGAAATGCGGCAAGTGATTGCCCGGGGTCAGCACGGCGTCGGGCTTCCATGCGCGCACGCCGGCCACGTCGAGCAGGCGCTCGCCCTCGACCAGATCCTCGGCGCCGGGGCCGTCGAAAAACCACGCCGCCTCGCCGCCGCGGGCGCGCACCGCCTCCTGCAGCGGGCGCAGGATGGCCAGCGCGTAGCGCTCGGAGCCGTACATCAGATAGCGTCTGGGACTGTTCATTCGATGCTCGCGCCCTGCGCGCGCAGCGCGCTGGCGGCCTGTTCGACGGATGCCGGGTTGCGCGTCATCTCGTAGTAGCGCATGCGCTTGTACAGCGCGTAGCTGGCGGCGGTCTGCGCGATCACGAAGCCGCGCCAGCCATCCAGGCAGGCCAGCCGGAACAGGTAATCCTTGAGGAAAGCCAGCGCGTAGACGAACGGCGCCTGCCACATCCGCGCCGGCTTGCCCTTGTCCAGCCAGTCGCGGCATTTCAGCTCGGCGTACTGCAGCACCTTGAGCTGCTTGTGCACCAGGGTCGGGTTGTTGGTGTGCAGGAAGCTGCCGCGCAGGGTGGGCGCGGGGCCGTCGAACTGCAGCGATTCGTGCACGCGCGCATCGCTCCAGCGCGCACGGCCGCGGTGGTACAGGCGGGCCATGCGCTCGCCCGTCGCTGGCCGGTACCAGCGCATCGGCGCGCCCATGTAGACCGTGCTGCGGCGCAGGTACGCGGCGGCAGCGTGGCCGGCCATCAGTGCGGGCAGGCGCCGCTGCAGTTCGTCGGCGAGGTCGCCGCCGAGGTATTCGTCGGCGTCCAGGACCAGGATCCAGTCGTGCGCGCACTGGCCGGCGGCGAAATTGCGCTGCGGCCCGAAACCCAGCCAGTCCTGGTGGACGACGCGCGCGCCATGCGCCTGCGCGATCGCCACGGTGTCGTCGTCGCTGCCGCAATCGACGACCAGTTTCTCGGCGGCAAACGGCACGCTGTCCAGGCAGCGGGCGATGTGGGCCGCCTCGTTGCGGGTGATCACGGCGAGGGTCAGGGGAAACGCGGGCATGGCGGCGATTCTAGCCGAATCATGCGAGTGGTCCGCCGCTGCGTTATGCTGTGAATGCGGAGTGAATCCGTGGCTGGCGTGCGATTGGAGGGATTCCGGACGCCGCAGCCTCCTGGAGCGGTTGCCGTGGGACGGCGTAAGGGGCGCAGGGCGCCCACAGTCAGCGTCAGGTTCGCCGCAAGCCGGATATCGGCGCGGATCGTCCGACGCGAGACATGGAAGCGGAACATCGCGTCCGCCAGCGGCCGGAGGCCGCATCCAATGCAGTCTTCATGTACCGCTGTGGGGGGCATGCCATGCGCATCAGTGTTGCCGTGATCACCTATAACTGGCCCGAGGCGCTGGAACTGGTGCTGCGCGCGCTGGCCAGCCAGACCGAACTGCCGCACGAGGTGATCGTCACCGACGACGGCTCGCGCCCGGCCACCAGCGAACTGCTGCGACGCCTGGCGCGTGACTATCCGGTGCGGCTGGTGCACCTGTGGCAGCCCGACGACGGCGCGCGCATGAGTCGCGCGCGCAACCGCGCGATCGCCGCCGCGCAGGGCGACTACATCATCCTGCTCGACGGCGACATGGTGGTCGAGCGGCATTTCATCGCCGACCATCGCCGCTTCGCCCGGCACGGCTGCTTCACCCAGGGTTCGCGCGTGCTCACCGATGCCCGCTCGGTGCAGGAGATGCTGGGCCGCGGGCCGACCTTTCCGGATTTCTTCCGCCGCGGCATCGACCGTCGCCGCCACACCGTGCGCCTCCCGCTGCTCGCCCATCTGTTCGCCCGTCCGAGCATGCGCCAGCGTGGGATCAAGAGTTGCAACATGGGTTTCTGGCGCGACGACCTGTTGCGCCTCAACGGTTTCAACGAAGCGATGACCGGCTGGGGTCGCGAGGATACCGAGCTGGCCGTGCGCGCCTTCCACGCCGGGCTGCTGCGCCGCGACCTACGCCTGGGCGCGCTGGCGGTCCATCTCTACCACCCCACCCGCAAGCACCTGGTGGACAACCCCAACGACCGCATCCTGGCCGAGACGCGGCAGCGCAACCTCGTTCGTTGCGAACGCGGCGTCGAGCAGTACCCCGACGAGTTTGCCGTCGCGCCGCTCGACCTGCGCGCGGTCGTTGCACCGACCCCGTTGCGGCCATCGATGCACGTGGGTCACGTGGCCGCGCCACCGGCCGCCGCCACTGCGTAGGATGGTCGTCCGCGTCGGTCAGGCCGCGGCCACCCGCGGCGGCTCGCGGTGGCGCAGCCAGGCAAGTCGCAGCGCCAGCCCCAGCACCACGAAGAAATAGAACGACTGCGTCATCACCCGGTAGAACACCGCGTCGGTGAGCGCGCAGAGCATGTACAAGGCGATCACGCCGACGCCGACGGCGGCCGGCAGCGCTACTTCGTCGTCCGCATCCAGCACGCGCCGGCTGAAGTAGCGCAGCGGCACCAGGAACACCGCCAGCAGCACCAGCAGACCTGGCACGCCGCCGGTGGCGGCCGCTTCCAGATACTCGTTGTGCGGCTGGTTGTAGCGTTCGATCGCGGCATGGCTGCGGCCGGCGGCGACCTCCTCGCGCGTATACGCGTCGAACTGGCCCACGCCGATGCCCACCAGCGGGTGTTCGCCGAAGGCGCGCGCCGCGGTGCGCCACATCTCCAGCCGCTCGATCACGGCGCCGCGGGTGGCTTGGCTATGGTCGAAGCGGGTGACCTCCGGCGCGATGGCCTGGAACCGCTCCACCATTTCGCCGCGCATGCCGAAGGTGACGGTCCCGGCCACCACAGACACGGCACCGACCAGCAGCAGGCTGGAGCGCCAGTGTCCGCAGCGCCGCGCGTGCAGCAGCACCAGCAGCAGGAACACCGGCGCAAATGCCAGCAGCGGGCCGCGGCTCTGGGTCAGCAGCGCGCCGTACATGGCGCAGCCCATCGCCACCAGATGCAGCCAGCGTTCCCGGCGCCCCGTGCCGCGCGCCAGGAATTGCACCAGCGCCATCGTCGACAGGCCCAGCAACACCGTGGCCAGTTCGATCGAGGCCGACGGGCCGCCATTGAGGCCGTGCGGACGGTCGATGCCGAGCGCGTAGGCCTGCACCACGGCGGCCGCGCCCAGCACGATGGCGCCGAGGCTGAAACCGGCCCACACCACGCGCATCCGCAACGGCAGGCTGAAGCACGCCGCCACCACCAGGAACAGCAGAATGTGCGCCGGGCGATCCAGCGGTCGCCAGCCCAGGTCGTGCAGCAGCACGTTGAAGATCACGAATCCGATCATCGCCAGCGCCACCGCCACCGGCGGCCACGCCGCGCGATAGCTGCGCCGGATCGAGGCGGTGCTCGCCACCAGCGCCAGTCCAAGCAGGAACAGCAGCGCCGGCGGCAGCGCCTTGATCCCCCAGTCGATCGAGAACGACAGCGGCATCAGGGCCAGCAGGATCGACACTGTCCACGCCGGCCCGGGGCGCGCGAACACCTGCGCGAGGCGGGTATCGGTCATGCGCGCGTCACACTCGCGAAGACCGCCGCGAGACAGGCTGGGCGGCGTGGAGAGGAAGTGGTGCGGTTCATTCGTCGTCGTCGCCTGCGGTACGCGGGATGCACCCGGGTATTACCGCGTCGCGCCTGAACATCCACCACTCGCGGCGGTTGGCGTGGCCGACATGGATCGCCCGCGCGCGATCCACGCAAGCGCCCATCGCCTCGTCCAGGCTGAAGATCCAGCGTTGCGCGGGATCGCCCTCGAGCCAGGCGATCGCCTCGGCGTACTGCTGCGGCCACGGTTTGCGGAAGCCGAACTCGGTCACCGGGCCCTGCGCCATCAGCAGGTTCTGCTCCTTCCATGCGAGCAGGCCGATCGTGGCCTGCGGGCCGGCGATGGCGCGCGCCTCGACCATCACGTCGCGCGCCGAGCGGTCGCCGTTGAGTAGCGGATAGCCCCACACCCCATACACGCTCCACAGCACGCCGGCGAACAGCAGCCATCCCAGCGGCGCGCGGCGCACCCGCGTCAGCGCGGCGATGGCGAGGCCGGCCACGCCGATGGCCAGCAGCATCCACCAGATCCGCGGGTCCAGGCTCTGTTCGATCTTCAGCGCCCAGGCCGGGTGGCGATGGATCGCCAGCGCCGAGGCGGCGGCCAGCGTGCCGGCCAGCAGCACGGTCAGCGCGAACACCGCGATGCGCACGCCGCGCCGGCGCAACAGGCCGGGCAGCAGCGGCGCCAGCGCCAGCGCCACCATCGGCAGCGCCGGCAGGATGTAGACGTCGCGCTTGCCGGGGCTGAGCGAGAAAAACAGCAGCACCAGCACGGCCCAGCCCAGCGGCAGCAGGAAACGCGCATCGCGTCGTTTCAGCCGGCGCCACCACGCCGGCAGCGCCCACGGCAGCAGCAGCGACAGCGGCAGCCAGTCGACCACGATGATGCCGAGGAAGTAGAACGGCGAATGGATATGGCCGGTGGGCGTGGCGTAGCGGTGCACGGTCTGCCCGAACAGGATGTTCTGCACGTACTCGGCGTGCTGCGGGTCGCCGTCGGCACGGGCGATCAGCAGCATCGGCAGCAGCCAGCCGAGGATCGCCACGAAGAACAGCGCCAGCCCGCCGGCCCAGCGCCAGCCGCCGGTGGGCAGGGCGAGGTGCCGCCAGTGGCCGCGGCGCGCGACCAGGTACGGCACCAGCATCAGCAGGGCCAGCACGCCCACGCCCTTGGTCGCCACGCCCACGCCGGCGAAGAAACAGCCCACGGCGAACCAGCGCCAGCACGGCCCCAGCAGCAGATGGCGCAGCAGGCCGTAGTTGGCCAGCGTCATCCAGCCCAGCAGCAGCGGGTCGATCTGCGCGTTGCGCATCTGGTAGGTGAAGTGGATCGTGACCAGCAGCGTGGCTGCGGCCAGCAGCGCGCTGCGGTGACCCCACAGCCGCCGAGCCAGGTCGTAGACCAGTGCCAGCGCGCCCAGCGCGGCGAGCAGCGAGGGCAGCAGGAAGGCGATGCGCCAATGGCCGGTGAGGTAGTAACTGAGCGCCTGCAGCCACATGAACACCGGCGGCTTGTCCGGGTACAGCTCGTGGCCGCGGTGCGGGAACAGCCACTGGCCGTGCTCGACCATCCATTGCGCGACCAGCGCGAAGCGCGGTTCGTCCGAAGGCCACGGATCGCGCAACCCCAGCCCGGCACCGAGCACCAGCAAGGCGAACGCGCCGAACACGACCAGCTCCCAACGGGCATCGCGCAACCACAACGGACGGGCGCGGGACAAGGGCACCGGGGGATTCACGATGAAGGGAGTTCCGCTGCGGGGACAGGGAGGGCAAGCATAAACGGCCGGCGCGATCCCGCACAGCCCCGCCCTGTGGCGGCGCGGCCGCGAGGTGCTCAGCCGCGCTTGTGCACTACCGCGTAATACATGCCGTCGAGATCGCCGTCGCCGGGCAGGATCTGCCAGCCCACCGCGGCGGCCTGGCCGATCGGCAGGCTGAGCGGCACGGCCTGGGCATCCGCTTGCTGCGCCAGCCACGTGCCGACCACGGCCTCGTTCTCCGCGCGCAGCACCGAGCAGGTGATGTAGACCAGCCGCCCGCCCGGCGCCAGCAATGGCCACAGCGCGGCGAGGATGCGCCGTTGCTGCGCGCCCATCGCGGCGATATCGCTCTCGCGCCGGTGCAGGCGCACGTCCGGTCGCCGGCGCAGCACGCCGGTTGCCGAGCATGGGGCATCGACCAGGATGCGGTCGAACAGCTGGCCCTTCCACCAGCGCGCGGGCACGCCGGCGTCGCCGACCACGATCTTCGCGTCCAGCCGCAGCCGCATCAGGTTCTGCCGGATGCGTTCGGCGCGCGCGGGTTCGAACTCCAGCGCGGTGAGGTCGATCTCGGCGCGCTCCAGCAGATGGCAGGCCTTGCCGCCGGGCGCGGCGCACGCATCCAGCACGCGCAGGCCGTCGCGCAGCTCGGCGAGGTCGGCGGCGACCTGGGCGGCACCGTCCTGCACCGCGAAGTGGCCGGCGTCGAAGCCGGGCAGCCGGGTGACGTCGGTGCTGTGCGGCAGCACCAGCGCGTTGGCCAGCCACGGGTGGGCGCTGGCCGCGTGACCGGCAGCCTGCAGTTGGCCGATCAGCGTGTCGCGCTGGCAGCGCCGGCGATTGACCCGCAGCATCAGTGGCGGCTCGCCGTTGTCGGCCGCCATCACCGCGGCGGCCTGTTGCGGCCAGTCGCGTTCGAGCGCCGCGGCCAGCCAGGCGGGGTGGGCGTGGCGCGTGGCGGGGTTGGCGTCGAGCGCGGCCAGCCGCGCGGTCCGTTCGCGCTGCCAGCGGCGCAGCACGGCATTGACCAGGCCGGCGAGCTGCGGGCGCTTCAGCGCACGCACCGCCTCCACGGTGGCCGCCACGGCGGCGTAATCCTGCAGTTCGAGGATTTCCAGTTGCACCAGCCCCAGCACCAGCAGCGCATGCACCGCCGGGTCTTTGGGGCGCAGGGATTTCTCCAGCAGGCCGTCGATGGCCGGGTCGAAGCGCAGCCACCAGCGCGCGCCTTCGCTGAGCAGGGCCATCAGCAGCGCGCGGTCGCGCGGATCGGCCAACCTCGGCGCGTTGCGCTCCATCACTTCGCGCAGCGAGGCGCCGCGCAGGGCGATCTCGGCCAGACCCCTGGCGGCGAGGGCGCGGGTATCGGTTTTCACGGGCGCGGGCGCAGGTCGGGGCGGGCGTTGAGGTAGTCCGTCGCGCCGATGCGCTTGCCGCCGGCGCGCTGCACCGCGGTGATGCGCAGGGCGCCGCTGCCGCAGGCGACGTCGATGCCTTCGCGCCCGGCCGCCAGCACGCTGGCCGGGGCGGCATGGTGGTCCACTTCGATGGCGCGCGCGGCCCAGATCCGCAGCGATTCGCCGGCGATCTCCGCCTCGGCTACCGGCCACGGGTCGAATGCGCGCACCTGGCGTTCCAGCTCGATGGCCGGACGGCGGAAGTCGAGCTTCGCCTCGGCCTTGTCCAGCTTGTGCGCGTAGGTCACGCCGTCGGCCGGCTGCGGCGTGGCGACCAGCGTCTCGCCCGCCAGGGTACGACGCAGGCCCTCGGCCAGCAGCTCGGCGCCCAGCGCGGCGAGGCGGTCGTGCAGCGAGCCGCCGGTGTCGTCGCGGCGGATCGGGGTGCGCCGCCGCAACAGCACCGGACCGGTATCGAGGCCGGCCTCCATCTGCATCAGGTCGACCCCGCTCTCGGCGTCGCCGGCGAGGATTGCGCGCTGGATCGGCGCGGCACCGCGCCAGCGCGGCAGCACGCTTGCGTGCACGTTCCAGCAACCCAGGCGGGGGATCGAGAGCACTTTGCGCGGCAGGATCAGGCCATAGGCGACCACCACCAAAAGGTCGGGGCGGTAATCGGCGAGCCGCTGCTGCACGTCGGCGGATTTCAGCGACTCGGGCTGTTCCACGGTCGCCCCGGCGGCCAGTGCGGCCTGCTTGACCGGGCTGGGCGCCAGCTTGCGGCCGCGGCCGGCCGGGCGGTCGGGCTGGGTATAGACGGCCACCAGCTCCGCGCCGCTGTTGCGGCACGCCTCGAAGCAGGGCACGGAGAATTCGGGGGTGCCGGCAAAGGCCAGCCGCAGGCCGGCGCTACTCAAGCACCCGCCGCCTGCTTGCGCTGCTTGTCGAGCCGCTTCAGCAGCAGGCTGCGCTTGAGCGGCGACAGGTAATCGACGAAGACCTTGCCGTCGAGATGGTCCATCTCGTGCTGGATGCACACCGCCAGCGGGCCTTCGGCTTCCACCACGATCTCCTTGCCGTCCACGTCCTGCGCCTTGACCTTCACCTTCAGCGCGCGGGTGACGTCGGCGTACAAGCCGGGAAACGACAGGCAGCCCTCCTGGTAGACCTGCGAGCCATCCTTTTCCAGCAGCTGGGCATTGATCAGCGCCAGCGGCTGGTTGCGCCCCTCGCTCATGTCGGTCACCAGCACCCGCTGGTGCACGTTGACCTGGGTGGCGGCCAAGCCGACACCGTTGGCCGCGTACATGGTTTCGAACATGTCGGCCACGAACTGCTTCAGCTTCGCGTCGAACGCGGTGACCGGCGCGGCGCGGGTGCGCAGGCGCGGGTCGGGGAACTCCAGGATGGAAAGTACGGACATGGCATCACCTCGGCGTCGAAAGTGCGGGCGACTTGGTAAAAATCCCACCCCGACGCGATCTAGAATGTGCATCATTGTACGTCGGCAAGCACGCGAGCGCAGACGATTTTCGCCAACCCGCGCCGGTTGCGCGGGTTAACCATTCGGTTACACTCGACCGAGCATCTGGGGAAGGGGGATTCCCGCCAATGATCAGAAAGACAATCGTGTTGCTGGCCGGCATGCTGGTCACCCTGACCGTCTATGCCGCGGGCGCGCAATTGCGTGCCAGTCACCCCGACAGCTACACCGTTCGCCGTGGCGACACGTTGTGGGACATCTCCGCCAAATTCCTGGCCAAGCCGTGGTTGTGGCCGGAGATCTGGCAGGCCAACCCGCAGGTGCGCAATCCCCACCTGATCTATCCCGGCGACGTGCTCAACCTGTCCTTCATCAACGGCCCGAGCCTGCGGCTGGAGCCCGGCGTGCATCGCGAAGGCGAGGCGGTGCCGGCGATTCCGCTCAGCCAGCTGAAGATGTTCCTGAAAGACATGCGGGTGATGGATTCCAACGCGGTCAGCTCCGCGCCCTACGTGGTCGGCTTGGAAGAGAACCGCCTGCGCGGCGCCGTCGGCCAGAACCTTTACGTGCGCGGCTTGCAGGGCGAGCCGGGCCAGCGCTGGGCGATCGTGCGGCCCAGCCACGTGTTCCGCGGCTTCGACCAGAACGATCCGGCCGATGCCGACCTGGTGGCGCACGGCCTGGACAGCAACGCGGCAATGGTCAATGCGCCGTGGCGCGAGGATTCGCGCAACGACGGCCACTATGGCAAGGGCGACGACCTCGGCGTCGAGGTGACGGTGATCGGCACCGCCGAGACCCTGCGCACCGGTGATCCGGCCACCCTGCTGCTGCTCGACTCCACCCGCGAGATCCGCAGCGGCGACCGCATCATGCCGATCGACGAGCATCCGTACGACGCGTACTACTACCCGCATGCGCCGAAGTCGCTGCCGGCCGACGCCAAGGTGATCGGTTTCGCCGACGCCCTGCGCGCGGCGGGTTCGCGCCAGGTGGTGCTGCTCTCGGTGGGTGCCCGCGACGGCGTCGACAACGGCACCACGTTCTCGATCTTCGAGCCCGGCGAGACCATCCACGACGATGTGGCCAGCAACAGCTGGAACCGCGGCGTAGGCGAAAAAGTCAAGCTGCCGGACGAGTACGTCGGCCACGTCATGGTGTTCCGCACCTTCGACCGGGTCAGCTACGGCCTGGTGATGGACAGCCTGCGCCCGGTACACGCCGGCGGCCGGCTGACCATGCCCGAATAGCGGCCATCGCAACGGCATCCTCCTACACGACGGCGCGGCCACCACCGCGCCGTCTTCGTCTGCGGTCGCTGCGTACACTCCCGGGCATGCATGATCCGCACCCTGATGACGACCACCGCGCCTGGCTGACCGCGCTGCGCACGCCCGGGCTCGGTCCCGGCGGCCTGCGCCAGTGGCTGGATCGCGGCGACGGCGACATCCATGCCGCGCTGGCGCAGTTGCGCCGTGACGGTGCCGGGCTCGATTCCGCCGCGCTGGCCTGGCTGGAGCACCCGGACGAGGCGCGCCTGGCGCAGGACCTGGCCTGGCTGGCCGAGCCCGGCCACCGGCTGCTGCGGTGCACGGATGCGGATTTCCCGCCGCAACTGGAGCACATCCCGCAGCCGCCGGCGGTGCTGTTCGTGGCGGGCGATGCGAGCCTGCTGCTGCATCCGCAGGTGGCCATCGTCGGCGCGCGCGCAGCCAGCGCCAGCGGCATGGCGCACGCGCGGGCGTTCGCCCGTACGCTGGCCGAGACGGGTTTCACGATCACCAGCGGCATGGCCGACGGCATCGACGGCGCGGCACACGCCGCCGCACTGGATGCCGGCGCGAAGACGCTGGCGGTGATCGGTACCGGGCCCGATCGGGTGTATCCGCGCAAACACCACGCGCTGGCCCGGCGCCTGGTCGAACACGGCGCGCTGGTCAGCGAATTTCCGCCCGGCACGGCGGCGCGGGCCGACCATTTCCCCCGCCGCAACCGGATCATCTCCGGGCTGGCGCTGGGGGTGCTGGTGGTCGAGGCGGGGCTGCGTTCGGGTTCGCTGATCACCGCGCGACTGGCCGCCGAGCAGGGCCGCGAGGTGTTCGCGCTGCCAGGATCGATCCACAATCCGCTGGCCAGCGGCTGCCACCGGCTGATCCGCGATGGCGCGCGACTGGTGGAATGCGCGGCGGAAATCGTCGAATTGCTGGCCCCCGCGGCGCGTTCACTGGGCCTCGAACTGGCCGCTCGGCTGGGTGGCGAGGAGGTCGGAACCGTCACGACGGCGACCGCGGCGGACGCCGATTATCGACGATTGTTGTCCGCACTTGGCCACGAACCGGCGACAATGGATGAACTTGTGCAGCGCACCGAGCTGTCGGCCGCGGCACTGTCCTCGATGCTGCTGATGCTGGAACTGGACGGGCGCATCGAACGCCGGTCGGGCAACGCCTACCAGGTCATGCCCACGTCCCTGCGGGCTTGACAGCCGAAGCCATGGCGTGGTTTCAACTATATATATGTCCGGCACGGAAGCGCCGGTGGTTCACTTTTGGATATCCCGCTTCATGGCAAAAAACCTGCTCATCGTCGAATCACCGGCCAAGGCCAAGACGATCAACAAATACCTCGGCAAGGACTTCCAGGTCCTCGCATCCTACGGTCACGTGCGCGACCTGAAGCCGAAGGAGGGCGCGGTCGACACCGAGCACGGTTTCGCGATGGCCTACGAGGTGATCGAGCGCAACCAGAAACACGTCGACGCGATCGCCAAGGCGGCTCGGGAGGCTGACGACATCTATCTGGCGACCGACTTGGATCGCGAAGGCGAGGCGATCAGCTGGCACATCAGCGAGATCCTGAAGGAGCGCGGCCTGACCAAGGGCAAGCAGCTGCACCGGGTAGTGTTCTCCGAGATCACGCCGAAGGCGATCAAGGCCGCGGTGGCCGCGCCGCGCCAGCTTTCGCACGACCTGGTCGACGCGCAGCAGGCGCGCCGCGCGCTGGACTACCTGGTCGGCTTCAACCTGTCGCCGGTGCTGTGGCGCAAGGTGCAGCGCGGGCTTTCCGCCGGCCGCGTGCAGTCGCCGGCGCTGCGCATGATCGTCGAGCGCGAGGAAGAGATCGAGGCGTTCAAGGCGCGCGAGTACTGGACCGTGGAAGCGCAGCTCAAGCACGTCGAAGGCGACTTCAGTGCGCGGCTGTCGCGTCTCAACGGCAAGAAGTTCGAGCAGTTCGACCTCACCAACGAAGCCGATGCCCAAGCCGCGCGTGCGGCGCTGAAGCAGGCCGCACGCGGCCAGCTCACGGTCAGCGACGTCACCTCGAAGGAGCGCAAGCGCCGCCCGGCCGCGCCGTTCACCACCTCCACCCTGCAGCAGGAGGCTGCGCGCAAGCTCGGCTTCACCACCAGCCGCACGATGAAGGTGGCGCAGGGCCTGTACGAAGGCGTGGCGCTGGGCGACGAGGGCAACGTCGGCCTGATCACCTACATGCGTACCGACTCGACCATGCTCGGCGACGACGCGATGGCCGAGCTGCGCCAGCTGATTGCCCGCGACTTCGGCGCGAAGGCGCTGCCGGACGCGGCGCAGGTATACAAGACCAAGTCGAAGAATGCGCAGGAAGCGCATGAGGCGATCCGCCCCACCTCGGCGATGCACACGCCGAAATCGGTGGCCGCCTTCCTCAACGACGACCAGCGCAAGCTGTACGAGCTGATCTGGAAGCGCACCGTCGCCTGCCAGATGATCCATGCCACGTTGAACACCGTCACGGTGGAGTTCGCGTTGCCGGACGCCCCCGGTGGCGACGCCTCGTTCCGCGCCAGCGGCACCACCGTGGTCGATCCCGGCTTCCTCGCCGTATACGAGGAAGGCCGCGACCAGAAGACCGCCGAGGACGACGACGAAGGCCGCCGCCTGCCGCGGCTGGCGAAAGGCGAGGCGGTGCCGCTGCACGAGATCGTCGCCGACCAGCACTTCACCGAGCCGCCGCCGCGCTACTCCGAGGCAAGCCTGGTCAAGGCGCTGGAAGAACATGGCATCGGCCGCCCGTCGACCTACGCCAGCATCATCCAGGTACTGCAGAACCGCGAATACGTGTTCCTCGACAGCCGCCGCTTCAAGCCCAGCGACGTGGGTCGCGCGGTGAGCAAATTCCTCACCCAGCACTTCACCCAATACGTCGATTACGACTTCACCGCCAAGCTGGAGGACGAGCTCGACGCGGTCAGTCGCGGCGAGGAAGCCTGGGTGCCATTGATGCAGCGCTTCTGGCTGCCGTTCAAGCAGCAGGTGGACGAGAAGGCCGAGTCGGTCGACCGCAGCGAGGCCACCGGTGCGCGCGAACTGGGCAGCGATCCGAAGACCGGCAAGCCGGTGTTCGTGCGGCTGGGCCGCTTCGGGCCGTATGCCGCGATCGGCGACAAGGACAGCGACGAGAAACTGCAGTTCGCCTCGCTGCGCCCGGGCCAGAGCATGCACACGATCAGCCTGGCCGAGGCGCTGGAGCTCTTCAAGCTGCCGCGCCAGCTCGGCCAGGCGGACAACGGCGACGAGGTCAGCGTCGGCATCGGCCGTTTCGGCCCGTTCGTGAAGCAGGGCAGCATCTACGCTTCGCTCAAGCCCGAGGATGATCCGTACACGATCGAACTGCCGCGTGCGCTGCAACTGGTGGCCGACAAGCTGGAGATGCTGGCCAACCGGATGATTCTCGATTTCGGCAACGGCGTGCAGGTGCTCAACGGCCGCTACGGCGCCTACATCACCGATGGCGAGAAGAACGCACGCATCCCGAAGGAGCAGGAACCGAAGCTGCTGACCGAGGCACAGTGCCTCGAACTGCTTGCCGCCGCGCCGGTGAAGAAGGGCCGCTTCGGCAAGAAGACGGCGACCAGGAAAGCCGCCGCGAAGAAGGCCGCGCCGGCGAAGAAGGCCGCAGTGAAGAAGGCCGCGACGAAGAAGGCGCCGGCGAAAAAGACGGCCGCGAAAAAAGCCGCGGCGAAGAAGACCGCCACGAAGAAGACCGCGGCGAAGAAGTCTCTTGCCGGCAAGGCCGGCGCCTGATGCTGCAGCGTTTCAGGCTCGACGAAGTCGATGCCGCTGCTGCACTGCTGCATGGCGGCGGCGTGCTCGCCTATCCGACCGAGGCGGTGTTCGGCCTCGGCTGCGATCCGTTCGACCGCGGCGCGTTCGAGCGGGTGTTCGCGCTGAAGCAGCGCCCGTCGACGCAGGGCGTGCTGCTGATCGCGGCGGACTTCAGCCAGGTCGAACCCTGCATCGACTTCGCGGCGGTGCCCGATGCGGTGCTGCGGCAGGTGCGCGCCAGCTGGCCGGGGCCGTACACGTGGATTTTCCCGCGCTCGGCATGGGTGCCCGACTGGGTGGCCGGCGCGCATGCCGGCGTCGCGCTGCGGGTCAGCGCGCACGAACCGACGGCGTTACTGTGCCGTGCCTTCGGCGGCGCGCTGGTGTCGACCAGCGCCAACCCGCACGGGCAGCCGCCGGCCCGCGCCGCGCAGACCGTGGCCGAGTATTTTGGCGATGCCCTGGACGGCCTGCTGGATGCCCCGCTGGGTGACCAATCCAGCCCCACGGTGATTCGCGACGCCCTTTCGGGCGCTATCATCCGCGCCTGAACGTGCGGGGGGAGCGCACGTCGGGGCATTCACGCCACCGTCCGCGTGGCGGCGCGATGCTGCCGCACGCCATTTGAGCATCCACGGAGACAGCCGTTTGGTTACCGTCCACGACCCGCGCCAGCGCGAGCTTCCACCGCTGCTGCCCTTGCTGGCGGCTGCGGACCCGGCGCGCGTGGTGGCCTGGCGGGAGGGCGAGGCGATCAGCGCCGGGCACTTCCTCGCCGAGGTCCGCGCGGTGGCGGCGTCGCTGCCGCACGCACCGGCGGTGGTGAACCTGTGCGAGGACCGCTACGCCTTCCTGGTCGCGTTCTGCGCGGTGGCGTTGCGCGGCCAGGCCAACCTGCTGCCGTCCTCGCGTGCGCCGCAGGCGGTGGACGAGGTGATGAAGGCTCACCCCGGGTGCCACGCGCTGGGCGATCAGCGGCTCGACCCGGCGCCGCCCGGTTATCAGCAACTGCCGTCGTTCGACGCGCCGCGACCGGCGTACGTCGAGGCGCCCTGGCCGACCTTGCCGGCCGACCGGGTGGTGGCGATCGGCTACACCTCCGGCTCCACCGGCACGCCGATGCCGAACCCGAAGACCTGGGGCAGTTTCCACGCCAGCAACGCGGGCAACCTGGCGCGGCTGCACGCCATTGTCGGCGAGCGCTTCGAGCTGGTCGCCACGGTGCCGCCGCAGCACATGTACGGCATGGAGATGTCGGTGCTGTTGCCGCTGCTGGGCAATGTCGGCGTGCACACCGGCCGCCCGTTCTTTCCCGCCGACGTGGCCGCCGCGTTGGCCGCGGTGCCGGCACCGCGGGTGCTGGTGACCACGCCGGTGCATCTGCGCGCGCTGATCGATTCGGGCATCGAGCTGCCGGCGGTCGCGGCGATGGTATCGGCCACCGCGCCGTTGCCGGTCGGGCTGGCGCGCGCCGCCGAGCAGCGCTTCGCCGCGCCGCTGCTGGAAGTGTTCGGCTCCACCGAAACCTGCGTGTTCGCCAGCCGCCGCCCCACCGTGGACGAAGACTGGCTGCTGTACGACGACGTGACCCTGCACCCGCAACCCGATGGCACCGCGGTCGAGGCGCCGCAGCTCGGCGCGCCGGTCAGCCTGGCCGACCTGGTCAGCCTGTCGCGCGACGGCCGCCGTTTCCGCCTGTGCGGACGGCATGCCGACATGCTGGAGATCGCCGGCAAGCGCGCCTCGCTGGCCGACCTCACCCGCCGCCTGCTGGCGATTCCCGGCGTGCGCGACGGCGTGGTGTTCCAGCACGGTGACGGCGACGCGCTCGGCGTGCACCGCATCGCCGCGCTGGTGGTGGCGCCGGAGCTGGACGAGCACGCCATCCTCGACGCGCTGCGTCGCGCGATCGATCCGCTGTTCCTGCCACGCCCGCTGAAGCGGGTGGCCGCCTTGCCGCGCAACGAAACCGGCAAGCTGCCGCGCGCGGCACTGCTGGCGCTGCTGCAACCGCCAGGCTGACGCCCGGGCGGCGGATCGCTGCCGCTACAATGGGCGACTGCGCCGGGTGGCGAGCGGGAGTGCGGCAATGAAGGTTCTGGTCATCGGCAGCGGCGGACGCGAGCACGCGCTGGCGTGGAAGCTCGGGCAGTCCGTGCAGGTCGACGAGGTGATCGTGGCCCCCGGCAACGCCGGTACCGCGCGCGAACCGGGCGTGCGCAACGCCGAGGTCGCGATGAACGACCTCGATGGCCTGCTGCAGTTGGCGAAACGCGAGAAGGTCGGGCTGACCGTGGTCGGCCCCGAGGTGCCGCTGGTGGCCGGCGTGGTCGACAAGTTCCGCGCCGCCGGCCTGCGCATCTTCGGGCCGCGCGCGATCGCCGCGCAGCTGGAAGGTTCCAAGGCGTTCGCCAAGGATTTCCTGCAGCGGCACAACATCCCCACCGCGCACTACGCGGTGTTCACCGAACTCAATCCCGCGCTGGCCTACGTACGCCGGCAGGGCGCGCCGATCGTGATCAAGGCCGACGGCCTCGCTGCCGGCAAGGGCGTGGTGGTGGCGCTGACCCTGGCCGATGCGGAACTGGCGCTGCACGACATGCTCGGCGCGCACGCGTTCGGCGACGCCTCGGCGCGGGTGGTGATCGAGGAGTTCCTCGACGGCGAGGAGGCCAGCTACATCGTGATGAGCGACGGCAGCCACGCGTTGCCGATGGCCTCCAGCCAGGACCACAAGCGCCGCGACGAGGGCGACCTCGGTCCGAACACCGGCGGCATGGGCGCGTACTCGCCGGCGCCGGTGGTCACGCCGGAGGTCGAGCAGCGCATCCTGAAGGAAGTGATCGAGCCGACCCTGCGCGGCATGGCGGCCGAGGGCGCGCCTTTCATCGGCTTCCTCTACGCCGGCCTGATGATCGACAAGTCCGGCGCGCCGAAGGTGATCGAGTTCAACGTGCGCTTCGGCGACCCGGAAACCCAACCGATCTTGTTGCGGCTGAAGTCCGATCTGGTCGAGCTGATCGACGCCGCGCTGGACGGCCATCTGGCGCAGACCCGCGCGCGCTGGGACAGCCGCCCCTCCATTGGCGTGGTGATGGCCGCCGCCGGTTACCCCGGACGCGTGCGCACGGGCGATTCGATCGCGGGCCTGGACGACATCGACGATGGCGACGTGAAGGTGTTCCACGGCGGCACCGCCCGCGACGCGCAGGGTCGCGTGGTGACGTCGGGCGGGCGCGTGCTCTGCGTGTGTGCGCTGGGCAGCGATCTTGCCGCGGCGCGCGAGCGCGCCTATGCGGCGGTCGGCAGGCTGCGCTGGGAGGGTGCGTTTCACCGCCGCGACATCGCCCATCGCGCCTTGCATCGACGCTGAAAGCGCTGCAGCGCCGGCATGCAGCGTACGCGCGCGCACGGCGGGCAGGCGGGGATTGACTTTTCCGCGCCCGCTTTTTTGCGATATGCTTGCAGGCTCCCCCGCGTAGAGTCGTGGCGCCACCAGGCCCGCGCGACCACGTGTCGATTTCACGCATAAAGAGGTTTCTGGCATGCGCAAGACGGTTTTGTCGCTGGTATCGGTTGCTGCGCTGGCCCTCGCCGGCTGCCAAGGTTCGTCGTCGGATCAGGCCGCAAACGGCGGTCCCGCCAACGCCGAAAGTGCGGCCAAGGTATCGATCCCCAGCGAAGTCAGCGGCACGATCTCCCTGCGCGCGGGTACGCCGCAGCCTTCGGACAAGGCAACGCTGGTGCTGAACCTGGTCGATGTCTCCTCCACCGCGGTCGGCTCCGCACCGCTGGCCACCAAGACCTCGCCGGCCGGCAGCTTTCCGCAGCCGTTCAAGCTCAGCTTCAATCCGGCCGACGTCAAGCCGAACGACCTTTACGTGGTGCAGGCGATCCTGACCGACGGCGAGCGCCAGTACGTGATGCCGATCCAGGCGCCGGTGCTGGCCAAGGGCAGCCAGAACGACGCGGTGTCGATCCAGCTGGTCGCCGAGCAGACCCCCGGGGAAAAATTGCTGGCCGCGTTCGACGACGTGCAGAAGCAGCTCGGTGCGATGAAGGTCAACCACGGCACCAAGCTGGAGAAGGACGCCTCGCGCGGCTGGCAGCTGTTCCGCCAGGACGGCCAGATCCAGTTCATCCGCGAGCTGGTCGAGTACACCAAGGACGGCTTCACCAGCACCGACTATGCCTACAAGGACGGCAAGCCGTGGGCGATCGTGCAGCAACACATGGCCAGCCGCGACGGCAAGCCCTCCTCGATCGACCGTGCCGGCTGGAGCGATGACGGCACGCTGGTGCTGAAGCAGCACCAGGTCGGCAGCGACGTGCAGCCGCTGGACCCGGCCGAGGCGGCGAAGCTCAAGCAGGAGGCGATGACCATCCTCGGCCTCGCCACCAACGGCAAGAACAAGTAAGTCACTGCAGAGTCTCCCGCGTCGAGCGGGAAGCTCGCAAAGAAAAAGCCGCCCGCATCAGCGGGCGGCTTTTTCATGGATGTGACCCGGCCCGGGCCGGCCGAGTCGCGGCCTGGCCGGATCAGAGATCGATCCGCACGCCCATGTTGACGCTGTTGTACTTCTGGCTGTTGTCGCCGAAGCGGCCGCTGTAGCCGATCCAGCTTTGCACGCTGGGGGTCAGCCGGGCGGACAGCCCCAGCGTGGCGGCGCCCCAGCTCTGGTCGGGGCTGAAGCCGGTCAGCGCGAAGCTGCCGTTCATGCTGTTGAGGCCGGCGCGGACCTCACGTGCATCGGCCTTGCTGTCGTGGTTCCAGCCCAGTTCGGCATACGGCGACATCACCAGGTTGTTGACCTGCCACTGGCCGCGCAGGCGCCAGCCCAGGGTGGATATCAGCGAGTCGCGCTGCTGGCGGCCGAACCACATCGCGCTGCTGTCGTTGCCGCTCTCGCTGTAGCCGCTGATCTTCACGGTCTCCCAGTCGACGGTGGCGAACGGGCCGGTCTGCAAGTCGTTGCCCAGCTCGAACCACCAGCCGCCGGTGACGCCGCCGCCAAGGTGCGAGCCGTCGGTCTTGCCGGTCTCGGTGCGCTGCATCGCGCCGATGTTCATGCGGCGCTCGATGTCCTTGAAGTTGGACTGGCCGAAGTTGACGTAGCCGCCCACGTAGCCGCCACCGTTGTGGTAGCCGACGTAGCCCAGGCCGCTGACGTCCTGCAGCTTGTAGCCGCCGCCGCCGGAGAAGTCGGCGTTGTGCTGGCCGACGCCGAGCGCCACGCCGGCAGTGACGTGCTCGCCGGCGAAATAGTTCGCGCCCAGGGTGAAGTTGAGGTTGTCGCTGTTGGTGCGCGGCGAGTTGTTGCTGGCGTCGAAGCGTTGCCGGGCGTAGTCGATGTTGACGAAGGTGCGCACGTCGCCGTCCTTGCCGGTGGTCAGCATCTGGTCGCGCATCACGCGGTTCTGCACGGCGCTGGCCGCCAGCGGCGCTTCGCCGAGCAGCGAGATCTGCTCCGGCGCGTGGATCACCGACAGCACGTACTGGCCCAGCATGGCGTGGGCGGCGGTGGTCGGGTGCACGCCGTCGGCGAACAGGTAGGTCTGGTCGGCGCCGGCCGCGTAGCTGTACGGCAGGCCCGAGCCCTGCGGGCCGCACTGCACCGAACTGGAACCGGCGCCGCAGGCCGGCGCGGTGACGTTGCTGAAACCGTAGGCGCCCGGGTTGGCGATCACTTCGTTGAGCAGCGCGTAGGTGTTCGCCGGGATGATGTTCAGGCCGTTGTTGCTCAGTTGCGCCAGGCCGCTGTTGAGCACGCCGTTGTAGAGCACGGCGAGCTGGCTGGCGCCGGCCTGCGCGGTGGCGCCGCCGAGCGCGGCCTGAGGGGTCTTGCCGAGATCGGGCAGGTTGTAGACCAGCACGTATTTCGCGCCGGCCGCCTGCAGGCCGGCGAGCACGCCAAGCTCGGTCTGCGCCGCATTGACCGCGCCGGCGGAGATCGCGTTCGGATCGCTCAGCGTACCGCTCAGGTAGAAGATGTCGTTGGCGCCGCCCCAGACCTGGTACAGCGCACGCGAGTCGGCCTTGCCGCCGTTCGCGCCGAGGTACATCTGCAGCTGCTGGGTGATGGTCGGTACCGCGGCGACGTTGTTGACGAAGCCCGCGCCGCCCCAGGCGTAGTCGGTGCCGCCGGCCGCCGACGGCGCCAGCGTGAAGCCCAGGCCCGTCGCCACGTTCTCCGCCGCGGTGGTGCCCGGGTTGGTGGTGAAGCGCAGCGGCGGCTGGATCGTCGGTGCGCTGGCCAGCGAGATGTTGCCGTTGTCGCTCAGGCTGTCGCCGAAGACGATGACGTTGCTGAAATCGGCGGCTGCGGCGGCCGTGCTGAACAGCATGGCGGTTGCGATGGCGCCGGCCAGATGGCGGGTGCGAAGCATGGAAGTACTCCTCGGCCGGGATGGCCTTGTTCGTTGCGGGTTACGGTACGGTATTCCATACGGAACCGCATGCTGCAGCGCATCGCCGCCGCAGGCGGATGGTGGTCGGCGCTTCAGCGCTTGCCGGCGCGCGCGAACGCGTCGGCGAAGGCGTTGCTGGCGGGCGCGGCCGCGGGCTTGGGTGCGCCGCCCCCCGGACGCGGGCCGCGGCCGTCGCGCGAGCCGCCACGGGCATCGCTGCCGGCGCCCGGACGGCTGCCGCGCGCCTGCCCCGGTTCGTCGTCCAGGCGCATGCTGAGGCCGATGCGCTGGCGCGGAAGGTCCACCTCCATCACCTTGACCTTGACGATGTCGCCGGCCTTCACCGCGTCGCGCGGGTCCTTCACGAAGCTGTGCGACAGCGCCGAGACATGCACCAGGCCGTCCTGGTGCACGCCGATGTCGACGAAGGCACCGAATGCGGCGACGTTGGTGACGCGGCCTTCCAGGATCATCCCGGGCTTCAGATCCTTCACGTCCTCGACGCCTTCGGCAAAGCGCGGCGCCACGAACTCCGGGCGCGGGTCGCGGCCGGGCTTTTCCAGCTCTTTCAGGATGTCGCGCACGGTCGGCACGCCGAACTTTTCATCGGTGAATTGCTCGGGCTTGAGCCCGCGCAGGAAGCCGGCGTCGCCGATGATGTTGCGCACCTCGCGGCCGCACTGGGCGATGATCCGCTCGACCACCGGGTAGGCTTCCGGATGCACCGCGCTGGCGTCCAGCGGGTTGTCGCCGTCGGGCACGCGCAGGAAACCGGCGCACTGCTCGAAGGCCTTGTCGCCGAGCCGCGGCACCTTCAGCAGCGCCTTGCGGTTCGGGAACGGGCCGTTCGCATCGCGGTGCTTCACCACATTCTCGGCCACCGAAGCGGACAGCCCGGCCACGCGCGCGAGCAGCGCGGCCGAGGCGGTGTTCACGTCCACGCCGACGGCGTTGACGCAGTCCTCCACCTTGGCGTCCAGCGCGCGCGCCAGCTTGATCTGGTTCACGTCGTGCTGGTACTGGCCCACGCCGATCGCCTTCGGCTCGATCTTCACCAGTTCGGCCAGCGGGTCCTGCAGCCGTCGCGCGATCGAGACGGCGCCGCGCAGGCTCACGTCCAGTCCGGGGAACTCCTTCGCGGCGAGTTCGGAGGCCGAATACACCGAGGCGCCGGCCTCGCTCACCACGATCTTCGACAGCTTCGCGTCGGCCAGCTTCCTGATCAGCTCGCCGGCCAGCTTGTCGGTCTCGCGCGAGCCGGTGCCGTTGCCGATCGCGATCAGGTCGACGTTGTGCTGCTTGCACAGCTTCGCCAGCGAAACCAGCGATTCGTTCCACTGCCGGCGCGGCTCCAGCGGGTAGATCGTGTCGGTGGCCAGCAGCTTGCCGGTGGCGTCGACCACCGCCACCTTGCAGCCGGTGCGGATGCCGGGATCGAGCCCCATCACGGTCTTGGCGCCGGCCGGCGCGGCCAGCATCAGGTCTTTCAGGTTGTCGCCGAACACGCGGATCGCCTCGTCCTCGGCGCCTTCGCGCACGCGGCCGAACAGGTCCAGCGTGAGGTGCAGGTGCAGCTTTACGCGCCAGGTCAGGCGCACGGTCTCGCGCAGCCAGGCGTCGGCGGCACGACCGCGGTCGTGGATGTTCGCGTGCGCCGCGACGCGGCCCTCGCCCTCGGCGTGGCCCTGTTCGCTGTCGGCGGTGGGCGCCAGTTCCAGTTCGATCACGCCTTCGTTGCGCGCGCGCATCAGCGCCAGCAGGCGGTGCGAGGGGATCTTGCCGATCGGCTCGACGTGGTCGAAGTAGTCGCGGAACTTGGCGCCTTCGTTCTCCTTGCCCGCGACCACCTTGGCGCGAATCTGCCCTTGCGACCACAGCCAGTCGCGCAGCTCGCCGACCAGGTGCGCGTCCTCGGCGATCGCTTCCATCAGGATTGCGCGCGCGCCGTCGAGTGCGGCGCGCACGTCGGCCACGCCCTTGTCCGCATCGACGAACGCTTCGGCGAAGGCTTCCGGCGATCGCGTGGGATCCTCGCGCAGGCCAGTTGCCAGCGGTTCCAGCCCGGCCTCGCGGGCGATCTGCGCCTTGGTGCGGCGCTTGGGCTTGTACGGCAGGTACAGATCCTCCAGCCGCGCCTTGGTGTCGGCGGCGAGGATGTCCGCCTTCAAGGCGTCGTCGAGCTTGCCCTGTTCCTCGACGCTGGCGAGGATCGCCGCGCGGCGTTCTTCCAGTTCCCGCAGGTAGCGCAGGCGTTCTTCCAGCAGGCGCAGCTGGGTGTCGTCGAGGCCGCCGGTGACTTCCTTGCGGTAGCGCGCGATGAACGGCACGGTGGCGCCGCCGTCGAGCAGGTCCACCGCCGCGCGCACCTGTTCGGTCTTCGCGGCGATGTCGTGGGCAATGCGTTGTTCGATGCTGGGCATGGGTGGAGCGTTCCTGGCGGCGGCGCGATGTCGTCGAATGAAAAGTTCAAGCCGTTGATGATAACAAGCGCCCGGGAATCGTCGGCGCGCCAATGAAAACGGCGCCGCGGACGAACCGCGGCGCCGTGCGTGGAGCAAGGCCGATCAGGCGCTGAAGGAGTTGCTCTTGCCGGTTGCAGTGGCATCCGGCTTGAACTCGCTGGCGCGGCCGTTGAGCACCAGAGTGCTGCAGAGCATGTCGTGCAGGGCCTGCTTGCGGCGCGTCCAGCCGGCCATCATGAAGCCGATGAAGAGGATGATCGTGCTGAGGAACTTGGCCAGGTAGCGGCCCAGTGCCCGCCAGAAGCTGATCCGCCGGCCTTCGAGGTCGGTGACGCGGATGCCCAGCGCCAGCTTGCCCAGCGTGGCCTGCCACGGCGAGCTTTCGCACACGGCGAAATACAGCCAGGTCAGTACGGCGGTGAGCAGGATCGCCGTGCCCATCGTCGCGTAGTACTGGCCGTAGGCGGCGAGCATCACGTGCGGATCGCCGGGCGCCGCCATCATCGCCTGCTTCATCGTTTCCTGCGCGGCACCGTCGCCCATCGAGCGCATGATCACCAGGTTGTTGGGGATGTACAGCACGATCGCGTCGAGGATGTACGCCGCCAACCGCTTCCAGAAGCCGGCGTAATCCTCCAGCACCGCGGCGGTGGTCTGCGGCAGCGCCTGCAGCGGGGTGGCCGGTGCCGCGTAGGGGTTGTCGGCAGGCGGAGTGGCGGCCGGTACCGCGTCGCGGAACAGTACCGACAGCGGCTGCCAGTCGGCGAGGCCTTCGTACCAGGCGAGATCGTCGGGGCTGACCTTGCCGCTGCGCAACCACTCGCGCACGTCACTTTCCTTGTATGGCCCATGCCGTTCGCCGTCGCGGCCGATCCAGATTTCCATTGCGCACTCCCCGGGGCTGTGTGGAGTGCGCATGATGCCATGAGTCTGCGCGCCGGCGCTGTGCCGGGAGCAGGGGGCGATTCTCAGGCTGCGTCGCGGCGCTTCAGGTGGACCAGCAGCAGCGAGATCGCCGCGGGAGTGACGCCGCTGACGCGCGCGGCCTGGCCCAGCGTCGCCGGCAGCGAGCGTTTGAGCTTGAGCAGCACTTCCGCCGACAGCCCGCGCACCTTGTCATAGTCGAAGTCGGCCGGGATCGCGGTGTGTTCGTGCCGGCGCTGGCGCTCGATCTCTTCGCGCTGGCGTTCGAGATAGCCGGCGTACTTCACCTGCACCTCGACCTGCGCCGCCACGTCCTGGCGCGCCACCGGCGGGCCGAACCCGGGCACGCCGGCGAGGCTGGCGTAGTCGAGTTCGGGCCGGCGCAGCAGGTCGACCGCGCTGGTTTCGCGGCTGAGCGCGATGCCGAGCTGGCGCTCGAGCGCCGCACCCAGTGCATTGGCCGGCGCGGCGCACAGGCCGCCGAGGCGCTGCAGTTCCCGCTCGACCGCCTCGCGCCTGGCGCGCAGCGCCTCGACGCGTGCCGACGGCACCACGCCCAGCGCGAAACCCTGCTCGGTCAGGCGCAGGTCGGCGTTGTCCTCGCGCAGGTGCAAGCGGTATTCGGCGCGCGAGGTGAACATGCGGTACGGCTCGATGGTGCCGTTGCTGGTGAGGTCGTCGATCAGCACGCCGATGTATGCCTCGTCGCGGCGCGGATACCACGGTGCCTTGCCCTGCACGGCCAGCGCGGCGTTGAGCCCGGCGAGCAGGCCTTGCGCGGCGGCTTCCTCGTAGCCGGTGGTGCCGTTGATCTGGCCGGCGAAGTACAGGCCGGGGATCGCCTTCGTTTCGAGCCAGGGGTGAAGTCCGCGCGGATCGAAGTAGTCGTACTCGATGGCGTAGCCGGGGCGGGTGATGTGGGCGTGCTCGAAGCCGGGGATCGAGTGCACCAGCGCCAGTTGCACGTCGTAGGGCAGCGAGGTGGAGATGCCGTTCGGATAGATCTCGAACGTGTCCAGTCCTTCCGGCTCGATGAAGATCTGGTGCGACGGCTTCTCGGCGAAGCGCACCACCTTGTCCTCGATCGACGGGCAGTAGCGCGGGCCGACGCCCTCGATCTGGCCGGTGTAAAGCGGCGAGCGGTCCAGCGCGCCGCGGATGATGTCGTGGGTGCGCTCGCTGGTGTGGGTGATCCAGCAGCTGACCTGGCGCGGATGCTCGGCGCGGTTGCCGAGATAGGAGAACACCGGCGCGGGATCGTCGCCGTGCTGTTCTTCCAGCCCGCTGAAGTCGATGCTGCGGCTGTCGATGCGCGGCGGCGTGCCGGTCTTCAGCCGGTCGGCGGCGACCGGCAGCTCGCGCAGCCTTTGCGCCAGCGTGCTGGCCGGCGGATCGCCGGCGCGCCCGCCGGCGTACTGCGCCTGGCCGATGTGGATCTTGCCGGCGAGGAACGTGCCGGCGGTAAGCACCACCGTGCGCGCGTCGAAGGCGAGTCCCATCTGGGTGACCACGCCGCGGACGCGGCCGTTCTCGATGATCAGGTCGTCCACCGCCTGCTGGAACAGTTCGAGGTTCGGCTGGGTTTCCACCATGCGCCGGATCGCCGCCTTGTACAGCGCACGGTCGGCCTGGCAGCGGGTGGCGCGCACGGCCGGGCCCTTCGAGGCGTTCAGCGTGCGCCACTGGATGCCGGCAAGGTCGGCGGCGTGGGCCATGGCACCGCCCAGCGCGTCGATCTCCTTCACCAGGTGGCCCTTGCCGATGCCACCGATGGCGGGGTTGCAGCTCATCTGGCCGATCGTCTCGATGCTGTGGCTGAGCAGCAGGGTGCGCGCGCCGGTGCGCGCGGCGGCCAGCGCGGCCTCGGTGCCGGCGTGGCCGCCGCCGATCACGATGACGTCGTAGCAGGTGGGGTGACGCATGCTGTTGCCCGGAGCGCGCAAAAGTGACAAAAGTGGGCGTCATGGTAACGCGATACGTCTGCCGTCGAAGATTGCCTGAAAGTGGCATGGATCGTGCTTCATCCGGCTTGCACTTTCATGGGCAGACGCTGCGCGAGGATCGCGCGCCGAGGTCGAGCGGACAGGGGTTCGATCGCGTACCGTGAGAGGAAGCAAGACGGCACCT
>MKTU01000057.1:21679-42958 GCA_001898415.1 Rhodanobacter sp. 67-28 | reverse complement strand
CCACCGATGATCAGTCGGCGATTCTCCCCCAACCTCCGAGGAGAATCGACACATAAGGAGCCCGCTCGCGGGCGATGCTCTTCGGGATGACCAGACAGTCGTCTGTTGAAGCCGGGATTGGCAAGAGCATCGCTCGCGAGCGGGCGCCTACGGGCGGTGCGCGGTTCCGTGGGGCGGACACTGTCCGCCGCCTTTCGTCACGAACGCGGAAGGCAACGGCCGGCAGGCAGCGCCCCGCCTACGGGGTGGGTCCGAGCAGTTCGATTTCGGCGAGGGCGCGGGGCGATGCGTCCGGTGCCGCGTCGAAGTGCAGCCGGTAGTGCGCGTACTCGCCCGGCGCCGGCACGGCGAACGCCCGGGTCTGCCGCGGCCAGGCGAAGCGTTGCTGTTGGCGGGTATCCAGCGTGCGCCAGTGGTGGCCGTCGACGGAAGCCTGCAGCTGCCAGCCCGACGGCGCGGCGGCCCTGGCCGCCGAGGTCAGGGTGAGCAGGGCGACCCGGCGCGGCGCGGCATAGTGCCAGGCGATCGTGGTCGACGTTGCGGGCAACACGGCTTCGCTGGCGGAGTCGTTGTCGAACAACGCGGGCAGGCCGGCGATGGTCGGCGTGCTGCTGGTGGCGGCACCGGGATCGCGCAACGGCTGCGGCCGGCCGTGGGGGGTCAGTGACGGCGGCAGTGCGGCCTCGTCGCTGGCCCAGCGTGAGGGCGTCGGCCCCATGAGGAATTCGAGCGTGGCGCCCTGCGCCAGCAGCGCGTGCGGCAGGGTCAGCTTGTTCCATGGCTGGCCGTTGACGCGCAGGCCCTGCACGTAGCGGTTGGTGTCGCTCACCGCCGGCGCATCGATCACGATGTGCCTGCCGTTATCCAGCGCAATGTCCATGTGCGGGAAGTACGGCGCGCCGATCACGTATGCCGGCGTGCCCATGCGCAGCGGATAGAAGCCGGCGGCGCTGAACAGGTACCACGCGGACATCTCGCCGTTGTCCTCGTCGCCGGGATAGCCCTGGCCGATCTCGCTGCCGACGTAGAGACGGCTGAGCACGTCGCGCACCTTGTCCTGCGTCTTCCACGGCTGGCCGGCAACGTCGTACATGTAGATGATGTGGTGCGAGGGCTGGTTGCTGTGGCCGTACTGGCCCATGCGCACGTCGCGCGCCTCCAGCATCTCGTGGATCGGCTCGCCGTAGCTGCCGACGCGGAACTCGCCCGGGGTGGCGAAGAACGCGTCGAGTTTCGCCGCGAGTCCGGCGCGACCGCCATACAGCGAGGCGAGGCCGGCGCCGTCCTGGGGTGCGTGGAAGGCCATGTTCCAGGCGTTGGTCTCGGTGTAGTCGCCGCCCCAGCGCAGCGGGTCGAAATGCTTCGCGTCGTCGCGCCACTTGCCCTTCGCGTCGCGGCCGACGAAGAAGCCGACGGCGGGATCGAACAGGTTGACGTAGCCCAGCGCGCGCTGGTGGAAGTACGCCGCGTCGTCGGCGTAGTGCGCGGCGTACGGGTCGTCCGCAGCCGGCGCGGCCGCCAGCGCGGCGGCGAGATTGCCGATCGCGAAGTCGTTGATGTAGCCGTCCATCGACCAGGACAGCCCTTCGTCGACGGCGGTGTCGGTGTAGCCGTTGAAGATCGAGCGCTGCAGCCCCTTGCGGCCGGTGCCCGCGAGCGGGCTGACCACGGTCGCGTCCTTCAGCGCGGACTGGTAGAACGCGCGCACGTCGAAGTGGCGCACGCCCTTCAGCCAGGCGTCGGCAAACGCGACGTCGGCGCTGGTGCCGACCATCAGGTCGGCGTAGCCGGGCGACGACCAGCGCGCGATCCAGCCGCCGTCGCGGTACTGCTGCACGAAGCCGTCGATCATCTCGCCGGCCTTCGTCGGCGCGAGCAGCACGTAGGCCGGCCACGCGGTGCGATAGGTGTCCCAGAAGCCGTTGTTGACGTACGGCTTGCCGTCGACGATGCGCGCGCCGGTTCGCGTCGGCGTGTCCTTGCCGGTCGGCGCGGAGAACGGGCTGGCGTATTGCCAGTGCGGTTGCGCGGCGCTGCCGGTGTTCTCGTACGCCTCGTTCGGGTACAGGAACAGGCGGTAGAGGTTGGAATACAGCGTGGTCAGCTCGTCGGCGCTGGCGCCGTTCACCTTGATGGTGCCGAGCTGCTGGTCCCATTGCCGCTGCGCCCGCTCGCGCACGTCGTCGAAACTGTCGCCCGGCGCGATCTCCAGTGCCAGGTTGTGCCGCGCCTGCGCCACGCCGATCAGCGAGGTGGCGATGCGCAGGTTCACCACTTTCGTCTTCGAGGTGTCGAAGCCGAACCACGCGGCGACGTGGTCGCGGCCCTCGCCGGTGAGCCGCCCGCTCTCGCTGACCGGTTGGTCGACCGTGCCGTAGAAGAACAGCCGGGTGGCGCCGGCGGACAACCGGCTCTTCACGTCGGACCAGCCGCTGAAGCTGCGTGTCGCCGGGTCGAGCACGATGCCGCCGTGGTCGTCGCGGTTGTCGAACACCAGCTGCGAGCGGTCCCCGGTGAAGGTGAAGCGGAACATCGCGGCGTGGTCGGTCGACGCGATCTCGGTGACGATGCCGTCGTCGAAGGCGACGCGGTAGGCATGCGCGTGCGCGGTCTCGTTCGCGTGGCTGAAGCTCAACGCGCGCGTCGCGCGTTTCGCGCTGGGCGCGCCGCGGGCGACCGCCGCCGGCATCAGCTGGAAGGTCTGCCGGTCGCCCATCCACGGGCTCGGCTCGTGCGACAGCGCGAACGCCTCCAGCCGCGGGCGGTTGTCGGCGCCGTTGCGCTGCTGGTACTGGTACATCCAGTTCGAACCGGCGTCGGTCACCGGCGTCCAGAAATTGAAACCGTGCGGCACGGCCACCGCGGGGAAGTTGTTGCCGCGCGAGAAGCGGCCGTTGGAATTCGTGCCGCGGCGGGTGTCGACGAAGTCGCTCGGGCGCCGGCGCGTGTCGCTCGGCGCGGGGCCGATACGCAGATCATCCAGATAGCCCTCGAAGCTGGCGGCCGGACCGTCATGCGCCAGCACGATGCGCTTGATCGTGCGACCGGCGGCCACCGCGCCGACGTCGACCGCCAGGTAGTTCCACTGATCCGGGTACAGCACGCGGCCCTCGCCCTGCGCACGCGCCGACGCGCCGAGGCGGTGCTGGTCACGTGCGCCGCGGCTGGACAGCCGACTGCCGTCGTCGAACAGCAGGTCCACCGCCACGTAATTGGCCGGGTTGCGCAGGTCGCCCGCGTTGGACACGGGAAACAGCAGGTAGGACAGCTGCGTGTCCGCATGTACCGGCAGGTTCACCGCGTACAGCGCGACCTGCTGTTGTCCGCCCGCCTCGCCGCGGTAGCGCAGCGAATGCAGGCCGCTGAAGCCGACGCCGGGCTTGGCGGTGAGTGCCGCCGCCTGACCGGGACCACCGGCGACGGCGACGTTGAAGCGCGGGTCGGGCGCGCCCGCCAGCGGGGCCGGTTCGGCCGGTTCGAACGAGCGCAGGAAGGTCGTGGCCGCGGGCGTCGCCGCCGGCGCCAGCCCGCCCGGCAGGACGGCCAGCCACAGGGCGAGGCGCACGCCGCGCATCGCGTGCCGGCGGATCGTGTCGCGTGCTCGCCGCATGTCGCCCCCTTGCCCGGCCAGGTTCTCAACCGGTCGGCGAAGTGCCGTCGGCCACCGCGTTGAAGCGCGCGGCGATGTAATCGTCGGTGAAGCTGACCATGCTCCAGTCGCGGATGAAACCGCAGTGGCCGCCGTACGGAGCGATGTCCAGTTCCACGTTGGCCGGCAGCTGGAGCTGCTCGAAACTGCCTACGGGAATCACCGGATCGTCCCTGGCGGTGAGGATGGTGGCCGGGACCTGCATCGCCAGCATCGCGTCGCCGGCCACCGAATAGCCGTCCAGATATTGCTGCAGCGACTTGAAGTCCGTATGCCGCAGCACCAGCGCCTCGGTGAGCCCGCGCAGGTGCTTCTTCAACTCCGACATCTCGAAATACTGGTGCTGCGGAAACGCCTTCTGCTTGAGCAGCAGCGAGTGCCGCCACTTGCGCATGAAGTACGCCTGATAGAACCACGGCGCCGTTTCCTCCAGCGAAAACAGGCCCACCGCCGGATCGATGATCGGGCACACCGCCAGCGCGTAACTGAGCGGAATACCCACGCGCGAAGTCTGCATCGCCGCGCGCAGGGCGAAGTTGCCGCCCAGCGAGAAGCCGGCCACCGCCATCGGCCGCGCGCCCCAGCGCGTGGCGATCTCGCCCAGCGCATGCACCACTTCGTCAAGCCGGCAGGAGTGGAACAGCGCCTCGTTGAGGCCGTGGCTGTCGCCATGGTCGCGGAAGTTGAGCCGGAAGATGTCCCAGCCGTCGGCGAGCAGGCGACTGCCGGTCTGCAGCACATAAGTGGAATCGACGCTGCCTTCCCAGCCGTGGAACAGCACGGCCAGGCCGCGCGACTGCGGACGGGTCTTCTGCGCGGTGTAGGCGCCGCTCAGGCGCACGCCGCCGCCGCCGTCGAGCACCACCGGCTCGGCGCCCTGCAGCACGGTCTTCGCCGCACGCGGCAGCAGCAGGCGGCGCACGCCGCTGGAAGACAGCATGGTCTGGACATGGCCGCTGCGCAGGGGCCAGGGCGGGCGGAAATCCTTGCCCCGGGGCAGCGTCATGCAGAGCGGTCCGCCAGTGCGGCGGCGATGCGTTCGCGCGATTGCTCGGCCATGCGCCGGCGGCCCTCCGCGCTGGCCGGCACCGTACCCAGGAAATGCACCTCGGCATCCATCGGCGGCTCGCCCAGCAGGCGCAGGAAGTTGGCCAGGAAACTCTCGTGCTCGCGGAAGCCGGCGTCGATCACGCGGCGGCCGTCGCGGGCGAAGCGCAGCGCCACCGGCTGCACCGGCACGTCGGCTTCCAGCGCGGCCTGGAAGATACGCGCGTGGAACACCCTGAGCACGCCGTTGTAGCCGCTGCCGCCTTCGGGGAACACCGCCACCGAGCGCCCCGCGCGCAGGCGCTCGACCATCACCGCCATCACCGCAGCCAGCGAATGGTTGTTGCCGCGCCGGTGGAAGATGGTGCCGCCGTTGGCCGCCAGCCAGCCGACCAGCGGCCAGCCGGCGATCTCCGCCTTGGCCACGAAGCAGGCGGCGCGCTGGCTGTGCAGCAGCTCGATGTCGATCCACGAGGTGTGGTTGGCGACGAACAGCACCGGATCGGGCAGCGGCTGGCCCACACGCACCGCACGCAAGCCGAAGATGCGCATAAGGCCGAGCGACCACCAGCGCACCAGCCGGTGCGGGAACGGCTCGCGGCCGTCGCGCATCACGCGATGGCCGTTCCAGCTCATCACCAGCCCGGCCAGCAGGACCGCCAGCACGGCATGCACCAGCAACAGCGGCACCCGCCACAGGTAGCGCAGCGGGCGCAGCAGGTCGCGGTCGGCGGAAGTGGCGGTGTCGAGGCTCATCAACGAGTTAGTTTAGCGTTAGTCGGCGGCCGTGCGGCCATGCCGGCGCTGAACGGACTCGCCGCCTGCGCCTCACCGCTGCAGATGCTGCAGCGGCAGCGAGGGCGAGCGCTTCACCGTGCGCAGCACGAAGCTGGAATTGACGTCGGCCACGCCGCTGGCGTTCAGCAGATGATCGAGCAGGAAGCGCGAGAAATCGGCCAGGTCGGCGACGTAGACGTGCAGCAGGTAATCCATGTCGCCGGTCAGCGCGTGGCAGGCGACGACCTCGTGCCAGCCGTTGACCCGTTCCACGAAACGCTCCACCGCGGCGTGTTCGTGCTTGGCCAGTTGCACCCGCACGAACGCCTGCAGCCCCAGGCCCACCGCCTGCGGATCGACCTGGGCGGCGTAGCCGGTGATGATCTGCGCCGATTCCAGCCGCTGCAGCCGGCGCAGGCAGGCCGATGGCGACAGGTTGACCCGCTCGGCCAGCTCGGCATTGCTGATGCGGCCCTCGCCCTGCAGCACGGCGAGGATGCGCAAGTCGGTGCGGTCCAGCGTGGCCATGGCAAGATTCTCCGACGTTTGGCGTGATCCGAGCAAGAATAGTGCAACCATGGCGCTGCATCCGGCAACAAAACAAGCTTCGTGCCCGCCATTCGGCCTAAGCTGGCGGTTCGAACCCGCTGTCTCCGGAGACCCGCCATGGAAGCCCCCGCACCGCGCAAGATCGAACACCAGCAGACCGACCGCGGCTACGTGCCGGTCTACGCCACCGGCGTGGTCGAGCAGCCATGGACGAGTTACAGCAAGACCGACCATGACGTGTGGGACACCTTGTTCAAGCGACAGCGCGAGCTGCTGCCGGGGCGCGCCTGTCGCGAATTCATGGAGGGCGTGGAGCGCTTCGGCCTCGGCGACGGCGGCATCCCGAAGTTCAACGAGCTCAACGTGGTGCTCGGCGCCGCCACCGGCTGGCAGGTGGTGGCGGTGGAAGGCCTGCTGCCGGACGAGGTGTTCTTCGACCACCTGGCCAACCGCCGCTTCCCGGTCAGCTGGTGGATCAGGAAGCCCGACCAGCTCGACTACCTGAGCGAACCGGACCTGTTCCACGACCTGTTCGGCCACGTGCCGCTGCTGCTCAACCCGGTGTTCGCCGACTACATGCAGGCCTACGGCCGCGGCGGCATGAAGGCGTTCGCGATCGGCCCCGAGGCGCTGATGAACCTCACCCGGCTGTACTGGTACACGGTGGAGTTCGGCCTGATGAACACGCCCGAGGGCATGCGCATCTACGGCGCCGGCATCGTCAGCTCCAAGGGCGAGTCGATCTACTGCCTCGATTCGCCCTCGCCCAACCGCATCGGCTTCGGCCTGGAGCGCGTGATGAGCACGCGCTACCGCATCGACACCTACCAGCAGACCTACTTCGTGATCGACGACTTCGCGCAGCTGTTCGAGGCGACCCGGCCGGACTTCACGCCGATCTACGCCCGGCTGCACGACCAGCCGGCGCACGCCGCCGGCGACGTGCTGGACACGGACCGCGTGTTCACCCGCGGCGACCGGGTCGGCTGGGCGACCAACGCGGACACCTGAGCTCCCAACAAGAAGTCTCGACAGGCCTCCGTCGTTCCTGCGAAAGCAGAGGCGCTTTTCAACAGTCCGAAGGACTGGTCAATCCAGCGCCTTGATGGCCGATCCGCAAGGCACTGGACTCCGGCTTTCGCCGGGATGACGAGCCGTCGCGGGTCAATCGTGCGCGGCGGGTTTGCCGTGCGCCTCCACCCACGGCTTGAGCCGCTCGATCCACAGCGCGTAGCCGCGCCGGTTCATGTGCAGGCCGTCCGGCCCGAACCACTGCGGCTGCGGCTGGCCATCCTCGCCCAGCATCGGCGTGAACACGTCGACATAGGCCACGCCCCGCTGCGCCGCCGCGTACTCGCGCACCAGCGCGTTAGCCGCGCGGATCTGCGGCAGAAGCTCGCGGCGCGCCATGCTGGGCTTGATCGCGATGAAGGCGATCGGCACGCCGGGGTCGAATGAGCGGACGCGGCGCACGAAGGCGGCGAAGTCGTCGCGCACGTGGGCCGGGCTGTCGCCATCTGCCAGGTCGTTGTCACCGGCATACATCACGATCGCGCGCGGGTGGTACGGCGCCACGAGGCGGTCCGCGAAGAAGGTGGCGTCGTCGATCTGCGAACCGCCGAAGCCGCGGTTGATCGTCGCCACGCCGGGGAAGTCCGCCGCCAGCGTCTTCCACAAGCGGATCGACGAGCTGCCTATGAACAGCACCGCGCCGCGCGGCGGCGGCGCGGCCCGGTCCGCGGCCTGGAACGCGGCGATGTCCGCCTGCCACTGCGCGTGATCGTTGGCGTGGTTGTCGCGCGCCAGCGCGGGCACGGCGCACAGGCACAGCAGCAGTATCGCGGCGATCCTGTTCACGGTGCACTGCCGTCAGCGGGGTTCGACCTTGCCGTGCCGACCGCCTGCGGCCGACTCAGCTCCGAGACTTCCAGCACCTGCGCGATGCGCGAGCCGTCCCAGCGATAGACCAGGTGCTGCGACTGCACGCAGGGCGCGACCACGTCGGGCTGGAACGCGGCCAGGCATTCGCCGCCCGGGTGGCGGGCGCTGTCGTAGACGATGCCGTTGGAGCCGTCGTCGCGCAGCGTGCGCGCCAGCTTGACGCTGGCCACATAGGCGTCCGGATCGTGCTCGGCCTTCCAGCCGCCGCGGATGTCGTGCAGGCGGCTGTCCACGCTGGTGCGGTAGCAGCGCATCTGGATGCTGCACGGCGGCTCGGCGGTGGCGGCGAGGAAGCGCTCGCGGTGGTACACGGTTTCCTCCACCGCGGTGGCCACGCTGTGCGCGGCGTAGAACACGCCCCACGTGCCGTCGGAGAAACGGCTGCCCTCCGGGTTGAGATGGGTGAACGCGGCCATCACCGGGGTGGAGCCGGGGCCGCTGATGCGGTGCTCCTTCGGCACCAGCTTCAGCGCATCGGCTTCCTCGCGCAGGCGCGGATTGGTCAGCGCCTCGACCGCGAACAGCGCGGCGATGTCGGCCGGGGCGGCGATGCGGTCGTACACGCCGACCGGCGGAAAGCGGCTGGGCACGATGCGGAAGGCGTGGCTCCAGCGGATGCGTTTGACGGGTGGCAACGAGGGCGGCATCGGTTTTCCGTGGACAGGCATCAACCCCGCAGGAGCGCGCTTGTGCGCGATGCTTTTGTTTCAGGCCCAACGCGAAGAGCATCGCGCACAAGTGCGCTCCTGCGGGGGTATCGCAGCGTCGCGGATGGATGTATCGCGGGCTGCGATCAGCCGCGCTGCGCGTCCAGGTACTGGCGCACCACATACAGGTCGGCGACGTTGCCCGACAGCATGCGTTCGAGCGCGGAGTGGCCGCCGAACAGCGGGGCCGCGTTCGGCTTGTGCAGCCAGGCGTCGGCCTGGGCCGGGTCGGGAAACAGGATCTGCAGCGACTTCCAGATGCCGAGCAGGTAGCTGATGCGTTCGAGCGTGTCGCGGCCCGGGCTGCCGCCCTGCTCGCGCTTCCACTTGTAGAAGGTGGATTCGGGCGGGTCGCCGAGCAGGCGGCGCTGCTCGGCCGTGCGCAGCTGCCATGCCTCGGCGAGGCGGAAGAAGCCGCGCAAGGCGGGTGGTCCCAGGGTATCGGCGGGCGGCGCGTAACGCGGCGAGGCTTCGGCGAGGCGGGCGGTCATGGCGGTGACTCTCCCTGTGAAGTACGCCTCGATATTACTACATCCGTGAAGTTTCCTGTCCAATCCGCCCGGGTTGCGTTCAGGCGCCGTCGCCGGTGCCCTTCGCCTTGGCGCAGTCGCAGCCGAAATCCGGTTCCGGGCCGCCGTCGGCGATGAAGTGGTCGATGCGCTTCTCCAGCACCGGCAGCGGCACCGAGCCGGTGGACAGCACGGTATCGTGGAAGTGGCGGAGGTCGAACTTTGCGCCCAGCGCCTGTTCCGCCTTTTCGCGCAGCTCGCGGATCTTCAGGTAGCCGAGCTCGTAGGACAGCGCCTGGCCGGGCCAGCTGATGTAGCGGTCGACCTCGTTGGCGATCTCGCGGTCGGACAGCGCGGTATTGCCGGTCAGGTAGTCGATCGCCTGCTGCCGCGTCCAGCCCAGGTGGTGGATGCCGGTATCGACCACCAGCCGGCACGCGCGCCACATCTGGTAGGTGAGGAAGCCGAACTTCTCGTAGGGCGTCTTGTAGATGCCCATCTCGTTGCCGAGGTATTCCGAATACAGGCCCCAGCCCTCGCCATAGGCGGAAATGTAGCCATTGCGGCGGAATGCCGGCTGGTCATGCCGCTCCTCGGCCAGTTCCAGTTGCAGCGCGTGGCCCGGATACGACTCGTGCAGGGTCAGCGCCGGCATGTTGTACAGCGGCCGCGAGGGCAGATCGTAGGTGTTGACCAGGTAGGCGTCAGCGCCGCCGCGGCCGGAGGTGTAGTACGGCGCGATGTCGGCCGGCACCGGCACGATGGCGAAGCGCGAACGCGGCAGGTGGCCGAAGAACTTGGCCATCTGGCCGTCCACTTCCTTGGCCACCCACGCGCTCTTGTCGAGCAGCTCCTGCGGGGTCTTGGCGTAGAACTGCGGATCGCTGCGCAGGAAGGCCAGGAACGCGGGGAAGTCGCCCTTGAATCCAGTCTCCTTCATCACCTCCAGCATCTGCGCGTGGATCTTCGCCACCTGCTCCAGGCCGATCTTGTGGATTGCGTCGGGGCTGAGGTCGAGCGTGGTGTACTCGCGGATCTGCTGGCGGTAGAACGCCTTGCCGTCGGGCAGCGCCTCGGCTGCCAGCGTGGTGCGCGCCTGCGGCACGTACTCGTCGCGGAAGAACTTCAGCAGCTTGGCATAGGCCGGGATCACGTCGTCGCGGATGTGCTGCAGCGCCTGGCCCTGCAGCGCCTGCGCCTGGTCGGCGGGGATCGTGGCGGGCAGCTGCTTGAACGGCTTGTAGAAGCTGCTCTGCGTGGGGTCTTTCAGATCCGCCACCGCCGCGATGGAGACGTCGCGGCCCTTGAGCACTTCGCGCGGCACGCTGAAGCCGCGTTTCAGGCCGAGGCGCATGTTGGCGATCTGCTGGTCGAAATAGGCCGGGATCTGGTCCAGCCGGTCGAGGTACTTGCGGTAGTCGTCGACACTGCGCAGGCGGTCGCCGCCGAGCTCGTAGCCGATGTCCGACCAGAACGCCGAGTCGCTGTTGAACGGCATCTGCCAGGCCTTGAACTTCTGGTCGGCCAGCAGGTTGCCGATCTGCGCGTGGTAGACCTCGAAGTTGACCCGATTGCCCGGCGAAAGCTGCGCCACGTCGATCGCGTCGAGCTGCGTCATCACGCGCTGCCAGTACTCCAGCCGCCGCTGCTGGCTGGCCGCGCCGACGTCATCGAGCCGGCCGCTGTCGCCAGCGCTGGCGTCCGCATTGCCGGGGTGGCCGCTGCGCCACGCCCATTCGGTGGTGTAGATGCGCTTGAACTGCGCATCCGCGCTGCCCGTGGCGGCGGCCGGCGCCGCCGTCGCCGACGCCATGGCGAACACGCCGAAGACCAGCGTCAGTGCGGCGAGGCGGGCGATCCTGGAGGTCATCTTCAACACGGGGCTCCTTGGCGGGCAATCGGCAGGCGGAGCGCGGCGCGATCCGGCGAACCCGGCAAGCCTAACGCGCCGACCGCGGCTTGAACACGGCGAACGCGTTCAGCGCAGCGCGAGCTGATCCACGCCCACCGCGCGCAGGTAGGCGGCCAGGCCGCGCTCGGCGACGTCGGCGAACACCTCGCCGGTGGGCGTGCCGGTGCCGATGCGGTCAGGACGGAAATTGCGGAAATCCCCGCGCAGCCGGCACCACGCGCCCAGCGTCCACTTGCCGCCCCAGAACGACAGGCACAGCGGCTCGACCTCGCGCACGCTGGACTGGCCGGCCTCGTCGCGATAGTCCAGCCGCAGCACCTGGTTGCCGACGATCGCCGCGTGCAGCTGGTCGATCAGCGCGGCGAAATCCTCGCGATGCTGGTCGCGCCAGACCGGGGCGAAGATGCGCGTGCTGCCGGCGCGCTCGCGCAGGTCCGGCGGCAGTACCGCCTCGATCTTCAGCAGCGCCGCCCGCGCGCTCTCGGCCAGGCGCACGCCGGCGAAGGCCTGCACGAAGCGCGAACCGACTACCAGGGCCTCGAGCTCGTCGGCGTTGAACATCAGCGGCGGGATGTCCGAACCCTTGCGCAGCACGTAGCCGACGCCGGCCTCGCCCTCGATCGGCACGCCGGACAGCTGCAGGTCGGCGACGTCGCGGTACACCGTGCGCAGCGACACGCCCAGGGTCTGCGCCAGCGCGCGGGCCTGCAGCGCGGTGCGCCGACCGCGCAGCGCATGGATGATGAGGAACAGGCGATCGGCACGGCGCATGCGTACATGATTACCGAGCCGGCGCGCGCCGGCCAGCGTCGGAGGTCACGGTCGCGGCGGCGCGAGCGCGGTGCCATCGCGGCCGTCCCGGCGGATCACGCCGACTGCGCCGCCACCAGCGCGGCATCGGCGGCGGCGGCACGCTGCATCGCCGGGCGCGCCAGCACGCGGTCGATGTAGGCGCGGATCACCGGCAGCTCGGGCACCAGCTTGAACGTCACCGTCCAGTTCAGCGCCGTGCCCCACAGCACATCGGCGGCGCTGAAGGTGTCGCCCAGCAGGTACGGGCCGCGTTCGAGCTGGTCGGTCAGCGTCTTCAGCATGGTGTCGTAATCGCCGTAGGGACAGGTGGAGGGCGCGGCGGGTTCGCGCTGCATCGACTTGTCGACACCCGCCGGCTCGAAGCACGAGCCGTAATAGACCAGCCAGCGCAGATACGGCCCGCGCAGCGGGTCGCCGAGCGGCGGCGCCAGCCCGGCTTCGGGGTAGAGATCAGCCAGGTACAGGAACACCGCCGGCTGCTCGGTGACCAGCGCCTCGCCGTGGCGGATCGCCGGCACCTTGCCCATCGGGTTGATCGCCAGGTACTCCGGCTTGCGCGTGTCACCGGTTTTCAGGTTGAGCGCGCGCAGGTCGTAGTCGGCGCCGAGCTCCTCGAGCAGGGCGCGGGTGCCGCCGGAGCGGCTCTGCGGCGCGTGGAAGAAGGTGACGCGTGGGTGATCCATGGAATGGACTCCTTGCCAGGGGATGATGGTGCGGCTCAGCGATGCTGTCCCGCGGACATCCGGCCACCGCGGCGGCCGCCCGAACCAAGCGGGCGGAGAACAAGCTGGAACAACGTGGCCAGCAGGGCACGCCGGGTGCGTGGGGCCGTACCGGCGACCGGCGGCGGATCGGCCTTCGGCAACCGGTACTGGCCATCCAGCAGCAAGCCATGCAGATACAGCGGGCGATACGCCCTCTCGATGCGTTGCAGGATCGTGCTCATGTCGCCCTCCTCAGGCCGCCACCGCTTCGCCGACGCACCAGGGCGGAAGTTGCGCGTGCTTGAACAGGCGATACCAGTCGGCGCGGTCGGTGGCGCTGTACAGGTCCAGCGTGTGGATCACCTCGCGGGCGAACTCGATGCAGCCCAGGTGGCTGGCGCTGATCACGCCGTCGTCGCTGACCGCCAGCATCTCGGCGTCGAACTGCTCCGTGCCGCGATAGCCGGGCACCTGCGCGGCCAGCTGGCCGGCCCAGTTGCCGGTGTGCCGGCGCTGGTCGAGCAATCCGCTGCGGGCCAGCGCCAGCACGCCGCTGTCGATGCCGGCCACCGGCGCGCCGGCGGCATGCACGCGGCCGATCAGCTCCACCGCCGCATGCCCTTCGTCGCGCAGCCACAAATGGCCGCCGGGCACGATCAGCAACGCCGCCCGCGCCAGCTCGACCTCTTCCAGGGCGAGGTCGGGCTTCACCGCCAGGCCGCCCATCGAGGTCACCATGGCCCGCGAGAAACCCACGGTGCGCACCTCCCAGTCGCCGGGGCGACGGATCTCGCACAGTGCCAGCGCCGCCTGCCAGTCGGCAAAACCGTCGAACACCACGAAATAGACCGTGTCGCGCATGTCGTATCCCTCCGTCTTGGAGGTACAGCTTGGCGACCCCCTGCTGCCAACGTGTTGTCAGCAGGCCGGGAATAGGGAATAGGGAATAGGGAATCGGAAAAACATCGCCCGCAGCAGCTGAGGAGCAGGAAGCTTCGAGCTTGGCGAGTCCAGCTCTTCCTATTCCCGATTCCCGATTCCCAGCTCCTCACAAATGCGACAATAAGCGTCTCCCACGCCATGGACCCGACATGAAACCCGTCTCGCTGATCCAGTTCCTGATCGAGGAACGCCGCGCCGGCCACATCAACGCCGAACTTTCGCTGCTGATCGAGGTGGTCGCGCGCGCCTGCAAGCGCATCGCGGTGGCGACCAGCAAGGGCGCGCTGGGCGGCGTGCTGGGCGAGGCCGGCACCGGCAACATCCAGGGCGAGGCGCAGAAGAAGCTGGACGTGATCTCCAACGAGATCCTGCTGGAGGCGAACGCCTGGGGCGGCCACCTGGCCGCCTGCGCCTCGGAGGAGATGGAAGACCCGCAGCAGATTCCGGACGGCTATCCCAAGGGCCAGCACCTGCTGCTGTTCGACCCGCTGGACGGCAGCTCCAACATCGACGTCAACATTTCCGTCGGCACGATCTTCTCGGTGCTGCGCTGCCCGGACGGCGTCACCGAACCGAAGGCCGAACACTTCCTGCAGCCGGGCACCACCCAGCTCGCCGCCGGCTACGTGGTGTACGGCCCGGCCACCGTGCTGGTGCTGACCTTCGGCCACGGCACCCACGAGTTCACCCTGGACCGCGAAGTGGGCAGCTTCATCCTCAGCCGCCGGAATATCCGCATTCCCGGGCAGGCCACCGAATTCGCCATCAACATGTCCAACCAGCGCCACTGGCAGCCGCCGATGCAGCGTTATATCGGCGAACTGCTGGCCGGCAAGACCGGGCCGCGCGGCAAGGATTTCAACATGCGCTGGGTGGCCTCGATGGTCGCCGACGTGCACCGCATCGTGACCCGCGGCGGCGTGTTCTATTACCCGCTGGACGCGAAGATCGAGAAGCAGGGCGGCAAGCTGCGCATCATGTACGAGGCCAATCCGATGGCCTTCATCATCGAGCAGGCCGGCGGCGCAGCCACCACCGGCCGCCAGCGCATCATGGAGGTGCAGCCGACCGGCCTGCATCAGCGTGTGCCGGTGTTCCTGGGTTCGAAGGAAGAAGTGGAGCTGGCCACGCGCTACCACCTGGAAGCCGAAGGCGCGCAGGCCTGACGCCTTCGCTCCCTCCCCTGCCAAGGCCGGGGAGGGCTGGTGGGGGCCCGCCCTGATCTTCCTCCAGCCGCGCCTCGCTCCCCGGGCGATGCTCCAATCCGGCCGCCCCGGCACGGGGCACGCTGCGCGCGCCTTCCCTACTTGGCGCACGCCACAGCGGGTTGTAGGTTTGACGGATTCCCCCGGCCGGAACCTCTCATGCCCAAGCGCACGCACCTGATCGCTCCCCTTTCGCTGCTGTGCCTGGCGCTGGCGCCCAACGCCTTCGCCGACGCGCCCACGGTGGACCCGCGCATCGAGCAGGTGCTGACCGAACTGGGCAAGGCGCAGTCGATCCAGGCCACCGCGATCTCGCCGGACGGACGGCAGCTCGCCTGGGTGATCCGGCGCGACGACAAGCCGGCGATCGAGGTGGCCAACGCCGACGGCAGCCATGCGCGCCGCGTGAGTGCGGCGGCCACACCGGGCAGCTGCGCCGAATCCGGCATCGCGTGGGCGCCGGACTCGCGCCACCTCGCCTTCGTCTCCAACTGCAACGTCGACCTCACCAGCACCCGGGTGATGCAGAACGACATCTACCTGGCCGACACCCGCGGCAGCACCGCACCGGCGCGGCTGGCCGCGCTGAAAGGCTACGTGCGCGCGCTGCAGTGGACCGACGACGGCAAGTCGCTCGGCTTCCTCTATGTCGCAGGCGCCACCCGCCACGCCAGCGCGGTGGCCGCGGCCAAGCGGCCCGCCGGCGAGATCGGCGTCAGCGGCGTCGAGGTGCAGCGCGTGGCCAGCCTCGACGTCGCCAGCGGCGCGCTGCACGAGCTAACGCCCGCCGGCATGTACGCCTACGAGTTCGACTGGTCGCCGGACGGCTCGCGCATCGCCTATACCGCCGCGCCGCCGCCGGGCGACAACAACTGGTGGATCGCCAGGCTCTACGTGCAGCCCGCACAGGTCGATGCCGCCGCCACCGTGCTGGTCGATCCGGCCGACACCGCCAGCGGCTCGCTGCGCGGGCTGCAGATCGCGCTGCCGCGCTGGTCGCCGGATGCCTCGCGGATCGCCTTCATCGGCGGCCTGATGAGCGACCAGGGCGCCACCGGCGGCGACATCTACGCGGTGCCCGCCGCCGGTGGCACGCTGGTCGACCTCACGCCCGGCATCAAGGTCACGCCGAGCTGGCTGCGCTGGACGTCGCCGCGCGCGATGCTGGTCAGCCAGGTCAGCAACGGCCAGAGCCAGTTGGCCGATTACGCGGTGTCCGCCACGCGTGCACAGCAGCAGCGCGTGCACTTCACCGTGCCGGCCAGCATCGGCGATGGCAGCGCGTCGATGGCGATGTCGCTGTCCGCCGACCTCAGGCACGTCGCCTTCCTGCAGAGCTCGTACGCCAGCGCCAGCGAAGTGCACGCCGGCGCGCTGGGCAACACCGCGCCGCCGGCGGTGACCTCGTTCAACGCCGGGCTCAAGCCGGCCTGGGGCAAGGCCGAGTCGGTGGAGTGGAACAACGAGGGCTTCCACGTGCAGGGCTGGCTGCTGTACCCGGCCCACTACGATCCGAAGAAAACCTATCCGATGGTGGTGGTGGTGCACGGCGGCCCGTCGAGCGCGGTGATCCCGCGCTGGCCAGGGGTGGGCTACGGCGCCGCGCCGCTGTCTGCGCTGGGCTATTTCGTGTTCCAGCCGAATCCGCGCGGCAGCTTCGGCCAGGGTGAGAAATACGTGCAGGCCAACCGCAAGGACTTCGGCTACGGCGACCTGCGCGACATCCTCGCTGGCGTCGACGCGGTGGAGAAGCAGTTTCCGGTGGACGACAAGCGGCTCGGCCTCACCGGCTGGAGCTACGGCGGCTTCATGAGCATGTTCGCGCCGACCCAGACGCAGCGCTTCCGCGCCGTGGTCGCCGGCGCCGGCATCTCCAACTGGCAGAGCTACTACGGCCAGAACCTGATTGACCAGTGGATGCCGCCATTCTTCGGCGCCAGCGTCTACGACGATCCGGCCGTCTACGCGAAGAGCTCGGCGATCAACTTCATCAAGCAGGTGAAGACACCCATGCTGATCGTGGTCGGCGACCGCGACGCCGAATGCCCGGCGCCGCAATCGTTCGAAATGTGGCATGCACTGCGCGCGCAGGGCGTGCCGACCTCGCTGGTGGTGTACCCGGACGAGGGCCACCATTTCGTCGACCCGGCGCATCAGCGCGACGTGCTGCAGCGGGCGCTGGAGTGGTTCCAGAAATACCTGCCGGCCGGCGGCTGAGCACAGACGTCAGCGGCTTGCCTGCCGGCCCGCGCCGGCAGGCATCCCTCACGATTCGGGCGGGTCGCGCCGACGCGTGTGGGTGACCGCGCCGACGATGCCGATGCCCAGCAACACCACCACGCCGACGCCGATCCATTGCGTGGGCGCATGCAGCAGATAGGCACCGCAGGCGAGACCGCCGATCACGATGATCATGCCGATCAGATAGAGCGCAAACGAGGACATCACCGTCTCCGGGGCGGCCAATGCGCCGCCCGCCGTTCATGGCAGTCCATTTGAACCGGGTTGTCATCAGTGTCGCGTGAAGCTTCCGCGCAACGCATCCGCTCAGAACAACTCACCCTGCGGTGAGGCCTGGCGCGGCGGCACGAAACGCGAGGTGTCGAGGCTGAGCTCGCGGGCGCGGCCGAAGCCGTGCCGGCGGCAGGCGACGTCGAAGCGACGGCGCAGCAGGTCGGCGAATACCCCGGAGCCGTGCATGCGGGTGGAGAAGTTGCTGTCGTAGTCGCGGCCGCCGTTCATCTGCTGCAGCAGGCTCATCACGTGCCCGGCGCGCTGCGGCGCGTGCAGCACCAGCCATTCGCGGAACAATGTTTTCAGTTCCCACGGCAGCCGCAGCGTGGTGTAGCCGGCGCTGCGGGCGCCGGCATCGAAGGCCTGCGCCAGTACCGCTTCCATGTCCTTGTCGTTGAGCGCGGGGATGATCGGCGCCACCAGCACGCCGACCGGCACGCCGGCGTCGGCCAGCGCGCGGATCGCCTTGATCCGCCGGTGCGGCGCGCTGGCGCGCGGCTCGAGCTTCGCGGCGAGGCGGTTGTCCAGCGAGTTCACCGAGACGAGCACCTGCACCAGCCCTTCGCGCGCCATCGGGGCCAGCAGGTCAAGGTCGCGCTCGACCAGCGCGTTCTTGGTGACGAGGGTGCACGGGTGATGGCACTCGGCCAGCAGTTCCAGCGCCGCGCGGGTCAGTCGCCAGCGTTTCTCGATCGGCTGGTAGGGATCGGTGTTGCTGCCGATGTTGATCGGGCTGACCTTGTAGTTCGGCTTGGCAAGCTCCGCGCGCAGCACCTCGGCGAGATTGCCCTTGGCACGGATCTTCGTTTCGAAGTCGAGGCCCGGCGACAGGTTGAGGTAGCTGTGCGAGGGGCGCGCGAAACAGTAGATGCAGCCGTGCTCGCAACCGCGGTAGGGATTGATCGCCTGAGTGAAGGCGATGTCGGGCGAATCGTTGCGGCTGATCACGCTGCGGGCGCGCTCGTCGGTGACCTCGGTGCGCGGGCGCGGCGCGTCCTCGTCCAGCAGCGCGCTTTGCCAGCCGTCGTCCTCCGCCTGGCGGCGGATGTGCTCGAAGCGGCCTTCCGGATTGGACGCGGCGCCGCGGCCCTTGATCGCCGCGCCCGGCGCGGCGGAAGGCGGCGGTGCCTGCGAGGCGGCGGGGTCTTCCATCGGGCCAGTGTGCCGCGGGGAGGTCTCAGCCGGCGCGACATCGGCCCCGCTCACGGGGCATCCACACCAGAGCGCGGACGCTTGGGCGGCGCGATGGCCAGCACCGCGTCGCCCATCCTTCCACTTCAAGGAGTTCGCATGACCGCCACCGCCCTGATCATCTTCCTCGTCATCGGCGCCATCGCCGGCTGGCTCGCCGGCCTGATCGTGCGCGGCTTCGGCTTCGGCCTGCTGGGCAACATCGTCGTCGGCATCATCGGCGCCTTCCTCGCCGGCTGGCTGCTGCCCGCACTGGGCGTGAGTTTCAGCCTGGGCAGCCCGATCGTCACCAGCATCGTGTATGCGATGATCGGCGCGATCGTGCTGCTGGTCATCATCGGCCTGATCAAGCGCGCCTGAGGCCTGCAGGCAAGAAAGCGCAGCGGCTTGCGTCGCTGCGCTTTTTTCTTCTGGAACGCCCGCGAACGGCTCAGGCGCTGATGTCCACGTCCTTGGTCTCGGCCACGAAGAGGAAGCCGATCGCGAAGGTCATGGCAGCGATGATCACCGGATACCACAGGCCCGAGTAGATGTTGCCGGTGAGTGCCACGATGCCGAACGAGACCGAGGGCAGGAAGCCGCCGAACCAGCCGTTGCCGATGTGGTACGGCAGGCTCATCGAGGTGTAGCGGATGTTGGTGGGGAACATTTCCACCAGCCACGCCGCGATCGGGCCATAGACCATGGTCACGTACAGCACCAGCAGGGTCAGCAGCACCACCAGCATCGGGTAGTTGCTGTTGGCCGGGTCGGCCTTGGCCGGATAGCCGGCCTCATCGAGCAAGCTGCCCAGGCTGGCGGCAAACTGTTTGCTCTGTGCGGCGAAGTCCGGCTTGGACAGGCCCTTGCCGTCGAACGCGGCGATCGTGTGGCTGCCCACGGTGACTGACGCCAGCGTGCCGGCGGCGGCCTCCTGGTTGGCGTACGGCACGCCGCGCTTGGCCAGCGTGCTCTTGGCGATGTCGCACGAGCTGGTGAACACTGCCGTGCCGGTGGGGTTGATCTGCAGATGGCAGTCGGCCGGGTTGGCGATCACCGTGATCGGTGCACTGGTGCTGGCTGCCTCGATCGCCGGGTTGCCGTAGTGGGTGATGCCCTTGAAGATCGGGAAATAGGTCAGCGCCGCCAGCAGGCAGCCGGCCAGCACCACCGGCTTGCGCCCGATCTTGTCCGACAGCCAGCCGAACACCACGAAGAACGGCGTGCCGATCAGCAGTGCGGCGGCGATCAGCAGTTGCGTGGTGGTGGCGTCGATGCGCAACGTGCTGCCGAGGAAGTACATCGCGTAGAACTGCCCGCAGTACCACACCACGGCCTGGCCGGCGGTGGCGCCGAACAGCGCCAGCAGCACCAGCTTGAGGTTGCCCCAGCGGGCGAACGACTCGGTCAGCGGCGCCTTGGAGGTCTTGCCCTCCTCCTTCATCTGCTTGAACACCGGGGATTCGGCCAGCTGCAGGCGGATATACACCGACACCGCCAGCAGCAGCGAGGACAGCAGGAACGGGATGCGCCAGCCCCAGTCGTCGAACTTGTCGCCCAGCAGCCACTTGCAGCCCAGGATCACCAGCAGCGACAGGAACAGGCCAAAGGTGGCCGTGATCTGGATGAAGCTGGTGTACAGGCCGCGCTTGCCCTGCGGTGCGTGTTCGGCCACGTAGGTGGCTGCACCGCCGTACTCGCCACCCAGCGCCAGGCCCTGCAGCATGCGCAGCGCGATCAGGATCACCGGCGCGGCCAGCCCGATCGAGCCGTAACTGGGCAGCAGGCCGACGAAGAACGTGGACAAGCCCATGATCACGATGGTGATCAGGAAGGTGTATTTGCGCCCGACCAGGTCGCCCACGCGGCCGAACACCAGCGCGCCGAACGGACGCACGGCGAAGCCGGCGGCGAAGGCCAGCAGGGCGAACACCAGCTGGCTCGCCTCGTTCAGTCCCGAAAAGAACTGGTGGCCGATGATGACGGCGAGCGAGCCGTACAGGTAGAAGTCGTACCACTCGAACACGGTGCCCAGGCTGGAGGCCAGGATCACCCGCTTGTGGCTGACGTCGAGCGCACCGCCGGCCTTGCTGCCGATGGCGTCGATGGCATTGGTGGCCATGATGTTTCCCTCCCGAATAGTGTGAGATGCCTCTGCCCGGAACACTGGGGAGAAGTCGGAAGGTGCGGACCGTCCCTTGCCCCGGACCGCACCTCGTCACCCTCCCGCCTGGGCGGGAGGTTGCTCGGCGGCGCGCCGGGGCACGCCGCCATGAACCTCAGAAGCGATAAAGCGCGTTGAGGCTGAGCTGGTTGCCGGTGGTGGTCTTGCGATCCGTGCCGTTGCTGGTGGAGTCGAGCTTGTCGTGCATCCATTCGGCGCTGAGGTCGTACGAGCCGGCGGTGTACTGCAGGCTCAGCGCGGTCTGGCGGTTGCGCAGCAGGCCGGTCGAGCCGTTGCCCATCCAGGCGATCACGTCCTTGCTGTCGGGTTTACTGTAGGCATAGAACGCGTACAGGCCCCAGTTCGGGGTGAAGCCGTAACCGGCCTGCACGAAGCCGCCGCGCTCCTTGATGTCGCCGAACTGCGACATCGCGCCGAACACCTGGCCCAGGCCGTTGCCGGTGTAGGCCAGCCCCTTGAATGTCCACGGGCCCGGTTTCCACTGCCCGCCGATCTCGTAGCCGGTGCTGTTCACGCCGGACCGGATCGGTGTCGACGCGGTGCCGCCCACGCCGCGCAGGTCGACCTTGCTGTAGTGCGCGGTGAAGTAGGCCAGCCAGTTCTTGTCCTGCACGTGCAATCGCGCCTCGACCTGCGGGCGGAAACCGGCATTGCC
>MKTU01000057.1:14847-21642 GCA_001898415.1 Rhodanobacter sp. 67-28 | reverse complement strand
ACCACCACGCCGGGGAAGCGCCAGCCGCCGAAGCCGGAGCCGAAGCCGAGCGGGAAGGCGATGTGCGCCAGCGAGGTCGGCGAGTTGTCGATCGGGAACATCAGATCCCACTGCTGGCCGATGCGCACGGTAGTGCCGCTCTCCGGATTGGTCAGGTCCATGTAGGCCTGGCGCAGGCGCGGCGTGGGCTGCTGCTGGCTGTACGGACCGGTGCCGTTGAAGCCGCCGAAGAAGTCCATCTCGATGCGGCCGCCGCCGCTCCAGTTGCCGGCGAACTGGGCGCCCTTGAAGTCGAGCCAGAAGCGCGTGTTGCGCACGTCGACGCCGCTGAGCGAGCCGCTGGAACCGGGCACCGGGAACAGCGCATTCTGGCCGTTGCCGTAGGTGAAGCTCTTGCTCTGGCTGAACGCGCTGGCGCTGACGAAGCCGTGCAGCGCCACCGACACGCCCGGCGCGCTGCTGAACACCGGTGCCGCCGGTGCCGGTGCGGCCGCCACGGCCTGCGCCGGTGCCGCGGGCTGGACGGGCGCGGCCTTCTGCGCCTGGATCATCGCCTTCAGTTCGTTCAACTGCTGCTCGAGCTGGGCGACGCGCTGTTCGAGCTGCTGCTCGCGCGAGTCGCTCTGCGCGTGCGCCGCCAGCGGAAGCATCAACGCGCAGGCCAGGCTCAGGGCAAGCGCGGAACGGTGGTGGGTCTGTCGCGTGGCCATGCGTGCGTCTCCCCGGGATTCGATGACGGGCCGAGCATGGCCATGCTGCAGCGCGCGCGACTATTCGCCATTGGTCGAAGTTCGACCAAAGTCGAGCCGGCGGCGCGCCACCACCTCCGCGACGATCGGGCTACACTCGAATTCCGCACGTCGCCGGGCGTCGATGCCCGCCGCGACACCTCGCCTCGTCCATCGCGGCACTCGCCAGCAGGAGCCCAGCCATGTCCAAGGTCTATCCGGTCGATCCCTCGTTTGCCGCCGCTGCGCGCCTGCGCCACGACGATTACGAACGCCTCTACGCCGAGTCGGTGAGCGACCCGGAAGGCTTCTGGGCTCGCGTCGGGCAGCGCCTGGACTGGACCAGGCCGCCGACCAAGATCAAGAACGTCTCGTTCGACAAGAACGACCTGCACATCCGCTGGTACGAGGATGGCGAACTGAACGTGTCGGCCAACTGCCTCGACCGCCAGCTGGCAAAGCGCGGCGACAAGGTGGCGATCATCTTCGAGGGCGACGATCCGGCCAACTCGCGCAAGATCACCTACCGCGAGCTGCACGCCGAGGTATGCAAGTTCGCCAACACGCTGAAGCACCTGGGCGTGGTCAAGGGCGACCGCGTGGCGATCTACCTGCCGATGATCCCCGAGGCGGCGGTGGCGATGCTGGCCTGCGCGCGCCTGGGCGCGATCCACTCGGTGGTATTCGGCGGCTTCTCGCCCGACTCGCTGGCCGGGCGCATCGTCGACTCGCAGGCCAAGGTGGTGATCACCGCCGACGAGGGCCTGCGCGCTGGCAAGCACATTCCGCTCAAGGTCAACGTGGATGCGGCGCTGGAGCGCCCCGGCACCAACAGCGTGGAGACGGTGATCGTGGTGCGCCACACCGGCGGCGCGGTGCACATGCAGTCGCCGCGCGACCGCTACTGGCACACGCTGATGGACGGCCAATCCGCCGATTGCCCGCCGACCCCGGTCGAGGCCGAGCACCCGCTGTTCGTGCTGTACACCTCCGGTTCCACCGGCAAGCCCAAGGGCGTGCAGCACTCGACCGGCGGCTACCTGGTGTTCATCAGCTACACCCACGAGCAGGTGTTCGACCTGCGCGAGGACGACGTCTACTGGTGCACCGCCGACGTCGGCTGGGTTACCGGCCACAGCTACGTGGTGTACGGCCCGCTGTGCAACGGCGCCACCACGGTGATGTTCGAGGGCGTGCCGAACTACCCCGACCACAGCCGCTTCTGGCAGGTGGTGGACAAGCACCAGGTCAGCATCTTCTACACCGCGCCCACCGCGATCCGCGCGCTGATGCGCGAGGGCGAGGGCCCGGTGAAGAAGTGCTCGCGCAAGTCGCTGCGCCTGCTCGGCTCGGTGGGCGAGCCGATCAACCCGGAAGCGTGGGAGTGGTATTACAACGTGGTCGGCGAGCAGCGCTGCCCGATCGTCGACACCTGGTGGCAGACCGAGACCGGCGGCATCATGATCTCGCCGCTGCCCGGCGCGATCGCCACCAAGCCGGGCTCGGCCACGCTGCCGTTCTTCGGCGTGAAGCCGGCCATCGTCGACGCCGAAGGCACCGTGCAGGAAGGCGTGGCCGAGGGCAACCTGCTGATCACCGACTCCTGGCCGGGCCAGGTGCGCACCATCTACGGCGACCACCAGCGCTTCATCGAGACCTATTTCAGCGCCTATCCGGGCAACTATTTTTCCGGCGACGGCGCGCGCCGCGACGAGGATGGCTATTACTGGATCACCGGCCGCGTCGACGACGTGATCAACGTGTCCGGCCACCGCCTCGGCACCGCCGAGGTGGAGAGCGCACTGGTGGCGCATCCGAAGGTGGCCGAGGCCGCCGTGGTCGGTTGCCCGCACGACATCAAGGGCCAGGGCATCTATGCCTACGTCTCGCTGGTGGCCGGCGAGACCGGCAGCGACGAGCTGCGCAAGGAACTGGTGGCCTGGGTGCGCAAGGAGATCGGCCCGATCGCCACGCCCGACTACCTGCAATGGGCCAGCAACCTGCCCAAGACCCGCTCGGGCAAGATCATGCGCCGCATCCTGCGCAAGATCGGCGAGAACAAGCCCGACCAGCTCGGCGACATCACCACCCTGGCCGATCCCGGCGTGGTGCAGAAGCTGGTCGACGAGCGGTTGATCAAGTGAGCCGGGAATGGGGAATGGAGAATAGGGAATAGGTGCGCAAGCCCCGCTTTTCTCTATTCCCCATTCCCTATTCCCCATTCCCTCAAAAATGACTGACATCCTGATCGCCGACGACCACCCGCTGTTCCGCGATGCGCTGCAGCGCGCCGTGTTGACCGCCGTGCCGCAGGCGCGCGTGCACAGCGCCGACAGCGTGCACGCGCTGCTCGGCCTGATCGAACAGTTCCCGGACGCCGAACTGCTGCTGCTCGACCTGCACATGCCCGGCGCGCGCGGCTACTCCGCGCTGGCGCACATCCGCGGCCAGCACCCGGGCCTGCCGACGATCGTGGTATCCGGCCACGAGGAAGCGCAGGTGGCGCGCCGCGCACTGGCGCACGGCGCGCTGGCCTACATTCCCAAATCCAGTTCCGGCGAGGAGATCGTGGCCGCCGTGCGCGCGGTGCTCGATGGCGATACCTGGCTGCCGTCGCGCCTGCTCGGCGCCGCCGGCGAACTGGAATCCGGCGAAGCGGCGGCTGCCGCGCAACTGGCCGCGCTGACCCCGCAGCAGTTCCGCGTGATGACGATGATCGCCGAAGGCCTGCTCAACAAGCAGATCGCCTGGGAACTGGGCGTCTCCGAAGCCACCGTGAAGGCGCACATGACCGCGATCATGCGCAAGCTCGGCGTCAACAACCGCACCCAGGTCGCGCTGATCGCCAGCCAGCTGGCCATTGAGCCCGAAACGATGCAACCACTGCCCGGGGACGAGTGACGCGGCGGCACCCGCCCGCTTTCCCCACCAAGAAGCCCATGCCGACCCACAGCTACGTTCTCTACTTTCTCATCGTCGCCTGCGAGGTGGCCTTCTGGCTGGTGCTGCTGGCGAGCCTCGCGGCGCGCTACCTCTGGCGCCGCGCGCAATTGGGGCGCCGCCTGATGTTTTCACTGCCCCTGCTCGACCTCCTGCTGCTGCTCTTTGCCGCACTGGACTTGAGCGCCGGTACGCCGGCCACGCTGGCGCATGGCCTTGCCGCGGTCTACGTGGGCTTCACGGTGATGCTCGGCCCGCTGGCCGTGCGCTGGGCCGACGCCCGTTTCGCCCACCGCTTCGCCGGCGGACCGCTGCCGGCTAAGGCGCCGACGCTGGGTTGGCCAGCCGTGCGTTTCGAGTTCGCGTTATGGCTGCGTTGCGTCGGCGCCTGGGCAATCGCCCTCGCACTGATCGCCGCTCTCATCGGCGTGCTGGGCCGCGGCCCTTCCACCCAGCCACTGGAGCTGTGGTTCAAGGTTGGCGCCGCGTGCATCTTTTTCTGGTTCGTGTTCGGCCCGGCATGGAGTCTGCTGCTGTTCCGCCGCGAGGCGCACTGACGCAAGTTCACACGGTGTCCGGTGGCGCCTTGCCACTCATGGTACGGACGCGCGCTCGCGGCCGTCGCGCTTGCCTGCCAACGCGGTCAGCAGCGCCCGCAACGCCGCCGGGCGCACCGGCTTGTGCAGCAGCGGATAGCCCAGCGTGCGGGCGCGCTGTTTCAGCTCGCTGCTGCCGTCGGCGGTGATCATGGCCACCGGCGGCAGTTCGCCCACGGCGGCGCGCAGTTGCTGCAGGGCCTGCACGCCGTCGAGGCCGTCGGCGAGGTGGTAGTCGGCCAGGATCAGGTCCACCGGGCCGCGGGCCAGCACGTCGACCGCCTGCGCCACGTCGGCGGCGACGCGGCAATCGACGCCCCAGCGACCGAGCAGCGCACGCATGCCGTCGAGGATGGCCACGTCGTTGTCCAGGCACAGCACGGTCAGCGGCAACTGCTGGTCGCTGCCCACGTGCTGCACGCGCCGGTGCCGCTGCGGCACCGCAGCGCTGCGCGGGACGCTCACCGCGAAACAGCTGCCGTGGCCGACCCGCGAATGCAGGTCGAGGCGGTGACCGAGGATGCCGGCCAGGCGGTCGCAGATCGACAGGCCCAGGCCCAGCCCTTTCTCGCCCCACGGCGAGGGTTGCTCCAGCCGCTGGAACTCGTCGAAGATGCGCGCGCGCTGCTCCGCCGCGATGCCGGGGCCGGAATCCCACACCTCGATGCGCACCGTGTCCGTACCCACCCGCCGCGCACCGAGCAGCACGCTGCCGGTGCTGGTGTAGCGCAGTGCATTGGAGAGGAAGTTCTGCACGATCCGGCGCAGCAGCTGCGGATCGCTGCGCACCGCCAGCGCGGTCGGCACCACGCGCAAGCGCAAGCCACGCTGCTGCGCGACCAAGGCGAATTGCGCCTGCAGCGAGTCGAACAGTTCGGCCAGCGCGAACGCGCCGACGTCGGGCCGGTAGCTGCCCGCGTCCAGCCGCGAGACGTCGAGCAGCGCGTCGAGCAGATCCTCAGCGGCGCGGAACGAGGCGTCGATGCGCTCGGCCAGCGCGCTCGCCTCCGCATCCAGTCCGGGGTGCTGGCGCAGCGCCGAGGTGAACAATCGCGCGGCGTTCAGCGGCTGCAGCAGGTCGTGGCTGGCCGCAGCGAGGAAGCGGGTCTTGGAGATGTTGGCGGTCTCCGCCGCGCGGCGCGCCTGCGCGGTGGCCAGCAAGGCGTCGGACAGCTCCGCGGTGCGTTGCCCGACACGCTGCTCCAGCGTCTCGTTCGCCTCGATCAGCGCCTGTTCGGCGTGCTTGTAGGCAGTGACGTCCGTATAGGTGGTGACGTAGCCGCCGCCGGGCAGCGCGCGGCCGCGCATCTCGATCACGGTGCCGTCCGGGCGCACGCGCTGGAACAGGTGCGAGGATCCGGCGCGCATGTGCTCGATGCGTTTGGCCACATGGCCGTTCACTTCGCCGGGGCCGCATTCGCCCAGTTCGGCGTTCCAGCGGATCAGCTCGGCTACCGGCACACCGACGTGGACCATGCCGTCGGGATAATCGAACAACTCCAGATAACGCCGGTTCCACGCCACCAGGCGCATCTGCGCATCGACCACGCTGATCCCCTGCGAAACGTTCTCCAGCGTGGTGGACAGCAGTTCGCGATTGAAGCGCAGCTCCTGCGCGGCCTCGTCCAGCAGGGCCATCGACTCGGCCACGTCCAGGCCGCTGCCGGACAGCGCGCTGATCAGGATGCGCCGTGCGTTGGCCGCGCCCACGGCGGAGGCCAGCAGGCGTTCGGTGTACTGGATCAGCGCGCGATCGGCCGCTTCGCCCGGCAGCAGAGGCTTGCCGCGGCGCTGGCCGTATTCGTCGAAGGCGCGCGCACTGGCGCGCTCGCCCACGATGCGTTCGGCGATGGTGCGCAGGTCGGCCACCGCCACGCGGCCGCGCCAGTCGCCGCTGCCGCCGCCGCTGGCCGGGTCGGCCTCCATGAACATCGCCGCGTGCAGGCGTTCCTCCAGGCTGGGGCGCAGGCGCAGCGAGACGAACACCAGGCAGCCGACGTTGGCCAGCAACGACCAGAACGTGCCGTGCATCACCGGATCCCAGCCGCTCAGGTGGAACAGCGCCTGCGGGCGCAGCCAGTCCCAGCCGAACAGGCCGTGCTGCAGCCACGCCTCGGAGCGGATCAGTGCCGGCAACAGCAACGTGTACAGCCACACCGCGAAACCGGCGACCAGGCCCACCATCACGCCGCGGCGGCTGGCGCCGCGCCAGTACAACGCCGCAATCAGCGCGGGCGCGAACTGTGCCACTGCCGCGAACGCCAGCAGGCCGGTGGCGGCGAGATTTTCCGCGTTCGCGGCGACGCGGTAATAGGCGTAGGCCATCAGCGCCAGGCCGATGATCGCCACCCGCCGCACGCCCAGCACCCATTGCGACAGGTCGCTGCTCTGTTCCAGCCGCAACGCGCGGATGCGCAACAGCGCCGGCATCACCAGGTCATTGCTGATCATCGTCGACAGCGCCACCGCCGCCACGATCACCATGCCGGTAGCCGCCGAAAAGCCGCCGATGAAAGCTAGCAGCGCCATGC
>MKTU01000057.1:0-14823 GCA_001898415.1 Rhodanobacter sp. 67-28 | reverse complement strand
CCGCGACGATCGGCAGCACCGCCGCGCTGATCACGGCCAGGTACAGCGGCACCAGCCAGCGCGCGCGGGTGAGGTCGCCGGTGTCCTCGCATTCGACCATGCCGATCTGGAATTGCCGCGGCAGGCAGAACATCGCGCAGAACGCCAGCATGGTCTGCGCCACGAAACCGGGCGAGGGATCGATCTCCAGCTGATCCAGCGGCAGGCGCAGGGTGCTGGCCAAGCCGGGGCCGTGCCACAGCGCGTAGCCGGCCAGGGCCACGAAGGCCAGCAGCTTGATCAGCGACTCCAGCGCGATCGCCAGCATCAGGCCATGATGGTGTTCGGTGGCGTCGATGCTGCGTGTGCCGAACAGGATCGCGAACGCTGCCAGCAGCACCGCGCACCACAGCGCGCTGTCCACGCCGCCGGCCCTGACCGCACCGAACGCCGCGCCGCCGAGCACGCCGTAGGACATCGCCACCGCCTTGAACTGCAGCGCGATGTACGGCACCACGGCCACCACCGCGATCACCGCCACCAGCGCCGCCAGGCCGTGCGACTTGCCGAAGCGCGCGCCGATGAAGTCGGCGATCGAGGTGATGTTGCGCTGCCTCACCGTCTGCACCAGCCGGCGCAGCAGACCGAAGCCGAACACGAACAGCAGGATCGGGCCGAGGTAGATCGGCAGGTAGGCCAGGCCGTCGCGCGCCGCCGTGCCGACCGCACCGTAGAACGTCCACGACGAGCAGTAGACCGCCAGCGCCAGGCTGTAGACGATCGGACGCAGGCGCGGCTGGCGCGGGTACAGCGGCCGACGATCGCCCGCCCAGGCCACCACGAACAGCAGCCCCACGTAGAGCAGCGACACCAGCAGCAGCAGCCAACCCTGGATCAATCGAGCGCCTCCCCGAGCAAGCGCCGTACCGACCGGTGCGGCCGGGCCACGCTAGCAGAGCCACCGGCCGAAAACGAGAACCGCCCGGCTGCCACCGGGGTTCCCCGCACGGGCAGCCGGGCGACGGTCCGCCGCCCGGCATGGCCGGTCCGCTCCGGCGATCCATTACAAACGGCCATATAGACGGCTATTTGATTTTGCTTGCGTATTTTTGCTGCATCGCACTATAGTCGGGACACCCCCTTGTTCCTGGAACCGACCATGGATCAGCCGCGCGCGCAGGGTTTGTACGATCCACGGCATGAGCACGACGCCTGTGGCGTGGGTTTCGTGGCGCACATCAAGGGGCGCAAGAGTCACCAGATCATCGCGCAGGGCCTGTCGATCCTGCGCAACCTGGATCACCGCGGCGCGGTGGGCGCCGACCCGCTGATGGGCGACGGCGCCGGCATCCTGATCCAGCTGCCCGACCAGCTCTATCGCGAGGAGATGGCCCGCCAGGACGTGGCGCTGCCACCGCCGGGCGAGTACGGCGTGGGCATGATCTTCCTGCCCAAGGAGCACGCCTCGCGGCGCGCCTGCGAGCAGGAGCTGGAACGCACCGTGCGGGCCGAGGGACAGCGCGTGCTGGGCTGGCGCGACGTGCCGGTCGACCACGCGATGCCGATGTCCGAGGCGGTCAGGGCCAGCGAGCCGGTGATCCGCCAGCTGTTCATCGGCCGCGGCCCGGACGTGATGGTCCCCGACGCGCTGGAGCGCAAGCTCTACGTGATCCGCAAGACCGCCAGCCACGCGATCCGCGCGCTGAAGCTCAAGCACGGGCGCGAGTACTTCGTGCCCTCGATGTCCACCCGCACCGTGGTCTACAAGGGCCTGCTGCTGGCCGGCCAGGTCGGCACCTACTATCCCGACCTCGCCGACCCGCGCGCGGTGTCGGCGCTGGCGATGGTGCACCAGCGCTTTTCCACCAACACGTTTCCGGCATGGGAGCTGGCCCACCCGTACCGCATGGTCGCGCACAACGGCGAGATCAACACGGTCAAGGGCAACGTCAACTGGCTGAATGCGCGCACCGGCGCGATCTCCTCGCCGGTGCTCGGCGAGGACCTGGCCAAGCTGTGGCCGCTGATCTACCCGGGCCAGTCCGACACCGCCTCGTTCGACAACTGCCTCGAACTGCTGACCATGGCCGGCTACCCGCTGGCGCACGCGATGATGATGATGATTCCCGAGGCATGGGAGCGTCACACGCTGATGGACGACAACCGCCGCGCGTTCTACGAATACCACGCGGCCATGATGGAACCGTGGGACGGCCCGGCCGCGATCGCCTTCACCGACGGCCGCCAGGTCGGCGCCACGCTGGACCGCAACGGCCTGCGCCCGGCGCGCTACCTCATCACCGACGACGACCTGGTGATCCTCGCCTCCGAGGCCGGCGTGCTCGCCGTGCCCGAGCCGCGCATCGTGAAGAAGTGGCGGTTGCAGCCAGGCCGCATGCTGCTGATCGACATGGAAGCGGGGCGCATCATCGACGACAAGGAGGTGAAGGACCAGCTGGCCAATGCGCGGCCGTACAAGCAGTGGATCGAGCACATCCGCATCCGCCTGGACGACCTGCCGGTCGGCCACGTCGAGCCGCCCGCGGGCGAGCAGCTGGTGCAACGCCAGCGCATGTTCGGCTACACGCTGGAAGACCTCAAATTCCAGCTGCTGCCGATGGCGCACGACGGCCAGGAGGCGATCGGCTCGATGGGCAACGACGCGGCGCTGGCGGTGCTGTCGGAGCAGAACAAGTCGCTGTACCAGTACTTCCGCCAGCTGTTCGCCCAGGTCACCAACCCGGCGATCGACCCGATTCGTGAGCAGCTGGTGATGTCGCTGGTTTCCTTCATCGGCCCGAAACCGAACCTGCTGGACATCAACAACGTCAATCCGCCGCTGCGACTGGAGGTGGCCCAGCCGATCCTCGACGTCGCCGACATGGCGAAGATCCGCAAGATCGGCCGCTACTCCAAGGGCAAGTTCCGCAGCTTCGAGCTGGACATCACCTACCCGGCCGCGTGGGGCAAGCAGGGCATCGAGGCGCGGCTGGCCTCGCTGTGCGCGCAGGCGATCGACGCGATCGGCCAGGGCCACAACATCCTGATCGTGTCGGATCGCCACGCGGGCCGCGAGCGGGTGGCGATCCCGGCGCTGCTGGCCACCTCGGCGGTCCACCAGCACCTGGTCGGCCGCGGCCTGCGCACCAGCACCGGCCTGGTGGTGGAGACCGGCTCGGCGCGCGAAGTGCACCACTTCGCCCTGCTCGCCGGCTACGGCGCCGAGGCGATCCACCCGTACCTGGCGATGGAGACGCTGGCCCGCCATGCGGCCGACAGCGGCGCGATCGCCGCGGAGCAGGCGATCGCGCACTACATCAAGGCGATCGGCAAGGGGCTGCAGAAGGTGCTGTCCAAGATGGGCATCTCCACCTACATGTCCTACACCGGCGCGCAGATTTTCGAAGCGGTGGGGCTGAACAGCGAACTGGTGGAAACGTACTTCAGCGGCACCGCCAGCACGATCGAGGGCATCGGCCTGTTCGAGCTGGCCGCCGAGGCGCTGCGCCAGCACGAGGCGGCGTGGGCCGACGACGCAGGTCAGGCACTCGATGGCGGCGGCGAATACGCCTGGCGAGCCGATGGCGAAGCCCATCTGTGGACGCCCGATTCCATCGCCAAGCTGCAGCACGCCACCCGCGCCAACAGTGCGACGACCTATGCGGAATATGCGCGGCTGATCAACGACCAGACGCGCCGCCAGCTGACCTTGCGCGGGCTGTTTGAATTCCGCATCGATCCGGCAGCCGCGATCGCGCTGGACGAGGTGGAGCCGGCGGCGGAGATCGTCAAGCGCTTCGCCACCGGCGCGATGTCGCTGGGTTCGATTTCCACCGAGGCGCACGCCACGCTGGCGGTGGCGATGAACCGCATCGGCGGCAAGTCCAACACCGGCGAAGGCGGCGAAGACGAGGCGCGCTACCGCGACGAGGCGCGCGGCATCGCCATCGGCGAGGGCGCAACGCTGGGCAGCATCCTCGGCGCCGATCGCATCGAGAGCGACCTCGCCCTCGAACCCGGCGATTCACTGCGCTCGCGCATCAAGCAGGTGGCCTCGGGCCGCTTCGGCGTCACCGCGGCGTACCTGGTCTCGGCCGACCAGATCCAGATCAAGATCTCGCAAGGCGCCAAGCCGGGCGAGGGTGGCCAGTTGCCGGGCCACAAGGTGTCCGACTACATCGCGCAACTTCGCTTCTCGGTGCCCGGCGTGGGCCTGATCTCGCCGCCGCCGCACCACGACATCTACTCGATCGAGGATCTGGCCCAGCTGATCCACGACCTCAAGAGCTGCAACCCGCAGGCGTCGATCTCGGTGAAGCTGGTGTCCGAAGTCGGCGTGGGCACGGTCGCGGCGGGCGTGGCCAAGTGCAAGGCCGACCACGTGGTGATCGCCGGCCACGACGGTGGCACCGGCGCCTCGCCGTGGTCGTCCATCAAGCACGCCGGCACGCCGTGGGAACTGGGCCTGGCCGAGACCCAGCAGACGCTGGTGCTGAACCGACTGCGCGGGCGCATCCGGGTGCAGGCGGACGGCCAGATGAAGACCGGCCGCGACGTGGTGGTCGCCGCCCTGCTCGGCGCCGACGAGTTCGGTTTCGCCACTGCGCCGCTGGTGGTGGAAGGCTGCATCATGATGCGCAAATGCCACTTGAACACCTGTCCGGTCGGCGTGGCCACGCAGGACCCGGTGCTGCGCCGCAAGTTCGCCGGCAAGCCCGAGCACGTGGTGAACTTCTTCTTCTTCGTGGCGGAGGAAGCGCGCGCGATCATGGCGCAGCTCGGCATCCGCTGCTTCGACGAACTGGTCGGGCGCGCCGACCTGCTCGACGTGCGCCAGGGCATCGCGCACTGGAAGGCGCGCGGGCTCGACTTCAGCCGCGTGTTCCACCGCCCGGCGGTGCCTGCCGACGTGGCTTGGCGCCATGTCGACGAGCAGGACCACGGCCTCGCGCGCGCGCTGGACCACGCGCTGATCGACAAGGCGCGCGCCGCGCTGGAGCAGGGCGAGCGCTGCAGCTTCATCGTGGCGATCCGCAATACGGATCGTTCGGTCGGCGCGATGCTGTCGGGCGCGCTGGCGCGTCGGCACGGCCACGCCGGCCTGCCGGAGGACAGCATCCACGTGCAACTCGATGGCGTGGCCGGGCAGAGTTTCGGCGCGTTCCTGGCGCGCGGCATCACCTTCGACCTGGTCGGCGAGGCGAACGATTACGTGGGCAAGGGGCTCTCCGGCGGCCGCATCATCGTGCGTTCGCCGAACGATTTCCACGGCTTCGGGCCCGAACACATCATCGCCGGCAACACGGTGCTGTACGGCGCCACTGGCGGCGAGGCGTTCTTCAACGGCGTCGCCGGCGAGCGCTTCGCCGTGCGCAACTCCGGTGCCACCGCGGTGGTGGAAGGCGTCGGCGACCACGGCTGCGAATACATGACCGGCGGCACCGTGGTGGTGCTGGGCGAAACCGGGCGCAACTTCGCCGCCGGCATGTCCGGTGGCGTGGCCTATCTGTACGACCCGGACGTGCAGTTCCAGACGCGCTGCAATCTCACCATGGTGGCGCTGGAACCGCTGCTTTCCAGCGTGGAGCAGGAACTGCGCGTACCGCGCGAACTCTGGCATGCGCCGGTGCGCGGCGCGGCCGGCGAGACCGACGAGGCGATCCTGCGGCGGCTGCTGGAGGCGCATTTCCGCGCCACCGGCAGTTTCCGCGCCAAGGCGATCCTGCACGACTGGATCAACGCGCGCACGCACTTCGTCAAGGTGATGCCGCACGAATACCGGCGCGCACTGGGCGAAGCCGGCCGGGCAGCGACAGCGCCCGGCACACGAGCCATCACGGCCTGAGCGGCCCGGGGAGACAACGATCATGGGCAAGATCACCGGCTTTCTCGACTACCCGCGCGTGCCGGAACCCGGCGAGGCGCCCAACCTGCGCAAGCGCCACTGGCGCGAGTTCACCCCGCAGCTGGACGACGCCGGCGCGGCGATCCAGGCCGCGCGCTGCATGGATTGCGGCATCCCGTTCTGCCACCAGGGCTGCCCGGTCAACAACGTGATCCCGGACTTCAACGACCTGGTCTATCGGCAGGACTGGCAGCGCGCGATCGAGGTGCTGCATTCGACCAACAACTTCCCCGAGTTCACCGGCCGCATCTGCCCGGCCCCGTGCGAGGCGGCGTGCACGCTGAACATCAACAGCGATGCGGTGGGCATCAAGTCGATCGAGCACAAGATCATCGACAAGGCATGGGAGGAAGGCTGGGTGCGCCCGCAGCCACCCGCGCGGCGCACGGGCTGGAGCGTGGCCGTGGTAGGTTCCGGCCCGGCCGGCCTGGCCGCGGCACAGCAGCTCGCGCGTGCGGGCCACGCGGTCACCGTGTTCGAGAAGAACGACCGCGTCGGCGGGCTCCTGCGCTACGGCATCCCCGATTTCAAGTTGCAGAAGGAGCATATCGACCGCCGCCTCGATCAGATGCGCGTCGAGGGCGTGCAGTTTCGCCCTGGCGTGTATGTCGGCAACGCCGCCGACGCGAAGGACGGGCAGCTCGCGCTGACGCCGGCGCAGTTGCAGCAGGACTTCGACGCGGTGGTGCTGGCCGGCGGCGCCGAGACCCCGCGCGACCTGCCGCTGCCCGGGCGCGAACTGGACGGCGTGCACTTCGCGATGGACTTCCTGCCGCTGCAGAACCGCGTACTGGCCGGCGACGCGCTGGCGTCGCAGATCCTTGCCACCGACAAGCAGGTGGTGGTGATCGGCGGCGGCGACACCGGCTCGGACTGCGTGGGCACTTCCAACCGCCAGGGCGCCGCGGCGATCACCCAGTTCGAACTGCTGCCGCAGCCGCCGGCGCAGGAGAACAAGCCGCTGACCTGGCCGTACTGGCCGATTCGGCTGCGCACCTCCAGTTCGCACGAGGAGGGTTGCCGGCGCGACTGGGCGGTGGCCACCAAACGTTTCAACGACGACGGCAAGGGCCGCGTGCGCAGCCTGACCGCGGTGCGGCTGCAATGGCACGAGGGCCGCATGAGCGAGGTGCCGGACAGCGAGTTCGAGATCGAGGCGGACCTGGTCCTGCTGGCGATGGGTTTCGTGTCGCCGGCGCAAGCCGTGCTCGATGCCTTCGGCGTGGACAAGGACGCGCGCGGCAATGCGGCGGCGAAGGTCGACTGCGGCGCCGCCTACCGCACCAGCGTCGACAAGGTGTTCGCCGCCGGCGACATGCGCCGTGGCCAGTCGCTGGTGGTGTGGGCGATCCGGGAAGGCCGCCAGTGCGCGCAGGCGGTGGACGAGTTCCTGATGGGCACGTCGCGCCTGCCGCGTTGACACAAGCGCCGTCGCGTCGCTTGTACCGCGACGCGACGGGCCGCACCATGAGCGGGATGACCGACACGCTCCCGCCCCTTCCCGCCGCCGCTGCCGCGCAACTGGACGACCAGACGGTGCACGTCTGGCATCTCGGCTACCGCCGCGCACTCGGTCGTCTGCCGTTGTTGCGGATACTGGCCGCATATCTCGGCGTCGACGCCGACGAGCTGCAGCTCACGCAGGACGCGCATGGACGCCCGCGGCTCGATCCGCGCCACGGCACGGCACTGGATTTCAACTGGTCGCACAGCGGTGACCATGCGCTGGTGGCGATCGCCCGTGGCATCGCGCCGGGCGTCGACGTCGAGCGCCGGCGAGCCCGGCCGCGTGCGCTGGCGCTGGCCCGGCGCTTCTTCGACGCGGCAGAGACGGCGGCGCTGGCGGCGTTGCCCGTGGGCGCGCGCGACGACGCATTCCTGACGCTGTGGACGGCCAAGGAAGCGCTGCTCAAGGCGCATGGACGCGGCATCGGCTACGGACTGCAGCGGCTGCGCGTGGCGGCGCCGCCGCAACCATTGCAGCTGCTGCGCTTCGACGGCGAAGATGTCGGCGCCTGGCAACTGCAGCGGCTCGACCTCGCGCCGGAACTGGTCGCCGCGCTGGCCTGGCGCGGGTCGCCGCGCAAGGTGCGCGCGGCGACGCTGCTTGCCGACATCGAATGATCAGCGCACTGTCACCCGTCGGCATGGCGTGCTGCCGGGCCAGCCAGCCGATTCTTCCCGCCCCGGAGTGGTTTCCGCGATGACCCTGCTCAGCGTCAACCTCAACAAGATCGCTGTCCTGCGCAACTCGCGCGGCGGCCGCAGCCCCGACATCTGCCATGCCGCGCAGACCTGCATCGAGGCCGGTTGCGGCGGCATCACCGTGCATCCGCGCCCGGACCAGCGCCATGTGCGGCCCGATGACGTCCGTGCGCTGGCCGCGATGCTGCGCGGGCGGGTCGAGTACAACATCGAGGGCAACCCGTTCGCGGGTCCGCGCGGCGATTACCCCGGCCTGATCGAACTCGCGCGCCTGGTCCGCCCGACCCAGGTAACCCTGGTGCCGGACAGCGACGGCCAGATCACCTCGGACCATGGCTTCAACCTGCGCCAGGACACCACCCGCCTGAGGCCGCTGGTCGATGAGCTGAATGCATTGGGCTGCCGGGTCAGCCTGTTCGTCGACGCGGGCAGCGGCGATTTCGAGCTGGCCGCGGCCATCGGCGTACAGCGCATCGAGATCTACACCGGCCCGTATGCGGAGGCCTTCGCCGAAGGCGACCCCGCGGCGGCGCTGGCGGCATGTGCCGACACCGCCCGCCGCGCCCAGCAGGCCGGCCTGGCGGTCAACGCCGGACATGATCTCAGCCAGGCCAACCTCGGCACCTTCAAGGCCGCGATCCCCGGCCTCGCCGAGGTCTCGATCGGCCACGCCCTGATCGGCGAGGCCCTGTACGAAGGCTTGGGCGTCACAGTGCGCAACTACTTGCGTATTCTAGTTTGACCTCCTACTTCTGGCGTCATACGTGACTCCTATTTCTTGTTTCAACGTAAAGTTCATGTGACAAATTGCAACCTCGCCAACTTCGAATACAAGCCGTCCTCGGCCAGCAAGCTCTCATGCGTTCCCTGCGCCACAATCCGACCACCGTCCAGCACCACTATACGGTCGGCGCGTTGGACCGTGGCAAGACGATGAGCAATGACCACGGTCGTGCGGCCTTGCTCCAGTCGCGCCAGCGCCTGTTGGATCGCTGCTTCGGATTGCGCGTCCAGGGCCGAGGTAGCTTCATCAAGCAGCAGCAGCGGAGCGTCACGCAAAATCGCACGGGCGATGGCGATGCGCTGGCGTTGGCCACCGGAGAGGCGCACGCCGCGCTCGCCCAATTCCGCCGCGTAGCCCCGAGGCAGCGCACTGATGAACTCATGCGCCTCGGCGGCTCGAGCGGCCTCGCGCACCTCGTCGTCGTCGGCATCCTGACGGCCGAAGCGGATGTTGTCGGTCGCACTGCCAGCAAAGATCGCTGTTTCCTGGGGCACCAGCGCGACGGCACAGCGCAATTCGAGCAGCGCCATGGCGCGCAGGTCGACGGCGTCCAATGTGATGGACCCGGCCTGCGGATCGTAGAACCGCAGAAGCAGTGCCAGAACCGTGCTCTTGCCCGCGCCGGACGGGCCGACCAGCGCCACCGTCTCGCCGGGGCGAATGTGCAGGCTAAAATCGTATAGTGCTGGCGTATCTGGGCGGGTGGGGTAGCTGAAGCTCACGTGCTCGAAACGTAGCGCGCCACTGACCGGCCTCGGCAACACCAAGGGGTGGGCGGGACTGGCAATGTCTGCGCGCTCGGCGAATAATTCTCCGATACGTTCCATGGCCCCAGCCGCGCGCATCACGCTTCCCCAAACCTCGCTCAGGCCGGCGACAGAACTCGCGGCGAAAATCGCATACAGCACAAACTGACCCAGCAAGCCCCCGCCCAACGTACCGGCCAGCACGCCGCGCGCCCCAGCCCACAGCACCAACGTGATGGCGCCGAAGAACAGTACGATTACCGCACCGGTGAGGCACGCACGCATGCCGATGCGCTGCCGCGCGGAGATCAGCGCACGGGCGATCGCCCCAGCGTAGCGAATACTCTCGAAGTTCTCGCGCGCATAGGCCTTGACGGCGGAAGCAGCGTTGAGCGTTTCGTGTGCTATTGCCGCTGCATCCGCGAGGCGGTCCTGGCTGGCCCGCGACAGCTTCCGCACGCGGCTACCGAACACCAAGATCGGCAACATCACCGCAGGGATCACCAGCGCCGTGAGTCCGGCAAGACGCGGACTCGTCCAGATCATCATGGCGCTGGCGCCGAGCAGCATCACTGCGCTACGCAACGCCACTGAGATGCCGGAGCCGAGCAGGGCCTGGACCACTTCGGTGTCGGTGCCGAGGCGGGAGTTCAGCTCACCCACGCGGCTGCGCTCGAAGAAGCCAACATCCAGGCGAATCACGTGTGCGTAAAGTTTGCTGCGTAAGGAAGCCAGCACGCGTTCACCCAACAAGGCGATACAAAAGTTCCGCGCCGCTGTCGCAAAGGCCAGCACCAACGCCACCACGAACAGAGCGAGGAAGGTTGCGTTGATCGCCCCCGCGTTTGCATTGACAAACCCTTGATCGATCATGTGTCGCACGGCCATGGGCAGTATCAGGGTTGCAGTGGATGACATCGCCAAGAACAGCAGCCAACCGAAAGCCAGCCTCCAATGAGGCCGAATGAACGGCCATAGCTCGCTCAACGAACCGAGCCGGCGGCTCGAATGACGGACCTTGGTCACATCGCTCATGGAATCCCTTTGTAAGCAAACGTCCCGGGCAAGCCCCGCCATTTCTGGGGAAGGCAGTCACAAGCTTCAATTTGACGGCCCGCGACGAAGAACATATGGCGGGCGCCTGGCATGGCCGGTCTTACCCAGATGCTGATTGCGGGCTGGTAGCAGCTGCAGTCCATAACACCCGCCAACCGGTCCAACTTCGACCCCCCGTCCGCACTCGGACGATTCATTTGCATATCCCAGCGACTGCAGTACACCGGGGCGGAATCGACCGTCTCGTCCCTGCAGATCATCTTTCTTATCCCCACCAACGTCGATAAATCGGCATTGACACTACGCTTCTGAAAGAGAGGCGCTTGCATCAGACGCTTCGGTGCCTACGCTACCGGCCTTTTCAAAAGCAACGTGTCCAACATGAGAAATCGCGGTTTTCCATTGATCAATCTATCAAAAAAAATGCCGATACCAGACGAACCATAACTATAATCTGAACATATCCGAAAATGATCGGGACCGCCAAATGCGATTCCCTTTTGCAAGTCTATCGCGTGTGCGGCAATCGCCTCCGCTTGAAAGAAGGCAATGTCCCTGAAGCGTGGCTCCTCCAGAAACAGCTCCATATCCAGCATGAATTCTCCGAAGCCAGCATCCCCCTCGTCTTGCCAAATCTTGTTTGACATGCGGGTTCTGACCGTATGCGCGCAATTCAGAGCGATGTCCCGGAAACGAGCATCTCCTGATAATGCGTACTGACGGATACATGCTGAACCTACGCCTGCAGACCCGAATTTTGTGTGCGGCAAGTTGGAAGAATTCTCATGCGACTTTGTATGTAACTTCCATAGAACTCTTCCGGCGGCGTGGCTGGCATACTGCATCTCGAAATACAACGCCTTGGACGCGAGATCCAGGAACGACTCGATCCCTGTCGCCGCACTCAGATATGTTAGAAACAGAGCAACTCCACTTTGACCCTCCGCAAGACCCAGATAGGTTTTGTCATCTGTTTCCCAGCAAGCACCTTCATCAGACCTCTTTGCCGCGTTCGCAAGCCACTGTCCAACTTCTGTCGCCACGGCCAAGTATTCGTCATTTCCGGTAGTCAACCAGAAGTGAAGATTCGTCATTCCCCACCCAGCGATACCATAATAGAATCCAGGGTTATTCAGGAGCAAACGATCCCGCGATATCTTCCTCATCAACTTTTCAGCCGAGTCCGCGCGCCCCGCTTCTAGACAAAGCAACGCTACTCCGCATGAACCAGAAAAGAGTCCAGGTGGACAAAGGGCCTTAGATTCTCTGCCTTCTATCCAATCCAGTACTTGGGGAGAAACGTAACCTCGACTGCGCAATTGAAAAAACGCGACGCCAACCGCTCCATGCTCTAGGGAAACCGGGTTCGTGGTGAAAATTTCGGGCGTCGCCGGCCACAGTCGGTCATGCCGTGACAAGTCCACTGCGGAATCCAGAAACTGATGGATGCCCGCCGTGATGTCTTCGACCCGCCTGATTAGATCTCCGCTAGGCGGATCGACTATCAGTAGATCCTCTCGTGACGGAAACATTTTTGCTTTCCCGGAAGATACTTCGATCTCCTCCAGATAGCGCAATGTTCGCTTCATGTCCCACCGACGTGAGGCATCAAGATTGGTAAGTCCAGCCACGAGGTCGTACAACTTCGCCGGAAGACCCAAATCGGATAATACGAGCTTCAACTTGTTGAAGATATTCTCTCGCCCCAATTCAAGCCCTGCGGCGCAAAATGTGATCATGTCCAAGATGAGAACGCCAAACGCGTAGCAGTCGTCTTGAATAGTCGGCTTCTGTGAGGAAGTTTGCTCAGTTGATGCGTAGCCTGGGGTCCAGCCCCTCACCCACTCCCCCCCCAAGTCGAGCTCATATGCGAATTCGAGATCGATGAACTTGATCTGGTTTTCATTTCTTGTGAACAAGACATTGTTTTTGGTGAGGTCACGCAATACGATCATGTTTGAATGTATGGTCTGAATACCGTTAGCAATTGCCTTAATCGTGGTTAGTATTTTTTCCAAACCAAAGTTCGAACTTTGATGCTCATGCGAAAAATAGAACTCCATCGAATGGCCCCAGAGAGAGATAGCGTCAAGCTTTTCCACCACCAAAAACCAGTGATCCCATTCCTTGAATAGGTCAATATATTCTGGAACCAAGCCTGTAGGCGATAGCTTCTCTAATATCCTGGCTTCCCGCTTCAATATGAAGGCTGGGTCTTCAGGGTGCTCGGATTCCAGATGTCCGAGCTTGCCCCTGACCTCACGAATTATAATCTCGCGATTTGAATGCCTGTCAATTCCACGATAGATTCCACCGGTCGCGTTGAACTTTATCGCGCCCTCCACAAGATACCTGTCGCTCAACACTACGGCCCTGGGCGGCGTGGTTGTCTGAGAATCCGGCGATTCCACCGTTTGCTTTGCAAAGGGGTCATGAATTCCTGGAGGCAAGCGAAACGACGGACCTCGAACGTCCGTGTACCAGGTTCCATCGCTCAAGAAGAAGCCCGAAACACTTCTTCCAGTCGGGTCAATGCGAGGGATTCCAAGATGCACGCCATAACGATAATAAACAACCTGACTCGCGTTATAGGCGCGATCTGTAATGATGTATGGCCCGGCCAGATGTGATGTGGCCAAGTCTAGTTTATGGATAATTTTTTTAAATTCGTCTACGCTGGTCGGGTATATAGCGATAAATTTGCCGATTTGGAATCTAGACCAAGCTTTGTCGAGAGACATTGCCAACATGCGTCGGTCGGCGCAAAATTTGAAGGCGACGTCAGCGTCTGATAATGTTTTTGCAACAATCGTTAGTGTTTCTTCGGCATTCTCATGCGTACTTGATACGTGAATTTTCCAGCCGTGCTCCAGGTAGTTAACGTTCTCTGGCCGGCAGTGTGCCCAGAAGCCCCTCGCCTTTATTATCCAGTTTTTGTTTAAGATGGATTGAACTATATCTACGAACTCATTCGTTGGTTGGTATAGTTCGATGTTTTCGTGATAGATCGATTTCTGGGCCGAATAGGCAAATAAAGGTGACGAGTCCATTTGTACCTCTGGCTTGATTATCAATTAGAGTATTGGCCAGGTGGGAGCTTCGGAGATGCGCTGTTCCTTGGGCCAGGTCTGGGGCGCTACGCCGGGACAAGCCGCTACCGTGGTCGGTCGACCAACTTTCATTGAATCCAGGGCATCGACGCCGCGGCATCGTTTGCGGAATTGTCATCCACCGACTAAGTCGCGCAGCCCGACAAGCAAGCTATTGTAGCTCGACGTGTTGTTCCAAAACCTTGAGGCCGGGTGCTATCGAAGCGATGGGCAGCATGAGCTGCCCATCGCCTGGTCCTTCAATTAGCTATCACACGGATTTGGATTCGCGGTGCTGCTCGAACTAGCGATAGAGATGCAGTTGTGAAACAGCTCCTCCCAATCCATGCTGAAGGACTGAAGAGCAAGGACGTTATTTTTTGCGGTTTCTTGCAACATAATGTTCCTCCTTAAACTTACTTTGAAAGATCGATTTGCCTCGAACTGGAGAACTCCGTTTTCGAGGCGAGGCACATAGGACAAGAACTCTACGCTACTGTCACTATGTGCTTTTGAAGCTATCACCCAGTCATTGCTCGTTACAAGGCAGCTTTACTGATCGACGAATTTATTTGTCGGGTCGCCGTTAAAATTGCGTTCACCAGCCTCGCTTCAATTGTAACGTGTCCCTGAGAATTCCCCGCAATTCTTTTCGATCAATCAACACTTTGCATGCGGATTGAAGGAACAGTGCGCGCATGATGCGGTCATTCCTCACGGGTTACGCGTACTGGCCCAGTGGAAACCTGCTCAGGTGTTAACTTGAAGGGGAACACCCCATGAGTATCACGATGGACGAAGAGATCAAACGTTGGACGGCACGCCGGAAGGCGGCGCTGGTACTGGAGATCGTGCAAGGCAAGACCACGGTGGCGGAAGCCAGCCGGCAGTTTGATCTGCAGCCCTCCGAGATCGAGGAATGAATCGACTAGGGCAAGGCGGGGATTGAGACGCCCTGCGCGCCAAGCCGGAAGATGTCCGCGAGCAGTACGAGCGACAGCTGAAGGACCTACAGGAGGCCTACGGCGAGGCCATGCTGGAGCTGCGCGCACGAAAAAA
>MKTU01000056.1 GCA_001898415.1 Rhodanobacter sp. 67-28 | reverse complement strand
TGCTCCACCTCGCTTGGGGGGTTATCCGCTCAGGTAAGAATTTCGACCCCAGCATCGCGCTTGCCTGACGGACGGCAAGACGGTATCTGCCGCGGGAGACTCGGCGCGTGTCGGCTTGCTCAGGCCTTGGCCGCCGGGCGCCGGTTGTTGCGGCGGCGCTGGTTGCCGGCGGCGTGATCGCCGCGGCCCTGCGGCGCGTAGCCGTTCGGCCGTGCCGCGCCGGCGGGCTTGCCCTGGCGCGGTGCCCGCGACTGCTGGCGCTGACCGCCGCCACCCTGCTTCGGACGCGGCGCGCCGGCATCCAGTCGCAGCGGGGCGGACGGCTCGTAACCGGCCACGGCGGTGATCGCGATGTCCTGCTTGAGCAATTTGCGGATGTCGAACAACAAGCCGGATTCGTCATGGCTGACCAGCGACAGCGCCAGGCCTTCCATGCCGGCGCGGCCGGTACGGCCGATCCGGTGCACGTAGTCTTCGGCCACCGACGGCAGGTCGAAGTTGATCACGATCGGCAACTGCTCGATGTCGATGCCGCGCGCGGCGATGTCGGTGGCGACCAGCACGGTGACGCGGCCGCTCTTGAAATCGCTGAGGGCGCGCGTGCGCGCGTTCTGGCTCTTGTTGCCGTGGATCGCGGCGCTGCGCAGGCCCGAGGCGTTGAGGTAGGTGACCAGCTTGTCGGCGCCGTGCTTGGTGCGGCTGAACACCAGGCTCTGGCGGCGGCTGTCCTGCGACAGCACGTGCAGCAGCAGGTCGCGCTTGCGCGAGGCGTCCACCGGGTGCACCTGGTGGCTGACCAAGGCGGTCACGGTGTTCGGCGCCGAGACCGAGATCTCGCGCGGGTTGTGCATGAACTCCATCGCCAGCGTCTTGATCGCCGGTGCGAAGGTGGCCGAGAACAGCAGGGTCTGGCGCTTCTTCGGCACCACCTGCAGGATGCGCTTCAGCGCCGGCAGGAAGCCCATGTCGAGCATGCGGTCGGCTTCGTCCAGCACCAGCGTTTCCACCGCGGAGAGGTCGAGCGTGCGCTGCTGCAGGTGGTCGATCAACCGGCCCGGGGTGGCAATGACGATGTCCACGCCGCGGCGCAGCGCATTGATCTGCGGACCCATGCCGACGCCGCCGAAGATGGTGGTGGCGCTGACGTGGATGTGCTTGCCGTAGTCGCGCATGTTCTCGTGGATCTGCGCGGCCAGCTCGCGGGTGGGGGTGAGGATCAGTGCGCGCGGGCGGCGGGTCATGGTCTGCCCGCTGGTCGACAGTTTCTGCAGCAGGGGCAGGGCGAACGCGGCGGTCTTGCCGGTGCCGGTCTGGGCGGCGGCGAGCAGGTCGTGACCTTCCAGCGCCGGCGGGATCGCCGCGGCCTGGATCGGGGTGGGATTGGCGTAGCCGTAATCGGCGAGCGCACGCAACAACGCGGGCGCAAGGCCCAGCGAATCGAAGGACATGAAACACTCCTGGGCAACCCGGAGTGTTCATACCGTGTTGCGAAGCAAAGGGAAGGGGGCGGCAGGTGCCGCTGCCATCGTGAAGACGACGGCCCGGCAAGTATAGCGGATTCGGCGCGCCGGCGTCTGCCCCTTCGGGCAGGAGTCAGCGCGGGTGGTGCGCCACCACCAGGTAGCTGTTGAACGGGGTGCGCCCACGCAACGGCTCGATGCGCACCTCCAGCCCCGCCTGCTCGAGTGGCTCGCGCAATTCGCCGGCACTCGGATAATGCTGCGCACCGCCGGAAATCCAGCCGGAAGCATGCAGAAAGAACTCCTCCACGCGGGTGGCGTGGAAGCGCCAGTTGGCCTCGCGCAGTACGTTGCGGATGATCAGGCAGCCCTGCGGCGACAGGTGCCGGGCGGCGTCCCGCAGCAGGGCCGGCTGGCGCACGGCGGGCAGATAGTGCAGTACGTCGAGCAGGGCGACATGGCCCTGCTGCGCGGGCAGTTCGGCGGCGTCGGCCTGTTGCAGCCGCATCATGGCATCGAGTCCCGCGCGTTGCACCGCACGTTGGCCCGCCAAGATCTTGCGCGGGTCGTGGTCCAGCCCGAGGTAGGGCTGGTGGTGGCCTTGCGCGTGCAGGTACTGGCCCAGCAGGCCGATGCCGCAACCGATGTCCAGCAGCGGCAATGCGGTGCCGTCGATCCGCGCCGCCACGGCCGCGTAGACCGGGTCGCTGGCCAGCTTGCCGCGCACATAGCCACGCTGCAGGCTGCCCTGATAGAGCCGGGCGATGCGTTGCCGGGTGTGACGGTCCATGCGCGTCCCGCGTGCTGAAGATGCGGCCAGCCTAGCAAGCTTGCCGGGACGGTGCGGGGTTGCGTGGCGGGCCGGCCTCGTGCATACCGTGCGCAGCGCTGGCCGACGGCCGCTCCCTGGAGTTCCGCGATGTCATGGTTTGCACCCCTGCGCCAACTCGATGTCACCCAGCGGCATACGGTGGCGGCGAGCTTCCTGGGCTGGACGCTGGATGCGTTCGACTTCTTTCTGCTGGTGTTCGTGCTGGGCGACATCGCCGACGATTTCCACGTGCACAAGACCGAGGTGACGCTGGGCATTTTGCTGACCCTGGCGGCCCGCCCGCTCGGCGCTCTGCTGTTCGGCAGGCTGGCCGATCGCTACGGGCGCCGGCCGGTGCTGATGTTCGACGTGCTGCTGTTCTCGTTGCTGGAACTCGCCTGCGCCTTCGCGCCGACGCTGACCGTGTTGCTGGTGCTGCGCTTCGCCTTCGGCATCGCGATGGGCGGCGAGTGGGGCATCGGCGCTTCGCTGGCGCTGGAGAGCATCCCGGCGCGTTCCCGCGGCATGGTTTCCGGGCTGCTGCAGAGCGGCTACCCGTGCGGCTACTTTCTCGGCGCGATCGCCTACTGGGTGGTATTCGACGTGCTGGGCCTGGGCTGGCGCGCGATGTTCGTCGTTGGCGTGCTGCCGGCGTTGCTGGTGCTGTATCTGCGCAGCAAGGTGCCCGAGTCGCCGGTGTGGCAGGCGGGACAGGTGGGCAGGCAGCGGCGGAGCCTGCGCGATTCGATGCGCGGGCAATGGAAGCGACTGCTGTACATGATGTTGCTGATGATGGCGTTCAACATGTTCAGCCATGGCTCGCAGGACATGTATCCGACCTTCCTCAGATCGCAGTTGCACCTGCAGGTCGGCGCGGTGACCGTGCTGACGATGCTGCTCAACGCAGGCGCCATCCTCGGTGGTCTGAGCTTCGGCGCCTGGTCCGAACGCATCGGGCGGCGGCGGGCGATGATCGTGGCGGCGCTGCTGGCCTTGCCGTGCATTCCGCTGTGGACGCATGGCGGCTCGCTGGTGCTGCTCGGGTTGGGCGCGTTCCTCATCCAGGTGATGGTGCAGGGGGCCTGGGGCATCGTGCCGGCCTACCTCAACGAGTTGTCGCCCGACGACGTGCGCGGCACCTTGCCCGGCTTCGCCTACCAGCTGGGCAATCTTCTGGCCGCGAGCACGGCCACCGCGCAATCGTGGCTGGCCGACCGCAGCGGCGGCAACTATGCGCTGGTGATGGCGGGGTGGATGGCCGTGGTCGCCGTCGCGCTGGCGCTGCTGGCCTGGCTGGGGCCGGAGGTGCGCGGTACGCGCTTTGGCAGGTCGCACTCCTGATAGAATCGCCGGTTTGCGCCCTCTTGCGAGACACATGATGAAAGCTGGAAAGGACAAGGTGGTTTCCCTGCACTACACGCTGACGGTGGCCGGCGACAAGGTCGAAAGCTCGCACGACCGCGACGAGCCGTTGTGGGTGCTGCTTGGCCACGGCCAGCTGATTCCCGGTCTGGAAGCCGCCCTGGAAGGCCACGAAGCCGGCGAGAATCTCGCGGTGGACGTGGCCGCCGTGGACGCCTACGGCGAGCGCCAGGAAGGCCAGATCCAGCGCATGTCCAAGAAGTACTTCCCGCAGGCCAGCCGACTCAAGCCCGGCATGGTCACCGTGCTGCAGCTGAAGCAGGGCGGCCAGCGCGCCGTCACCGTGCACAAGGTCGGCATGAGCACGATCGACGTGGATCTCAACCATCCGATGGCCGGCAAGGACCTGCATTTCGATGTCGCCATCGGCGAGGTGCGCGAGGCCACCGAGGAAGAACTCCAGCACGGCCATGCCCATCCGCCGGGCAGTGCGGAGCACTGAGCAGGGGATATCGAATCAAGGCAATGACGGCGCCCTCGGGCGCCGTCATTCGTTGGCCCTCTCCCTTCCACGGGAGCGTTGGAGAGGGGTAGCCCGGGCGACCCGCGAAAGTCCCACTGCGGGTGAAAGGTCCGGATGAGGGCCGGCAATTCGTGCAGGCGCGCACCCTGTGCGCGACGATCTTCGCCGCGTAACGAAAGGCATCGTGCACAGGGTGCGCTCCTGCAGGGTTCCGGCCCGTGTGGCCCCTCAATCCAGCACCCGCTTCCCGTACGCGAAATGATCGCCCCAGTACGGCCCGTCGATGTCGTCCAGCCGCACCGTGCCACCGCTGTTCGGCGCATGCACGAAACGCCCCTTGCCGACGTACACGCCGACGTGGCTGATGCTGCCGCCGATGTCGAAGAACACCAGGTCGCCGCTGGCCAACTGGGTCATGCGCTTCACCTTGTGCGCGCGCATCGAGGCCATGGCGTGCGAGGTGCGTGGCAGGGCGATGCCGGCCGCCGTGCGGTAGATGTAATCGACCAGCCCGCTGCAGTCGAAGCCGCCGGCCGGCGTGTTGCCGCCCCAGCGATAAGGCGTGCCCACCAGGCCGATCGCGCGGAACAGGATGTCGTTGGCTTCGCCCGCGCTGGCGGCTGACGGTGCGCGTGGCGGCAGGTCGGCCAGCGCGGAATGCGAAGTCCTGTAGGTCGGCTCGCGATGGTGCGGCGCGCTGGCGCAAGCGGCCAGCAACGCGAGCATGGCGCCGAGCAGCAAGGCGTGCGTCATGCGCCGGGCGGCGGCGATCGACGTGACGCGGCGTGTTCGGTCCATGCGCATGGCGGGGTCCCGGCTTGAGTCGGGCTGAGGTTATCAAATCAATGGGTTGGAAGAAAGTTCTCACAAGTTGGTGCAGTTGTGGCCATACCGCGGTATCGGCGCAGCTGGTTACAATCCGTCGATGGATTCGGATCGCGACGATGTGTTGATCCTTGGTGGCGGCGTCATCGGGCTGGCCTGTGCGCTGCAACTGCGCAAGGCCGGTGCCAGCGTGCGCGTGCTGGAGCAGGGCACGCCCGGTTGCGGCAGTTCGCACGGCAACTGCGGCACCATCACGCCCAGCCATGCGGCGTCGCTGGCCATGCCGGGAATGATCGGCGTGGCGTTGCGGTCGATCGCCCACGCCGACGCGCCGCTGTATCTCGACCCGCGCCTGGACGGGCCGCGGCTGCGCTGGCTGCTGGGTTTCGCGCGCCATTGCAACTGGAGCGACTTCCATGCGGCGACCCATGCGCGGCTGGCGATCCTGCAGCGCTCGCGCCGGTTGCTCGGCGAGCTGGTGCGTGACGAAGGGCTCGACTGCGAGTTCAGCGAGCAGGGTACCTTGCATGTCTACCGCACGGACCGGCTGCGCCAGGCGGACGAGAAGGGGCATGCGGCGCTGCTGGAAAAACTCGGCGTGACGGTGCAGCGCCTGGACGGCGCCGAGGTCGAGGCGATGGAGCCGGCCTTGAAGCCGGGCGTGGCCGGCGGCGTGCTGCATCCGCAGGATGCCTCGCTGCGGCCGGACCGCTACGCGGCCGAGCTGGCGCGCCGCGTGCTCGAACGCGGCGGCACGATCGAGAGCGGTGCGTGCATCGAGGGCTTCATCACCGACGGTACGCGGATCACCGGCGTGCGCACTTCTCGCGGCGCGTTCCGCGGCGAGCGCATCGTGATGGCGCTGGGCGCGTGGTCGCCGCTGCTGGCACGACAACTGGAGCTGCGCCTGCCGATGCAGCCGGGCAAGGGTTATTCGATCACCTGGGATCGTCCCGCGCTGGCGCCGCGCCGTGCGCTGAGCCTGCGCGAACCTTCCGTCTGCGTCACCTGCTGGAGCGACGGTTTCCGGTTGGGCAGCACGATGGAGTTCTCCGGCTACCGCACCGGGCTCAATCGCACCCGTCTGGAGGCGCTGCGCCGCGGCGCCGCCGCGAACCTGCGCGAACCGGCCGGTGGCCGGTTGTTGGAGGAATGGTGGGGTTGGCGACCGATGAGCGTCGACGAAGTGCCGATCATCGGCCCCAGCACGCGCTGGACCAATCTGTGCCTGGCCACCGGCCATGGCATGCTGGGGGTGAGCATGTCGGCGGCCACCGGTGAACTGGTGGCGTCGCTGCTGGCCGGCACGCCGGCGCTGCTCGACGCCACCCCCTACGCACCCGCGCGTTTCGGGCTGTAGCGATCGCGGCGCCATCCGTCGGCGCCTCCCACGAACGCCGAGGAGCATGCGATGACGGCAAGCCATGACCTGATCGTGCTGGGCGCCGGTTCCGGCGGCCTGGCCACGGCCTTTCGCGCAGCCAGGCATGGTGCCCGCGTGGCCCTGGTCGAGCCGCGAGAACTGGGCGGCACGTGCGTCCATCGCGGCTGCGTGCCGAAGAAGGCCATGTGGATCGCCGCGCAATGGGCGCAGGAGCAGCGCTGGGCGACAGCGCTGGGGTTCGATGCACAGCCCGGGCCGCTGGACTGGCGGCACTTTCGCGAGGTGCGCGTGGCCTACATCGGAGGCATCGACCGTCGCTATGCCGAACGGCTGGAGCAGGCCGGTGTCGAGCTTGTGCGGCAAGCCGCGCGATTCGTCGCGACGGACACGGTGGAGCTGGCCGATGGCCACCGTGCGCAGGCGCCGCACGTGGTGATCGCCACCGGCGCACGGCCGCGTCGGCTGGATCTCCCCGGCTTCGATCTGGGTCTGGTGTCGGACGACATCTTCGCGCTCGACGCCGCGCCCGCGCGCGTGGCGATCGTCGGCGGCGGTTACGTGGCGTCGGAGTTCGCCGGCTTGCTGCGGGCGCTCGGCTGCAGTGTCGAGATGCTGGCGCGCGAGCGCCTGCTCGGCGGGTTCGACGCGGAACTGGTGCGCGCCCTGCGCGAACACATGCATGGCCAGGGCATCGCCGTGCAGCTGGACACCGACGTGCGCGGCGCACGTCGCACCGACGATGGCATCGTGCTGGACGACGCTGCCGTTGCCGGCACGCGAGGTCCCTACGACGCGGTGCTGTGGGCGGTGGGGCGCGTGCCGAACACCGAATCGCTGGGCCTGGATACTGTCCGCGTGAAGCGGGACGACAAGGGCCACGTCACGACCGATGCCTGGCAGGACACCAACGTCGCGGGCATCCACGCGGTGGGCGACGTCACCGGCCGGCATGCGCTGACCCCGGTGGCGGTGGCCGCCGGGCGCGCGCTCGCCGACCGCCTGTTCGGCGGGCAGGACGAGTCGCGGCTGGATTACCGCAACATCCCCAGCGTGGTGTTCTCCAAGCCACCGCTGGGTCGCGTCGGCCTCACCGAGGAAGAGGCCCGCGAGCGCCACGGCGACGCGGTGCGCATCCACTGCAGCCGCTTCACGCCCATGGCCTGGGCGCTGGTGGGCAAGCGTGAGCAGAGCCTGATGAAACTGGTGTGCGTTGGCGAGGACGAACGCGTCGTCGGCATTCATCTGCTGGGCGCGAGTGCCGACGAGATGCTGCAAGGGTTCGCGGTAGCCCTGAAGCGCGGCATCCGCAAGCGCGATCTCGATGCCACGGTGGCGATCCACCCGACCTCGGCGGAAGAGCTGGTGTTGATGGATTAGTGGCCGCGATCGAAGACTCGGGATTCGGGGGAGCGGCGGCATGCGGGCTTTGGCTTTCGACTCCCCAACCCTGATCCCGGCCCTTAGACTACCCCCATGGACACGTTCACCTTGCACCGGGGCCGCGTACCCCTGCTGATCAGCCTGCCGCACGATGGCAGCTTCATTCCCGCCGACATCGCCGCGCGCATGCCCCCGGCCGCGCGGCGCTCGCCCGATACGGATTGGCACGTGGCGCGATTGTACGAGCCGCTGGCCGAGGCGCTGGGCGCCAGCGTGCTGAAACCTGCCGCCTCGCGTTACGTGGTCGACCTCAATCGACCTGCCGATGGCCATGCGCTGTATCCGGGCCAGCGCGAGACCGGCCTGGTGCCGTTGATCGGCTTCGATGGCGAGCCCTTGTACCGCGACGGCGATGCGCCCGACGCGGCCGAAGTTCAACGGCGGATAAACGATTACTGGCAGCCTTACCACGATGCATTGGCGCAGGAACTTGCGCGGTTGCGGGCCGAACACGGCCGCGTGGTGCTGTGGGAAGGCCATTCGATCCGCAGTCGAGTGCCGATGCTGTTCGAGGGCAGGCTGCCGGATTTCAACCTCGGCACGGCAAACGGGGCGAGCTGCGATGCCGCCCTGCAGATGCGCCTGGCCGATGGCCTGCAGGCGCAGTCGCGCTTCAGCGTTGCGATCAACGGGCGTTTCAAGGGCGGTTACATCACCCGTCATTACGGTCGCCCGGACGCCGGCGTGCAGGCGGTGCAACTGGAGCTGGTGCAGCTCAACTACATGGACGAGGCGAGCTTTGCCTATGACGCGTCGAAGGCGTCGCAGGTGCAGGCGTTGATCGAATCCTTGTTGCGCACCTGTCTGGACTGAACGCAAGAAATTGCCGGTGGCCGGAGCGTTTTTCGACTGTCAAGATCCGGCGCGATCCGGCGCACCGAAATGGCCTGCTGCATTCAGCAGCCGTATGTCCTGTGCGCCGCATTGTCTTGCCGTCGCGCCACCCGAGGCGCCGGGTTCCGGCCGGGCTCGCGGCATTTCTTCTCCGAGGTTTGTCACCATGATGCGTAATGTTCTGATTGCCTCCCTGCTGGTTGCGGGCGTGGCGCTTTCCGGCTCCGTGCTGGCCCAGGCTGCTGCCCCGCAGGCCGCCGCCCCCGCGGCGCAGGCTGCCGTGGCAACCAAGGCCGCCCCGGCGACCGAAGCTGCGCCGAAAGCCGCTGCGCACACGACGACGCACCACAAGACCCACAAGCATCACAAGAGCCACAAGAAGGCCGCCGCCACGCCGACCGCGGGCTGATCCCGCGCCGGCCTGGAAAGGTTCTGGCTTCAGTGCCCCGCCGACTCAGGTCGGCGGGTTTTTTTGTGCCGGCAGCGCGGCAATGCACTTGAGCTCGATCGCGATCGGCGTGGGCAGGCTGTGGATGCCCAGCGTAGTGCGGCAGGCGTCGACGCCGGCGAAATATTCCGCGTAGAGGCGGTTGTAGGTCGCAAAGTCGCGCGCCATGTCGGTCAGGAATACGGTGACGTCGATGAGATCGGTCCACTGCGCACCGCTGGCTTCCAGCACGGCGCGCACGTTGGCGAACACCTGTCGGCATTGCGCCTCGATGTCGTAGTCGAGCAGACGGCCATCCGCGTCGTGGACGTTGCCGGGAATGGCATTGCTGCCCGGTTGGCGCGGGCCGACGCCGGACAGGAACAGCAAATCTCCGACCCGCCGCGCGTGCGGATAGGCGCCCACCGGTTGCGGCGCGGCGTCGGTGCGGATACCCGCGCCGCTCATGCGCCGCCGGTCCAGCGGCGGGTCAGCTGGGCCACCGCCTGCTCATAGGCTTCGGGCAACTGTTCGCGGCCGCGCACGTCCAGCCCCAGGTCGTGCATGTGACCGTTGTCCAGGCCGTAGATCCACGCGTGCACGGCCAGTTGCTGGCCACGCTCCCAGGCTTCACGCACCACCGTGGTGTGGCAGACGTTGAGCGCCTGTTCCAGCGCGTTCAACTCGCACAGGTGGGCGTGGCGCAGGGCGAACGACTGGTTCGGGTCGAGCTTGTCCGAGTGCTTCAGGGCAATGTCGGTGATGTGCCGCAGCCAGTTGTCGATCAGGCCGAGGCGGCTCTCCTTCAACACCGCGCCGACGCCGCCGCAGCCGTAGTGGCCGACGACCAGGATGTGCTTGACCTTGAGCACGTCGACCGCGAACTGGATCGTGCTGAGCGCGTTGAGGTCGGTGTGCACCACCACGTTGGCGACGTTGCGATGCACGAAGATCTCGCCCGGCGGCAGGTCGACGATCTGGGTGGCCGGAACGCGCGAATCCGAGCAGCCGATCCACAGATACTGCGGCGCCTGCTGCTGCGACAACTTCTCGAAAAAGGTCGGGTCCTGCGTGGTGACCTGATCGGCCCAGCGGCGGTTGTTGGCAAGCAGATCGTTCAGTGAGTTCATCGAGGTTCCAGGCGTTTCGGACGGGTGGCGCGGCGTATCAGGGGCTGGCACCGTACGCGATGCAGACGTTTTTCGGTTCGGTGAAGAAATGCAGCGCCTCGGCACCACCCTCGCGGCCGACGCCCGATTGCTTGGCGCCGCCGAACGGCGTGCGCAGGTCGCGCAGCAACCAGCAGTTGATCCACACGATGCCGAATTCGAGTTGCCCGGCCAGCCGGTGCGCGCGGGAAAGATCCTGCGTCCACAGCGACGCGGCCAGTCCGTAGTGGCTGTCGTTGGCGATCGCCAGCGCCTCGGCTTCGTCCTCGAACGGGATCAGCGCGACCACCGGGCCGAAGATTTCCTGCTGGTTGGTCTGCGCCGAAGAGGGCAGCCCTTCGATCACGGTCGGCGCGATGAACCAGCCGCCGGCGCAGCGGCCCGGTACGGCAACCGCCGCGCCGCCACACAGCACGCGCCCGCCCTCGGCGCGGGCCTGTGCGATGCAGCCGAGCACCTTGTCGTAGTGCGCCCGCGACACCATGGCGCCGAGGTCGCTGCGTGCGTCGTCCGGATCGCCCACGCGCAGCGCCTGCACGCGCGCAAGATAGCGTTCGCGGAACGCGTCGTAGATGGAGCGCTGCACCAGCAAGCGCGAGCCGCACAGGCAGATCTCGCCCTGGTTGGCGAAGCCCGAGCGCACGATGGTGTCGAGGTTGGCGTCGGAAAGATCCGCATCGGCGAACACGATCGCCGGATTCTTTCCGCCCATCTCCAGCGAGACTTTCTTGAACGCCGGTGCCGCGACGGCAGCGATGGCCGCGCCAGTGCGCGTGGAGCCGGTGAACGACACCGCCTTGACCGCCCGATGCGCCACGATGGCTTCGCCGACCTGTGGCCCCAGCCCGTGCACGATGTTCAGCACGCCCGGCGGAAAGCCGGCCTCGATGCTCAGCTCGCCCAGCAGGGCGGCAGTGCACGGCGTGATCTCCGAGGGTTTTGCCACCACCGTGTTGCCGGCCGCCAGTGCCGGCGCGATCTTCCAGGTGAACAGGTACAGCGGCAGGTTCCACGGACTTATGCAACCGACCACGCCGAGCGGCTGGTGCAAGGTGTAGTTGATGGCGCCGGCGCCCGGCGTGCCCGTTTCCATCGCATGCGACTCGCTGCCCCAGCCGGTGATCGCGGCGGCGAAGTAGCGCAGGTTGCTCACCGCGCGCGGGATGTCGAGGCGGCGCGCGAGGGCGAGCGGCTTGCCGCTGTCGCGCGATTCCAGCGCAGCGAACTCCTCCAGCCGCGCCTCGATCAGGTCGGCCAGGCGGTGCAGCAAGTGCGCCCGTTGCTCGATCGGCGTGGCCGCCCAGGCGGTTGCTGCGCGACTGGCGGCGGCCACGGCGGCCCCGACATCGGCGGCATCGGAATCCGGGCATTGGGTCAACACGCCCGCCGTGGCGGGTTCGTGCACGTCGAGCCAGCTGTCGCTAATGGGCGCCCGCAGGCGGCCGTCGATCAGGTTGGCTAGGCGCGGAGTGGACATCCGCGTCATCTTAAGTCCAGCACGCGACAATTGCACCGAACGCGACCGTACGCAGGGCGCGCGACGCGCTGGATGGGCCGGGCTTCAGTCGGGCTGCTGGCGGGTCTGGTCGCTCAAAGCGAGCGCATGCGTCCACCGTCGACCGGCAGGCTCGTGCCGGTGATGTAGCTGGCCGCCGGGGAGGCGAGGAAGGCGACGGCGGCGGCGGTTTCCGCGGGATCGGCGAAGCGGCCCATCGGAATCTCCGCGGCCATCTCGCGCGCGACTTCTGTTTCGCTGCGCCCCGACTTCTGCGCCCGTACCCGCACGATCTGTTCGATCCGCGGCGTGTGGGTGGAGCCCGGCAGCACGTTGTTGACGGTGATGCCCAGCGGCGCCAGTTCGCCAGCCAGGGTCTTGGCCCAGCTCGCCACCGCGCCGCGGGTGGTGTTGGAGACGCCGATGCCGGAGAGCGGTTCCTTCACCGAGGTGGAGATGATGTTGACGATGCGGCCCCAGCCGGCGTCGCGCATGCCGGGGATCACCACCTGCGCCAGCGTGTGATTGGCCAGCAGGTGCTGGCCGAAGGCATCGAGGAATTGCGGCGGCGTGGCGTCGAGGATGCTGCCCGGCGGCGGTCCGCCGCTGTTGTTGACCAGGATGTGCACCGGCGCCGCCGCGACCAGGGCTTCGACCCGTTCGCGCAGGCTGCCGGTGTCGCCCGCATCGGCGACCAGCAGGTCGTGGTGCTGCGCGCCGTCGGTGTGCGGCAGGCTGCCGACCACCTCGGCCAGCACTTCGGCGCGACGCGCAAGCACGGTGACGTTGGCGCCGAGCAGGGCCAGCTCGATCGCGCAGGCACGGCCGATGCCCTGGGAAGCGCCGCAGACCAGCGCATGACGTCCACTCAGATCCAGTTGCATGGGGTTCTTCCTCGGTGAGGGGTCAGGAGGAGAGACGCGTGGCCAGCGCGCCCAGCCAGCACAGCCAGCCTAGCCAGGGACCCAGTCGCCACAGGTGGCGCCAGCGGTCGATCGAGCGGTCGCCCAGCGCCGGCAGTGCCGGCGAGCGCAGCACCTGCTGCATTCGCGCCCAGCGGCGCCAGGCGGAGGGCCGCGCGTGGTCGGCTGCCGCGATGATTTGCCAGTGTTGCGGATAACGCCGTCGCAACAGCGTGGCCAATCGGTATTGCGCCACGAACGACAGCACAAACAGGCCCACCCCGGCGACCAGCAACGCCAGGTACAGCACGATCACGACGAACTGCCGCGTTTCCCGCTCCAGGGCAGCGGCAACTCGTTCAGCAGGCCGTCGCCGTGGGGTGCTTCGCCGCACACCGCGTTGTCGATGGCTTTCTGGTAGACGGAGTTCATCATGCCGATCCACAGCGACCCGTCCGGCCCGTGCGGGATGCTGAAGCTGCCGCTGGAGTTCATCTTCAGGGTGGCCGCAGTGGTGGCGTTGGAGAGCGAGGCCGGCGACTGCTCCCAGTAGGTCTTGCCCGACTGCTGGTCGGCCGAGCTGTAGACCAGCAGGTAGTGGGCCTTGTCGCTGTCGATCTTGAAACTGCCGAAGGCCCCGCTGGTTTCGTCGCTCCAGCCCATGTGTTCGCACAGGCGGATGTCGTCGAAGCGGATCGGCTGGAAGCCGTCGTCGAGCAGCACGATGGTGGGCGCGAACAGGTAGCTGGCATGCAGCCAGCGTCCGTTCAATTCCGATTTCAGCGCCACCCGGTACGGCAGCTTCATGCCGGTGGGCAGGCGGAAGGCGAGGAAATAGCTCTTGGTGCCGTTGAGGTTGGCGACCATGCTGCCGCTGCCCAGGGTGAACTTCTGCGGCTGCCACGGCAGCAGGCTGCGGTAGGAGAAATCGGCGAAGCTGCTGCAGCAGGGCGTGGCCTGCTGCAGATGCAGTTGGGCGATCTTCAGCGGATCGCCGGGGTCCTCCGCGGGCGGCCGCAGGTTTGGCGGCAGCAACGCCTTGGCGGCATGGCAGCCGGTCAGCGCGAGGGCGGCGGTGAACACGGCGGCAAGGGCGGCGAAGCGGTACGACATGGGCGTCAGAACTCGGCGGTGCCGGCGGCACGCGGGTAGGGGATGGCGTCGCGGATGTTGGACAGGCCGCAGATGTAGACCAGCAGGCGCTCGAAGCCGAGGCCGAACCCGGCGTGCGGCACCGTGCCGTAGCGACGCAGGTCACGGTACCAGCCATAGCTGGCCGGATCGAGGCCGAACTGGATCATGCGGCGGTCCAGATGATCCAGCCGTTCCTCGCGCTGGCTGCCGCCGATGATCTCGCCGATGCCGGGCGCGAGTACGTCCATCGCGGCCACGGTCTTCTCGTCATCGTTCAAGCGCATGTAGAACGCCTTGATCGCCTCGGGGTAGTTCATCACGACCACGGGGCGGCCGACATGTTTCTCGGCGAGGTAGCGTTCGTGCTCGGTCTGCAGGTCGATGCCCCAGGCCACCGGGTATTCGAACTTCTCGCCGGACTTCTTCAGGATCTCGATCGCGTCGGTGTAGTCGATGCGCTCGAACGGCTTGGCGATGAATGCCTCCATCCGGCTGATCGCATCCGGTTGCACGCGTTCGGCGAAGAACGCCATGTCGTCGGGGCGTTCGTCCAGCACGGCCTTGAAGATCGCCTTGAGGAAGCCCTCGGCGCAGTCGGCATTGGCGGCCAGGTCGGCGAAGGCGATCTCCGGCTCGCACATCCAGAACTCGGCCAGGTGGCGCGCCGTGTTGGAATTCTCGGCGCGGAAAGTGGGGCCGAAGGTGTACACCTTGCTCATCGCCAGGCAATAGGCCTCGACGTTGAGCTGGCCGGACACGGTGAGGAACGCCTCGCGGCCGAAGAAGTCCTTGCGGAAGTCGATCTTGCCGTCGGGCAGGCGCGGCAGGTTGGCCAGGTCCAGCGTGGACAGCCGGAACATGTCGCCGGCGCCTTCGGCATCCGACGTGGTGATGATCGGCGTGTTGATCCAGAAGAAGCCCTGCTCGGTGAGGTGGCGGTGGATCGCCGTCATCATCGTGTGCCGCACGCGCGTCACCGCGCCGAACAGGTTGGTGCGCGGGCGCAGGTGGGCGACCTCGCGCAGGAACTCCATCGAGTGCTGCTTGGGCTGGATAGGGTAGGTTTCCGGGTCGTCGACCAGGCCGGTGACGATCACCTCGCCGGCCTGGATCTCGAAACGCTGACCCTTGCCCTGCGAGGGCACCAGGGTGCCCGTGACGATCACGCCCGCGCCGGCGGTGAGGTGCTTCACCTCGCTCTCGTAATTGGCCAGGGTGGCCGGCACTACCGCCTGGATCGGGTCGAAGCAGGAGCCGTCGGTGACGTTGACGAAGGACAGGCCGGCCTTGGAATCGCGGCGCGTGCGCACCCAGCCGCGCACGGTCACCTGGCTGCCGGCATCGATGCTGCCCGACAACGCCTGCTTCACACTGACCACGGCCATGGATTGGAACTCCTGCTGCTTGCGCACCGGTCGGTGCGCTGGATGGTGGGCGCCCGCGCGGCGCGCGGAGCCAAACCCGCATGATAATGTAGGGCTTGCCCGGGTCGCGACACCTGCCGCCCATTTCACGAGATCGAATCCGCCTGCCATGAGCATCAGCATCACCCCCGCTGCCAACGAACGCATGCGCCACTTCCTCGCCTCGACGCCCGCGGCGGCAGGCGTGCGCTTCGGGGTCAAGCGCACCGGCTGTTCGGGGTTTGCCTACGTGGTCGACCTGGCCGAGTCGATGGACGAGGGTGACCGGCTGCTGGAGGTGGACGGCGTGCCGCTGATCGTCAGCGACAAGAGCCTGGCCCTGGTCGACGGCACCGTCATCGACTTCCAGCGCCACGGGCTCAACGCCAGCTTCGTGTTCCACAACCCGAACTCCACCGGCGAGTGCGGCTGCGGCGAGAGCTTCACCGTCAGCTGAGCGCCTCTGCCCGGCGCGCAGGCTTTTCAATGACTTGCGTGGCCGTTGTGCGTCATCGTACAATTCCGCTTCTGTCTGCACCCGAAAGGGCACGGGCGGGACACTTGCCTCACCGCACTGACGGGAGGCTGCCAGGCCGCTTTGGCCGCATCCACAAGGAGTCAACCCACGATGACCCTGCGTCATTACGAAGTCGTATTCATGGTCCATCCGGACCAGAGCGAGCAGGTTCCCGCCATGCTCGAGCGCTACAAGTCGCTGATCGAGGCCGACGGCGGCAAGATCCACCGCCTGGAAGACTGGGGCCGGCGCCAGCTGGCTTACCCGATCGTCAACCTGGCCAAGGCACACTACGTGCTGCTCAACATCGAAGTGAGCCAGAACGCGCTGAACGAGCTGGAGTCCGGCTTCCGTTTCAACGACGCCGTGCTGCGCCACCTGGTGATCCGTCGTGACGAGGCCGACATCGAGCCGTCCTTCATCCTGAAGTCGAAGGAAAAGGACGACGCCAAGTCCAGCCGTCGCCGCGACGACGACAATGATGGCGAGAGCCGTGGCCATGGCCACGCCGACAACGATCGCGACAGCGACGACTGATCAGGGAGCACCCACATGTCCAAGTTTTTCCGCCGCCGCAAGTTCTGCCGCTTCACTGCCGAAGACGTGAAGGAGATCGACTACAAGGATCTCAACACCCTGCGCCAGTACGTCACCGAGAACGGCAAGATCGTGCCCAGCCGCATCACCGGCACCAAGGCGCGCTACCAGCGCCAGCTGGCCACCGCGATCAAGCGCGCGCGCTTCCTCTCGCTGCTGCCGTATACCGACAACCACGACGTCTGAGGGCGTCGAGGGAATAGGGAGTAGGGAATAGGGAATCGGTTGCTCCGTAGCTCCGCTTTTCCTATTTCCTATTCGCCATTCCCTATTCCCTCAATTCGGACAACCGTCCTCTGGCTGCGTCGGGCCACACCGGCGCTAACGAACAGGAAAGCATCATGGAACTCATTCTTCTGCAGAAAGTCCGCAATCTCGGCAACCTGGGTGACAAGGTCACCGTGAAGCCGGGTTACGGCCGCAACTACCTGCTGCCGCAGGGCAAGGCCGCGCGCGCCAATGCCGCCAACCTGGCCGCATTCGAGCAGCGTCGCGCCGAGTACGAGGCCAAGGCCAACTCCGTGCTGGCCGACGCCGAAGCGCGCAAGGCCAAGCTCGCCGACGTGGCGGTGACGATCCCGGCACATGCCAGTGCCGAGGGCAAGCTGTTCGGTTCGGTCGGCCCGCGCGACATCGCCGAGGCCCTGGCCGCCGAAGGTCACGCCGTCCACAAGGGCGAAGTGATCCTGGGCGAAGGCCCGCTGCGCACCACCGGCGAGTTCGAGGTTGCCGTGCACCTGCACGCCGACGTGCACACCACCGTCAAGGTGATCGTGGTCAGCGACAAGTAAGTTCCGGTCCATCGGAAACGTCCGGGCGCCGCGAGGCGCCCGTTTGTTTTTCGAGGACCGGGAATGGGGAACAGGGCATCGGAAACGGCCTGGCCGCTGCCTTCGATTCACCACTCCCGATTCCCCATTCCCGGCTTTATCCCCAGCCATCCCCAACATATCCACAGAGTTGTTGTCTCGACGCGTGAGACGCGGCCGCGCATGATGTGTCGACATGTCCGCCCACCTGCGGTCGGCGCCTGCGGCGCCGGTGGCGGGGTCGTTCCCGAGGTAATCCGATGTCCTTCGTCCCAGAGCGCAAATCCTCCTCCGCGGCGATCGAGGCGTTGCGGGTGCCGCCGCATTCCATCGACGCGGAGCAGGCGGTGCTGGGCGGGTTGATGCTGGCCCCCGGCGCGCTGGACAACGTCGCCGACCGGCTGGCCGAGGACGATTTCTACCGCAAGGATCACCGGCTGATCTGGCGCGCGATCAACGAGCTGGCCAACAAGGGCATGCCGTGCGACGCGGTGACCCTGGGCGACTGGTTCGAGAGCAATGGCCTGGCCGAGATGGTCGGCGGGGCCGGCTACCTGATCGAGCTGGCCAACAGCACGCCCAGCGCGGCGAACATTGCCGCCTATGCCGAGATCGTGCGCGAGAAGTCGGTACTGCGCCAGCTGATCGACGCCGGCACCTCGATCACCGAGGACGGCTACCGGCCCGAAGGCAAGAGCGTGCACGAGGTGCTGGAAAGCGCCGAGCAGCGCGTGTTCCACATCGCCGAATCCGGCGCCCGCGGCAAGAAGGATTCCGTCTCGATGCGCGAGGCGGTGAAGGATGCCTTCAAGCTGCTCACCGAGCGCTACCAGAACCGCGGCCAGCTTACCGGCGTCAGCACCGGCTTCACCGACCTGGACGAGCTCACCTCCGGCCTGCAGCCGTCGGACCTGATCATCGTGGCCGCGCGCCCCTCGATGGGCAAGACGGCCTTCGCATTGAACATCGCCGAGACTGCGGCGCTGGGCAGCAAGAAGGCGGTGGTGGTGTTCTCGATGGAGATGTCCTCCTCGCAGCTTGCATTCCGCCTGATCTCCTCGGTGGGCCGCATCCACCAGCAGCATCTGCGCAACGGCACGCTGGAGGAGGAGGACTGGCCGCGCGTCTCCAATGCCATCGCGCTGCTGTCCGACGCCAAGATATTCATCGACGACACGCCCAGCCTGTCGCCGGTGGAGTTGCGTTCGCGCGCGCGCCGGCTGCATCGCGAGCACGGCGGTCTCGGCCTGATCGTGATCGACTACCTGCAGCTGATGCAGGTGCCCGGCAACACGGAGAATCGCGCTACCGAAATTTCAGAAATCTCGCGTTCACTGAAGGGGCTTGCCAAGGAGCTGAACGTGCCGGTGATCGCCCTGTCGCAGTTGAACCGCTCGCTGGAACAGCGCGCCGACAAGCGCCCGATGATGTCCGACCTGCGCGAGTCCGGCGCCATCGAGCAGGACGCCGACGTGATCATGTTCATCTACCGCGACGAGTACTACAACAAGGAATCGCAGGACAAGGGCATCGCCGAAATCATCATCGGCAAGCAGCGCAACGGCCCCACCGACACCTGCAAACTGACCTTCCTCGGCCACTACACCAAGTTCGTGAACTACGCACCGGACTCGTTCGTGGGCGGGTTTGATTGAGGCAGGGAATCGGGAATGGGGAATAGGGAATCGAGAAGCGCCTGCAATATCCGGGGCATTCCGGTGTGTTTGCCAGGTCCGGAGCATCAGGGCATGTCTCGAGGCCACGTGCTGTTCCCATTCCCTATTCCCCATTCCCGATTCCCTGGCGAAGCCCCATGAGCCGCACCACCGTCGCCACCATCCATCTCGGTGCGCTGCGCCACAATCTGGCGCGGCTCAAGGCCATGGCGGCGCCGGCGAAGGTGATGGCGGTGGTCAAGGCCGATGCCTACGGGCATGGGCTGGAGCGGGTGGCGCGTGCGCTGGATGGCGAGGCCGAGTGCTTTGCGGTGGCGGCGTTGGGCGATGGCCTGCGCCTGCGCGCGGCGGGGCATCGGCAGCGCATCGTGGTGTTGTCCGGGCCGGACAAGCCGGGCGACCTCGCCGAGATGCAGCGGCTGCAGCTGGAAGCGACCATCCACCACGAGGCGCAGTTGCCATGGCTGGCCGCGATGGCGCCGGTGCGCGGGCGGCTGCGGGTGTGGCTGAAGGTCGACAGCGGCATGCACCGGCTGGGCTTCGCGCCCGGGCGTGTCGCGGCGGTGCATGCGCAGCTGGCCGCGATGGCCGGCGTCGATCCCGAGATAGGCCTGCTTACGCATTTTTCCGATTCGGAGGTGTTCGACGGCCCGCAGACGCCGGCGCAGATCGCCCGTTTCGCGGCGGTGACGGACTCGTTCGCCGGCCCGCGCTCGCTGTCCAATTCCGCCGCGGTGCTCGGCTGGCCCGACGCGCGCGGCGACTGGGTGCGCACCGGCGGATTGCTGTACGGCTTGTCGGTCGTCGAGGGCAGGCATGGTGGCGATTTCGGCTTCCGCCCGGCGATGACGCTGTCCACCCGGCTGATCGCGATCAACCGCATCGGCCGAGGCGAGCGCATCGGCTACAACGGCACCTGGGCCTGTCCCGAGGACATGCCGGTCGGTGTGGCCGCGGTCGGCTACGGTGACGGCTACCCGCGCAGTGCCGCCGCCGGCACGCCGGTGCTCGTCGGCGATCGCCGCGTGGCATTGATCGGCCGGGTCTCGATGGACCTGATCACGCTCGACCTGCGCGGCGCACCCGACGCGACGATCGGCGACCGGGTGACGCTGTGGGGACCGCAGCTTCCGGTCGAAACGATCGCCGCCGCGGCCGGCACGATCTCCTACGACCTCACTTGCGGCATGACCCGCCGTGTGCTGTTCGTCGAGGACGAAGGCTGACATCGTTGCGCGCCGCGCGCGTCTCGCCGCCTGCGATGGTCGCGCACTAAACTCGTTGTCCTCTGTCGCTTCACTCGGGAAATCCGCATGGCCAAAGCCAGGACCGCCTACGTCTGCACCGAATGCGGCGCCGAGCACAGCAAGTGGCAGGGACAGTGCGTCGAGTGCGGGGTGTGGAACACGCTCAGCGCGATCGTGCTGGAGCCGGCCACGGCGGGCAAGGCGTCGGCAGGTGCACAGCGTTCCAGCTATGCCGGCGCCGCTGCGGGCGCGCCGAAGATCACGCCGCTTACCGAAGTGATGCTGACCGCCGACGCGCGCACGCTGACCGGCATCGGCGAGCTGGACCGCGTGCTGGGCGGCGGTCTGGTGCAGGGTTCGGTGGTGCTGATCGGCGGCGATCCGGGCATCGGCAAGTCGACCCTGCTGTTGCAGGTGCTCGGCACGCTCGGCCTGCAACTGCCCAGCGTCTACGTCACCGGCGAGGAGTCGCTTTCGCAGGTGGCCGCGCGCGCGCAGCGCCTGGGCCTGGCGCTGGAGCCGCTGCAGGCGCTGGCCGAGACCTGCATCGAACGGATTCTCGAACAGGCCATGGCCACGCGGCCGAAGGTGCTGGTGATCGACTCGATCCAGACCATCTGGACGGAATTGCTGGCCGCCGCGCCCGGTTCGGTGTCGCAGGTGCGCGAGTCGGCCGCCAAGCTCACTCGCTTCGCCAAGGAGACCGGCACGGCAGTGTTCCTGGTCGGCCACGTGACCAAGGAGGGCGGCATCGCCGGGCCGCGCGTGCTCGAGCACATGGTCGATGCGGTGCTGTATTTCGAGGGCGAATCGGGCAGCCGTTTCCGCGTGTTGCGCGCGTTCAAGAACCGCTTCGGCGCGGTCAACGAGCTGGGCGTGTTCGCGATGAGCGACAAGGGCCTGCGCGAGGTGCCGAATCCGTCGGCGATCTTCCTTTCCTCGCACAGCACTCCGACATCAGGCAGCGCGGTGATGGTGACCCGCGAGGGCACGCGCCCCTTGCTGGTCGAGGTGCAGGCACTGGTCGACCAGTCCTCGCTGGGCAACCCGCGCCGGGTCACCCTGGGCCTGGAGCAGAACCGGCTCGCCATGCTGCTTGCCGTGCTGCACCGGCATGGCGGCGTGGCAGCGTACGACCAGGACGTGTTCGTCAACGTGGTCGGCGGTATCCGCGTGCAGGAAACCGCGGCCGATCTGCCGGTGCTGCTGGCGGTGCTGTCCAGCCTGCGCGATCGCCCGCTGCCGGAGCACATGGTCACCTTCGGCGAAGTGGGCCTGTCCGGCGAGATCCGTCCGGTGCCCAATGGCGAGGAGCGGCTCAAGGAAGCGGCCCATCACGGCTTCCGCCGCGCGATCGTGCCCAAGGCGAATGCGCCGAAGAAGGGCAGGGTCGGCGAGATGGAAGTGATCGGTGTGGAGCGGCTGGGAGAGGCGATCGACGCCTGCCGCTAGAACCGGTCGCGGGCGGATTCAGCCCATCGTGCGCTGCAGGATCACTTCCAGCACGAATTTCGAGCCGAAGAACGCCAGCCCCAGCACCGCCATGCCGATCAGGGTGAGGTTGACGGCGCTGCGCCCGCGCCAGCCATGGCGCCAGCGACCCCACAACAAGGCCCCAAAGATCAGCCATGCCACGACGCTGAGCACCGTGGTGTGCACGAGGTGTTGCGCACGGATATTGGCGATGAACAGGAAGCCGCTCAGCAAGGTCAGGGTGAGCAGCGCGAATCCGGCGCCGATCAGGCGAAACAGCAAGGCTTCGGTCTGGGTCAGCGGCGGCAGGGCGCGAACCAGCATGCCTGGCCGGCGCGCGCGCAGCGCGCGCTCCTGCACCGCCAGCAGCAGGGCGAGTACCGCGGCGATGGACAGCACGCTGTAGGCAAGCAGCGCGATCACCACGTGCAACTGGATCTGCCAGTCCATGGGCCTGGGCACGGTCGGCGGCGCCAGGAACACGTCCAGCGCCAGCAACAGTGCAGCCAGCGGAAACACGATCACGCCCAGCCCGGCGACCGGTCGCGACAGGTTCACCAGCAGGGTCAGCGCAGCCACCACGCAGGCCACCAGCGACAGCGCGGCGAAGAAGTGCAGGTCGAGCCGGCCGCCATGCGCTCCCAGCAGGACCGCTGCGTGCAGCAGGACCGCCACCGTTGCCGTCGCCAGGCCGAGCCGCCGCGGCGAGCGCGGACAACCCGTCAGCGGAGCAGCCAGCAAGGCGGCGCCGCCGGCGTAGAGGGCGATGGCGAGAATGGAAGGAAGAGTCAGCGGCATGACGGTGAAGTGTCGCACAGGGCCCGGCCGGGTTGCATGCGGGAGCCGATCGATCCGTCCGCTATAATCATCCTTTTCCTGTTCGCCGGTTTCGCCATGTTCGAGTCGCTCAGCCAACGCCTTGCCACCACCGTCAACCGACTGCGCGGTCGCGGCCGGCTGACCGACGAGAACATCCGCGAAGCGCTGCGCGAAGTGCGCATCGCGCTGCTGGAGGCGGATGTGGCCTTGCCGGTCGTGCAGGCGCTGATCCAGCGCATCAAGGTGCGCGCGGTCGGCCAGGAAGTGGCGCGCAGCCTGTCGCCCGGTCAGGCGCTGGTGAAGGTGGTCAGCGATGAGCTGACCATGGTGATGGGCATCGCCAACACCGAATTGAACCTGGCCCAGCAGCCGCCCGCGGTGGTGCTGATGGCTGGCCTGCAAGGCGCGGGCAAGACCACCACGGTCGCCAAGCTGGCGCGGCTGCTGACCGAGCGCAAGAAGAAGAAAGTGATGGTGGTCAGCTGCGATGTCTATCGTCCGGCCGCCATCCAGCAACTGCGCACGCTGGCCGGGCAGGTCGGGGTGAAGTTCTTCCCCTCCGAGGTGGGCCAGGACCCGGTGCGCATCGCCAGGGACGCCATCGCCGCCGCGCGGCGCGAGCTGGTCGACGTGCTGATCGTCGACACCGCCGGCCGCCTGCATGTGGACGAGGCGATGATGGCCGAGATCAAGGCCTTGCACGCCGCGATCACGCCGATCGAAACCCTGTTCGTGGTCGATTCGATGACCGGCCAGGATGCGGCCAACACGGCCAAGGCGTTCGACGAGGCGCTGCCGCTGACCGGCGTGATCCTGACCAAGAGCGACGGCGACGCCCGTGGTGGCGCGGCGCTGTCGGTGCGCTACGTTACCGGCAAGCCGATCAAATTCCTCGGTGCCGGCGAGAAAACCGACGCGCTGGAACCATTCCATCCCGACCGCCTGGCCCAGCGCATCCTCGGCATGGGTGACGTGCTGAGCCTGGTCGAGGAGGTCGAGCGCAAGGTCGACCAGGACAAGGCGCAGAAGCTGGCCCAGAAGGTGATGAAGGGCAAGCGCTTCGACCTCAACGACATGAAGGATCAGCTGGAGCAGATGGGCAACATGGGCGGCCTGGCCGGCCTGCTGGACAAGCTGCCCGGCGTCTCCAGCCTGCCTGACAGCGTGAAGTCGAAGGTCAATGACGGCGAAATGAAGAAGATGATCGCGATCATCAACTCGATGACCGGCAAGGAGCGCCGCCACCCGGACCTGCTCAACGGCTCGCGCCGTGCCCGCGTGGCGCGGGGCTCCGGCACCCAGCCGGCCGACGTCAACCGGGTGCTCAAGCAGTACATGCAGATGGAAAAGATGATGTCCAAGCTGGGCAAGGGCGGCAGCAAGGGCCTGATGCGGCAGATGCGCGGCGCGATGAAGGGCATGGGTGGCATGGGCGGGCTGCCGCCGATGCGCTGAAGGCGAGAAACGAGCGGAGAGGAGCGAGAAACGAGAGTGGAGCGCCGAGCTGGCTTTCTCTCGTTTCCCACTCCTCTCCACTCACTCCTGCCTTCCCAAGCCTTCCCTTTTCCCGAAAATCCGCTAAAATGCCCCGTTTCCCGCGCACGACTCTCGTGCGCCTGCCGCTGATTCGGCAATTTCCGGAGTTTTACCATGGTCAAGATTCGTCTTTCGCGCGGTGGCGCAAAGGGCCGTCCGTTCTACCACGTCGTGGTGACCGATCAGCGCAGCAAGCGCGACGGCCGCAACATCGAGAACGTCGGCTTCTACAATCCGGTCGCCTCCGGCAAGGACAAGCGTCTGGAGCTGAACGTGGCGCGCGTGCAGGAGTGGGTCGGCAAGGGTGCGCAGATGAGCGACAAGGTCGCCGCCCTCGTCAAGGAAGCCGGCAAGCAGCAGCCGGCCGCCTGAGCATGACGACAGCCGGTCGGCGCGTCCTGATCGGGCGCATCGTCGGGCTGTATGGCGTGCAGGGCTGGCTGAAGATCGAATCCTTCGCCGAGCCGCGCATGCGGATCTTCGATTACCAGCCGTGGCTGCTCGGTGCAGCGCCAGGCACGGAAAGAGAGGTCTCCGGCGTGAAAGGTCGACCGCAGGGCAAGGGCATGGTGGCCCAGTTGCCCGGGGTGGACGATCGGGACCAGGCGGCAGCGTTGATCGGTACCGACATCCATGTCGCCCGCGAACAGCTGCCTCCTCCGGCGAAGGGCGAGTATTACTGGGTCGACCTCGAAGGACTCGATGTCGTCACCGCGGACAACGTGGAGCTGGGGCGGGTCAGCCACCTGTTCGCCACCGGCGCCAACGATGTCGTGGTGGTCAGGGACGGTACGCGCGAGCGGCTGATCCCCTTTGTCCAGGGGTCGTATGTGCGTTCGGTGGACTTGTCCGCAGGGCGCATGGTGGTGGACTGGGATCCCGAATTCTGACGTCGCCGGCTTGTGGGCAGAGGATCAAGGGTCATGCGCATCGATGTCGTCAGCCTGTTTCCCGACTTCGTGCGCCAGTGCGCCGCCGTCGGTGTGGTGGGACGCGCGCAGCAACGCGAGCTGCTGCAGGTGGAAGCCTGGAACCCGCGCGACTACGCCACCGACAAGCATCGCAGCGTGGACAGCAGCTCGTATGGCGGCGGTCCGGGCATGGTGATGATGATCGAGCCCTTGCGCACCACCTTGAAGGCGATGCGCGAGGCGGCACCGGAACCGGTGCATCTGGTTTATCTCAGTCCGCAGGGAGCGCGGCTGACGCAGGGCAGGGTGGAGGCGCTGGCGAAGCTGCCGCGCATCGGCCTGCTCTGCGGACGTTACGAAGGTGTGGACGAGCGCCTGCTGGCGCACGAGGTCGACGAGGAGCTCTCCATCGGCGATTATGTGCTGTCCGGCGGTGAGCTTGCCGCGGCGGTGGTCATCGACGCGGTAGGGCGCTTGCAGGATGGCGCGTTGAACGACGCGCAGTCGGCCGAGCAGGATTCATTCTCCGATGGCCTGCTGGATTGTCCGCATTACGGAAAACCGGTGCAGGATGCGCTGGGTGAGGTACCGGCGGTGTTGCTGTCCGGCGACCATGCGGCAATTGTCCGCTGGCGCCTCAAGCAATCGTTGGGTCGCACCTGGCTGCGCCGCCCGGACTTGTTGTCGCAGCGTGGCCTGGATGCGGCATCCCGGGCCTTGCTGGATGAATTTCGCCGTGAACATGCCTCCGGGCAGTCGACACGGCAAGACGATGCGGTCGAGTGGCGGCCGCAGCCTTGATATCGCAAAAGTGAACCGACAGGTGCGCCATGAACAAGATCATTGAACAGTTCGAATCCGAGCAGATCACCCGCCAGCTGCCGGACTTCGGCCCCGGCGACACCGTGGTGGTCAACGTGAAGGTGAAGGAAGGCAACCGCGAGCGCGTGCAGGCGTTCGAGGGCATCGTCATCGCCAAGCGCAACCGCGGCCTGCATTCGGCCTTCACCGTGCGCAAGATCTCGCACGGCACCGGCGTGGAGCGCGTGTTCCAGGCGCACAGCCCGACCATCGACTCGGTCTCGGTGAAGCGCAAGGGCAAGGTGCGCGGCGCCAAGCTGTATTACCTGCATGGCCTGGAAGGCAAGGCCGCCCGCATCAAGGAAGACATCGCCGCCGCTGCCGCCGCCAAGGCGAACGCCAAGGCGGCTGCCGCTGCCGAGTAATCCTCGCTGCGAAGGCTGCATGAAAAGACCCCCGCGGATCGCTCCCCGGGGGTTTTTGCTGTTTGATTCCGGCCATTCTGCGAATACCGCCTGATGTTCCTGCGATCGGATCCCGAACCCCGGGTCCCGAGGCAGCATTCATTCCAGCCGCTGCGGCACCTGCAGGAAGTTGCCCTGCACGAAGTCGACGCCGCAGGCGAACAGCAGCGACGTGCTGGTGGCGTCCTCGACCCACTCGGCGATGGTCAGGCGCTTCAGTTCGTGTGCCTGCTGGCAGATCTCGGCGACCTTTTTCTGGCTGTCGGCATGCTGCGGCAGGTCGGCCATGTGGCTGCGGTCGATCTTGAGGTAGTCGGCGTCGATGTGGTTGAGCAGCTGGAACGAGTTCAGGCCCGAGCCGAACTGCTCCAGTGCAAAGCCGCCACCCATCTTCTTCCACGCGTTGACGAACTCCTGCGCGGGTCGCAGCAGCGTCATCACCTTGCTTTCGGTCATCTCCAGCACCAGGCGACCGTGTTTCAGCCCGGCCTTGCCCAGGCGCTCCTTCAGCCATGGCAACAGGCTGTCGTCCTGCAGCGAGGCGGCGGTGAGCTTGATGAAGAACGTGGTCGGCTGTCCCTGCGGCTCGCGCGCCTGCAGGATGCGGATGGCCTGGTCGAGCACCCAGCGGTCGACCGCCCCGGTGAGGTTGTGCTTCTCGGCGATCGGCATGAAGAAGCCCGGCAGCACCTCGCCCTGCGGTCCGTTCATGCGCAGCAGGATCTCGGAGAACTCGCCCTCGGCGTCCTGCAGGCTGATCGTCTGCTGGTGATACAGCACCAGGCCGTTGTTGGCCAGCGCCTGCTGCAGCAGGTCCAGCCAGTAGCGCTCGCGCTCCTCGTCGGCCTTCTCCCGCGCCGCCGGGTCGTGCAGTTCGACCTGGCTGCCGCCCAGGTTCTGCGCGGTGCGCAAGGCGTGGCTGGCCTGGTTGAGGAGCAGCTCGCTGTTGGCGTTCTTCTCGCCGAGCAGACTGCCGCCGACGCTGGCGGTGACCGTCAGCGAACGTGTGCCGGCATCGAAGATCTCGCTGCCGACGCTGTGCTGCAGCTTGGCGATCCACTCGCGGATCGCCTCGTCCGAACGCGAGTCGAGGGCCACGCCGAAAGTGTGCTCGGCGAGCATGCCGGCGATGTCGGTGGCGCCCAGCAGCATGCGGATGCGCCCGGCGAAGCCGGCCAGCAGTTCATCGGTCTTGCCCAGGCCGATGCCGCTGACCAGCGAGGCCCAGTTGTCCGGTTCGATCAGCAGCAGCGACTGGCCCTTCTTGCCCTTGGCTGCCTCGGTCACCGCATCGTCGATGCATGCCAGCATGTGCTGGCGGTTGTACAGGCCGGTGACCGGGTCGCGTTGCAGCTGTTCCAGCACGGCCGGGTCGACGACCTGGCGGCGGAACACGATCTGCAGGCAGCGCTCGCCCTCGAAGGTCGCCGGGGCGAACTCCACGGTGGCATCGAAACGGCTGTCGTCGGCGCGACGCGCGCGCAACGGCAACTGGGCCGGGAACTTGCCCTGGTGGGCCTGGCCGCGCAGCAGCGCCTTCATCTCATCGGCATTGGCCGAGTCGATCATGTCCAGCAGCGGCATGCCCAGCAGGTCGTCGAAACTCTCGTAGCCGAAGGTGTCCAGGTAGGCCTGGTTGGCGCGCACGTGCATGCCCTCGTGCACGTAGGCGATCGCGTCCGTGGAGGAGTCGAGCAGGGCGTCGCAGCGGCGCTCGGTTTCGCGCAGCGCGGTGTGCAGCCAGCGCACCTGGCGGCGCGTGTGCAGGGATTCGAATTCGCGCTTCAGCACCGCGATGAGCTGCTTGGGGTGGGTGCGCGAGGCCACGCCGCGGGCGCCATGCACGAACAGGTCGGCGACCAGTTCGTTGTCCATGTTGCTGACCAGGCCTACTAGCGCGAAATCGCGGCCGGAGGCCTCCATCACGCCCATGGTTTCGTCCAGGCTGACGTCGGTGACCGAGGGGTCGAACATCACCACGTCAGGCTCAAGCTCGCCCACCGCCGAGCGGATCTGCTCGATGTTGGTGGCCCGCGCCGGTCGCACCGCGATGCCGCTGTTGCGCATCAGGCTGATGATCTGTTCGGCCTCCTCCAGGGAGTTCTCGACGAACAGGATCTTGATGACGAAGTCTTTTTTCATGGGGCGGGGCGTGGGTTCCGGGCAGGGCGGGCGCCCTTGACGGGTCCGCATGGTCGATGGCAATGAGTGTTTGTAGCGGATTCCGCTGTCGCTCGCCACCGGTGCGGCAGCCCCGGACCTGGCCGGTGGCGGCTCACAGCGGCCGCTTGGCCGGGTCGCCCGCCACCTCGCGTACCAGTCGCGGTACCAGGTAGCCGGGCAGGCGCGCGCGCAGGGTGTCCAGCAGCGCGAGCGCGGTGTCGTCGGCCACCTCGAAATGGGCGGTGCCGTGGACCCGATCCAGCTGGTGCAGGTAATAGGGCAGCACGCCGGCGGCGAACAGGCGTTCGGAAAGGTTGGCGAGCGCGTCGGCATCATCGTTGACGCCGCGCAGCAGCACCGACTGGTTCAGCAACGTCGCACCGGTCTCGCGCAAGGCGGCGCAGGCCGCGTCGACGCCGGCGTCGAGTTCGTTGGCATGGTTGGCATGCAGCACCACCACCTTCTGCAGCGGGAGGCCGGCCAGCCAGGCCAGCAGGGAGTCATCGACCCGCTCGGGCAGAACGACCGGCAGGCGCGTGTGGATGCGCAGGCGGATCACCTGCGGCAGCTCGGCCAGGCCGCGGGTCAGCTCCTCCAGCTTGGACGTGGCCAGCGACAGCGGATCGCCGCCGGAGAGGATCAGTTCGCGGATCGACGGGTCGGCGCGCAGCCGCTCCAGCGCCTCGCGCCAGTGCGAGGCGGCGGCGATTTCCTCGCCGTACGGGAAGTGCCGGCGGAAGCAGTAGCGGCAGTTCACCGCACAGCTGCCGCTGGCGATCAGCAGCGCGCGCCCGTCGTACTTGTGCAGCATGCCGTGGCCGGCCTTGGCCGAGAGGTCGCCCACGGCGTCGAGGGTGAAGCCGGCGACCCGGTCATGTTCGGTGCGCTGGGGCAGCACCTGCAGCAGCAGCGGATCGCGCGGGTTGCCGCGGCGCATCCGCGCGACAAAACCGCGCGGCACGCGCAGGGCGAAGCCGGCGTCGTCCGGCGGCAGCAGGTCGGTGCGGTCGCCCAGGCCCACCGCCTGCAGCAGTTCGGCAGGGTCGGTGATGGCGTTGCGCCAGAGCTCGCGCCAGTCGGTTGCAGGCGACGATAGGCGGGCACTGGGGCTTGCGGTTATCATGGAGAGCCTTCGGCGGGCCTCTTGGCCCGTGAAAAGATACCCATTTTAGCCGTCCTGCGGGGCGGTTTTACCTTTGGAGCAGACAGCGCATGGCGACCCTCGGCCTCAACGACGTCAAGACGGGCAAGAAGATCCTCCACAACGGCGATCCCTGGATCATCACCGAGGCCGACTTCATCAAGCCGGGCAAGGGCCAGGCGTTCACCCGCATCCGCATCCGCAACCTGAAGGACGGCCGCACCACCGAGCAGACGCTGAAGTCCAGCGACTCGTTCGAGGAGGCCGACGTCACCGACACCGACATGCAGCTGTCCTTCATCGACGGCATCGGCAAGGACCGCCTGTGGCACTTCATGAACATGGAGACGTTCGAGATGGTGCCGGCCACGCAGGCCGCGATGGGCGATGCGTGGAAGTGGCTCAAGGGCGAAGAGGAGTGCGTGGTCACCCTGTTCAACGGCAACATCGTGGCGGTGCAGGCGCCGAAGTTCGTCGAGCTGAAGATCGTCGAGACCGACCCGGGCGTGCGCGGCGACACCTCCGGCGGCGGTGGCAAGCCGGCCACGCTGGAGACCGGTGCGGTGGTGCGCGTGCCGCTGTTCGTCGGCCAGGATGAAGTCATCAAGGTCGACACCCGCACCGGCGAATACGACAGCCGCGTCAAGTGACGAACCGGCGCGCGGGCCATGCCCGCGCCTTTGCCGGTTCGTCATCCCTGCGCAGGCAGGGTCCAGTGAAACACTCGTGCGCAGCACGCCTCATCCTGCGCACAAGCAACCGCAGCAACATGGGATCCGGGCTTTGGCCGGGATGACGAACACGGGGCGGGCACCATCGAGGGGTGTGCCGCCCCTTCTCGCATCCACCCCTTGCAAGTGAGTGAACGATGACCCAGACCACCCCGCAATCCATCGACCTGCTGATCGAGGCGCGCTGGGTGGTGCCCGTCGAGCCGCATGCGGTGGTGCTGGAAAACCACGCCGTGGCCATCGACGGCGAGCGCATCGTGGCGCTGTTGCCGATCGACGAGGCTCGCGCCGCCTATGCGCCGCGCGAGCGCGTCGAACTGGGCGAGCACGCGCTGATCCCCGGCCTGGTCAACAGCCACACGCACAACCCGATGACCCTGCTGCGCGGCCTCGCCGACGACCTGCCGCTGATGGTCTGGCTGCAGCAGCACATCTGGCCGGCCGAGGCCAGGGTGATCGGCCCGGAGTTCGTGCGCGACGGCGTGGAACTGGCCGTGGCCGAGATGCTGCGCGGTGGCACCACCTGCGCCAACGAGAACTATTTCTTCCCCGACGTGATCGGCGCGACCTATCGCAAGCTGGGCTTCCGCGCGGTGGTCGGCCTGCCGGTAATCCAGTTCCCCACCGCCTGGGCGAACAGCCAGGACGAGTATTTCGCGCGCGCCGGCGAGGTGCATGACAGCTTCCGCGGCGATCCGCTGGTCAGCACCGCGTTCGCGCCGCATGCGCCGTACACCGTCTCCGACGAGAGCTTCGAGCGCATCCGGCTGCAGTCCGACCAGCTCGACATCCCGGTGCACCTGCACCTGCATGAGACCGCGCACGAGATCGAGGAAGAGAAGAAAAAGAGCGGCCTGCGCCCGTTCCAGCGCCTGCAGCGCCTGGGCCTGGTCAACGACCGCCTGATCGCGGTGCACATGACCCAGGTCACCGAGGGCGAAATCGCCGCCTGCGCGAGCGCCGGTGTCTCGGTGGTGCATTGCCCGGAATCCAACCTCAAGCTCGCCTCCGGCTTCTGCCCGGCGGAGCAGTTCCGGCGCGCAGGCGCGAACCTGGCGATTGGCACCGACGGTTGCGCCTCCAACAACGACCTGGACATGTTCGGCGAGATGCGCACGGCGGCGCAGCTGGCCAAGGCGGTGGCGCAGGACGCCGCCGCCTTCGACGCCGCCTTTGCGCTGCGTGCGGCGACGCTCAATGGCGCGCGGGCGATCGGGCTGGAAGCGCGCATCGGCTCGATCGAACCCGGCAAGCAGGCCGACCTGGCTGCCGTGCGCCTGAGCGACCTGGAGACCCAGCCGCTGTTCCACGTCGCCTCGCAACTGGTGTATGCGTGCAGCCGCCAGCAGGTTACCGACGTGTGGATCGCCGGGCACCGCAAGCTGGCCGCGCGCGAGCTGATCGACATGGATACCGCGGCGATCCTGGCGCGAGCGCGCGCCTGGCGCGAGCGGATCGCCGCAACTTGAGTGGGAGTTTTCCGATGAATCGTTACCTGGTTTTGCTGATCCGCCGGCCGCAGTTCGACGCGGCCGTGGTGCCGCAGCATCTGGCCTATCTGGACCAGTTGCGCGGCGAGGGCAAGGTGGAGCTGTCCGGCGGCTTCGGCGACAAGTCCGGCGGTGCCTACCTGCTGCACGCGGCCGACCTCGCCGAGGCAACGGCGCTGGTGCAGCGCGACCCCGCGCATGTCAGTGGCGGCTGGGACATCACGGTGCACGAATGGCAGGCGTCTTGACTTTTGCGCTCATCCATAATCGCGAAAATCAAGAGGCGGCCATCCATGGCCGCACTTTTCAATAAATTCGTGGATTCAACGTGGACTCGAACATGACCGCCGCCAATGTCAGCCCCGCCGAAATCGCCCGCTTCGACCAGCTGGCGTCCCGCTGGTGGGACCCCGACGGCGAATCGCGACCGCTGCACGACCTCAATCCGGTGCGCACGGCCTACATCGCGGCACGCGCGGAACTGCGCGGTGCCCGCGTGGCCGATGTCGGGTGCGGCGGCGGCCTGCTCAGCGAATCGCTGGCCCGTGCCGGTGCGCACGTCACCGGCATCGATCTGGGCGAGAAGGTGATCGACATCGCCCGCTTGCACCTGCACGAGTCGAACCTGCAGGTCGATTACCGGGTGCAATCCTCCGCCGAGCTGGCGGCTGCCGAAGCGGCGTCGTTCGACGTGGTGTGTTGCATGGAGCTGATCGAGCACGTGCCCGATCCGGCGGCGCTGGTCACCGATCTGGCCGCGATGCTCAAGCCCGGCGGACGGTTGTTCATGTCCACCATCAATCGTACGCCGGCGGCGTTCGGTGCGGCGATCCTGGGCGCCGAATACCTGCTGCGCATGCTGCCGCGCGGGACACACCACTACGCGCAATTCCTCAAGCCCTCCGAATTGTCGCGATTGCTGCGCGGCGCGGGGCTGGAGCTGGAAGACGTCAGCGGCCTGGCCTACAACCCGTTCCGCCGCGAGGCACGCCTGAGCTCTCTCACGGCAGTCAATTACGTGCTTTGCGCGCAGAAGCCGGCATGAGCAAGCCGCTGCCTCCATCCGTCGCCGGCGTCCTGTTCGATCTCGATGGCACCTTGCTGGACAGCGCGCCCGATCTGTACGCCGCGCTGCAGGCGCAGTGCGCCGAGGAGGGCGTGGCATCGCCCGCCTACGCGCCCGTGCGCGAGGTGGTCTCGCGCGGTGCCCGCGCGGTGCTGCGTTGCGCGTTCGCCTCGCGCGGCGAGGCGGTGATCGAGGCGCTGGTGCCGCGCTACCTGCAGTTGTACGAGCAGGTGATGGCCCGCGACACGCGCGCCTTCGACGGGGTCGACGACCTGCTGGCGCGGCTGGAAGCGCGAGGCCTGCGTTGGGGCATCGTCACCAACAAGGCGGCATTCCTGACCGACGAACTGTTGCGCCGGATCGGCTGGTCGACGCGCGCCGCCGCCGTGGTGTGCGGCGACACCTTGCCGGTGAAAAAGCCCGATCCGGCACCCGTGCTGCTGGCCTGCGAACGCGCAGGACTGGTGCCGGGCCAGTGCCTGTTCGTCGGTGACGATCGCCGCGACGTGCAGGCCGGCGCAGCGGCGGGCGTGTTCACCGTGGCCGCGAGCTGGGGCTACCTCGACGGCGGCGATCCGCACGCCTGGGGCGCCGATGTCGTGCTGGATCGGCCCGCCGCCCTGGCCGAGTTGCTGCGACTGGAGTCGGCGACGGCATGAGCGAACCAGCCGGGCAGAACGCGGTGTTGCAGGGCTTCATCGACAAATGGCTGGCCGCGCAGCCGCAGCAGCGCGTGGCGCTGGCCTTCGTCGACGGCCGCCGCCATCCGGGCCACGTGGCGCTGGCCGCGCTGGAGCAGGAGCTGCTGAGCGCGGCTTACGGCATCCGCGAGCCGCAGGTGGCCGCCGCCAAGCTCGGCTGGTGGGCGGAGGAACTGGCCGGTGCGGCGGCCAGCGGCGGGCGGCATCCGCTCACCCAGGTGCTGTTCGATGACGAACGCGCTCACGCGATCGCCACGGAGCTGTGGCTGGCGCCGGTATTGGCGGCGATGGCGCAGCTGGAGCAGGGCACGGCGGCCGATTACGCCGACCAACTGCAGGCGGCGATGCCGCTGCACGGTGCGCTGGCCGCACTGGAGACGGCATGGTGGTATGGCGCCGCGGCCTCGCCCGAGCGCGCGACCCGGGTGGCCGTGCTCAATCACTTGTTGCATGCCTTGTTGCACCTGGACGCAGACGCCGAACGCGACCGCCTGCCACTGCCGATGGCCCGGCTGGCACGCCACGGGCTGGATCGCGCGCAACTGCGCAAGCCTTGCGCACCGCGGCAGCAGGCGATCCGGGCGCAGCTGCAGGATTTGCTCGGCGACTGGCGCGCTGCCGATGCGCTGGGCGGGCCACTCAGCGTGTTCCGTGCACTCGAGTCGCGTCAGGCCTGCGCGCTGGCGCGCCGCGCGCTGCATGCCGACGAGGCACTGGCCGTGTTGCAGGCCGACTGGTCGCGCACGCCGTGGTCGACGCCGTGGCGGGCGTGGCAGGCCGCCCGTGCATGGCGGCGCCAGACACAGTAGTTTTGCGCGAGCGGACGCAGCGTTTCCGTGGCGACACCATTGTGAGGTGGCCGCCTTGCCCCAAGATTGGCGGTTTCGCGGCGGCTCGTCGCGCCGATGCCAGGATCTCCTCCATGCCCAGCCAGGAAAACACCGCCCGCTTGCTCCCCGACGTGGCCGTCCACGCACAGCCGCATCTTGCCGGTGCGCTGGATTGGGTCGGCATGGCCGAGATCCAGGTGCCGGTATTGTTCGACGCGGGCGATGGACAAACGCAGCGCTCCAGTGCCCGCGTCGGTGCCTTCGTCAATCTCAAGCGACCGGACAAGCGCGGCATCCACATGTCGCGGCTGTACCTGCAGGTGGAGCAGGCGTTGAGCACGCAGACCCTGAGCGCCGACATGCTGCACTCGCTGCTGCGCGGCTTCCTCGACTCGCACCAGGATCTGTCCGACCGCGCCTGCCTCAGCATCCGCTTCGAACACCTCGTGCGCCGGCCGGCACTGAAAAGCGCGAACAGCGGCTGGCGCGCCTATCCGGTGTGCATCGAGGCCAGTCTGGTTGGCGACCAGTTCCTGCTGGAGTTCGGCACCGAGGTGGTCTATTCGTCGACTTGCCCGGCCTCGGCGGCGCTGTCGCGGCAGCTGATCCAGGACCAGTTCATTCACGATTTTGCGCCCGGCGAGGCGCTCGATCATGCCGCCGTGCTGGCGTGGCTGGGCAGCGAGAAGGGCATCGTGGCCGCCGCCCATGCGCAGCGCAGCGTGGCGCGCCTGCGCGTTCGCCCGGCGGCCGACGCCGGCTTCCATCTGGTCGGGCTGATCGATCGGGTCGAAAGCGCGCTCGGCACGCCGGTGCAGACCGCGGTAAAGCGCGAGGACGAACAAGCCTTCGCCTTGGCCAACGGCGGCAACCTGATGTTCTGCGAGGACGCCGCCCGGCGCATCCAGAAGGCACTCGATGCCGACGACCGCCTCGGCGATTTCCACATCCGGGTGGAACACCAGGAGAGCCTGCATCCGCACGACGCCGTTGCCTATGCCAGCAAGGGCGTGGAAGGCGGCTACGGTTCCATCGGTTAGGCCGCGCGATCGTCAGCGGGAGTGCGGCACATCCGGATCACGCGGCGCGTCGTGGTCGCGGCAACTCGCAAAATGAAAATGTTCCGGCACCGGATCTTCTCCGCCGGGACACAGCGGCTGGCAGCGCAGCAGTCGCCATGCGGCCAGCAGGCTGCCCCGCCACGGACCGAAGCGGATGACCGCAATCCGTGCATAATCGGAACAACTGGGGTGGAAGCGGCAGCGAGGGCCAAGCAGGGGGCTGAGCCAGCGCTTGTACAAACCAAGCAACCACAGTATGAATCGGGAGAGGATGTTCACGGATACCGAAGCGGCGTGCGCCATGTAGTGGTACAAGTATTCCAGAAGCAGGCTTGCCGGTGTTGAATGCATCGGCTATAACACGCGGCCCCCAAGGCCAATCAGGGTGAAGGGATATGGCGAAGACCAAAGCGAGTTCGACCGCCGCCAAGGCGCACAAGGGCAAGACGCCCAACAAGGCTGGCACCAAGGCCGTCAAGTCGAAGCCGGTGGCAGGCAAGGGGCAGGCTGCCAAGGTCGCCGCGAAGTCCCCTGCACGGGCCGCCGCGAAACCCGCCAGCAAGGCCACCCCGAAGAAGGCTGCGCCGCACACCAAGGCCTCCAGGCCGACTGCCCACGCACCGGCCAAGAGGGCCGCGGCGGGCAGCAAGGCCGCCAAGGGCAGGACGCCGGCGAGCAAGGCCGCGGTGAAGAAAGCGCCGGCGAAGAAGGTCGTTGCCAAAAAGGCCGTGACGAAACATCCCGTCGTGAAGCATCCCGCAGTGAAGAAGGCTCCCGCGAAGAAGGTATCGCCCGGGAAGGCTGCAGCGGGCAAGGCACCGGCCAGCAAGGTCGCGGCGAAGCCCGCGGCGAAGAAGCCGGCGCCCCGGCCGGTGCACGGCAAGGCCGCCAAACCGGCGGCACCGGCAGCCAAGGCGCCGGCAACCCACGCGGCACGACCGGAGCCGGTCGCGGCGACCATCCACCATTCTCCTTCACCCGCGAGCAGGCTTTTCAAGGGCAAGGTGGCAAGCGCCACGGCCATGGTCAGCGCTCCCGGGAATCATGCTTCCTCCCACAAGAAATCGAAGAATTCGTCGTCCCCAATGAATAAACTGGCAACAAAAACTCTAGACAGCGGCGTCACCCGTGAAGACGGGCGATACGCCTTGCCCTCCACCAGCACGATCTCCTTGCCCAAGGGTTATCGCCCGAGCAGCGACGAGGAGTACATGAACCCGCGACACCTGGCCTACTTCCGCAACAAGTTGCGTGAATGGCGCGACCAGCTGGTGGAAGAGTCGCGCCAGACCATGGACAACCTGCGCGAGGAAGTGCGTGACGTCGGCGACGAAGCCGAACGCGCCACCCGCGAAACCGAGAACTCGCTGGAGCTGCGTACCCGCGACCGCTATCGCAAGCTGATCTCCAAGATCGACAAGGCGCTGCGCCGGATCGAGGAAGGCAGCTACGGCTTCTGCGAGGAGACCGACGAGGAGATCGGCGTCGACCGCCTCGACGCACGCCCGATCGCCACGCTCTCGCTCGACGCCCAGGAACGCCGCGAACATCTGCAGAAGCAGATGGGGGACTGAGCAAGGCGCGCCGCTTCGCGATGCAGCAAAAAGCCCCGCTTCGAGCGGGGCTTTTTGCGAGGAGCGAGTGAAGATGAGTGGGAGAGGAGCCGGAGCGCGACACGCCGTTGCCTTCTCTCATTCCTCGCTTCTCTTTGCTCGCTTCCCTTCCTTGCTCACTTTTGTCCCGCCGCTGCCGCGGCGTATCCCTTCAACTTCGCCAGCATCGCCGTCAGGCCGTTCGAGCGGGTGGGTGAAAGGTGCTTGGCCAGGCCGATCGTGCCGACGAAGCCGGGTTCGGTGGCCACGATCTCCGCGGCCGGGCGGTCGGAGTAGACGCGCAGCACCAGCGCGATCAGGCCCGAGACGATGGCGGAGTCGCTGGTGGCTTCGAAGTGCATGCACGACGCATCGCCACTGGGCACCAGCCACACCATCGACTGGCAGCCGTGCACGCGCCAAGCTTCGGTCTTGCACTCCTCGGGAAACGGCGGCAATTGCCGCCCGAGGTCGATCAGGTACTGGTAGCGCTCGCTCCAGTCGCCGAGAAAGGCGAACTCTTCGGCGATTTCCTGCTGGGCCTGGTCGGTGCTGCTGGCGGCGATATTCATGCGCCCATTATCGCGCGTAGCAGGGCGGGAAATGAAACCCGCTCCGGCATGGCCGTCAGGCCTTGGCGATGCTCCACCGCGTGCCCTGTGCACCATCCTCGATCACCACGCCCATCGCGGCCAGCTCGTCGCGGATCGCGTCGGCGCGGGCGAAATCGCGGGCGCTGCGGGCGACGCGACGCGCTTCCAGCAAGGCCTCGACTTGCGCGGCATCCACGTGCACGCCGCCGGAGTGCTTGAACCATGCTTCCGGGTCCTGCTGCAGCAGGCCGAGCAGGGCGCCGCCGCCGAGCAGATCGGCCTTGGCCGCGGGCGTGCCGTATTGACGCGCGGCGTCTGCAAGCACGGCCAGTTCGGCCAGCGCCAGGGGCGTGTTGAGGTCGTCGCAAAGCGCCGCTTCGACGGCGGCCGGCACGGGCAGCCGCGATGCGTCGATCGCCACGTCGGCAAGGTCGCGCAGCACCCGGTACCAGCCGTCCAGCGTGCTGACCGACTGCTGGATGGCGCCGTCGGACCAGTCCAGCGGCTGCCGGTAGTGGCCGCTGAGCAGGCGCAGGCGCAGCGCCTCGGGCGGGTGGAGTTTCAGCAGCTCGTGCACCAGCAGCACGTTGCCCAGCGACTTGGACATCTTGCGGCCGTCGAAGGTGAGCATGCCGTTGTGCATCCACCAGCGCGCGAAGGTCTTGCCGCCGTGCGCGCAGGTGGATTGCGCGATCTCGTTCTCGTGATGCGGGAACAGCAGGTCGACGCCGCCGGCGTGGATGTCGATGGTCTCGCCCAGCTGCGCGGCGCACATCGCCGAGCACTCGATGTGCCAGCCGGGGCGACCGCGCCCCCACGGGCTGTCCCAGCCGGCCAGTTCGGGCGTGGAGGGCTTCCACAGCACGAAATCGGTGGGGTTCTTCTTGTATGGCGCGATTTCCACGCGTGCGCCGGCGATCAACTCTTCGGTGTCGCGGCCGGAGAGCGCGCCGTAGTCGGGGTACGAGCCGACGTCGAACAGCACATGGCCTTCGGCCGCGTACGCGTGGCCGCCGGCGATCAGCGCCTCGTTCATGGCGATGATCGCGCCGATGTGCGCGGTGGCGTGCGGCTCCAGGTCCGGCGGCGCAATGCCCAGCCCGGCCATGTCCTCGCGATAGGCGAGCGCGTAGCGCTCGGTGATGATCGAGATCGGCACGCCTTCGGCCAATGCCGCGGCATTGATCTTGTCCTCGACGTCGGTGATGTTGCGGGCATACACCACCTGCGGGTAGTGCCGCCGCAGCAGCCGCGCCAGCACGTCGAACACCACCGGCCCGCGCGCGTTGCCGATGTGCACGTAGTTGTAGACCGTCGGTCCGCACAGGTACATCGTGACGCGCGCGGGATCCAGCGGAACAAACGGTTCGGTGCGGCGCGTCAGGCTGTTGTAGAGCGAAATCGGCATCGGTCACATCCGCGAGGGAGTCGGCGGTCGGGCGGGGCAGGTTGCGCATCTTAACAAGCGACGATGCCGCTCGTGCCCCGCGGATCGCCCGCTCCTGGCCGGACCTGGCGATCCGTGATGCCGTCGGCCTAGCGGCAAACGGTCGCCACGGCTGAACAGGCCGGTCCGGCCTAAGCGTGTATTCATAGTGAATTTGCTGCAATGCTGCCAGTCCGCGCGTGGCGTGGAACGTGCATCACGGGAGCAGGTCATGGTCAAGCTATGGGTTTCCGCGTTGGTGCTGGCCATGATGGCAGCCGGCGCGCACGCGCAGAATGCGCCGTACCCCAACGATGACGGCAATGCCCACTACGGCTGGGCCGACGTGCTGCGCGCCGACCCGGTGCATGGCGTGACGCGCACCAACGTGCCGCGGCAGGAGTGCTACGACCAGCAGGTGGTGCGCCACGAGGGCGGCAACAGCACCGCCGGCACGGTGCTGGGCGCGGTGATCGGTGGCGTGCTGGGCAACACCGTGGGCAAGGGCGACGGGCGCAAGGCGGCGACGGTCGCCGGTGCCGTGGCCGGTGGCGCGATCGGCAACCGCAGCACGCGCGGTCGCGATTACGAGAGCACGCAGACCCAGTGCCGCGAGGTGAACACGGTCAGCGAGCAGCGCCGGATCATCGGCTACGACGTGGAATATCGCTATCGCGGCGAGGTCTACATGTCGCGGCTGGACTACGATCCGGGCGAGCGCCTGCGCGTGCGGGTTTCCGTCACCCCGGTGGATTGATCCCGACTTCCGCTCATCCATCCCGCCGCCCCTCTCGGGCGGCGATTTTTTTTCAGACGCCGATACTTGCCGGACAGGCACTGACCTGGCGCAGATTTTTGTTGCATGGCAGCGAAATTCTCGCCATGATAGCCGCCGACCACCCGGAACATCGCATGTCTTCAGCCGTCTATACCGCCACCGTACTTACCAGCGCCCGCGCGGCCGCTGGCATGACGTCGCGTGCGCGCCGACCGATGACTCGACATCCGGCCGGGTAGGCAGTCGCACGCGTTTCTTGTGCATCGACGACAAACCCGGCCCTTGTGCCGGGTTTTTTGTGTTTATTTCACGCGGATCCATCCGCAACACCCCGGCCATCCATGGCCGGACTCTTCAATAAGGCATCGACTTCATGACCATTCGGCATTTCTTGACCACCCAGGATTACAGCCGCGCCGAGATCGACGCGCTGCTGGAACAGGCCTCCGCGTTCAAGCGCTCGCCGCGCGGCCAGCAGCTCGCCGGCAAGTCGATCGCATTGCTGTTCTTCAATCCCTCGATGCGCACCCGCACCAGCTTCGAGCTGGGTGCGTTCCAGCTCGGCGGTCACGCCATCGTGCTGGCGCCGGGCAAGGACGCGTGGCCGATCGAGTTCGAGGTTGGCAGCGTGATGGACGGCGATACCGAGGAGCACATCGCCGAGGTGGCGCGGGTGCTCAGCCGCTACGTCGACCTGATCGCCGTTCGTGCGTTCCCGAAATTCCAGAACTGGGCGGTGGATCGCGAGGACAAGGTGATCAAGGCGTTTGCGCACTACGCCACGGTGCCGGTGATCAACATGGAGACGATCACCCATCCCTGCCAGGAACTGGCCCACGCGCTTGCGCTGAAGGAGCACCTGGGCGACCTGCAGAACAGGAAGTACGTGCTGACGTGGACCTATCACCCGAAGCCGCTGAACACCGCGGTGGCGAATTCGGCGCTGCTGATCGCGACCAAGCTGGGCATGGACGTGACCCTGCTTTGCCCGACGCCCGACTACGTGCTGGACGAGCGCTACATGGCGTTTGGCCGTCTGAACGCCGAACAGAACGGCGGCTCGCTGAAGGTCAGCCATGACATCGAGGAAGCCTACACCGGGGCCGACGTGGTCTACGCCAAGAGCTGGGGCGCGCTGCCGTTCTTCGGTCGCTGGGAAGAGGAGAAGCCTGTGCGCGAAGCGAACAGGCACTTCATCGTCGACGAGGCGAAGATGGCGCTCACCAACCACGGCCTGTTCAGCCACTGCCTGCCGCTGCGCCGGAACATCAAGGCCACCGACGCGGTGATGGATTCGCCCGCCTGCATCGCCATCGACGAGGCCGAGAACCGCCTGCACGTGCAGAAGGCGGCGCCTGCACGTGCAGAAGGCGG
>MKTU01000055.1 GCA_001898415.1 Rhodanobacter sp. 67-28 | reverse complement strand
CTGATGACGTTCGAGGGATCGCGCAAGGCGGGCTTGGGGAAATCCATGCGAGACGAAACCAGAGTGGGAGAGCAGGCAGTCTGTCAGCAGCCCGCGGCCGCTGCCAGCCCCGCCGAAACCGTCATGTGGCTGTCGTAAACTCGGGCGCTTGCCCACGTCGCCCCGCCCCAAGGATCTGCGCATGCCACTTCGTTTGCCCGCGAGCCTGCTCGCGTTCGCCCTGCTGGCCGGTTGTGCGGCCACCCCACTCCGCCATCCCGAGGTCGTCTCCTCTCCTGCCGCGCCCGCGACCGTCGCCGCCAACGACAACCTCAATGCCGTGGCGTGGACCCAGACCGCGATCGAGCACGACCTGATTTACCTGCAGACCTATCGCGATGCCGAAGCGGGCCTGCTGGCCGCCCTGCAGGACCAAGGCTGGGATGCACTGGCCAAGGACGACCGCGCCGCGCCGCTTCGCGGCCTCAAGCCGGCCGTGGTGCTGGACATCGACGAGACCGTGCTGGACAACTCGCCCTACCAGGCGCGCCTGGTCAAAAGCGGCGGCGAGTACAACGAGGCCGATTGGGCCGCCTGGTGCAAGGAGGAGGCCGCCCGCGCGCTGCCCGGCGCAGTCGCGTTCACCCGCTTCGCCGCCCGGCATGGCATCGCCGTCATCTACATCTCCAACCGCGCCAAGGATCTGGACCAGGCCACCCTGGCCAACCTGCGCAAGGCCGGCCTGCCGGTGTCCGGGCCGGAGGCCTTCCTCGGCCTGGGCACCTTCGTCGAAGGCTGCGAGCAGATCGGCACGGAGAAGGGTTGCCGGCGCCAGCTGGTCAGCCGCAAGTACCGCGTGCTGATGCAGTTCGGCGACCAGATCGGCGACTTCGTGACGGTACTGGCCAACAATGCCGCCGGTCGCCACCGCGCCATGGCGCCCTACATGGACTGGATCGGCCGGCGCTGGTTCGTGCTGCCCAACCCCACCTACGGGTCATGGGAACCGGCACTGTTCAACAATGACTGGAGCGCGCCACCGGCGGAACGCCGGCGACAGAAGATCGACGCGTTGCGCTCTGAATAATATTCGTCAACAAAATCATGGCTCTGCAAGACAAACGGCAAGTATTGCCTAAACTTTGACGAACCGGTAACATTTGCTCCGCCAACGCCTGCCGGGGATTCCTTGCGGGCAAGGCCATTTCCCTTCCGGCTCTGCCGGATTGCCCCGTGAGGCCCTCGGCCCGCGGGGTTTTCTTTGACCTTCACGCCGCGATGCGGCACGAGGCTCGCCCACACCCCTTGCCGCCGTGGGCCGAGGAACCCCCGGCAAGCGGTCCGGATGGCCGCCCCCGCGGCGCCGCCGACCGCCATCGGCGCGGATTGGACGACGCGGCCGGGTAGAATGGCCCGATGCCGAATACCACAATGGTGGACTCCACCGTACGTCGCCGCGCCCCTTGGTGGTTCAACCTGGCCGGGCAGTTGCTGCAGCCCTGGGTGCGCATCCGCCGCGACCCCGCCGAGCCGGCGGCGCTGCTGCAACCGGGCGTGCCGGTGTGCTACGTGATCGAGCGCGACGGCTTCTCCGACGCGCTGATCCTGCAGCGCGCCTGCCGCGAGGCCGGCCTGCCCAACCCGATGCAGCCGCTGGCCGGCACCCGCCGGCGCCGCTCCGTGTTCGCCCTGACCCGCCGCGACGGCTGGCTGTTCGGGCGCAGCCGCAAGCGCGCCGCCGGGGAACCGCTGCGCCAGCTGGTGCGCTCGCTCGAGGGCGTGCCCGACCTGGACGTCCAGGTCGTGCCAGTGGCGATCTACGTCGGCCGCGCACCCAGCCGTGAGACCGGCTGGTTCCGCGTGCTGTTCTCGGAAAACTGGGTGATGGTCGGCCGCTTCGGCCGCCTGCTGGCGCTGCTGCTGAACGGGCGCGACACGGTGGTGCACTTCTCCGCGCCGGTATCGCTGCGCAGCGTGCTGGATGAATCCGGCGAGATCGGGCCGGAGCGCTTCGCGCGCAAGATCGCGCGGGTGCTGCGCATCCACTTCCGGCGCATCCGCGCCGCGGTGATCGGGCCGGACCTGTCGCACCGGCGCACCGTGGTCGACGCGGTGCTCGCGGCCGAGCCGGTGCGTGCGGCGATCGCCGCCAATGCCGCCAAGGAGAAGACCAGCCACGCCAAGGCCTGGCGCAAGGCGCACAAGATGCTGCTGGAGATCGCCGCCGACTATTCGCATCCGGTGGTGCGTTCGGCATCGTTCGTGCTGTCCAGTTTCTGGAACAAACTGTACGACGGCATCGCGATGCACCACTTCGACAAGGTCCGCGCGGTGGCGCCGGGTTACGAAGTGGTCTACGTGCCCAGCCACCGCAGCCACGCCGACTACCTGTTGATGAGCTACCAGTTGCACGTCTCCGGCGTGGTGGTGCCGCACATTGCCGCGGGGGTGAACCTCAACCTGCCGGTGATCGGGCCGATCCTGCGCCGCGGCGGCGCGTTCTTCATGCGCCGCAGCTTCACCGGCAACCCGCTGTACTCGGTGGTGTTCAAGGAATACATGGCGCAGCTGATCGACCGCGGCGTGCCGATCGAGTACTTCACCGAGGGCACCCGCTCGCGTACCGGGCGGCTGCTGTCGCCGCGCGGCGGATTGCTGTCGATGACCGTGCGCGCCTTCCTGCGCGCGCCGCGCCGGCCGGTGCTGTTCCAGCCGGTCTACATCGGTTACGAGAAACTGATGGAGGGCAACAGCTACATCGGCGAGCTCTCCGGCAAGCCGAAGGAGAAGGAATCCCTGCTCGGCCTGCTCAAGGGCCTGAAGGTGCTGCGCCAGCGCTACGGCCACGTGGCGCTGAACTTCGGCGAGCCGATCGAGCTGACCCCGCTGCTCGACGCCGCCAGCAGCGACTGGCGCAGCGCCGGGCTCGACCCGGAGGCGAAACCCGAGTGGCTCAATTCGGTGGTCAGCCAGCTGGCCGAGAAGATCCAGGTCAACATCAACCGCGCCGCCGACGTCAATCCGATCAACCTGCTGGCGCTGGCCCTGCTGGCCACGCCCAAGCACGCGATGGCCGAGAACGACCTGCTGGTGCAGCTCGACCTTGGCAAGGCGCTGCTGGAGGAACTGCCGTACTCCGACCGCGTCACGCTGACTCCGATGAACCCGGCCGCGATCATCGCCTACGGCGAGCAGATGGGCTGGATCGAGCGGGTGCAGCACCCGCTGGGCGACGTGCTCACCGTCAGCGGCGAAAAGGCCGTGCTGCTGAGCTATTTCCGCAACAACGTGCTGCACCTGATGGCCAGCGCGGCATGGGTCGCCTGCTGCTTCCTCAACAACCGGCGCATGTCGCGTGACGCGATCCTGCGCCTGGGCGGCATCGTGTATCCGTTCATCCAGGGCGAACTGTTCCTGCCGTGGGATGAGGACGGCTTCAAGGAGCAGCTGAAGGCGACGATCGACTTCCTGGTGCGCCGCGGCCTGCTCGAATCCACCAACCATGGCCGCTCGCTGGAACGCAGCGCCGGTCAGGAAGACAGCGCCTTCCAGCTGCGGGTGATCGCGCGCAGCCTGATCCAGGCGTTCGAGCGCTACTACATCACCATCGCCGCGCTGGCCAAGAATGGCCCGCACACGCTGACCGGCGGCGAGCTGGAGAACGCCTGCACGCTCACCGCGCAGCGACTGGGCCTGCTCAACGAGCTGTCCGCACCGGAGTTCTTCGACAAGGCGCTGTTCCGCGGCTTCATCCAGAAATTGCGCGAACGCAAGGTGGTATGGACCGACGAGAACGGCAAGCTCGACTACGACCGCGCGCTGGAGGATCTGGTGCGCGACGCCCGCGTGATCCTGTCGCGCGAGGTGCGCCACTCGATCCTGAAGATCACGCCGGGCGGCGATCGCGAGCCGGCCGCGGCGCTGCCCGGTGACGCGTCGGCATCCGACCTGCACCAGCGCCACGTGGATACCGAGCAGCAGGAACACGAGCGGCGCACCGGCATCGGCCGCCGCCAGGGCGACGCTGCAACACAGGAGCCCGCGCGCCGCGAAGGCGCCGAGTAGGATCAGCACACTGTCACCCGGGGGAACCACCATGACCACGACTCGCCACCTGTTGTTCGCCGCCCTCGTGGCATGTCTCCCTCTGGCTGCCGGCGCCGACGCGCCGGCCCGCGCCGATGCCGGCGACCACCGCGTCAGCGTGATCGAATGCGCGCGCCTGCTCGACCCGGCCGCCGGCAAGATGCTGGGCCAGACCACGCTGGTAGTGGAGGACGGCCGCATCAAGGAGATCCATCCCGGCACCGTCGACATCGCGCCGTACCGCCAGGCCGCCGACACGGTGAGCTTCACCCGGCTGGCCGATGCCACCTGCATGCCGGGGCTGATCGACTCGCACACGCACCTGACGATGCAGTTCAGCAAGAGCACCTACAGCGACAAGTTCCGCCTCAATCCGGCCGACCACGCCATCCGCGGCACCGTCTACGCCAAACGCACCCTGCTCGCCGGCTTCACCACGGTGCGCAACCTCGGCGACGACGACAATGCCTCGCTCGCGCTGCGCAACGCGATCAACGCCGGCCTGGTGCCCGGCCCGCACATCTTCAGCGCCGGCAAGTTCATCGGCACCACCGGCGGCCACGCCGACCCCACCAATGGCTTCCGCTGGAACCTGCAGGGCGACCCCGGTCCCAAGGATGGCATCATCAACTCGCCCGCCGACGCGTGGAAGGCCGTGCGCCAGCACTACAAGGACGGCGCCGACCTGATCAAGATCATGCCCTCCGGCGGCGTGCTGGACGAAAGCTCCAGCTCCGAAAACCCGCAGATGACGCTGGAGGAAATCCAGGCCGTGGTCGCCGCTGCGCACGACTACGGCTTCACCGTGGCCGCGCACGCGCATGGCGCCGAGGCGATCCGTCGCGCGGTGCTGGGCGGCGTCGATTCGATCGAGCACGGCACCTTCATGGATGCCGAGGACATGAAACTGATGAAGGCGCACGGCACCTGGTACGTGCCCACCATCATCGCCGGCCAGTACGTGATGGAGAAGGCGCGCGAGGGCTGGTATCCGCCGCAGGTCGCGCGCAAGGCCGAGGAAGTCGGCCCGGTGATCATGGCCACCGCCGGCAAGGCGTACAAGGCCGGCGTGAAGATCGCCTTCGGCACCGACTCCGGCGTGTTCCCGCACGGCGACAACGCGAAGGAGTTCGCCTACATGGTGCAAGCCGGCATGCCGCCGATGTTCGCCCTGCAGGCGGCCACCACCCACGCCGCCGAACTGCTGCACAAGTCCGACCAGCTCGGCCGCATCGCGGTCGGCCGCGGCGCCGACGTGATCGCCGTACCCGGCAATCCGCTCGATGACATCACCGTCATGCAGCACGTCGAGTTCGTGATGAAGGACGGCGTGATCTACAAGCAGGGCCCGCTTCAATAAAATGACCTCGCTCCCTGCGTTTGCCCCCTCTCCCCGAGGGGGAGAGGAGGCGAAGGCAAAAGGCGCGCTGATCTTATTGAGGCCAAGGCTTGCTGTAGCATTGCAGGGATGAACGAGCAGCCGAAGTCCCCGCCCGCATCCACCACCCACTTCGGCTTCCGCGACGTGCCGGTGGGCGAGAAACAGAAGCTGGTCGGCCAGGTGTTCACCTCGGTCGCACGCAGCTACGACCTGATGAACGACCTGATGTCGTTCGGCACGCACCGGTTATGGAAGCGCCATTTCGTGGCGACCAGCGGCGTGCGCCGCGGCGACCGCGTGCTGGACCTGGCCGGCGGCACCGGCGACATCGCCGCGCTGCTCCATCCGGTAGTGGGCGAGACGGGCGAGGTGGTAGTCGGCGACATCAACGCAGCCATGCTCGACGTCGGCCGCGACCGGCTCACCGACCGCGGCCTGGTCGCCGGCCTGCGCTGGGCCCAGCTCAACGCCGAACGGCTGCCCTTCCCCGACAACTCCTTCGACGCGGTGACCATGGCCTTTGGCCTGCGCAACGTCACCGACAAGGATCAGGCGCTGGCCGACATCTGCCGCGTGCTCAAGCCCGGCGGCCGGCTGCTGGTGCTGGAGTTCTCGAAAGTGCAGAGCGAGGCGTTCGGCAAGCTCTACGACTTCCACTCCTTCAAGGTCCTGCCGCGTCTGGGCCAGCTGTTCGCCGGTGATGCCGACAGCTACCGGTACCTGGCCGAATCGATCCGCAAGCACCCGGACCAGCAGACGCTCAAGGGCATGATGGAGCGCGCCGGCTTCGGCAAGGTCGAGGTGCGCAACCTGACCAACGGCATCGTGGCGATCCACCGCGCGTACAAGTTCTGAGAAGCAGTCAAGCAAGTGACTGCTCATGCGAGCGAGTCCGGGCCTGTACCGGACTCGCAATGGAAGAAAACCCCAGGAAGTGGTTTTTTTCGCCGGCTCTGAGCATCGCGCGCCACGGGGTTTGCGCCTGATCCAGGTCAGTGGCCGATGGCCATCGACGGCGTATGTTGGGGCGGTCTTTCCCACCATGAGTCCCGTCATGCCCCTCGATATCGAGACCGAGCCCAACACCCACCTGTTCGATGCCCGCGGCGTGGCCCGCCGTTTCCGCCATTCCGCGATCTTCGGCGCGATCGGCGTGCTGCGTTCGGGCGAAACCATGCGCTTCGTCAACGACCACGACCCGCTGCCGCTGATCGCGCAGTTGCGTGACCGCCTCGGCGACAACCTCACCGTGGCCTACCGCCAGCGCGAGCCCGGTGCCATCGTGATCGACTTCGGCATCACCGGCTTGCCGGACGAGTGATGGGCACCCCGGCTTTCTTCGACCAGGCGCCGCCGATCCCGATGCGCGATCCGCTGGCGGCGTTCCTGGGTGCGGCCGACGACGGCCTGCTCGACTACCGCTATATCGACGCGGTGCGGCTGGCCGGACACTCCTGCCCCACCGTCGCCGGCGCGTACCTGATGGCGCGTGCCGCGCTGCACGCGCTGTACCCGGACGGCCCCGCCGAGCGCGGGGGCGTCGAGGTGCTCATACCGGGGCCGGAGAGCGAGGGCGTCAACGGCGTGATCGGCCAGGTCTTTACCCTGATCACCGGGGCGGCCGGCGCCAACGGCTTTCACGGCATTGCCGGACGCTACGCGCGCGAGTCGCTGCTGAGCTATGCCGACACGGCCGAGCACGCCGCCGTGCGGGTCCGCCGGCGCGACACCGGCGCGAGCGTGGCGGTGGAGCTGGATCTCTCGAGCGTGCCCGCACCCGCCAACCTGCGTCCGCTGCTCGGCGGCGCACTCGATCCGGCAGCCAGCGCGGAACAGCGCGCGGCATTCGGTCGGGCATGGCAGGAGCGCGTGCAATGCCTGCTGCTGGAACACGCCGATGACCCGGACGTGATCCGGCTGACCCGGCTCGACCACCCACCGATGCACTGAAGCGCGCCGGTCGTCCTCACGACTGCTCGCACGAGGACACCGGCAGCGCCGGGCTGGCTGCCGGCGGCGCTGGCCGCCGCCGTGCGTTGGCCAGCACCACGCCGCCGATGGTGATCGCACCACCGACCAGCACCAGCACCTCGGGAACCTCGTGCAGCCACAGCCAGCCGATCAGCAGCGCGATCGGCGGCGACAGGTAGATGAAGCTGCTGACCTGCGAGGCCGATGAGCGGTTCACCGCCAGATTCCACGCCAGGTAACCGACGAAGGTCGGCGCGATGCCCAGCCACAGCAGCGCGCCGATGTGCGGCCACGAGGCCGCTGCCAGCGCCTGCGGCAGATGCCAGCCGAACGGCAACGCGCCGAGCGTGCCGGCGAACATCGCGAACGCGGTGACCCCGACCATGCTGCTGCGCGAGAACAGCGCCTTCTGGCCGACGAAGAAGACCGCCGAGACGGCCACGCACACCAGCACCAGCAAGGCGTGCGGATCGACCTCCACGCGCTGCCCGCTGGCGAACACCACCAGCACCGTGCCGAGCAGGGCCACCGCCAGCCCGAGCCACGTGCGTGCGGCCAGCCGTTCGCCGATCCACAGCGCCGACACCGCCGCCGTGGCCGCCGGCACCAGCGAGATCAGGATCGAGGCGGTGCCGCTGGCGATGCGCGTCTCGGCGTAGTTCAGGCACAGGTGATACACGGTCAGGCCAAGCACGCCGAGCAGGGCCAGTTGCGGCCAGTCGCGCAGCGCCGGCAATGGCACGCGCCTGATCCAAAGCAGCACGGCGAAGCACAGCGAGCCGATCAGCAGCCGCGCGAACGCCACCTCGCCCGGCGTGAACGCGGGCAATGCATAGGCGATCGCGGCATACGCCGACGACCAGGTGAGCAGGGCGATCGCGATGGCGAGCAGGGCACGGCCATCGAGACGTTGAGCGGTATCCATGGGGGGATTCTCCGGCGGGGAAGCGCGCATCCTAGTCCTGGCGATGGCGCCGGTGAATAATGCATCGCGAATAATGCATCGCGGCGGAATCGCGATGTTTCGCCGCTGATCGAAATGATGAAAGAGGTTGTCACCTTGGAATCGAAACCGACCGATGGCCGATCCGCACTGGACGGCAAGGACTGGCAATTGCTGGAGGCGCTGCAGCGCGATGCGCGACTCGGTTTCGCCGAACTCGGCCGGCTGGTGCGCCTGTCCGCGCCCGCAGTGGCCGAACGCGTGCGGCGACTGGAGGATGCCGGCGTGATCAGCGGCTACCACGCCACGGTCAACCCGCGCCGGCTCGGTTATGCGCTGAGCGCGATGGTGCGCCTGCGCTGCGACGGGGCCACCTGCGCGCGCATCGGCAGCCTGGTCGAGGACATTCCCGAGGTGCTCGAATGCCGCCGCCTGGCCGGCGAGGACTCGGCCCTGCTGCACGTGGTGGCGATGTCCACCGGGCACCTGGAGTCGGTGCTCGACCGCCTGCTCAAGACCGGCGCCAGCAACAGCACCACCACCCTGATCGTGCTGCAGACGCCGCACGAGAACCGGCCCCTGACCCGCGCGATGTGGAACGCGGCGATGGCGATGTCGGGCGACTGATCCACCGGTCGCGCGGGGCGACCAGTACTTTTGTCACGGTCGCGCATCGACACGGCGTCGCATACTCGAACGCTGCTCGAACTCAGGGGAACCCCATGCGCCGCCTCGCTTCGCTATTGCTGGCCAGTGCCATCGCGCTCGCCGGCCTGCCCGCCGCCCATGCCGCCGACGCGGCGCCGGCCAACGCGTCATCCAGCGCCACCCATGACAGCACCGATCCGCGCATCCCCGCCCATGAAACGGCGGTGCGCACGCAGCACAGCGTCGCCATCGGCGGGCGCACGATCAGGTACACCGCCACCGCCGGCACGGTGATCATCCGCGACGACAAGCAGCAGCCGCAGGCCAGCGTGTTCTACGTCGCCTACACCGTCGACGACGGCAAGCCCTCGCAGCGCCCGCTGACCTTCCTCTACAACGGCGGCCCGGGTTCCTCCAGCGTGTGGCTGCACATGGGCTCGCTCGGCCCGGTGCGCATCGAGACGGCCAGCCCGCAGGCCACCGCGCCGGCGCCGTACCACCTGGTGGCCAACGGCGACAGCCTGCTCGACAAGACCGACCTGGTCTTCATCGACGCCGTCGGCGCCGGTTATTCGCGCCCGCTGGGCAAGGCCACCGGCAAGGACTTCTGGGGCGTGGACCAGGACATTTCCGCCTTCAGCCGCGCGATCGAGCGCTACGTCACGCTCAACCGGCGCTGGAACTCGCCCAAGTTCCTGTACGGCGAGAGCTACGGCACCACCCGGTCGGCCGCGCTGGTCGACGCGCTGCAGGACAAGGGCATGGCCTTCAACGGCGTGATCCTGATGTCCTCGATCCTCAACTACGCGATCCGCATGCCGGGCTACGACGAGAGCTACGTCGGTTACCTGCCCAGCTTCGCCGCCGCCGCGTGGTACCACGACAAAGTGCCTTCCAAGAGCGGCCAGAACAAGCCGGCCGAGCTGAAGGCCTTCGTCGACCGGGCCCGCGCCTGGGCGCGTGGCCCGTACGCCTCCGCGCTGGCACTGGGGCAGGATCTGCCCGCCGCACAGTTCGACGCGATCGCCACGCAGATGGCCGGCTTCACCGGCCTGCCGGTGCAATACATCAAGCAGGCGAACCTGCGCGTGAGCCCCAGCCGCTTCCGCAAGGAACTGCTGCGCGACCAGCGTCTCATCCTGGGCCGCTACGACGCCCGCTTCACCGGCACCGACCTCGATGCCGCCGGCGAAACGCCGGAGTACGACCCCTCCGACACCGGCATCAGCGGCGCCTTCGTCAGCGCCTTCCACGACTATCTTGCCGACCAGCTCGACTACCCGAGCCAGCTCGACTACCGCCCCACCTACGGCAAGATCATCCAGGGCTGGGACTGGAAGCACGCCGTCCCGGGCATGCGCCGCGCGCTGCCGCTGCCGTACGTGGCCGGCGACCTGGCGCACGCGATGCGCACCAATCCGAACCTCAAGGTGCTCTCGCTCAACGGTTACTACGATTTCGCCACGCCGTTCTTCATCACCGAGTACGACCTGGCGCACATGAATCTGGACCCTTCGCTGCGCGGCAATCTGTCGTTCGCTTACTACCCTTCCGGGCACATGATCTATCTCAACACCGAGGCGCTGCAGCAGCTCAAGCACGATCTCGCCCGCTTCTACGACCTTGCCGCGCCGCAGCGCTGATACGGAGCCTCTCGCCATGCGCCATTCCCTCATCGCCCCGCTCGCCTTCGTCCTGGCCATCGGCCTTGCCGCCCCGCTGCATGCGGCCGACAGCAACCCGCACGACAGCAAGTCCCAGGCCGACAAGGACACCAAGAAGGACACGCTGCCGATCCCGCCCGAACGCAAGGTGGTGACCTCGCACAGCGTGCGCATCGATGGCCGCAACGTGGCCTACAAGGCCACCGCCGGCACCTTGCTGATCAAGGACGACAAGGGCCAGCCCACGGTCAGCATGTTCTACGTGGCCTACACCGTCGGCGACGGCAAGGCCGCGCAGCGGCCGGTCACCTTCCTGTTCAACGGCGGCCCCGGCTCCTCCAGCATGTGGCTGCACATGGGTTCGGTCGGGCCGGTACGGGTGGCCAACGCGGGCGACCAGCCGATCCCGCCGCCGCCGTACAGCACGGTGCCGAACGAATACAGCCTGCTCGACAAGTCCGACCTGGTCTTCATCGACGCGCCCGGCACCGGCTATTCGCAGCTGGTCGGCGCGGCCAAGGGCAAGGACTTCTACGGCATCGATCAGGATGCCGACGCGTTCGCGAAGTTCATCACCCGCTACGTCGGCGACAACCACCGCTGGAACTCGCCGAAGTTCCTGTTCGGCGAGAGCTACGGCACCACCCGCTCGGCGGTGCTGGCCAAGCAATTGCAGGACCAGGGCATGGAGCTCAACGGCATCGTGCTGATGTCCTCGATCCTGGACTTCAGCGTGTGGGCCAACACCGGTGTCGACCACGGCTACATCGTCAACCTGCCGACCGAGGCCGCGATCGCCTGGTACCACAACAAGGTACCGAACAAGCCCGCCGACCTGGCCGGCTTCATCGCCGCCGTGCGCCAGTTCGCCAGCACCGACTACACCCTGGCACTGGCCAGGGGCGACGCGATCACGCCGGCCGAGGCCGACCGCATCGCCACGCAGCTGAGCCAGTACATAGGCCTGTCGACGACGTACATCAAGCAGGCCAACCTGCGCATCGACCCCAGCCGCTTCCGCAAGGAGCTGCTGCGCGACCAGCGCCGCACGGTTGGACGTCTGGACGGCCGTTTCGAAGGCATCGACCCGGATGCCGCCGGCGAGACGCCCGACGGCGACGCCGCCAGCGATGCCGCCACCGGCGCCTACCTGGCCGCCTTCAACCAGTACGCCACCAGCGCCCTGAACTACACCGGCGACCACGCCTACCTGCCCAACAACTACGGCGTCATCAACCGCAACTGGGACTGGAAGCGCGAGCATCAGCGCTTCCCGCAGGCGCCGTACGTGGGCAGTGACCTGGCCGACACGATGCGGCGCAACCCGCATCTGAAGGTCTTTTCCGCCAACGGCTACTACGACCTGGCCACGCCGTTCTACGCCACCGAGTTCGACCTGGGCCACCTCAGCCTGGACCCGGCGATCAGCAAGAACATCGAGTACGGTTTCTATCCGTCCGGTCACATGATCTACTTCGATGTCGACGCCTTGAAGCAAGTGAAGGCGGATCTGGCGCGCTTCTACGACGAGGCCGCACCGCGGCCCTGACGGAGTCTCCCCAGCCATGACGGACAAGCCGAGCGCACCGCCCGACGCCGACGAGAACGCACCCCGCGACCCTGCCCGGCGCCGCGTGCTGGGCGGCATCGCGCTGGCGGGTGCGGCCGCGACGCTGGCCGGCTGTCGCATCGACGACGCACGCCACGCCAGTGCGCCGACGGGAGATCAAGCGGCGCTCGACGCGCTGCTGCGGCAGCATATCCAGCACGTGGTGGTGCTGTACGCGGAGAACCGCAGCTTCAACAACCTGTTCGCCGGCTTCCCCGGCCTGGCGCAACCGCTCAAGGCGCTCGACTCGCCCGAGTACCGCCAGCGCGACCGCGACGGCAGTCTGCTCACCACGCTGCCGCCGGTGTGGAGCGGCATGGTGCCGCGCGAGCAGGTGGTCGGCGGGCGCCGCTACCTCATCGACGAGCAGGCCATCACCGGTTTGCCCAACCGGCCTTTCGCGCTGCGCACGCCCGATGGCGAGCTGCTGCCGCACGGCGTGATCACCCGCGACCTGGTGCACCGCTTCTACGAAAACCAGCTGCAGATCAACGGCGGCCGCAACGACGGCTTCGTGGCCTGGAGCAACACCGGCGCGATGCCGATGGGCCACTACGCCGACACGGCCCGCAGCCTGCGCCTGTGGCAGCTGGCGCGGCAGTACACCTTGTGCGACAACTTTTTCATGGGCGCATTCGGCGGCTCGTTCCTCAACCACCAGTACCTGGTCGCCGCGCAGCCGCCGTACTTCCCGCACGCCGACCAGAGCCCGGCGAAACTGCAGATCGCCCAGGTGCAGGGTGACGACCCCACCGGCATCCTGCCGAAGTTCGCCGAAGGCTCTCCGGCGAGCGCGATGCAGGGTCGCCCGGAATGGGCCTCGCGCGATGCCATGACGCCGGACTTCTGGGCGGTCAACACCATGGGGCCGGCCTATGCGCCGGGCTTCAGCCATGACCCGCGCGATCCGCGGCTGGCGGATGCGACCAGCCCGAACACGCTGCCCGCGCAGAGCCACCTGACCATCGGCGACGTGCTGTCGCAAGCCGGTATCGACTGGGCCTGGTATGCCGGCGCCTGGCAGCTGGCGCTCGACGGCAAGGGCGAAGGCGACCACAGCGAGTTTCCGCAGGTGCCGGATTTCCAGCCGCACCACCAGCCGCTCAACTATTTCCGCCAGTTCGCCCCGGGCACGGCGGCGCGTGCGCAGCATCTGCGCGACGCCGGCACCGGCAGCCGCGCCGACAGCAACCATTTCATTGCCGCGGTCGAAGCCGGCCAATTGCCGCCGGTGACGTTCTACAAGCCGCAAGGCAATCTCAACATGCACGCCGGCTACGCCAGCCTCGATGCCGGCGACGAGCACCTGGCGCAAGTGGTCGAGGCGCTGCAGCGCAGTCCGCAGTGGCCGAACATGCTGGTGGTGCTCACGGTGGACGAGAATGGCGGCTGGTGGGATCACGTGGCGCCGCCGAAAGGCGATCGCTGGGGCCCGGGCACGCGCGTGCCGGCGCTGGTGATCTCGCCACACGCGAAGCGGGGCTTCGTCGACCACACGATCTACGACACCGGCTCGATCCTGCGTTTCCTCACCCGCCGTTTCGACCTCAAGCTGCTGCCCGGACTGAAGCTGCGCGACGCATCGATGATCGCCGCCGGCGGCCCGCCGCCGGGCGACCTCACCGCCGCGCTGCAGTTCGCCAGCGCCTGACCCCCGCAGGAAACACCGACCATGCGCGAGCTGTACCCGGAGATCGAGCCGTACCAGACCCATCGCCTCCCCGTGGATGCGCTGCACACGCTGCACGTGGAGGAGTGCGGCAACCCGCTGGGCCTGCCGGTGATCTTCCTGCACGGCGGACCGGGCGCCGGCCTGTCGACCTATCACCGTCGCTTCTTCGATCCGGCGCGCTACCGCATCGTGCTGTTCGACCAGCGCGGCTGCGGGCAGTCCACCCCGTTCGCCGAACTCACCGACAACACCACCACGCACCTGGTCGCCGACATCGAGCGCATCCGCGCCTTCCTGGGCATCGAGCACTGGGTGGTGTTCGGCGGCTCCTGGGGTTCGACCCTGGCGCTGGCGTACAGCCAGGCCCACCCGCAGCATTGCCTGGGCATCGTGCTGCGCGGCATCTTCCTCGGCCGGCCACAGGAATTGCGCTGGTTCAACGAACTCGATGGCGGCGCACGGCAGATCTTCCCCGAACGCTGGGCGCGCTTCCGCGATTTCATCCCGAGCGACGAGCGCGGCGAGATGCTGGACGCCTACTGGCAGCGCCTGAACAGCACCGACGAAGCCACCCGCCTCGCCGCAGCGCAGGCGTGGAGCGCGTGGGAAGGCGGCAGCACCACCCTGGTGCACGACCCCGACGCCGGCGGCATCTTCGAAGACCCGCATCACGCAGTCAGCCTGGCGCTGATGGAAGCCCACTACTTCCGTCACGCGCTGTTCCTCGAACCGGACCAGCTGCTGCGCGACGTGCCGCGCATCCGCCACCTGCCGGCCACCATCGTGCACGGCCGCTACGACATCATCTGCCCCGCCGTCAGCGCCTGGGACCTCGCCCAGGCCTGGCCCGAAGCCACCCTGCACTTCGTGCTCGCCGGCCACAGCGCGGCCGACCCGGCCATCGTCGACCGCCTGGTCGAGGCCACTGACGCGCTGGCCGATCGGTACTGCTGACGGCACGCCGTTTCGGACCGGAACCGCGTCGGCGCAAGAAGCGGATGGCGCGCCCGGCGCGGTGACGCCAGAATGCGCGCCTCACCTCAATGGAGTTGCCGATGCTGACCCTCTACGACTACCTGCCTTCGCAGAACGCCTGGAAAGTGCGCCAGCTGCTGCATCACCTCGGCCGGCCGTATCGCACGCTGGAGGTCAGCATCTTCGAGGGCGAGGGCCGCAGCGAAAGCTATCTGCGCATCAGCCCGACCGGCACGGTGCCCGCGATCGAACTGGACGACGGCCGCACGCTGGCCGAATCGAACGCGATCCTGATGTACCTGGCCGATGGCACGCCGTATGTGCCGGGTGATGCGTTCGGCCGCGCCAAGGTGCAGCAGTGGCTGCATTTCGAGCAGGAGCGGGTGGAGTCGGTGCTCGGCGCGCTGCGGCACTGGACGCTGACCGGCAAGCTGGCGCAACGCGCACCCGCGCTGGTGGAGGCGAAGCGCCACGCGGCGCAGCGCACGCTGGAGATCCTGGAGCGCGAGCTGTCGGAGCGCGACTTCATCGCCGGCGAGCGTTACACCATCGCCGACATCGCGCTGTTCGCCTACGGCAGCCGCGCGGCCGAGGCGGGCTTCGCGCTCGACGAATATCCCGCCATCCGCGCCTGGATCGCCCGAGTGGAGGCACAACCGGGCTTTCTCGCCACCATGCATCCGTACGCGAGCGACCCGCATTCGGCAGGCGAGTTGCCCTGAGCTTTCGTCACAGGCGGCAGCCAGCGCGGCGGTGGCATACTCGGGGTTTCCCGGCCCGAGAGATCTCCCGCCCATGCGCCTGTTTCCGCTTCTTGCCTTCGGTACGCTGCTGTTGCCGGTGGCTGCCCAAGCCAACGATCCGAACTCCTACGCCCAGCCCGACCAGGTGCGGGTGACGCATCTGGATCTCGACCTCAACATTGACTTCCCGCACAAGCAGCTCGCGGGCCAGGCGACGCTGAAGCTGGATTGGCGCAACCCGCAGGCGCAGTCGCTGGTGCTGGATACGCGCGACCTGAAGATCGCCAGGGTCGAGGCGCTGGCCGCCGACGGCAAGGCCACGCCGCTGAAATACGCGCTGGCACCGCGCGACAAGGAGCTGGGCAGCAAGCTCACCATCACCGCGCCGAAGCATCCGGCGCAGGTGCGCATCGTCTACAGCACGGCACCCACCGCGTCCGGCCTGCAGTGGCTGACCCCGGCGCAGACGGCGGACAAGCGCGCGCCGTTCATGTTCTCGCAGTCCGAATCCATCCACGCGCGCTCGTGGGTGCCGCTGCAGGACTCGCCGGCGATCCGCTTCACCTACGACGCGCACGTCAGCGCGCCGAAGAACATCCGCGTGGTGATGAGCGCGCTCAATGACGCGCAGCATCCGCTTGACGGCGATTTCAGGTTCGACCAGCCGCACCCGATCCCGTCCTACCTGCTGGCGATCGCCGCCGGCGACCTCGCGGTGAAGGAAACCGGCCCGCGCTCGGCCGTGTACGCGGAACCCTCGGTGGTGGCCAAGGCCGCGCACGAATTCGAGGACACCGAGAAACTGATCGAAGCCACCGAGAAGCTCTACGGCCCCTACGCCTGGGGCCGCTACGACATCCTGGTGCTGCCGCCCTCGTTCCCGTTCGGCGGCATGGAAAATCCCAACATGACGTTCGCCACCCCGACCGTGCTGGTGGGCGACAAGAGCCTGGTTTCGCTGGTCTCGCACGAGCTGGCGCACTCGTGGTCGGGCAACCTGGTCACCGCCGCGGCGTGGCGTGACATCTGGCTCAACGAAGGTTTCACCACTTACGTGCAGGGCCGCATCACCGAGGCGGTGTACGGCAAGAGCCAGGCCGACGAGGAGGCACTGCTGTCGGCACGCGCGCTGCAGAAAAGCATCGGCGCGATGGCCGAGAACGCGCAGAAGCTGGCGCCCGACCCGCGCGGCGTGGGCGCCGATGACTCGCTCTCCGACGTGGCCTACGACAAGGGCTCGTGGTTCCTGCGCACGCTGGAGCAACGCTTCGGTCGCGCCGATTTCGATGCCTACCTGAAGGGCTATTTCAAGCATTTCGCCTGGCACAGCATCACCACCGAGCAGATGCTCGACTACATGAAGCCGAACCTGATCGAGAAGTACCCCGGCAAGATGGGCTGGGCGGAGGTGCGCGAATGGGTCTACGGCAGCGGCATCCCCAAGGATGCACCGCTGCCCGAGTCGCCGAGCTTCGACGCGATCGACAGGCAGCGCGGCGAATTTCTTGCCGGCACGCTGGCGGCCGACAAGCTCGACGCGAAGGGATGGAACACGCAGGAGTGGATGTATTTCCTCGACCGCCTGCCCGACGCGCCGGCGCTGGACAGGATGCAGCAGCTCGACGCCGCCTGGCACCTCACCGGCACGCCGAACGCGGAGATCGGCATGCGCTGGTACAGCCACGCGATTGCCGCCGGCGACAAGGCGGTGTGGGATGCCGCCGCCGAGCACATGACCCGGATCGGCCGCATCTACCTCACCACGCCGCTGTACAAGGCGTTCGTGAAAACGCCGGAAGGACTGGCCTTCGCCGAACAGGTCTACGCCAAGGCGAAGGCCGGCTACCACCCGCTGACCCAGCAGGTGGTGGAGGGCATCCTCGCCAAGGCGAAGCAGGCGGACAAGCCTGAGTGAGCCCGACCTCGCCCACCGATACGACCACGCCGCTGTGGAAGCGCATGCTGCGACGGCGGCTGAAGTTCCTTGCCTGGCTGGTGGCGCTGCTGGCCATCGTGCTGGGCGGCAGCTACCTGTTCGCGCCGCAATGGCTGATGCGCGCCGGGCACCTGCGCGAGGCGATGGCGGCCAAGCTGGAAACACACAGCGTGCAGGTCGGCGACACCCGCTGGTCGTACTACGAAGGCGGCGAAGGCCCGACCATCGTGCTGCTGCACGGCTTCGCCGGCGACAAGGATGTCTGGTTGCCGGTAGCCGCGTTGCTGAGTGCACATTTCCATCTGGTCATCCCCGACCTGCCCGGCTGGGGCGAATCCTCGCGCGTGGCGCAGGGCAACTACGACGTCGACGCGCAGGCCGCGCGACTGGACGCCTTCGTGCAGGCACTGCGACTGCCGCGCTTCATGCTGGCCGGCCACGGCACCGGTGCGGCGATCGCCGCCGCGTATGCCGCCGACCAGCCGCAGCGCGTGGCCGGCCTGGCCCTGCTCGATGCGTACGGCCTGAAAGCCGGCGAGAGCGACTTGACGCGCCTGGTACGCGCGGGCAACAACCCCTACCTGTTCGGGGACCGCGCCGGTTATGCGCAGCTGGCCGCGCTGGAGTTCGCGCAGCCGCCCGACCGGCCCGGCCGCTTCGTCGACGTGCTGGTCGAGCGCAATCGGCGCGACCGCGATTTCATCCAGCGCACGTTCCAGGCCTGGCACGCGCAGCCGCTGGCGCTGCAGCAGCGGCTGGGCCGGCTGACCATGCCGGTGCTGGGGTTGTGGTGCCACGATGACAGGATCACCGACATCTCGGCGCTGGACAGCCTGCGCAACGGACTGACCGCCGCCAGCGCGATCAGCACCAGCACGATCAACGGCTGCGGCCACCTGCCGATGCTGGAAAAGCCCGAGACGACGGCGCAGATACTCACCGGTTTTGCGCTGTCGCACTGAACGGAACCGGTCGCCACGGCAGCCGGCGGGGGAAAACATGATGGATTGTGGTTGCCGACATGGGAGAATGCACGCATGAGCCTGCACACCGGCATGGCGCCTGGCAAGAAAGTGCAACGATGAAGCAGAACCTCGTTCGTTCAGCTGTGGATGCGATTGCGCGGATGTCCACCACGCGGACCAACTACTGGACCGAGCTGGTGCTGGACACGGCGCTGGGCGCCTGGCTGCTGGTCGTCGGCTGGCGCCATCTCGACGGCGGCCCCTGGTTGGCCGCCGGGGCGATCGCGCTGGGCCTGTTCGCCTTCAGCTTCATCGAGTACTTCTTCCACCGCTGGATGTTCCACACCCGCATCCCGCTGTTCGAGCAGGGCCACCGCATGCACCACGAGCGCCCGCTCGGCTACGACTCGCTGCCGTTCTTCCTGCCGGCGATGGTGTTGATTGCGCTCACCGCGGTGCTGGTCGTGTTGATGCCGTTCGGGTTCGCGCTGCTGCTGGCCGGCTCGATCACGCTCGGCTACATCGTCTACGGCCTGGCCCACTTCATCATCCACCACGTGCGCTTCAAGCAGCCGGTGCTGCGCCGCTGGGCCGGCGCCCACCACGTGCACCACTACCACCCGGATACCAACTTCGGCGTCACCACGCCGCTGTGGGACATCCTGCTGCGCACGCGCTACGTGCGCCAGCCGCGCAAGGCAGTCTGACCGGCGCGTCACCGCGCCCCCTATCGAGGCCAGGTTCCATGCCCACAAACGAGTACCTGCTGATCTCGCGCGGACAATGGGACGAAGACGCCGACAAGGGCGCCGTGCAGGACACCATCGACCGCTTCTACGCCTGGTACGAAGAAGGCCTGGCGCAAGGGCGGCTCAAACCGGGCAGCCGCCTGGCGAACCGCGGCAAGCTGGTGTCCCGCGATGCGGTGACGGATGGTCCGTTCAGCGAATCCAAGGAGCTGGTCGGCGGCTACTGGTTCATCGTGGCCGACACGCTGGAGGAAGCCGCCGCGATCGCCGCGGAGAACCCCTGCCTCGCCTTCGGCCTGACCGTCGAGGTGCGTCCGCTGGAGTCGGTGCGCTCCAGCGTGGAGATCGTCACCAACGAGACACCGCGACGCTGGAAGACCACCGACGCCTGAGCCGGCGAGGACGCCGCGCCGTTCAATCGGCCACGTCGGCAACCAGCCGGTCGAGTTCGGCCTTGAGGATCGCGCCGTGCTGGCGCAGCCAGTCGCGCTGTTCGCGCCAGTCGGGATAAAGCGTTTCCACCAGTGCCCAGAAGCGCGGCGAGTGGTTGCGCACGCGCAGGTGGCACAGCTCATGAACCAGCACGTAGCGCAACGCGGCCGACGGCGCCAGCGCCAGCGCGAGGTCGAGGTTGATGCGATCGCGCGTGTCCAGGCTGCCCCACAGGCTCTTCATCGGGCGGATGCGCAGCGAGGTCGGCGCCAGGCCCAGCTGCGGCACGTGGACCGCCATCCAGCGCGACACGTCGCGACGGATCAGCAACTCCAGGTGGGAGGCGAGCAGGCCGCGGGCGATCGGCAAGGCGCGGCTGTGCGGGCGCGGCACCACCAGCGTCAAGCCGCGCGCATGCGCCTCGATCTTCGGATAGGTGCCTTCGGACCAGTCCAGTTCCACCAGTTCGCCGCGCAGCGGAAAGTGGCACGCATGGCCGATGCGCAGCGGCGGCAGCGGCTTGACGATCAGGTTCAGTTCGTCGAGCTTCTGCTCCAGCCACACGGCGTGGCTGCGCAGGAACGCGCTGACCTGCGCCGGATGCGTGCCGCGCGGATACGACACCCGCGCGCCCTTGGGCGTGACGGTGAGGCGCAAACGTCGCGCACGCGGATGGGCGGCCTTCAACACCCGGATGGTGTTGCCGCCTGCCATCGCCAGTTCCAGCCAGTCGCCTTCGAGATGCTGCGTCATGTCCTGCCGTCCATCCGGTACGTCACGCGCGGTCGGCGTGGCGAATCCGGACAGACAGTATGCCGGCAAGCCGGCGCCCCGGCGCAAGGGCCGGGCGGCAGGCCGGCCGCAATTCCGGCCGGCTGCGAAATCTCAGCCGTCGGTGGGACGCGGCAGGCCGAACCATTCCTCCAGTTTGCCCAGCAACCGCGCCAGTTCCAGCGTCAACAGGGCGAAACTGGCGTCCATTTCGGCGTGGGCATCGGCCTGGCTGTCGCCCAGCTCGTCCAGCACCACGTCGAGGAACTTCAGCTTGCGGATGACCAGGTCCTCGCCCAGCACGAAGCTGATGCGGTCGTCGAAGGTCAGCCCCAGCAGGAATACCTGCTTGCCGTTGCGCAGGTGCTCCTTGACCTCTTCCGCATCCAGGTCCTGGCGGCGGCAGCGGGCGATCGCGCCGGTGGCGGTGGCCGGGTCGCGCAGTTCGCATTCGTCGCCCAGCGCCAGCCCGGCCGGCAGGTTGCCGGTGGCCAGCCAGTCGGTCATCAGCACGCGCGGACCTTCTTCCGGCGCCAGCGGCACCGCCGGGAAGCTGCCCAGCGCCTCGCGCACCTGGCTCAGCGCGTTCTCGGCCGACTTGCGGCTGGAGGTGTCCAGCACCAGCCAGCCGTGCTTCTTGTCGACGTAGGCGGACATGCGCGACTGCCGCACGAAGGCGCGCGGCAGCAGCTCGTTGAGCAGGTCCTCCTTGATCCGCTTGCGCTCGCGGCCGCCGACCTTGCGGCCCTCCTCCTCGGCGATCTTCTGCACCTTGCGATGCAGCTCGTCGTTGATGACGGCGGCGGGCAGCAGCTTGTCCTCGCCGCCGACGGTGAACAGGGTGGACTGCTTCACCGCATGGGTGAGCGGCTCGCCCTCGCCGCGGCCAACCGGCGGCACGAAGCCCCTGGTGAACATCTCCAGCGGGCCGCAGGGGCGCAGCCGGTGCTCGGCCAAGGCCTCGTCGAGGCGGTCGAGATCGGTGGCGACCGCGGGGGAAAAACGGAACAGGGTGAGGTTGCGAAAGAACATTCGGTATCCGGGTATTGATGAAGCCGGCGGGAAGGATTTCAGCTCCCGGCGTTCGCCCTGAGCGCAGGCCTGAAAGGCCGAAGTCGAAGGGTATCGCAGCGTGCCCTTCGACTCCGCTGCGCTACGCTCAGGGTGAACGGTGGAGCAAGGCGGTGGTGGACAGTCAGCGGCAGACGGCGGCGACCGCCGCGGCCACGGCGTCCAGGTTGGACTCGTTCAACGCCGCCACGCAGATGCGTCCGCTGTCGAGCGCGTAGATCGCGTGCTCGTCGCGCAGGCGGCGCACCTGCGCCTTGCTCAGGCCGGAGTAGGAGAACATGCCGGCCTGCTTGTTGATGAAGCCGAAATCCGGCGCGCCGAGCGCGGCCAGCTTCTCGACGAAGCCCGCGCGCATCGCGTGGATGCGCGAACGCATGCCGCCCAGCTCCTGCTCCCAGCGCGCGCGCAGCTCGGCGCTGCCCAGCACGCCGGCGACTAGTGCGGCGCCGTGGGTGGACGGGCTGGAATAGATCGTGCGGATGACCTGCTTGATCTTCGACTGCAGCCGCGCCGCCTCGTCGCGATCGGCGCCGACCATCGACAGCGCGCCCACGCGCTCGCCGTACAGCGAGAACGACTTGGAGTACGAGTTGGCGACCACGAACGCCTCGATGCCGGAGTCCGCCAGCACGCGCACCGCGGTGGCATCCTGTTCGGTGCCGCGGTCGAAACCCTGATAGGCCATGTCGACGAACGGCAGCAGCTTGCGCTCGCGCAGCAATTCGACCAGTTGCGCCCACTGCGCGGCATCCAGATCCACGCCGGTGGGGTTGTGGCAGCACGCATGCAGCAACACCGCGGTGCCGGGTTCCATCCGGCCCAGATCTTCCAGCATGCCGGCGAAATCCAGGCCGTGGCTGGCCGCGTCGTAGTAGCGGTACTCCAGCAGTTCGAAGCCGGCGGTGCGGAACACCACGTGATGGTTGCCCCAGCTCGGGTTGCTGATCGCGACCTTCGCGTTTGCACCGGCCACCTGCCTGAGCAGGTCCGCCGCCACGCGCAGCGCAGCGCTGCCGCCGATGGTCTGCGCGGTGGCCACGCGGCCGGCCGCCAGCAGCGGCGACCGTTCGCCGAACACCAACTGCTGGGTCAGCCGGTTGTACGCGGCGAGGCCGTCGATCGGCAGGTAGCCGCGCGGCTTCGCCGCCGCAGCCAGCGCCAGCTCCACCTCGTGCACGGTGGGCAGCAGCGGAATGCGCCCCTGCTCGTCAACGTAGATGCCCACGCCGAGGTTGATCTTGTGCGGCCGCGCGTCCGCCAGATAGGTTTCGGTGAGGCCCAGGATCGGATCGCCAGGGGCCATTTCAACGGGGGCAAAGAAGGACACGATCGGTACTCGATGGGTGGGGAAGGCACGCGCCGGGGCCGTCGATGGACGGCTTTCTCCGGCATGGCGGCGCGACGCACGGGAGAACGGCGCGAAACACCGCCGACTATAGCAAGAGCCGGCCGGCCACCGCAGCGGCGGGCGGGCCGCAACCGCCGCCCACGGCAGCGCGCGGAGCCGCCGCGTGATCCGTGGCGATTACCGCTGGCGCAGCGCCACCAGCGCGCTAAAATGGGCGGTACGTCACACGTTTGGCCATTCCCATGCCGATCCAGGATCACGCCGAAATCGCCCACCTGCTTGCCGAGCTCAAGCTGGAACATCGCGATCTCGACGTGGCGATCGACGAACTGGCCCACGCCATCGGCCGCGACGAACTGCAGCTGACCCGGCTCAAGAAGCGCAAGCTGCTGCTGAAGGACCATATCGCGCGGCTGGAAAGCAAGCTGATCCCCGACCTCGACGCCTGAGCCCATGACCCTGTTCGCCCCGATCCGCCTGCACGACGAGTACGTCGTGCTGGAGCCGCTGACGCCGGAACACGCGCCCGCGCTGGAAACCGCCGCCGCCGACGGCGAGCTGTGGAACCTCGCCGTCACCAGCGTGCCGCCACCGGGCCAGGCGGGCGATTACGTGGCGAAGGCGCTGCAAGGCCAGCGCGAAGGCCACATGCTGCCGTTCGCCGTGCGCGAGGCGCGCGGCGGCGACATCGTCGGCAGCACGCGCTATTACGAGATCGACGCCGCCGTGCCGCGCCTGGCCATCGGCTACACCTGGTACGCGAAACGCTGGCAGAAGAGCCACCTCAACACCGCCTGCAAGCGGTTGCTGCTTGAGCATGCGTTCGAAACCCTGGGCTGCGCGGCCGTCGCGTTCCACACCGACGTGCTGAACGAGGATTCGCAGCGCGCGATCGAGCGCCTCGGCGCGCAACGCGAAGGCGTGCTGCGCGCGCACCGCCGCCGCACCGACGGCAGCCTGCGCGACACGGTGTGCTTCAGCATCCTCGCCGAGGAATGGGGCAACGTCGCCAACTGGCTGGACATGCGGCTGAACCGGCTCGCCTCGAACCGATAGGCGGCCCCGCCTTACAGCAGGCGATTGACCAGGCGGGCGAGTTGCGTGCGGTTCAAGCGGCGCAGCAGCCGACGCACTTCGGGCGGGTACTGGCGCGGGCTTTCCAGCGCGCGGTAATCGGCCAGCTGCACGGCGTGCCGGCGCAGTGCCGCCCATTCCGCCTCGTGCTGCGCGTGCAGCCGTTTCGCCGGGTCGCGCAGCAGCAGGCCGTTTTCCAGATCCAGCGACCATGCACGCGGGTTGAGGTTGTGGCCGGTCAGCACGGCCACGTCGTCATCCACGAACAGGCCTTTCAGGTGGTAGCTGTTGTCGCCGTCGCGCCACAGGTGCAGCCGCAGCCGGCCGGCCTCGATCTGCGCACGGTGCGCGCGCGCAAAGCGGCGCAGATTGTTCTCGTACAGGTACGGCAGCAGGCCGATGGTCTTGAACGGTTGCTCCGGCGGTATGTAGAAATCGTTGGCGACCTTGTCGCCGACCATGATGTCGATGCGGCAGCCGCGCCGCAGCAACTGGCCGAGCACCAACCGTACCGGACGTGGCAGGTTGAAGTACGGCGTCAGCAGGATCACCCGCTCGCGCGCCTCCCGGAGCAGCGCCAGCAGCACCGCGTCGAGCTGGTTGCCGCTGCGGCCAAAACCCAGCAGCGGAGTCACCGCCACCTGGTCCGCATTCGGCAGCGCCGGGATCACTTCGTACCGCGCCTGCTGCAACTGCCCGCGCAAGCGGCGGATCTGCGGCTGCAGGCTGCGCGTGCTCGGCACCTCAGCCACGTTCAACTGCCGCACCGCGCCACTGCCGGCGAGCCGGTTCGCGACGAAGCCGGCCATCGCGTCGGCCAGGCCCGCATGCCGCAGCAGGTGGTAGCGATCGAGTCGGTAGCGATCGTGTCGCGCCAGGTAGACGTCGTTGAGACTGGCGCCGCTGTACAACACCGCGTCGTCGATCACGAAGCCCTTCAGGTGCAGCACGCCAAACAACTCGCGGTTCTGCACCGGCACGCCGTAGATCGGCACGCCATCGCCCAGCCGCTGCGCCCATTCGCGGTACATGCCGGCGTTGCCCGCGCTCTTGTGTTTGCCGATCAGCCCGCGCTGCGCGCGGTGCCAGTCGACGAACACCGCGATGTCCAGCTCGGGCCGGCGCGCCTTGGCCGCGTAAAGCGCCGCCAATATCTCGCGACCGCCATCGTCGTCCTGCAGGTACAAGGTCACGATCACGATGCGCCGGGCAGCCTGCGCGATCAGCGTCAGCAGGGTTTGCCGGAACGCCGCCGGATCGGACAGGCAGCTGATCGCCGCCGCATCCACCGCAAACGCCGGCAAGGCTGTGCGCGGATTGCCCTTGCGTCGCGGCAGCGACACCAGGCGTCGAGCCAGGCGGATAGGTGTTGTCATCAGGGTCTTGCGCGCAATCATTCCTCCATCATCGCAAACCATGCCGCGCACTACGACCCGTCCGGCGGGAATTGCCTGCGGCGAACCATGGCCGGATCGTTCCGCGCGCCGGCCGGTCCCTGGCGACCCGCACCGGCGCCGAGGGGGTCAGGGCAGCACCAGCACCTGCTGCCGACTGTCGCTGAGCGCTCGCGGTGGCGGGCGCGCCTCGGCCAAGGCGGGGATTTCCGCCGGCGGCTGCCGGTATGCCCATGGCGGGGCTGCCGTCGCGCCGGCCGCATCGTGGCAAGCGCCGGCGACCATCGGATCAACCCGTGACAAGCCACCATCCACCTGGCACCGCCGCGGCGGCGCTTGCTGGCGCCCGCCCCTGTCAGCCTCGCCGCGGCGGCGGTGACCCGCTGCGCCTGCGTCCCAGCGACGCGCGGCAGTGTTCATAGAACGCCTCGGTCAAGGATGTCTCGCGCACGTTGGCGGACGACATGAACACGTACTCCTGCTCGATCGTCGGTGCGAAGCGGCGAATGCGCACGCCGGTCCACAACGAATGGCGCGACAGCAGCTCGTTGACGATCGCGATGCCGACGCCTTCGGCCGCCAGCGCACAGGCCGCGCCCACGTTGTGGGCTTCCAGCCGCACCGTCTGGCGCACCCCCGCCTGCTGGAAGGCCTGGTCGATCCGCATGCGGGTGTCGCCGCCGCGATGGCCGACCAGGATCAGCGGTTCGCCGGCAAGATCCCTGGCGCCGATCGGGCGCTTGCCTGCCGACAGCCGGTGCGCCGGCGGCAGCACGCAAACCGTGGGGCTGCTGATCAGCGGCCGCAGGCGGATGCCGGGATGATCCAGCGGCAGCTTGCCGAAGCCGCAATCGGCGGTGCGCGTGGCAACCAGGTTCATCACCGTCGGCCGGGTGCGCGAATCGACATTGATGTGGATATTGGGATGCAGGCTCAGGAACGAAGCGACCAGCTTCACCAGCGGCCCCTCGGCGAAACTCGGCGGCGCCACCACGCGCAGTTGCCCGGCATTGGTCTGGCGGATGTCCTGGGCCAGCACATTGATCCGCTCGACGCCTTGCAGCGCCAGATCCACCTCCTCGAACAGCAGCAGCGCCTGCGAAGTGGGCAGCAGCCGCCCCTTGCTGCGGTGGAACAACTTGAAGCCCAGTTCGGTCTCGAACTGCCCCAGCAGGCGGCTCACCGCAGGCTGGCTCAAGCCCAGGCTGCGCCCGGCGGCGGTGGCCGAACCGAGCCGGATGATTTCGCGAAAGGCTTCCAGCGCCTTGAGGTTGTCGAGCTTCATGGGCGGGGCGCCACGTGGCGGCAGTGAATGGGCTGCCGAACAACGTACACGATCAAGCGGGCGACGCCACTGGCAACACCGGCAACAGCAGTCGCGACGGGTGTGCGCGATCCAGATGCACACGATTGTGCGCCGGCCTGGATTCGCGCCAGCGACCGGGCGCCGTATCGGTGTTCGGATTGAGGTCGAAATGCGGATAGTTGCTGCTGGACACGTCCAGCCGGATCCGATGGCCCACCGCGAAATGGTTGGCAGTGGCGAAGGCCTCCACCTCCACCTCGACCACCTCGCCCGGCGCCAGCCAGCGCGGCTGCTGCCAGGAATCGCGGTAGCGCAAACGCAGGATGCCGTCGCTGAGGTTCATCGCGAAACCGTGCGGGTAGTCGGCATGGGGCGGGTACTCGTCGATCAGCTTGATGGTGATGTCGGTATCCCGGCAATCGGAGGAAACGAACAGCCTCACGCGGATGGGCCCGGCGATATCGACCGCGCGCGCCAGCGGCGCGCTGCGAAAACACAACACATCGTCGCGCTCGCCGATGTCGCGACCCGTGCCGGCGCAGCCGAAGAAGCGGGCGTCGTCGCGCTGGTCGAAGGCGCCCGGTGGCATCACCCCCTCGGCCGAGGTGATGGTGCCGCCGATGGTCGGCACCGGTCGCGCGGGATCGTAGACATAGTCCAGCGCCGCGAACCGCTCCGCTGGCGGCGTGGCGTCGAGCCGGCCATCGGCATGCAGGTGCCACGCCTGGCTGGTGGTGCCGGGCAAGGGCCAGTCGTCGGCATGCAACCAGCGCCCGCCGTGCTCCAGCCGGCCCTCGGCGTTGCGCCGGCCGCTGCCGCCGCCCATCAGGAAGATCGACACGCGACCGCGCGCGAACGGGTTGTCGGCCTGTCGCCCCAGCAGATGGTCGTACCACGCGCGACGCAGCTCGTAGAACGAGTGGCCGAACGCCGCATCCAGTGTCGCCTGCTCGCCGAAATCGACATCGCCGGCGAACGTCTGCGAGCGCCGGCCATGAATCCACGGCCCCATCACCAGGTGCACCGGAGCATGCTTGCGCCGCGACAGGCCGAGGTAATTGTCGGTGGCGGTGCGCACGTAGGGGTCGTACCAGCTGGACATGTGCACCATCGGCACGTCGGCGTAGGTGTCGTAATGGCGCTCACCGCACAACTCGACCTGTTGCCAATAGGGGCCGAAATCGCCGTGCTCCCATTGCTCGAACAGGTAGTCCTCGTATTCCGGTGCCGCACTGACCGGCGAGTCGCCGCGCGCCCACGGCATGCGCCGAAACCAGGCGCGAATGTCCTGCGCCTGCAATGCTGCCTTGCGGCTGGAATCCTGCTGCGTCAGCGGGCTCAGCAAGGCGTGCTTCAAGGCCCAGGTCGCCTGCTTGAGTTCGAACGCACCACCCTGCCGGATGCCGCCGTGGTACGCGTTGGAGAAGCCGCCGGAGTCGACGAACTGGGCGCTCAGCGCCGCGGGCGCCAGGCTGCCCAGCGCCGTCTGCACGTGCGCGCAATAGGACAGGCCCTGGGTGATCACGCGGCCATCGCTCCACGACTGCGCCGCCAGCCAGGCGAGGGTGTCGACACCGTCAACGGCCTCGTTGGTGTACTTGGTGAACACGCCTTGCGAACGGTAGCGACCGCGACAATCCTGCATCGCCACCACGAAGCCGTGGCTGGCAAACCACCGCGCGATCTGCGGTTTCGACAAGGGCAGTGGATACCCGGCCACGACATCCGACTGCGCGGTGCCCGCCTTGTCGTAGGGCGTGCGTTCGAGCAGGCAAGGCCAACGCGACCCGCTGGCGCCGTCCGGCAGATACAGGTCGACCGCCAACTGCACGCCATCGCGCATCGTCACCATCACGTCCGCACGCAGGCGTACCGGGTACGGGCCCGGCTGCAGGCCTGCGGCCGCTGCGGCGGCGGTGTCCGCCCGCGTTTGCTCCATGCCCTCACCGATCGCCATGCTCAGTAACCGATCCGCGTGGCGACCAGCAGGAATGCCGTCGCCACCACCGTCAGCACCAGGGTCAGCGGCAGCATGAAGCGCACCCACGCGCCGTAGTGCACCTTCGCCATCGCCAGCATCGCCAGCATCAGCCCCGAGGTGGGACTGACCGTCGCCATCAGGCCGTTGCCAAACAAGTAGGCCAGCACCACCGAGTTGCCTTGCAGCCCCGACAGCTGGCCGATCGGCCACAGGATCGGAATGCTGATTGCAGCCTTGGCCGAGGTCGAGGGAATCAGCACATCCAGCCCCGCCTCGGTGAACATGATGGCCAGCGAGGCGATCCACGACGACTGGCCGTGGATCAGGCCGGCCATGGCGTTGACCACGGTGTCGAGGATATTCGCCTCCTGCAGCAGCACGTGGATGGCGCCGGCCAGGCCGATCAGCAGCGAGGGCAGGATCATGCCCTTGATGCCATCGATGAAGGCATCCGCGCTGACCCGCGCACTCAGCCCGCCGATCACGGCAAGTCCCGCGGTCACCGCCAGGTAGAACGCGCTGAGCTCGTTGTAATGCCAGCTCCAGGTGCGTCCGGCGTAGACCATCAGCACGATCGCCAGGCCCAGCAGCAGCAGCACGCCCAGGTGCCGCCCCGACAGCGATCCCGCGGCAGGCGCGAAATCCGCCTTGGTGAAACCGCTGCGGCGGATGCGGTACAGCAGATAGGCGATGCCGATCGGCAGGAACACCGCCAGCACCGCCAGGCGCATGCCGAAACCGCTGAAGATCGGCACCTGCACGATGCCTTGCGCGATCGGCAGTACCACCGGATTGCTGACCGAGGCGATGTAGCCCAGCTTGGCCGCGATCAGCAGCATCGCCACCGCGTACAGCGGACTCAGGCGCAGCCGCTCGGCCATCGACAGCAAGACCGGCAACACCACCAGATACTCCGAAATCAGGCCCAGGAACGAGCTGCCCGCCGCCAGCGCACCCATCAGCACCGGCGCCAGCAGGTAGACATTCCCGCGCGAGCGATGCACCAGCTGGTCGAGGCCGGCGTCCAGCGCACCGGTCTGCTTGAACACGCCGAACAGGCCGCCGACGAACATCACCATGAAGATCAGCGAGGCGTTTCGCACCAGTCCCAGCGGGATGGATTCGAGCACCGTGATGACGCCGGCCGGGCGCGCCTGCTCGCCGGCCGCGCCCAGGCCAAGCAGGTGCCACCAGTCGAACGATTTCGGGATCACCGAGTAGGTCCCCGGCACCACCCGCCCATCGACGCGCTGGAACGCGCCGGAGTCCAGGACGTAGGTGAGCACCGCGCACAGCAACAGCACGGACACCAGCATCAGCACCGGGTGCACGTCGATCTTGCGACGGGGCCGCTGTGCAGGTTTGCCATCGGTGACGGGACGGTTGGCCATGCTGGGAAGATCCATGTGGTTGAGCGGGTCGCCGGCGCCCGCTCCCGCGGCGGCCCGGGCCGGCGGTCGGCGACATCGCGCCGATGCCGCCGGTGCCCGTCTCAGAGGGTGATCGTGGCCTTCACGTAGATGAAGCGGCCACGCGGGTTGTAGGTGCTCATGTCGAAGTTGAGGTCGCCGCCGTTGACATAGGACAACGGCGGGTCCTTGTCGAACAGGTTCTGCACGCCAAGGGTGAAGGTCATCAGTTGCGAGCGCAGCGTATAGGCACCCCACACGTCATGGGTGATCTGCGCCGGGATCCGGCCATAGCCCGGCGCCGGGCCCTCGTCGGTGCTGCCGATGTAATGCATGCTCCAGTTCGCTGACCACAGGCCACGCGACCAGTCGACGGCGGTGTTCGCTTTCCAGCGCGGGAAACTCTCGCGCGCGATGTCCGATTTTCCGGCCCGCCTGGCCACGCGCACCTCCCCGCTGGGCAAGGTGTCGTAACGATCGAACGCGTTGAGGTAAGCCGCGTTGAACATCAGCCCGACATTGCCCGCCGCCATCGTCGGCAACTGGTAGCGCATGGTCGTATCGACGCCGCTGGCCTTGAGCCGGTTCAGGTTGATCGGGCCGTCGATCAGGTTGATGATCTCGCCGCTGGTGTCGCGCTTGATCAGGTTGCAGCGTTGACCGGTATTGGCGCACAGGTCGAGCAGGTTCTGCGAGCCGAAGCTGGAGATCGCCTCCTTCAGGTCGATGTCGTACCAGTCGACCGACCAGGTCAGGCCCTTGGCAAAGCTCGGCGTGTAGATGAAGCCGCTGCTGCGATTGACCGAGGTTTCCGGCCGCAGGTCGGGGTTGCCGCCCACGGTCGAGAGGATCGAGCCGCCCGAGTAGTTGCGCTGGTCGTAGCTGGTCGGCACCCCGGCACACCCGGGCTTGCCGGCGCCGCCGCCGTTGCAGGGGTCAACCGCCGGCAAGTTGGTCTGACGCAGGCCGGCGTAGAGTTCGTTGATCGAGGGCGCGCGAAAGCCCTGCGCCCAGGTGGTGCGCAGCATCAGGTCGTTCCACGGCCGCCAGACCAGGCCGAGCTTGCTGTTGGTGGTGTTGCCGAACGTGTTGTAGCTCGAGTAGCGCGTCGCGGCGGACAGCTCCAGTTGCTTGACCGCCGGAAGGTTCGCCAGCAACGGCACGTTGAACTCGACATAGGCCTCTTTCAGATCGTAGGAGCCGGCGGTCGGCAGGCGCGGCGCCGAGGTGGTCTTGCGGCTGTAGGTGATGAACTGCGGCGTTTCATTGAAGTACGGGCTGGGCTGGTCGTAGCCCGATTCCTTGCGGTACTCGACGCCACCGGCGAACGCCAGCATTCCGGCCGGCAACTCGAACAGGTCGCCGGTGAGGTTGGCGGTGAAGTCGTGCTGTTTGGTGCCGTTGTGGTCGACGCCAGTGGCGCGGATGTAGTTGGCCATCTCCGGGGTGATGGTGCCGAAGATGTTCAGCGGCACGCAGTTGTTGGCCGCGCAGCGGGCGTTCGGGCCCAGTGCCAGCGCGACCTTGTCCAGATCGATCTGATTGGCGGAGGTCCACTTCGCCTTGTTCTGGGCATACGTATAGAAGCTGTTCCACGACCAGCCATTGGAGAAATCGCCTTCGAATCCGGCCGCCACACGCATCGTGTCAACGTTCTGCGTGTTGATGCGCGGCCCCAGCTCGGTGATCGTCCGCACCACCTCGAACTTGGTGCCCGTGCCCTGGAAGTCCACGCCGAACGGGTTGTACGGGTGGTCGGCCGGAATCGTCATGCCGTCGCCGCCGCGGATGCGTGGCGTTGCCGGCGGGAAGCGCTGGCTCGATTCGCGCGTGTTGTACAGGCCTTCGGTCACGAAGGTCACCGCATCACTGACGTGGAAGCGCAACTGGCCATACACGCCAGCCATGTCCAGGGGGCCGATCAAGGTGGTGTCAGGCTGGTCGTTGTAGACGTCGGTGTCCGGCACGTCCAGGCGAAAACCGCCGTTGCCGTCCGGCACGAACGCCTTGGTGCCGAAGCCATCCACCGGCGTGCTGTTGCGGAAACGGCCCGCCGGCGTGTTTCGGCTCAACCCTTGCAGCGGCACCCGCGAGAAATCGCGATGCCCGGCCAGGATCTCGTTGCTGCCGGCGACCGTCGCCGACACCAGCGCCGACCCCCAGTCGCCGGACTTGCCCCAGAGGAAATCCTCGTTGTGTGTGAAACCGTCGCCCTTGTCGGTCTGGCCGACATAGCTGCTGGCCTTCAGCCCGTCGAACTCGCTGAAGGTGATGATGTTGACCACGCCGGCGATCGCGTCGGCGCCGTAGATGGCGGTGGCGCCGTCCAGCAGCACTTCGATCCGCTCGACCGCGGCCAGCGGAATCGTGTTCAGGTCGACAAAGTCGCGAAAACCGCGGGTACCGGCTCCGTTCACCCAGCGCCGCCCGTTGACCAGAACCAGCGAGCGGTTGGCGCCCAGGTTGCGCAGGTTCAACGAGCGGGAGCCATGGCTGGTGCCGCCCGAGCCGGTCGAGTTGAAGCTGGAACCTACCGATGGCAGCTCCTGCAGCAACTCGCCGACCGAGACCACGCCGGTAGCCTCGATCTCGTTGCGCTCCATGGTAAACACCGGGCTGGCCGCGACCTCGTCCTTGCGGCGGATGCGCGAGCCGACCACGCTGACCGTCTCCAGCGTCTTCGCCTTGTTCGCATCGCCGCTCGTCGTGTCCGCGGCGCTCTGCGCATCCGCGGTCGCCGGCATTCCGCCCGCCGCCAGCGCCCCCGCAATCGCCACCATCATCACACCCAGGCGCGGTACACGCCGTGACTCCCCCTTGCCAGCCATCTTGTTCATCACCCCTCCCGAAACCATGCGTGGCGACCAGTTCGCCGGAGCATCTGCCTTGGTATCGAGTAATTCACGCGGACTGAACATATGCAATCTTATCGAGTCCGGTAATGCGTCCATGCCATTTTGGTATGGCATGCGCAGGTACGCGAATAAGCTTGCAAGCGGCCCGGTGGACGTGGATAGCTGGGGCTGTCGGGTCCGGATCGAGCGAGGGGCGTCATGGTCGAGTCGTGCAATCTGCAGCGCCGGCGGCTGCTCGCCGCCCTGGCGATGACGCCGCTGTTGCCGGGCGTTGCCGTGCGCGCGGCCGAACGCCGCGAGCTGACCCTCACCCTTACCGGGCAGGCGCTGATCGCGCACGACCTCTGCAGCGAGCCCTACCCCGGCCTCGCCGAAGTGATCGCCCAGGTACGTCGCGGCGACGTTGCCATGACCGACCTGGAGACGCCCATACGCGTTGGCGCGTCGGGCGCACCGACTCGCCAAGGGCTGTTCCTGCATGCCGCGGGCCCCGACGCCTTGCGCTGCCTGCGCTCGTTCGGCTTCGACATGCTGGCCCTGGCCAACAACCACGCCGGCGATTTCGGCCGTGCGGGCGTACTGGCCACCCGCAGCGCCGCGCAGCATGCCGGTTTCGCCACCGCCGGCAGCGGCAGTGACCTCGCCGAAGCCAGCGGTGCCGCCTGCTTCAAGGCGCGCGGTCGCCGTGTCGCGCTGGTGGCCATGGCGGCCGGCAAGATCCGTCCGGGCGTGGCGGCAACAAGTTCAGGCGCCGGCATCAACGAGCTGCGTCTGACCGCAGCCGGCACACCCGACCAGGACGATGTGGAACGAATCCTTCAGTCGATCCGCGCGGCGGCCGGCACGGCCTTCGTCGTCGCCTGCCTGCACAACCACGATTGGCGCGGCGACATGCGCGTCACCCAGCCATGGGCGCGCGAATTCGCGCGGAGCTGCGCCGAAGCCGGTGCCGGCGCATTCTTTTCGCACGGCGCCCCGCTGCTGCACGGGATCGAGCTTCATCACGGGGTGCCGATCTTCCATGGCATGGGCAGCCTGATCTTTCATTCCCGCACCGAGCCCGGCTACTACCCGGCCGAGGTGTGGGAAAGCATGATCGCGCACCTTCATCGGCGCGATGGCTCGATGCGTCAGCTCGAACTGGTGCCGGTGGTGCTCAACGAGAGGGGCGACGATGCGAGTCGCCAGGACGAAACGCGGGGTCGCCCCAGGATCGCGCGAGGCGAGGATGCACAACGCATCCTCGCGCGCCTCCAGTCGCTCAGCGCGGTGCTCGGCACCTCGCTGCGCATTGCGGGAGAACGCGGCTGGATCAGCATGGATTGACCGTCGAAGGGGTCAGCCGCCCGACACCGGGAACGTCTGCACGTCGCCCTTGGCCGATTGGGCCGAAGCCGGTCGGCCCGCCCCCGGCTTGGCCGGGTTGCTGCCGCACTGGTAGGCGCCCCACGGCTGCGAGCCATCGGCCGGTTCGGCCAGCGGCTTGATGGTGTCGGCGTGCATCTTGGCCGCCTCGTTGCGCGCGAGCACTTCCAGTTCGTCGCGCACCTTGATGTCGTTGCGGTCGACCGGACCGACGCGGTTCATCACCGAGACGGTGACCTTGCCCAGTTCGCGGCAGCTGGAAACATCGCCGCTCCAGGCGGTGCGCACGTTCTTGCCGGCCGAATCCAGGGTGATGCCCCAACTGCAGGCGCCGAGCAACAGGATGGGGACGAGCAACAACAGGGTCTTGCGCATGGGTGGCTCCGCGGCAGGTCTTGAGGGCATGAAAAGAGGCCGGACCAGGACGGTCCGGCCTCCATCGTAACGCGCCGGCGCGCCGGCGTCCCTCGCTCCATCCGCCGCTTGCCGCGCCGGTTCAGCCGGCGCGGCAGCGCGACTCACTTCGCCGGCTTGGCCGCCACCGGCTTGCCGTCGGCGTCGAGCACCTCGACCGTGCCGAGCTTCAGCGCGCGGATCGGCGACTCGATCTTGGCCAGGTCGCCGACGATCACCCAGGTCAGCTGGTCCGGGTGGATGATCTCCTTCGCCGCAGCCTCCACCGACGCATCGGTCTGCGCCTCGATGCGCGACTTCAGGGTCTGCACGTAGTCATCCGGGCGGTTGTACTGGGCGATGCCCTGCATGGCGCCCATCACCGCCTGGGTGGTCTGGTACTGACCCGGCATGCTGCGCACGTCGCCGACCTTGATCTTGCTGATCTCCTGCGCGGTCAGCGGCTTGTCGCCGATCACCCCGCGCGCTTCCTTCAGCATCTCGCTGACCGACGCCGCGGTCTTGTCGGTCTGCACCGGTGCGTAGAGCATGAACGGGCGCTGCCCGACCGCGTTCTGCAGGAAGCTGAAGGCGCCGTAGGCCCAGTGCTTGTCCTCGCGCAGGTTCATGTTGAGGCGCGAGGTGAAGCTGCCGCCGAAGGCGCCGTTCATGGTCTGGATCTGCAGGTTGTTGGGCGCCTCGGTGGACGGCGCCAGACTGCCGGCGAGGATCAGGCTCTGCTGCGCTCCGGGGCGATCGACCAGGAACACGCGCACCTGTTCCGGCGGCGCGACCTTGCCGATGTTCTTGGCCGGCACCTTGCTCGCCGGCGCCTTCCAGTTGCCGAACACCGCGTTCAACTGCGGGATGATCTTCGCCATCGTGGTATCGCCGGCCACCAGGATCTTCATGTTGTCCGGGCGGATGTAGTCGGTGATGAACTGGCGCATGTCGGCATCGGTCAGCGACTTGATCGAGGCTTCGGTGCCGGTGCCGGTGAACGGGATCGCGTAGGCGTGGCCCTTGCCGTACAGCAGCGGCGGCAGGGTGCGCAGCGCGATGCCGATGGGCTGGCTCTTCTCCTGGGCGATGCCGGCCAGCCACTGGCCGCGCAGGCGGCTGACGTCGGCATCGCGGAACGCCGGGTTGCGCACGATGTCGGCGAACAGGTCGAGCGAGGGCTTGAGCTGGTCGTCCAGCGCATTCAGCGAGGCATTGCAGTAATCCAGCCCGCAACCGCTGGCGATGATCGCGCCCAGGCGCTGCTTGCGCTTGGCGATCTCGACCGAATCGAGGTCCCGGGTGCCTTCGTCGAGCATCGACATGGTGAAGCTGGAGGTGCCCAGCTTGCGGCCCTGGTCGGCCGCGTAACCGGCGTCGAACAGCAACTGCATCTGCACCGCCGGCACGCCGTGGCGTTCGGCCAGGACCACCTCGACGCCGTTGTCGAGCTTGCCGTGCTGCAGGGTCGGGAACGCGAGGTCGGGGAAGCTGGCGACTTCGGGCACGCCCTTGCTGCGATCGACGTCGCTGGCCACGGTCTTGTAATCGCCCTTGGGCGTGAGCACCGGCGCCGGCGCGCCGGACGCGGCGGCACGGCCGGCCACGGTGGCCATGTCGGCGTCCTCGACCTTGCCGGGCACCACGGTCAGGGTGTAGTCGCCCTTGGCGATCCACTGGTTCGCCACCGCCTTGACGCTGGCCGGCGTCGCCGCCATCAGGGTGCTGAAGTCCTTCAGGTAGTGCCCCGGATCGCCGTGGTACAGCTGGCCCTCGGCCAGGATCGAGGCCTGCGTGTTGACGCGCTCCAGGCCGCGCACGAAGGAGGCGCGGGTTTCGGTCTTGACCCGCGCCAGTTCGTCGGCGGTGGGGCCATCGTTGAGGAACTTCTGCCATTCGTCGGCGATCGCGGCCTCGACCTTGGCCGGGTCGACGCCCTTCTTCACGTCGACCTGCAACTGGAACAGGCTGGCCAGCGAATGCTGCTCGACGTAGACGGAGACGCTGTCGGCGAGCTTGTCCTGGTAGACCAGGCGCTGGTACAGCCGCGAGGTCTTGCTGCCGCCGAGCACGGCGGCGGCCAGCTCCAGCAGGTTCTCGTCATGGCTGCCGCGCGCCGGCACGTTCCATTCGCGGTAGATGCGGGTCTGCGCGACGTTGTCGGTCATCGTGCCGCGGGTGGACTTGTCGCGCGCGGCAATCCACGGCTGCGGGCGCGGCACCTGCGGACCGGCGGCGATGTCGCCGAAGTACTTCAGCATCTTCTCCTTCGCCACCGCCGGCGTGATGTCGCCGGCCAGCACCACCACCGTGTTGGCCGCGCCGTAGTAGTCGCGGAACCACTGCTTGACGTCGCCGAGCGAGGCGGCGTTCAAATCCGCCATCGAGCCGATGGTGTCGTGATGGTAGGGATGGTTGGCCGGGAACGCCTCGGCCTGGATCAGTTCGCTGGCGCGGCCGTAAGGCTGGTTTTCGCCCTGGCGCTTCTCGTTCTGCACCACGCCGCGCTGTTCGTCGAGCTGCGGCTGGCCGATGGCACCGAGCAGGTGGCCCATGCGGTCCGATTCCATCCACAGCGCCATGTCCAGCGCGGTGGTCGGCACGGTTTCGAAATAGTTGGTGCGGTCGAGCCAGGTGGTGCCATTCTGGTCGGTGGCGCCGGCCAGCTCGAACGGCTTGAAGAACTCGTCCTTGTGATTCTCCGAACCTTGGAACATCAGGTGCTCGAACAGGTGCGCGAAGCCGGTCTTGCCCTTGGGCTCATAGGATGAGCCGACGTGATACCACACGCTCACCGCCACCACCGGCGCCTTGTGGTCTTCATGCACCACCACGGTCAGGCCGTTGGGCAGCACGAAACGGGAATAGGCCAGGTCGGGGATCTGCTGCGTCGCTGCAGCGGCGGCCTCGACCGCCTGCGCGGGGGCGGCGACCAGCAGTGTCGGCGCGGCGACCCCGAACGTGAGCAAGCCGGAGATGAGCAGGGCAAGCGGCGTTTTTTTCACGGTGAACCTCCTGTTTTCGCGAATGGTCCGGGCAGGCTACCCGGCCGCGCCCGGGCATCGCAAATGACTTGTGGCACGGTCGACGGCCCGTGCGGTGGCGCGGGGCACCGCTGTCCGGACGCCACCGGACGACTGTCCGCGGACAACGGCCGGGGTGTCGAGGCGGTTATCCAAACCTTGAAAAATCAGTATGTTGGCCGCATATCCAGGCGTGGCACAGGGATTGCTTTCATCGGGCTGCAGGGCTCACTTACGCATCGGAGATGTAACCGTGAAATTCGAGACTTTCATGCTGCACGGATTGTTCATTGCCAGCCTCGTGGTGTGCGGCCTCATCCTCGCCGCCATGCTGACCACCACCACCGCCACGCCGCCGGTCGAACTCGCCCACGACGGCGGCATCGCCACCATCCTGCTGGCCGCGCCGAGCAGCTGCGCGCTGCCGCCGGACGGCGTGGTCTGCCCGCGCGTGGCCAGCTGAGCATGGCGCAAGCGATAATGCGTGGATGCTCCATGTCATCCTGCATCGCCCCGAGATCCCTCCCAACACCGGCAACGTGATCCGTCTTTGCGCGAATACCGGCGCGGCACTGCACCTGGTGCGTCCACTGGGCTTCGAGCTCGACGACGCCCGCCTGCGCCGCGCCGGGCTGGACTATCACGAATACGCCAGCGTCGCGGTGCACGAGGACCTGTCCGCCTGCCTCGCCGCGCTCGGCGCGCCACGCGTGTTCGCCTTCACCACGCGCGGCAGCGTGCCCCACGTCGACGTGCGTTTTGCCGACGGCGACGCGCTGCTGTTCGGCTGCGAAACCGCCGGCCTGCCGGACGAAGTGCTGGACACCATCCCGCCGACACAACGCCTGCGCCTGCCGATGCGCCCGCACAGCCGCAGCCTGAACCTGTCGAACACCGTCGCCGTGGCGGTCTACGAGGCCTGGCGCCAGATCGGTTTCGCTGGTGAGAGCCGGGAATAGGGAATCGGAAAGGCACGGGCAAAAGCGGCACCGTCCGCGGCCTCTTCAAACCAGAGAAAGAACGCTCTTCCGATTCCCTATTCCCGATCCCCGGCAGCGCCCAAGCGCTGCCCGAGGCGCCGCCCCGCTACAATCGGCGGATGAACGCCGCCACCCCCAACGCCTGGATGCCGCAACCACTGCGCAAGCTCGCCGGGCGAGCGCTGGAAACCGCGCTGAACCACGCGCTCTCGCTCGATCCCGACACGCAGCAGCGGCTGGCCGCGTTGAACGGTCGCAGCGTGCAGTTGCATCTGCGCGGGCCGGAGTTGGCGCTGGCCATCACGGTCGATCAGGCGCACCTGAAAGTCGGCCCGCCGCGCGACGACAGCCAGCTGAAGGTGGCCGCGACGCCGGGCAGCCTGCTGGCGATGCTGCTGCGCCGCGACGACGACGGCATCGCGCCGGGCAAGGTGGAGATCGCCGGCGATGCCGAACTGGCGCGCCGCCTGGAAAAGCTGGCCGGCAAGTTCGCGCCGGATTTCGAGGAGGCCTTCGCGCGCAGTTTCGGCGACGTGCTCGGCGTGCCGTTGGCCAGGGCCGTGCGCAAGGGCCTGGCGCATGCCCGCGAAAGTGGCGCCCATCTCGTCGAAGACGCCGCCGACTGGGTGCGCGACGAAACCCGCGTGGCCCTGGCGCCTGGCGAAGTCGACACCTTTCTCGACGAAGTGGACAGTTTGCGCGAACACAGCGAACGACTGGCCGCACGCGTGCAGCGGCTGGCGCGGCAACTGCAGGGCGACACCGCGTGACGCCGCTGCGCGTGGTGCCGCGCCTGCTGCGAGTGGCCTCGGTGCTGCTGGCATGGCGGCTGGATGAACTGGTCGACGCCGCGCACCTGTTCCGCCCGCTGAAACTGCTGCGCCCGCTGCTGGCGCGACCGCGCGCCAACGTGGCCAGCCTCTCGCGCGGCGAACGCCTGCGCCGGGCGCTGACCGAGCTGGGGCCGATTTTCGTCAAGGCCGGCCAGGTGCTGTCGACCCGCCGCGACCTGGTGCCCGCCGACATTGCCGACGAACTGTCGCTGCTGCAGGACCAGGTGGCGCCGTTCCCCGGCAGCGAGGCGCGCGCCATCGTCGAGCGCGAGCTGAAACTCCCGGTTGGACGTCTATACGCCCAATTCGACGAGACGCCGCTGGCCTCGGCCTCGATCGCCCAGGTGCATGCCGCCACCCTGGCCGACGGCCGCGAGGTGGTGGTGAAGGTGCTGCGGCCGGGCATCGACGCGCAGATCTCCCGCGACGTGAAGCTGCTGCGCTCGCTCGGCGAACTGGCCCAGCGCTGGCACCCGAATGCCGACAAGATCCGCCCGCTCGACGTCGTCGCCGAAGTCGAGAAGATGCTGGAGAACGAACTCGACCTGCAGCGCGAAGGCGCCAGCGCCAGCCTGCTCAAGCGCAACTTCGCCAGCGGCGTGGACCTGTACGTGCCGGCGGTGCACTGGGAACTGACCGCCTCGCGCGTGCTGACGCTGGAGCGCGTGCACGGCATCAGCAGCGACGACATCGCCGCGATCGACGCCGCCGGGCTCGACCGCAAGGCACTGGCCGCCAAGGGCGTGCGGGTGTTCTACGAGCAGGTGTTCCGCGACAATTTCTTCCACGCCGACGCCCACCCCGGCAACATCTGGGTGGACCCGTCGCGCCTGGACGAGCCGCGCTTCATCGCGCTGGACTTCGGCATCATGGGCTCGCTGCCCGAGGCCGACCAGTACTGGCTGGCGCAGAACTTCATCGCACTGTTCGAACGCGACTACGCACGCATCGCGCAACTGCACGTGGCCGCCGGCTGGATGCCCGCCGACGTGCGGCTGGACGAACTGGAAGCCGCCGTGCGCACCGTATGCGAGCCGTATTTCACCCGCCCGCTGTCGCAGATTTCACTGGCCGAGCTGGTGGTCAAGCTGTTCCAGACCGCGCGCCGCTTCGAGCTGACCCTGCAGCCGCAGCTGATCCTGCTGCAGAAGACCCTGCTCAACATCGAGGGCGTCGGCCGCATGCTCGATCCGGAGATCGACATCTGGGCAGTCGCGCATCCGGTGCTCAAGCGGATCCTGCGCCAGCGCTACAGCCCGCTGCGCACCCTGCGCGACGTGCGCAAACGGGTACCCGAATGGCTGCACCACGCGCCGGAGTTTCCCGACCTGGTACGTGATGCGCTGCGTCAGATCGGCCGCGGCGAGCGGCGTGAGCCAGCCGATCCGCTGGCCCTCAAACTGGCGCAGGAGAATGCCCGTCGCCAGCACAGGACGCTGGCCTGCAGCCTGCTCGGCAGCGCACTGCTGATCGGCGCCGCGCTGCTGTGGACGCTGGCCCCGCAACACGGCATCTGGCCGCCGCTGGGCGCCGGTATCGCCGGTTTCCTCTCCTTCGCCATCGGCTGGCCGCGCTCGCGTTGACCGTGCAGGAGCCCGCTCGCGGGCGATGCTTTTCACGGGCACCCGCAGCATCGCCCGCGAGCGGGCTCCCACGAACAACCAGAGCGCGGAAGCTCGAACGCATGATCGACATCCTCTACCAGGACGACGCGCTGATCGCGGTGAACAAGCCCGCGAACCTGGCCGTGCATCGCTCGACGTTCGTGGGGCCCGCCGACGCGTTCCTGATCGACCTGCTGCGCGAGCAGGTCGGCGGCAACGTGTACCTGGCGCACCGGCTCGACCGCGCCACCAGCGGCGTGCTGCTGGTGGCGCGCAGCAAGGAGGTCGCCGCCGCGCTTGGCGAGCAGTTCATGCAGCGCACGGTGCACAAGCAATACCTGGTGGTGGTGCGCGGCTGGCCGGAGCCGGCCGAAGGTGTGATCGACTATCCCCTGCCCGGCTCGCGCGAAACCGGCCCGCGCCGCGAAGCGCGCACGCGCTACCGGCGCCTGGCCACGATCGAGCTTCCGATCGCACTCGGCCGCTACCCGCAACAACGCTACGCCCTGCTGCTGGCGGAGCCTGAGAGCGGCCGCTTCCGCCAGATCCGCAAGCACCTGGCGCACATCCATCACCCGGTGATCGGCGACTGCCAGCACGGCCGCGGCGACCACAACCGCCTCTACAAGCAGCACTTTGCCTGCCACCGGATGCTGCTGCACGCGTGGCGGCTTTCGTTCGCGCATCCGGTGAGTGGCGCGCCGATGCAACTGGAGGCGCCGCTGGACGAGGCATTCGCGCGATTGCTGGCGCAGTTCGGCTGGGGCTTGAAGCAGGAGTGAGTGGAGAGGAGTGAGGAGTGAGAGAAGAGCCGGGGTACGGCTTGCCTTCGCTCTCTCTCACTCCTCACTCCTCTCCACTCACTTCTCGCTTCTCCCCTAAACTTCCCCCCATGCTGACCATCAGCCGCACCCTCGCTCTGCCCGAGTCCGAACTGATCGAGCGCTTCCTGCGCGCCGACGGCCCGGGCGGTCAGCATGTGAATCGCACCGAGAGCGCGGTGGAATTGCGCTTCGACGTGGCGGGCTCGCCGTCGCTGCCGGAGGAGGTGCGCACGCGGCTGCTGGCCCGGCGCGACCGCCGGCTTACCGCCGAAGGGATGCTGGTGATCCAGGGCCGGCGCTTTCGCGACCAGGCGCGCAATCGCGACGACGTGCGCGAGCGGCTGGCCGAACTGATTCGCGGCGTGCTGCTGCCGCCGAAGAAACGCGTCGCCACCAAACCGACCCGCGCCTCGAAGGAACGCCGCCTGGCCGGCAAACAGCAGCGCGGCAGGATCAAGCAGACCCGTTCGCGCAAACCGGAGTTCGAATGAAGCGTCGCGTCTTCACTCCAGCCCAGTTGCCCGCCCGCATGCCGAAGCTGCGCGACGGTTGGCAACGACGCATCTGCCGCGGCGTGTTGCGCCTGTGCGGCTGGAGTCTCACCGGCGAATTTCCCGACGTCCCCAAACTGGTGCTGATCGCCGCCCCGCACTCCTCGTGGTGGGACGGGGTGTGGGGGCTGCTGATCAAGGTGGCGATCGGCGCCGACGTGCACTTCATGGGCAAACAGGAATTGTTTCGCGGCCCGCTGGGCGGGCTGCTGCGTCGGCTCGGCGGCGTTCCCATCGACCGCAGCGCGGCCAAGGGCGTGGTCGAACAGATGATCGACCAGTTCCGCCAGCGCGAGAAACTGTGGCTGGGCATCGCCCCCGAAGGCACGCGCAAACCGGTGACGCGCTGGAAGAGCGGCTTCTGGCACATCGCCCACGATGCCGGCGTGCCGATCTTCCCGGTCGCGTTCCATTACCCCGACAGGACCATCCAGCTCGGCCCACTGTTCGATGCCGGCACCGACATGGGCGCAACCATGCAGCGCCTGCGCGAGTGGTACGCGCCGTTCAAGGGCAAGCATCGCGACGTCTGAAATCCCGCGCGCAGAGGCGAGGTTCGCAGAGCGGCCTCGGGCATCACCGCTGCGAATGCCCCGGATCATCGTGTTCGCGATGCGTCAGCAGCCCGGGGCGAATCAGGTCGATGAAGGCGCGTGCCTCGGCGCTGAGGAACTTGCCCTTGCGCATCACCACGCCGTAGCTGCGCTGGGGAAAGAACTGCTTCATGTTGCGCACGGCCAGGCGCCCGCGGTCGGCGTCGGTGATGCAGATGCCGGTGACGATGGAGATGCCCATGCCCATCGCCACGTATTCCTTGATCACGTCCCAGCCGCCGACCTCGATCGCGACGTGATAGGGCACCTGCCGCTGTTGGAACACCAGGTCGACCAGTCGATAGGTGGAGAGGCGCTGCGGCGGCAGGATCAGTCCGTAGGGTGAAAGATCCTCCAGGGTGATCTTGTCCTTCGTCGCCAGCGGGTGGTCGGGCGGCATGATCAGCATCGGGTCGTAGTGCTGCACCGGCGCCCAGGCGATGTCGTTGGGCACGTCCAGCATCGAGCCGACCGCGAAATCCGCCTCGTCGGCACGCAGCATGGCCATGCCGTCCTTGCCGGTCACGTTGGCCAACTGCAGTTGCACTGCCGGGAAGCGTTCGCGATAGCGGCGCACCAGTTCCGGCAGCAGGTACTGGATGGTGGAGGTGCCGGCGGCGATCACCAGCCGGCCGGCCTGCAGACCCTTCGCCTTCGCCTGGAAATCGCGATCCAGCGTGTCCCAGCCTTCCACCAGCGGGCGCGCCAGCTCGTACAGCGCCTCGCCCGCGTCGGTGAGATTGATGCGCCGGCGGCGGCGCTCAAGCAGGGTGGCGCCGAGCTCGCGTTCCAGCGCCTGCAACTGCAGGCTGATGGTGGGTTGCGACACGTACAACGCTTCGGCGGCGCGGGTCAGCGTACCCAGTTTCACCACGCTGACGAAGGCGCGCAGTTGCTTGTGGCGGTTGCCCTTGTAGTAGAAACGGCCGCCAGCCTCCTCGGCGCGTTCGCCGGGGGTACGTCTTTTTGCTGCGCTGCGAGACGATTTTTTCGGCTGCTTCAGCGGAACGCCGGGAGTTTTCATCAAGTCATTTCAGCAAGTTGTGTCAGATATTGATGTTGCTCATAGTAATGATTGAAACATTCACTTTGTCAAACAGACATTTGCCGGCCTAGCTTCGAGTCACCCACGACGCGGAGCGAAACGATGGCAGCAGCGCAGGAACAACTCCACACCGGCCCCGCGGAGGTCCTCGCCGACGGCGCCGCCTACGCGGCCATCCTGACCCCGGCCGCGCTGGCGTTCCTGGCCCGGCTGCACCGTCGCTTCGAGGCGTCGCGGCAACACCTGCTGCGAGAGCGTCGCCAGCGCCAGGCTGCCTGGGATGCCGGTGCCCTGCCGGATTTCCGCGCCGACACGGCGGCAATCCGCGAATCGGATTGGAACGTGGCACCGATCCCGGCCGCGCTGCGCGACCGCCGCGTGGAGATCACCGGCCCGGTGGAGCGCAAGATGATCATCAACGCGCTGAATTCCGGCGCCAGGGTGTTCATGGCCGACTTCGAGGATTCCTCCTCGCCCACCTTCGCCAACCAGCTGGACGGCCAGGTCAATCTGCGCGATGCGGTCGACGGCACGATCACGTTCCGTTCGCCCGAGGGCAAGACCTACCAGGTCGGCAACAACCCCGCCGTGCTGGTGGTGCGCCCGCGCGGCTGGCATCTGCATGACCGCTTTTTCAGCGTGGATGGCACCCCGCTGTCTGGCGCGCTGGTCGACTTCGGCCTGTTCGTGTTCCACAACGCACGCACGCTGCACGAGCGCGACCGCGGCCCGTACTTCTACCTGCCCAAGCTGGAGGCGATGGAAGAGGCCGCGCTGTGGGAAGAGGTGATGAGCGCCGCCGAGGCCGAACTGCAGCTGCCGCGCGGCACGATGAAGGCCACGGTGCTGATCGAGACCCTGCCGGCCGCGTTCCAGATGGACGAGATCCTGCACGCGCTGCGCCGTCGCATCGTCGGCCTCAACTGCGGTCGCTGGGATTACATTTTTTCCTACCTGAAAACGCTGCGCGGCCATCGCGACCGCCTGCTGCCCGAGCGTGGCCAGGTCGGCATGACGGTGCCGTTCCTGAAAGGCTATTCCGAGTTGCTGATCAGGACCTGCCACCGCCGCGGCGCCTTCGCGATGGGCGGCATGGCGGCGCAGATCCCGATCAAGGGCGACGAGGCGGCGAACGAAGCGGCGCTGGACAAGGTGCGCGCCGACAAACTGCGCGAGGTCAAAGCCGGCCACGACGGCACCTGGGTCGCCCACCCCGCGCTGGTGCCGGTGGCGCAGGCGATCTTCGACGAATACATGCCCGCGCCGAACCAGCTCGGCAAACTGCGCGAGGACGTGCGGGTGAGCCGCGAGCAGCTGCTCGCCGCGCCCGGCGGCACCATCAGCCGCGCCGGCTTCGACAACAACGTCGAGGTGTGCCTGCGCTATACCGCCGCGTGGCTGGACGGCCTGGGCTGCGTACCGATCCATCACCTGATGGAAGACGCCGCCACGGCCGAGATCGCCCGCGCGCAGTTGTGGCAATGGCTGCATCACGGAGATCTCGAGTTCCCCGACCACGCACCGATCGACTTCGCGCTGTTCGACCAGGCGCTTGCCGCCCACACCCATCGCCTGCGCCAGAGCCAGCACCCCGGCGCCGCCCGCGCCGATGCCGCCGCCGCCCTGATTTCCCGCATGACCCATGCGGACGAACTGGCCGACTTCCTCACCCTGCCCGCGTACGACCAACTGTGATTTTCTCCCTTCTCCCTCCGGGAGAAGGTGCCCGAAGGGCGGATGAGGGGGCGCGGCGGAGTGTGCTGACACGCTCCGTCCGAACCCTCTCCCCAACCCCTCTCCCGCAGGGAGAGGGGCTCAACACCACCGGAGCCATGCCATGAAGAGCACCCTGCCCACCGCCGAACAGATCAGTCTGGACTGGAAGAACAATGCCCGCTGGGCCGGCGTCCAGCGCAACTACTCCGCCGATGACGTGGTGCGCCTGCGCGGCACCGTCGCGGTCGAGCATTCGCTGGCCCGCCGCGGTGCCGAGCGGTTGTGGAAGTCGCTGCACCAGGAGGAGTTCGTCAACGCGCTCGGCGCACTCACCGGCAACCAGGCGATGCAGCAGGTCAAGGCCGGCCTGCAGGCGATCTACTTGAGCGGCTGGCAGGTCGCCGCCGACGCCAACGTGGCCGGCGAAATGTATCCCGACCAGTCGCTGTACCCGGCCAACTCGGTGCCGCTGGTGGTCAAGCGCATCAACAACACCTTGCTGCGCGCCGATCAGTTGCACCACGCCGAGGACAACCACGACATCGACTGGCTGGTGCCGATCGTGGCCGATGCCGAGGCAGGCTTCGGCGGCGTGCTGAACGCGTTCGAGCTGATGAAGGCGATGATCGAGGCCGGCGCCGCCGGCGTGCATTTCGAGGATCAGCTGGCCAGCGTCAAGAAGTGCGGCCACATGGGCGGCAAGGTGCTGGTCCCCACCCGCGAGGCGGTCGACAAGTTGAACGCCGCGCGCCTGGCCGCCGACGTCGCCGGGGTGCCGACGCTGATCGTGGCGCGCACCGATGCCGATGCGGCCGACCTGCTCACCTCCGACATCGACGACAACGACAAGCCGTTCCTCACTGGCGAGCGCACCGTCGAAGGCTTCTTCCGGGTCAGGCCCGGCCTGGACCAGGCGATCAGCCGCGGGCTGGCCTATGCGCCTTACGCCGACCTGGTGTGGTGCGAGACCAGCAAGCCGAACCTGGACGATGCGCGCCGCTTCGCCGAGGCGATCCACGCCAGGTTCCCGTGCAAGATGCTGGCCTACAACTGCTCGCCCAGCTTCAACTGGAAGAAGAACCTGGACGACGCCACCATCGCCCGCTTCCAGAAGGAACTGGGCGCGATGGGCTACAAGTTCCAGTTCATCACCCTGGCCGGCTTCCACAGCCTCAACTACGGCATGTTCGACCTCGCCCACGGGTACGCGCGCCGCCAGATGAGCGCCTTCGTCGAACTGCAGGAAAAGGAGTTCGCCTCCGCCGATCGCGGCTTCACCGCGGTGAAGCACCAGCGCGAAGTGGGCACCGGCTATTTCGACGCGGTGACCCAGGCGATCCAGCAGGGCCAGTCCTCGACCACCGCGCTGAAGGGCTCGACCGAGGAGGCGCAGTTCAAGCAGGCCTCGGCCGCGTGAGAAGGCGAGAAGTGAGGAATGAGGAGTGCGGAGTGAGAGAGAGCAAGGGCGCGGAATGCTCTCGCTTTTTCTCACTCCTCACTCCTCTTCACTCACTTCTCGCTCGCCGGTACAAGCGCGATCACGGTCCAGCCCGGCTTCGGCTCCAGTTCGCGCTTGGTCGAGGCCACCCGCAAGGCGCCTTTTTCCTCCACGCCGAACATCAGCACCGTGCCGGAACCGTACTGTTCGACGAATTGCGGCCAGTCGAAGGTAGCGGTGAGTTTGGTCGACTTGATCCGCCAGCCTTCGTCCAGCATCTGCGCGAAGCGGCCGTGGGTCATCTCCTCGTCGAACAGCGGCGGCGCCAGCAGGCTGCCGGCGAGCGCGGCGCGGTCGGTGTTCTCGCGTGGGGTGAGGTTGCGCAGGCGATACACCTTGTCGCGGCCGAATTCCTGGCGGTAGCGCACGCAGGCGAGCGAATTGCGCTCGCGATGGGTGGACACCGCGAGCAGCCGGCCGATGCCGGTCAGATCGAGATGGCGTTCCGCATGCGGCGAGGCCGGGTTGCCGAAGAACGTGGTCAACCCGTCCATGCGCGCCAGCCGGATGCCATCCCAGTCGTCGTCGGCCAGCATCACGCGGAAGCCGGCGTCGTGCAGCGACTGGGCGATCGCGCGCGCCACGTGGTCCGAGCCGAAGATCAGCACGCCGCGCGGCTCCGGCTCGGCCACTTTCAGCCAGATCGCCAGCGGCCGCGCGGTGGCGCTCTGCAGGATCACCGTGCCGATGATGAGGGTGAACACCAGCGGCACCAGCGCCTCGGCGCCGGCCACGCCGAGCTGATCCAGGCGCAACGCGAACAGCGCGGAAACCGACGCCGCCACGATGCCGCGCGGCGCCACCCAGCCGATCAGTGCGCGCTCGCGCCAATTCAGGCCGCTGCCGAAACTCGAGAGCGCCACGGTCAATGGCCGCACCAGCAACTGCGCAATCACGAACAGCGCAAGGCCCGCGCCCAGCATGCCGTCCGGCAGCGGCCAGTGCAGTCGTGCCGCCAGCAGGATGAACAGCAGCGACACCAGCACCGTGGTGAGGCTTTCCTTGAAATCGAGGATGTCGTCGATGTGCACCCCGCGCAGGTTGCCCAGCGCAATGCCCATGATCGTCACCGCCAGCAGCCCCGACTCGTGGGTCAGCGTGTTGGAGATGCTGAAGGCGAACAGCACCGCGGCCAGCACCGCATAGTTCTGCAGGTATTCGGGGATCAGCTGGCGGCGCAGGAAGAACGCCATCAGCCAGGCAGCCAAGGCGCCGATCCCCACGCCGCAACCGATGGTTGCCAGGAAGATGCCGATGGTGTGGCCTTCCTGCCGCGACACGATCGCCTCGTAGATCAGCACTGCGAACAGCGCGCCCAGCGGATCGATCACGATGCCTTCCCAGCGCAGCGTGTTGGCGATGCGCGCGTTCGGTCGCAGCGTGCGCAGCATCGGCGCGATCACGGTCGGGCCGGTGACGCAGCCCAGCGCACCGAACAGCAGCGCGATCGGCCAGGCCAACCCGGCGACCAGATGAGCAGCCAGCGCCAGCAGCAGCAGCGAGGCCACCGCGCCGTAACTGACCAGCCCGCGCACGGCCTTGCCGATGCCGGGCAGTTCGTGGAAACGCAGGGTCAGGCTGCCCTCGAACAGGATCAGCGCCACCGCCAGCGACACGGTGGGAAACAGGAGATCGCCCAGCAGCTTGTCCGGATCGAGCACCCCGGTGGCCGGCCCGAGCGCGATGCCGGCCAGCAGCAGGAACAGGATCGCCGGCAGCCTCACCCGCCACGCCAGCCACTGCGCGAGAAACCCGATCATCAGCATGCCGGCGAGCATCAGGCCCAGATCGATCGTCATTGCAGTCCCTGGAATGGTCAGGGCGACATCGGAACATGCGGCGGCGCGTGCGTCCAGCAGGAAAGAGCAGGAGTGAGCGGAGAGGAATGATGAGTGAAAGAAGAGCAACGGCATGTCGCGACATGCTTTCTCTCACTCCTCATTCCTCTCCACTCACTCCTGCCTTTACACCCTGCGGTACTGCAGGGCTTCGGCCAGGTGCTCGCGTTCGAGCAAGGCGGCGCCGCCGTCGAGGTCGGCGATCGTGCGGGCGACGCGCAGCACCCGATGATAGGCGCGCGCGGAGAGGCCCAGCCGCTCGAGCGCCTGTTCGAACCAGCGCCGCTCCGCCGGCCCCAGCGCACAATCGCGCTCCAGTTCGCGCGTGCTGATCTCCGCGTTCGGCCGGCCTGCGCGCATCAGTGCGTGGCGGCGGGCATGGAGCACGCGAACGCGAACGGTGGCGGAGTCCTCGTCGCGCGCGTTGCGCGGCGTGCCCAGTTCGGCCAGCGCCACCGGCGGCACTTGCACGCACAGGTCGATGCGATCCAGCAGCGGCCCGGAAATACGTGCGCGGTAACGCTGCACCTGGTCGGGCGTGCACTGGCAGCGCGGCTCGCCGGCATAGCCGCACGGGCACGGATTCATCGCCGCGACCAGCTGGAACTGGGCAGGAAAGGTCGATTGCCGCGCCGCCCGGGAAATCATGATATGGCCCGATTCCATCGGCTCGCGCAGCACCTCCAGCACGTGCCGGCTGAACTCGGGAAGCTCGTCGAGGAACAACACGCCGTTGTGCGCCAGCGAGATCTCGCCCGGACGAGGAAACGAGCCGCCGCCGACCAGCGCCACCGCCGAGGCGGTATGGTGCGGCGCGCGGAACGGGCGCCGGCGCCAGCGAACGGGATCGGTGACCTGGCCCGCGACCGACAACACGGCGCAGGTCTCCAGCGCCTCCGATTCCGACAGCGGCGGCAGGATGCCGGGCAGGCGTTCGGCCAGCATGGTCTTGCCGGTGCCCGGCGGACCGACCAGCAGCAGGTGATGGCCACCGACCGCGGCGATCTCCAGCGCGCGGCGTGCCTGCAACTGCCCGCGCACGTCGGCCAGGTCCGGCCCGTCATGTGCGCCGCCATCGCTGGGAATGCCCACCGGCGCGGACAGGTCGTGCGCACCGCGCAGCCAGCCGCAGACTTCGGCGAGGGTCTCGGCGACGCGCACGTCGACGTCCGGCACCAGCGCGGCCTCGGCCGCGTTCTCGCGCGGCACCACCACCCGACGGTCGCGCGCGCGGGCGCGCAGCAGCGCCGGCAGCACGCCGGAGATGCCGCGCAGCGAGCCGGTCAGCGCCAGCTCGCCGAGGAACTCGCAGTCATCCAGTTTCTCGCGCGGCACCTGGCCGCTGGCGGCGAGGATGCCCAGTGCAATGGAGAGATCGAAACGCCCGCCATCCTTGGGCAGTTCGGCCGGCGCCAGGTTCACCGTGACGCGCCGGTTGGGATACTCGAAGGCAGTGTTCTGGATTGCCACGCGCACGCGGTCGCGCGCCTCGCGCACGGCGGCCTCGGGCAGGCCGACGATGTTGGTGCAGGGCAAGCCGCCGGAGAGATGCACCTCGACCATCACCTGCGGGGCAGCGATGCCTTCCTGGGCACGGCTGAGGGTGACGGCGAGGCTCATGCAGCCAGGGGCCGGCGGCGCAGCGATGGTGGTGGCGCGCTGACTGGCACAAACATCGCGCGACTCCATCAGCAGCGCTGGATAAATAACCGCCTCCGATCGTTCTCGGGGTGAGGGTGACGGATCGGAGGCGGCTCCCGGGAGGTGGTCAGTGCTGACCGCCGCGCGCGGCGACGACAGCTTCGAGCTCGGCCACCCGCTGTTCCAGTTCGTCGACCTTGGCCCGGGTGCGGGCAAGCACCTGGGTCTGCACGTCGAACTCTTCGCGAGTGACCAGGTCGAGGCGGCGCAATCCCTGCGCCAGAACATCCCGGAAGTTGGTGCGCAAATCCTGCTGCACCTGTGCCAGTCCTGGCGGTACCAACGACACAAGTCGCAGGGCAATCTGATCGATATCCTGCTTGTCCATCATGGACAGCGCCTCGAACTCGTCGGGGTAAATGCTAGGTGAACGCCGCGTGTTGCCGCCATCGGTATGCTCCATCAAAGACTGTAGGGATTGTCCTACACCGCTCCCGGTGAGGCGACAGCGCCCCGCCGGCCGGGCAGAATGCAGGTTTGCGGGCGCCTGCCGCCCGGCCGAAACGAGGAATGCTGCATGAAACTGGTCGTGGCGATCATCAAGCCGTTCAAGCTGGACGATGTGCGCGAGGCGCTGGCCGAGGTCGGCGTGCAAGGCGTCACGGTGACCGAGGTGAAGGGCTTCGGCCGCCAGAAGGGCCACACCGAGCTGTATCGCGGCGCCGAGTACGTGGTCGATTTCCTGCCCAAGATCAAGCTGGAAGTGGCGGTGGCGGACGACCAGCTCGACCGTGTACTGGAGGCGATCCAGGCCTCCGCGCGCACCGGCAAGATCGGCGACGGCAAGATCTTCGTAAGCACGCTGGAGCAGGTGATCCGCATCCGCACCGGCGAGCTGGATCACGATGCGCTGTAACGTCGCCGCAGCCCGCGCAGGCACCCGCCGCGTCCGGCCCGCAAGACGACTTGCGCACAACTTGTTGGGTTGACCCTTCCCGAGCCACCCGATATGTTGTGTGCGTCGGTGCCAGACCCGATGCGACATCGGTTTGGCTTAAAAGGGAATCCGGTGTGACTCCGGAACTGCCCCGCAGCGGTAGAGCGGAAACGAACGTCTTCACGTGCACTGGCCCGCCGTGGCTGGGAAGCGAAGACAAGTAGGCGGATCGCCTCGATCCTCGTCCGCAAGTCCGAAGACCTGCCGGCACAGCGGGACGAACGTGTCCCGCTGCGTAGTGACGGCTTCCGCGGGGAAGTGCGTCGTGGAGCCAGGTCGCCGCACGGCGCCCGGCTTGCGCGCCGCCTCCGGAATCTTTCGCTATCAGGCCCTGCGCGCGGGAGCAGGCGTTTGATGTCCAGCCGGAGCCACCTGCCATGCAAGCCCTCGATACCGCCGAACGCGAGCGCGCCGTCGCGCCCGCCGAAACACCCGCCCCCCACCAAACCGACACCGCGTTCGCGCTGACCCCGCCGCACAGCGCGGCCTCCATGCACGTGACCAAGCGCAACGGCGGCCAGGAAGCCGTCGACGTCAACAAGATCGTGCGCGCCGTGACGCGCAGCGCCGAAGGGCTGCACGGCGTCGACCCGCTGCGCGTGGCACTGAAAACCATCGGCGGCCTGTACGACGGCGCCACCACCGCCGAGCTGGATCAGCTCTCGATCCGCACCGCCGCCGCGCTGACCGCGGAGGAACCCGAATACGGCCAGCTGGCCGCGCGCCTGCTCGGCGCGTACATCGACAAGGAGGTCGGCGGCCAGGAAATCCAGAGCTACTCGCAGTCGATCGCGCGCGGCGCCGAGTTGGGCATCCTCAACGACCGCCTGCGTGATTTCGTGGCCGCCAACGCACGCAAGTTCAACGACGCGATCGACGTGCTCGCCACCCGCCGCTTCGAATACTTCGGCCTGCGCACGGTGTATGACCGCTACCTGCTGCGCCATCCGCAAACGCGCCTGGTGATCGAGACACCGCAGCACTTCTTCATGCGCGTCGCCTGCGCGCTGGGCGGCAACGAGATCGGCGAGACGCTGGAACTGTACCGGTTGCTGTCCTCGCTGAAATACCTCGCCAGTTCGCCCACCCTGTTCAACGCCGGTACCGCGCACGAGCAGCTCAGCTCGTGCTACCTGCTCGACTCGCCGGTCGACTCGCTGGAGTCGATCTACGACAAGTACGCCGACGTGGCCAAGCTCAGCAAGTTCGCCGGCGGCATCGGCCTGGCGTACTCGCGGGTGCGCTCGCGCGGCTCGCTGATCCGCGGCACCAACGGCCACTCCAACGGCCTGCTGCCGTGGCTGAAGACGCTGGATGCGTCGGTTGCCGCGGTGAACCAGGGCGGCAAGCGCAAGGGCGCCGCCTGCGTGTACCTGGAATCGTGGCATGCCGACATCGAGGACTTCCTCGAACTGCGCGATAACACCGGCGACGATGCCCGCCGCGCGCACAACCTCAATATCGCCAACTGGATTCCCGACGAGTTCATGCGCCGGGTCGAAAGCAATGGCGACTGGTCGCTGTTCGATCCGAAGGTGGTGCCGCACTTCGTCGACAGCTGGGGCGAGGCGTTCGATGTTGCGTACCGCAGGGCCGAAGCCGATGGCCTCGCCGTGAAGACCGTGAAAGCGCGCGAACTGTACGCACGCATGATGCGCACGCTGGCGCAGACCGGCAACGGCTGGATGACGTTCAAGGACCGCTGCAACGCCACCTCCAACCAGACGGCCAAATCCGGGAACGTGATCCACTTGTCCAACCTTTGCACCGAGATCCTGGAAGTCAGCTCGGCGACCGAGACGGCCGTATGCAATCTGGGCTCGGTGAACCTGGCGCGGCATGTGCGCGATGGCGCGTTCGACTTCGACCAGCTCGCCTCGACCGTGCGCACTGCAGTGCGCCAGCTCAACCGGGTGATCGACCTCAACTTCTACCCGATCGACACCGCGCGCAACGCGAACATGAAGTGGCGCCCGGTCGGGCTCGGCGTGATGGGCCTGCAGGACGTGTTCTTCAAGCTGCGCCTGCCATTCGACTCGCCCGAGGCGCTGGCGCTGTCCACCCGCATCGCCGAGGAGATCTACTTCAATGCCCTGTCGCAATCGGCCGAACTGGCCGAAGCCGAAGGTCCGCATCCCGGCTTTGCCGAAAGCCGTGCCGCCAATGGCGAGCTGCAGTTCGATCACTGGCCGAACGCCACGCCACAGGACAGCACACGCTGGGACGCGTTGCGCGAGAAGATCAAGCAAAACGGCCTGCGCAACTCGCTGCTGATCGCCATCGCGCCCACCGCCACCATCGCCTCGATTGCCGGCTGCTACGAGTGCATCGAGCCGCAGGTCAGCAACCTGTTCAAGCGCGAAACGCTGTCCGGCGATTTCCTGCAGGTGAATCGCCATCTCGCCGACGAACTGAAGACGCTGGGACTGTGGACGTCCGAAATCCGCGACGCGATCAAGCTCGCCGAAGGCTCGGTGCAGGGCATCGCCGCGATCCCCGAACGCCTGCGCGCGATCTACCGCACGGTGTGGGAACTGCCGCAGAAGTCGCTGATCGACCTGGCCGCCGCGCGCGGCGCATATGTCGACCAGAGCCAGTCGCTGAACCTGTTCATGGAAAACCCGAACATCGGCCAGCTGAGCTCGATGTACATGTACGCGTGGAAGGCCGGCATCAAGACCACGTACTACCTGCGCTCGAGGCCGGCCACAAGAATCGCCAAGACCACGGTGGCGGCGGTACCCGATCAGGCCCAAGCCGCGGCCGCGGTGTTTTGTTCACTGGAGAACCCGGAATATTGCGAGGCCTGCCAATAGCGCCACGAGGTGTCGCGATGAAGCGTTACCGGAATCTCCACGGCCACTCCGGCGTCGCCGCGTACGAATACGGCGACGGCTTCATCCGCATCCGTTTCGTCAACGGTGATGCCTACGAATACACCGACGAGGCCACCGGCCGCGAGCACGTCGCGAACATGCAGAAACTCGCGCAAGCGGGCCTCGGCCTCGCCACCTATGTCAGCCGCTTCGCGCATGACGCTTATGCACGCAAGCTTTGAATCGAAGGAACAATGATGTCCGCCCAACCCAACCGCAACGCCCACATCCTCGATCCCGGTTTCGAACTCACCCTGCGCCCCATGCGTTACCCCGGCTTCTACGAGAGGTACCGCGACGCGATCAAGAACACCTGGACCGTCGAGGAGGTGGATTTCTCGATGGACACGCGCGACCTCGACACCAAGATGTCGGCCGCCGATCGCCACCTGATCCGGCGCCTGGTGGCGTTCTTCGCCACCGGCGACACCATCGTGTCGAACAACCTGGTGCTGAACCTGTACCAGCACATCAACGCGCCGGAAGCGCGCATGTACCTGTCGCGCCAGTTGTACGAGGAGGCGCTGCACGTGCAGTTCTACCTCACCCTGCTGGACACCTACATTCCCGACCCGGCCGAGCGCAACGGCGCGTTCGCGGCAATCGAGACCATTCCGTCGATCCGGCAGAAGGGTGCGTTCTGTTTCAAGTGGATCGACTCGATCCAGGGTCTGCACCGGCTGGAGACGCGCGAGCATCGGCGCCAGTTCCTGCTCAACCTGATCTGCTTCGCCGCCTGCATCGAGGGGCTGTTCTTCTACGCCGCGTTCGCCTACGTCTACTACCTGCGCTCGCGCGGCCTGCTGCACGGACTGGCCGCCGGCACCAACTGGGTGTTCCGCGACGAGAGCGGGCACATGGCGTTCGCCTTCGAGGTGGTGCGCACCGTGCGCGAGCAGGAGCCGGAGCTGTTCGACGACGCCATGCGCGCGCAGGTCGAGCAGATGATGGAGGACGCGATCGCCTGCGAGACCCAGTTCGCCGAGGACGTGCTGTCCGGCGGCGTGGCCGGCATGTCGGTGAAGGACATGCGCCAGTACCTCGAATACTGCGCCGACCAGCGTTTTGCCCAGCTCGACATGCCGAAGAAGTACGGCGCGAAGAACCCGTTCGACTTCATGGACCTGCAGGATGTGCAGGAGCTGGCCAACTTCTTCGAGCGCCGCGTCTCGGCCTACCAGGTCGGCGTGCAGGGCGAGGTGGCGTTCGACATGGCGTTCTGAGACGCTGGCGCACCCTGCCCCCAGCGAGCGAGCCATGGGTGCCTCCCGTCTCACCGTGCTGTTCGACAGTCCGCTGCTGCGGATCACCGACATCGACTGCAGCCACCCGCGCGGTGGTTGCGGCGGCGAACGCGGCGACGAGCGCACTCACCTGGTACTGCTGCGGCGTGGCGGCTTCGGTTATCACGTGCGCGGGGCGGAATACGTGGGCGACCCCGCCACCGCCCTGCTCTACCGCGCCGGCGACAGTTACCGCATCTCGCACCCGTTCGAGGGCGGCGACGCCGGCAGCTGTTTCGAGGTGGCGCCCGCGCACGAGGAGGCGCTGTTCGGCCGGCGCCTGCGCGGGTCGGCCGACGCGGCGCGACCGGTCGAAGCCGTCGACCAGTACCGGCATCGTGCGCTCCACGCGGCGCTCGCCCACGACGGGCGCGACAGGCTGCGGGTGGAGGAGGCGGCCGCCGCACTGTGCACCGCGGTGCTTCGGCACGATGCTGCAGCGAGCATCGCGCCGCTGTCCGCAACCACCCGGCGTCGACTTGGCCGGGTGCAGGAAGTGCTGCTGGCCGATCCGACCGCAGACGTCGGACTGGCCGAACTCGCCACCCATGCCGGTTGCTCGCCGTTCCACCTTTCGCGCCTGTTTCGCCGCGCCTGCGGCAGCAGCCTGGTCGTCTACCGCACGCGCTTGCGCATCGCGCTCGCACTCGACCGCCTCGCCCACGGCGCGGACAATCTCGCCGCACTGGCCAGCGAGCTGGGCTTCAGTCATCAGAGCCATTTCGGCGCCACCTTCCGGCGACATGTCGGACTGACCCCGCGCGCCGCGCGCGCGACCCTGCATCCGTCGGCGCTGGCCCGCACGGGCAAGAATTTGATAGCGGCACACCGGCCGGAGTCCTAGCGTCGGAGCCATGCCCGGCCGCTCGCCGGGCCTTCGACGGAGGCCACCATGAAACTGTCCGCCACCCTGCTCGCGTTTATGCTGGGTATCGCACCCGCCGCGGCAACCGCGCCGCACGCCTCGTTGCCGCCCGCGCTGGCCCGTGCGGTGGCCGCGTTCGACCGCGCCCAGGTCGAAGGCGATGGCGCGGCGCTGCAGCGCCTGCTCGCCGACGACTACGTGCTGTTCAACAGCCGCGCCCGGGTCGAGAACAAGGCGGACTTCATCCGCGACTACACCGCCCCCGGCTATTCGCTGAAACCGTTCACGGTCGAGCACGAGGTCGTGCGCCACTGGCCCGGTGGCGCCGTGCTCGGCGGCGTGGCCACGCTGGAGGGCAGCAGCGAGGGCAAGCCGTTCAAGGCGCGATTGCGCTTTGCCGACATCTGGCGCGAGCGCGACGGCCGCTGGCAAGTGATCTTCACCCAGGCGACCCGCGTGGCGACACCGTAACCCGCTGCATGACCTTCGGCAGGGTGGCCACGCGGGCTATTGACTACAGATGTAAGCATGGCGTAGCTTGCCTACAACTGTAGTCAAGCGGGAACGGGCATGCGCAAACCTTCCATCGGCGACCAGGAACTGGCGCTGCTGCAGCACATCGACGAGAGCGGCACCGCTTCTGTCGGCGAGGTGGCCGCCAGCTTCGGCGAGCCGCGCGGGCTGGCCCGCTCCACCGTGCTGACGATGATGGAGCGGCTGCGCGGCAAGGGCTATCTCAAGCGCAAGCAGCTGCGCGGCATGTTCCGCTACAGCATCGCCACCGGCCCCGGCGAGGCGATGCGCAGCGCGGTGGGTAGCTTCGTCGAGAAGACCCTGAGCGGTTCGGTCTCGCCGTTCGTGGCGTGGATGTCCGAGCGCGCCGAAGTGAGCGACGACGAGCTGGCCGAGCTGGAGGCGCTGGTGGCGCAGTTGCAGAGCCGGCGGCGGGAGTCCTGACATGTCCATCGACCACGTCGTCATCTCGCTGCTGGCCCGGTTGGGCTGGACTTCGCTGCAGGCGGTGATTCTGATCGGCCTGCTCGCCCTGCTGGTGCGCCTGCTGCCGCGGCTGTCGGCGGCGATGCGTTGCACCTTGTGGTGGCTGGTCGGCGCACAGTTGCTGGCCGGCATGGTCTGGCATGCGCCGCTGCAGCTGCGGCTGCTGTCGCCGCCGGCGGTCGAACGCACGCTCGACGCGGCGGTGGTGTCGACGCCTGCGCCGGCCAACCTGCTGGTCAACGCCACGGCGAGCGTCGCGGCGGCACCGCACGAGAACCGCGTGCCGACACCGGCGTCGCCCGCCGCGCCCCGCTGGTTGGCGCACGCGCCGCTGGCGCTGGCCCTGCTGTGGCTGGCGGGCTTGCTGGCGCAGCTGCCGGCCATCGTCCGTCAGGGTTGGCAAGCGCGCCGGCTGCTGCGCGAATCCACGCCGGTGGCCAATGCGTCGCTGCAAGCGCAATGCGCGACGCAGGCACACGCCCTGGGCCTGCGTCGCGCGCCCGCCTTGCGCGCCTCCGCCGCGATCGCTTCGCCGCAGGTACTCGGCTGGCGTCGCCCCACCATCCTGCTGCCGACCGGACAGGCGTTGAGCGAAGGCGATGCATCGCTGGCGCTGATCCACGAGCTGGCTCACGTGCGGCGCGGCGACCTGTGGCTGGGCTGGATTCCGGCCATGGCGCAGCGGCTGTTCTTCTTCCACCCGCTGGTGGCGTGGGCGATGCGCGAGTACGCACTGGCGCGCGAGGCGGCGTGCGACGCGCAGGTGCTGGCGCAGCCGGACATCGAACCGCAGCGTTATGGCCGGTTGCTGCTGCAGCTGGGCGTGGCGCATCCCCTGCGTGCCGGCCTGGCCGGCGCGTCCCCTTCGTTCGGCAACCTCAAGAGGCGACTGACCATGTTGCAACACACCCCGATGCTTCCCCGCCAGCGCGTGCAGGGCTGGCTGCTGGTTGCCGTGATCGCGATCGCCGGCGTGCTGCCGTATCGCGTCACCGCCGCGGCGTCCGATCAACCGGCGCCCCCCGCGCGCAGTGCTTCCACCGCGTGGATGGCGCCGCCACCGCCCGCACCGCCACCGGCCACCGCGCCCGCGTTGCCCGCCATGGTCGCGCCGGCCGCTCCACCGGCACCGCCAGCACCGCCAGCACCGCCGGCTCCTCCCGCACCGCCCGCACCGATCACCGGCATGGGCAGCCACATGATGATCAGCACCCACGACGACACCGGCTACGCCTTCGCCCTGCTGGACGGCAACTCGACCACCGTCAACGGCACCGACGCCGATCTCGCCGCCGTGCGCCGGCTGCATCAGCGCGGCGAGCCCCTGCTGTGGTTCCGCCGCGGCGACACGTCCTGGACGATCCGCGACCGCGCCACCCTCGAACGGGCCAAGGCGATCTACGCACCGCTTTCCGCCCTGGCCGAACAGCAGGGCAAGCTGGGCGAGCAGCAAGGCGCGCTGGGCGAGAAACAGGGCCGACTGGGCGAACAGCAGGGCCGCATCGCCGCCGATCAGGGGCAGTTCGCCGGGCGCCAGGCCGAACTGGCCGGCAGGGCCGCCGAGCTTGCCGCCCGCCGCGCCGCCCTCGTCGGCCGCAGCGACTCCGCCGCATCCTCCGCCGCGCTGGACGCCCGGGAGCGCGAACTCGACGCCGCCCGCGTGCAGCTCGACAAGCAGCAACCCGACGTCGCCGATCGACAGGCGGCCCTGGCCGCCCGACAGGCCGAGCTGGGCAAGCAACAGGAAGCCCTCGGCAAGCAACAGGCCATCCTCGGCGAACGCCAGCAAGCCGCCTCCGCCAAGGCGGAGCAGCAGATGGCACAACTGCTGGACGAGGCGGTGGCGAAGGGGTTGGCGCAGAAGACCGCGCGGGATTGAGCGCGCCGCATCCGGCAAAGCCTCTCGCATCGACGCCTGAGATCTCCCGTAACAGCAAAGGCCGGGTTTGCACCCGGCCTTTGCGTTGCCCTCGATCAAACGGTCGCGCTCACTTCCACGGCCACGCCTTCAGCTCGTACTCCTTCGGCGGCGTGTCGCCGGCGAGGTAGTGCACGAAGTAGTCCCAGCGGCGGCGGGTGACGTAGGGGGTGGCGTCGCCGTAGGCGTGGTGGGCGTTGGGGATCATCAGCAGGTCGAAGTCCTTGTTCGCCTTGATCAGCGCGTCGACCATCAGCAGGGTGTTGCCGGGCGGCACGTTGTCGTCCATCGTGCCGTGCACCAGCATCAGCCGGCCCTTGAGTCGCGCCGCCTGGTTGGGGTTGGCCTGGTCGTCGTAGTTGCTCTTGCCATCCTTGTTCTTGACCAGCTCGCCCTGGTACTTCTCGGCCCAGTCGTCCTCGTAGTGGCGATTGTCATGGTTGCCGCTTTCGGACCACGCGACCTTGAAGAAATCCGGGTAGCGCAGCATCGCGCCGGTGGAGGCGTTGCCGCCGCCGGAGTGGCCCCAGATGCCGACGCGGTCGAGGTCGATCCACGGGTAGCGCTTGCCCAGTTCCTTCAGGCCGGCGACCTGGTCGGGCAGCGTGTTGTCGCCCATGTCGCCATACCAGGTGTCGTGGAACGACTTGGAGCGCCACGGCGTGCCCATGCCGTCGATCGCCACCACGATGAAGCCCAGCTCGGCCATCGCCTGGTGGTCGGCGCGCGCGGAAGAGAAGCTGCGCCCGCGCACCGAGCCGGTCTGCGGGCCCGGGTAGATGTAGTCGATGATCGGGTACTTCTTCGAGGCATCGAAGTGCGACGGCTTGAACATCATGCCGTACAACTCGGTCTTGCCGTCCCGCGCCTTGACCGTGATCGGCACCGGCGGCACCCAGCCGGCCGCCTTCAATCGGGTGATGTCGGCGCGGGCCACGGTAGCAAGCGTACGGCCGTCGTCGGCAGCCCGCAGCACGGTGACCGGCGGCGCGGTCGGCGTCGAATAGACGTCCACGAAGGTCTTGCCATCGGGCGACAGGGTGATCTCGTGGTTGGCCGCTTCCGGCGTCAGCAGCACCGGCTTGCCGCCATCCAGGCCGACCTTGAAGAACTGCTGGTAGTAGGGGTTCACACCCGGCGTGCGGCCCACGCCGCGAAACCACACGGTGCGCGACTTCGCATCGACCTTGAGCACCTCGGTGACGTTGCCCGTGCCGGTGGTGATCGCGTGCTTGAGCTTGCCGGTGTCGAGGTCGTAGAGGTACAGGTTGCCCCAGTCGTTGCGCTCGCTGAACCAGATCGCCTCATGCGTGGCCGGCAGGTAGCGCCAGTTGACCGCGCCGTTGCCGCTTTCGTAATACGTCGGCGAGGTTTCCTCGAACACCGTGCGCACCTTGCCGGTGGCCGCATCGGCGATGCGGAACCACACGTGCTTGTGGTAGCGCGAGGTGGAGACGAAGGCCAGGGTCTTGCCGTCGGGCGCCCACTTCACGTCATCCCAGCCGCCGTCCGGACCGCAGCTGACGTCGTCGCACAGGGTGGAACGGTGCTGGTCCGGCGGCATCTGCAGGCGCGTGACCTTCTTCGTCGCCACGTCGATGATGACGCGCTCGATCATCGTCACGTCCTTGTCGCCCACCAGCGGGTACTTCCATTTCTTCAACTTCGGATGGCCGACCGTGGTGCTGATCAGGTACATCTCACCGGTCTTGCGCTGGTCCTGCTGGAAGGTGGCGATCTGCTTCGAGTCGGGCGACCACTCCACGATCGCCTTGTCCGTGTGTTTCCAGCCGGCGTCGTCGGTGGCGTAGCCGAAGTTCTCGACGCCGTCGGTGGTGAGCCGGGTTTCCTTGCCGGTAGCGACGTCGCGCAGCCACAGGTTCCAGTCGCGGATGAAGGCCTCGCTCTTGCCGTCCGGCGACAGCGCGCCGGGTTCCTTGCCGGTCTTCACCAGCGTGGCGCGATCGACGCAGCTGGCCTCGGCGGCGACGAGGTCGCACACGTAGTGCGTGCTGCGCACGGTGACGTCGATGCGGCCGTCGGGCTTCGCCTCGTAAGCGGTCACCGGCAGCTTCATCGCGTCGACCGGCTTGCCGCCGGCCTTGCCCAGCGCCGCGGCCAGCTTCGCCTGGTCGAACAACGGCATGGCCTTGCCGCTGGCCGCATCCATGCGGATGAAGTGATCGCCGCGCTGGTCATGGTCGACGTACCAGAAATGGCCATCGTCCAGCCAATGCACGGCCGTCACCGCGTGGTCGACCAGCGGCGTGGTGTTGTAGCTCATGAAACGCTCGGCCTGCGCGTAGTCATTCGCGTCGAGCACCCGCCCATGCGCGGCGGCGACGCCGGACAACAGCCCCAGAAACACCGCGCCACAAAGGCGCAACTTGCCGAACCTTGAATACATCTGTTGATCTCCCCAAACCCGGATGCGCAACCGCCGGTGGCTGCGTCGACACACGTCCTGCCGATGCTAGCGCGATATCGCCTTGCCCACTCTGTGCCAAAGGTCCACGTCACCCGCCACCCGCCCCTTCGGCACGATGCGCCGCCGCAGGGTTTCGCCTACCGCGGAACTGGCCGGTGGACGACACGGAATGGCGAACACGCTTGTTGCGGATCGCCATGATGCAAAGACCCACCTGTTCGACATGCGAACAACCCACTCCGACTCTGGACTGGACCGGTATCAGGAAGGCAAGATTGCCCGGCCGGCACGCCCTGCAAGCTCGACTTGGCGCGCGGTTGTTGCCTGTGAAACAACCCGCGTGAGGCGTTTCATCCGCCTCGAGTGCCGTGCATTCACCTACGTTGGAATGACATCAAAATAGGGACTATTGATGAAAACACGCAATGCATTGACCGCCAGCTGTCTGTTCGCCCTGGCGCTGTCCGGTTGCGCCACCATGTCGACGACCGATGCGATGGTGCCCTTGCAAACCGAAACCGCACACATGCTCGGCCTGGCCTCTTCAGAGGAGCTGACGATCACTGACGTCAACGCCGGAAAGCCGGACGCACTGGGCGGTCAGGATTACACCTATACGGCAGCGACGAAATCGGGACGGACGTTCGACTGTTCGGCACGCATGACGCCGGGCATCATGGGCGCCGCGCCGACCATCTCGGCCCCCACCTGCAAGGCGATCAAAAGCCATTCCTGATCGTCCCGCATCCGGTCGTTGACCAGCCAGCAGCCCCGAGCCCCAGGCGAGGGGCTGTTGTTTTTCCAGGGTTGGCCGGATCGCGCCATTTGTCGGCAACGAGGAGCCTGTCCGCCGCAGCATCAACGCAGCGCCGCCGTCAGCTCCACCAGCCAGTCGACGAACACACGCAGACGCGCCGGCATCTGGCGTTGTGGCGGATAGAGCACGGTCATCGGCAGCGAGGGTGGCGGGAACGCCGGCAGCAGCTCGCGCAGCTGGCCGCGCTTGAGTTCGGCGGCGACGCGGTAGCGCGGGATCTGCGCGATGCCCAGGCCGGCCTCGCAACAGCGGTAATAGGCTTCGGCGCTGCTGACGCTGACGCAGCCGGGCAGCGCGACCTCGCGGCGCTTGCGCCCGACCATGAACTCCAGCGGCTCGACGCGGCGGGTGGTGGGCGAGATCCAGTTCACCGCCACATGGCCGTCCTGCAACGCGGCGAGCGAGTCGGGCGCGCGATGCCGGCGCAGGTAGGCGCTGCTGGCCACGGTGGCCAGCTCGAAACGGCCGACGCGGCGGCCGACCATGTCCGAATCGGCCAGTTCGCCGATGCGCAGCACGCAGTCCACGCCTTCGCGCACCAGGTCGACGAAGCGGTCGCCGGTGCCGATGTCCAGGTGGATCTGCGGATAGCGGGCAAAGAAATCGCGCAACGCGGGAATCACCAGCAGGCTCGCCAGCGAGGCGGGCAGGTCCACGCGCAGGCGTCCCTTCGGCTGCACCCGCGCCTCGCGGAAATCGGACTCCACCTCGTCGACGTCGGCAAGCAACCGCACGCAATGGCGGTAGTAGGTTTCGCCGTCGCGGGTCGCCTGCACGCGGCGGGTGGTCCGCAGCAGCAGCTGCGCACCCAGCCGCGCCTCCAGGCGCTTGATCGCGTGGGTGACGGTGGCGCGCGGCAGGTCCAGGTCCCCCGCCGCCGCGGTAAAGCTGCCCAGTTCGACGATCCGCGTGTACAGCCGCATGGCCTGCAGCCGGTCCATCGCCATTGTTGTTACTCGTGGAATGATGATGGCCATTATTGAGTATTTATCGAATCCCCGTCACGGCGCACCATGCGTCCACCCTCACCCACCGGAGCCATCCGCATGCAGACCCGCACCCTCGGCAACCGTTCCGCTGCCCCCCGCGTCTCCGCCCTCGGCCTCGGCTGCATGGGCATGAGCGCGTTCTACGGCGCACACGACGACGCCGAATCGATCGCGACCATCCACCACGCACTGGAGCGCGGCCTCAACCTGCTCGACACCGCCGACATGTACGGTCCGCACACCAACGAGCTGCTGGTCGGCAAGGCCCTCAAGGGGCGCCGCGAGCAGGCCTTCGTGGCGACCAAGTTCGGCATCATGCTGGACCCGAACGACGCGCAGGCACGGGGCGTCAACGGTCGCCCGGAATACGTGCACGCCGCCTGCGACGCGAGCCTGAAGCGGCTCGGCATCGACACCATCGACCTGTACTACCAGCACCGCGTCGACCCGCAGGTGCCGATCGAGGAAACCGTCGGCGCGATGGCCGAGCTGGTGGCCGCCGGCAAGGTGCGCTACCTGGGACTGAGCGAAGCCTCCGGCGCCACGCTGGAGCGCGCCTGCAAGGTGCATTCGATCGCCGCGCTGCAGAGTGAGTTCTCGCTGTGGACGCGCGACCCGCAGACCAACGGCATGCTCGCCGCGTGCCGCAAGCTCGGCGTGAGCCTGGTCGCCTACTCGCCGCTGGGGCGCGGCTTTCTCACCGGCGCGATCCGTTCGCCGGACGATTTCGAGGCCGACGATTACCGGCGCCACAGCCCGCGTTTCGTTGGCGACAACTTTGCGCGCAACCTGCAGTTGGTCGAGCAGGTGAAAGCCATCGCCGCCGACAAGGGCTGCTCGCCTGCGCAGCTGGCGCTGGCCTGGGTGCTGGCGCAGGGCGAGGACGTGCTGGCCATCCCCGGCACCCGCAAGCGCAGCCGGCTGGACGAAAACCTCGGCGCGCTGGACGTGCAGCTCAGCGCCGCCGAGCTGAAGGCGATCGACGCGGTGTTTCCGCCCGACGCGGCCAGCGGCGAGCGCTACGTCAGCAGCGGAATGCGGATGGTCAACGCGTAAGGACGGAACTCGAAAGACCCGCAGGAGCCCGCTCGCGGGCGATGCTCCTGATGCCGGGATTCGCAAAAGCAAGAGCATCGCCCGCGAGCGGGCTCCTGCGAGAAGCGGCGGGGTAAACTTGGGCGAATGAGCACCCCCGGACATTCCCCGCTCGGCAAGGACACCGTCTACGCCGACCGCTACGACGCCAGCCTGCTGTTCCCGATCCCGCGCGCGGACAATCGCGCGCAGATCGGCGTGGCGGAGACGCTGCCGTTCCACGGCGTGGACATCTGGAATGCCTACGAGTTGTCGTGGCTCGACCCGCGCGGCAAGCCGCAGGTGGCGCTGGCCGAGTTCCGCGTGCCGGCGGCGTCGCCGTACATCATCGAGTCGAAATCGTTCAAGCTGTACTTGAACGGTTTCGCGCAGGAATCCATCGCCGATATCGACACGCTCGCCGAAACCCTGCGCCACGACCTCTCCGCCGCCGCCGGCGCCGTGGTCGGCGTGGAGCTGTCGCCGCTGCGCGCCGCGGCCTTGCCGGTGGTCGAGCTGGACGGCGAGCTGCTCGACGCGCAGGACCTCGCGATCGACCATTACGGCCCGCCGCGGCCCGAGTACCTGCGCGCGGATGCCGCGGCGACCGCGGTGGAGGAAACGCTGGTCTCGCACCTGCTGCGCTCGAACTGCCCGGTGACCGGCCAGCCCGACTGGGGCAGCGTGCAGATCGCCTACCGCGGCGCGCCGATCGATCACGCCGGCTTGCTGCGCTACCTCGTCTCGTTCCGCACCCACAACGAATTCCACGAGCAATGCGTGGAGCGCATCTTCGTCGACCTCAGCCGCCGCTGCGCGCCACTGCAGCTGCGCGTGCACGCGCGCTACACGCGCCGCGGCGGGCTGGACATCAACCCGTTCCGCAGCAGCACGCCGGCCACGCCGGACAACCCGCGCACGGTGCGCCAGTAGTTGCGGCAACGCACTGTCACCACCGCGTGAAAAGTTCGGCAGGCGCGCGCGGCCGCTAATCGGCGCTTCATTTGCGCGGCGCTAGCCTCGGCGGGTGGGTCATGCCGACCAACCGTCCATGGAGTTCCGATGAAACGATCAACTGTCTTGATGGGCCTGTTGCAAGGCGCCGGCCTGGCCAGCCTGCTGCTGCTCGCCGCCTGCGGCAAGCACGATGAACCGGCCACTCCCGCCGCGACCCCCGCGGGCAATGCCGCTTCCGCGGCGTCGGTGCTGCCGACGCCGGCCCCCGCGCACACCGCGCCCGCGGCGCCGGCCGCCAGCAGCGCCATCGCGCCGGCGACCACGACGGCCGCGGCCGCTGCACCGACGCCGCTGGCCTTTGCCAAGCTGACCGTGGGCGACGCCGTCGACAAGGGCCACCAGGTCACCCACGCGGCCGAGCGCTTCGACGCCGACGATCACACGCTCTACGCCAGCGTGGCCACCGTGGGCAGCAGCCGCGACGCCACCATCGACGCCACCTGGCGTTACCTCGAAGGCGGCGGCCAGCTGGTCAGCAAGATCAGCCAGTCGATCGCCACCGATGGCCCGGCGATCACCACCTTCCAGGTGCACAACCCGGACCTGTGGCCGGAAGGCAAGTACACCGTGGACATCACCGTCGACGGCAAGCCTGCCGCCAGCCAGGATTTCAGCATCGGCAAGCCGTGAAGCGTCGCGAAGGCGCAGGTGTTCATGGTGGCTCCCGCGGGAAAAGTTGCCTGCATCCCCGGGTTGTGCCGCCTGCGATGAAAAGCCGAAACACCTGACAGACCCGTCCCGGAATTCGCAGTAGGCTCGACGAACCGCCCAAGGCCTGGCGCAGGATGCCGGCGATGCGTGGCGCTTCCGATCGACACGACCGACAAGGACATCACGATGCCGAAACTG
>MKTU01000054.1 GCA_001898415.1 Rhodanobacter sp. 67-28 | reverse complement strand
TGGTGTGAGAGCTATCAGCTTATCCGCTGCCTGCCGCCCTCACCCTTTCCTTGTGCCTGTCAACACGATCTTTCCCGCTTACCCGCGAAGAACCAAAATTAAGCCGTATCCATCCGTTCCATCATGGGCGCGACGCTGAAGTGCCACGGCGAGGCGGCGGCGGAATCGTTCATGCGCGTAGTGTACGTGCTGCCGCCGCCCGCACCGGCGGCAGCCGGGCCGCATGGCGGCGGCTATGCCTTTCCGCGCGTCATCGACACCGCCAGGCGCAAGCGTCCCTGGAAGCCTTTCTGCGACGACAGCGGAATGAGGTAATCCCCGTCGCCCTGCGGCTCGACCAGGGTGCCCAGGCTCTCGCTGGACTGCTCGTCGACGAGCAGGTAGCGCAGGTTCCAGCCTTCGTCGGTTTGCGTGGCACGCACCACCAGCGTGTCGCGGAACAGGTATTCGCCTTCGACGTGCTTGTCCAGCCACAGTTTGTTGTCGATGGTGTAGCCGGTGGTCGATACGGTCAGCTCCACGCTGAACACGACGGTCTTGCCTGAGGTGATCTTGCTGGTGTCGAGGAAGGCCGAGAACAGCACCGGCGAGCGCGGCGCGTCCAGCCCGGCGTTGGCCGGGCGCAGCAGTTCGTCGAAGCTGCGCAGCACCGCGCTGAAGGTGTCGCGGCGGCGCTCGGTCAGGCGGTAGCTGTTGGTGCCGCGCGGCGCCACGGTGGCCTCGAAATAGTACGAGGCGCGCACCTGCTTGCCGTCGTCCTTGGCTTTCTGCACCGAGGCCGGCAGCGGCAGCGCGTCGACCTCCAGAGTGCCGTCCACGCGCATGTCGCCGAACAGGAAGCGCACCAGGTTCTGGTAGCCCTCCTCGGAATTGACCACGCCGTACACGCCGCTGTGGCTGCGGTAGGCGAACGCGCGCGGCGCGCCGCTCACGGTGGCGTTCTCGATCTTCACCAGGCCGTCGCTCATCTCGCCGGCCAGCTTGCGCGACACGCCGAGCGCGGCTTCGTAGTCGCGGTGATTGGTGCCGACAAAGCAGAAAAACTGCTGCGGATCGAACTTGCCGTCCAGCGTGTCCACGCGCTCCGGCGTGCCCTTCAGGCCGAGGTAGCCGGCCATGGTCTTGCGGTTGAAGTTGTTCATGTCCCACAGGCCGAGCACCGCCGGCACGTTGAAGCCGGCCATCTCGATGCCGTTGTGCGGGGTGGCGTAGGTGAACACCTTGTCCACCATGGCACGGTCGGCGCCGGTGCTGATCTTGTCGTTCTGCAGGAAGCTGCGGCATACCAGTCCACCCATCGAATGGGCGATCAGGTATACGCGGAATGCCTTCTTCCGCGCCGCGTCGGCGCCGCAAACCTGGTCGCGCAACTTGCGGATCAGGTCGCGCAGGCCGGTGGCGGCCTCGACGATCGACAGCACCTTGCCGTCGCCAAGGTCGGTATCGGCCGTTTCGTAGTAACGGTAGATCACCACGCTGCGCGCCGGCAGCTCGCCGTCGATCTCGCTGCCATCGGTGTAGGTGTCGCGGTAGCCGTAGTCCTTCATCAGCCGCACCAGCGGCGATTCGAACACGTGGCGCCGCACGGTGCCGTCCCAGGCCTGGCGCACCTTGGTGGAGCCGAGATTGAAGCCCATGTACGGCGTGGCGACGGTGTCGGCGATCTCGTTCGCCGTCATCGCGTAGCCGCGGACGTAGATGATCGGGAAGTAGGGGGCGGTCAGCGGATCCATGGGGCCGTTTCCTCTTTGATGTTCTCGGGCGGAAAAGACATCGGCACGACGATGCTCAGGCCGGGCCGGCGGGTTTCACCGGCTTGCGGGCTCGCTTGCGCCTGGCACCACCCGCCACCGTGGACTTGGCCGCGCCGGCCGTGGGCGCGGCGAACAACGTGTGCGTAGTCGTGCCGGGCGTGGCCTTGGTCGAGGCACGCAGCATCTCGCACAGGCTGTCGAAGCGGCAGCAGCATTCGTCGTAGCCGCCGTTGTCGCCGCTGACGCCGAGCACCGCGTGGTGATGCCATCCGCGCGGCGGCAGCGCGGCGGGCGCCGTACCCGTCATCGGCCAGTCGAGCTGGCCGTTGCCGGCCACCCGCGCGGGGATCAGCCAGTAGTCGCCGGTAGCGTAGACGCCGCCGGGTTCGAAGGTGATCTCGATGCCGTTCTCCAGCGCGATCGCCTCGCCTTCGGCCACCGCCAGCACGCCCTGGGCGTCCACCGCCTCGCGCTGATCCCAGCGACGCAGCAGCGGATGCTGGCGCGGATCGTCGGACAGCGGCCACGGCGTGATGTTCTTCGGCACGTTCAGGGTGACGCTGGCGTTTGCCGGGTCGATCGCGATCACCTGCAGCAGCGGGTACGCGCGCTGGCCCAGCGTGCAGCGGTCGTCGACCAGTTCGACCCAGTCGTTTGCCGCCAGCCCGAGCCGCATGTCGCGGCCGGTCCCGGCCAGCGTCACCGTGAGCGACGCGCTGCCGTCGTCCGCCGCCGCGCCAAGTTCGCTGCGGGTGACCGCGAACACCACCGAACCGTTCTCGCGCGACCACTTGAAGCTGGCCGCGCCGGCCGGTCCGCCCTGGTGGATCTCGACCCGGTACAGCTGGTTTTCCATGCCGCGGTAGCGCGCGTCGGCGGCGATCACGCACGGATCGTCGTCGGTTTCGTGCGGACCCAGTCCGGCGCGCAGCCGCGGCAGCGCATAGGTCGCTCGTGCGTCGAGCAGCTGGCGCACGGTCTCGCACGGTGAAGCGTTGGCCTGGCCGCCGCCGTCGAGGCTCTTGCGCAACGCGGCCAGCTCGGCGAGCTGCTGCTTGATCACGGCGGCGTCGGCATTGCCGGCGGCGGCCTGGCGCGTCTTCAACGCCGTGGCGACCTCGTCGAGCTGCTGCTGCGCCCGCGGCTGGTCGAGCAGGCGCAACTGCCACACGACCTGCGCGCGCGTGGCTGTGTCGACACCGTCCAGCGCCACGTCGGCGATGCCCGGCGCCTCCACTGCGCACAGGTGCCGCTCCCACACGTCCAGCCACAGCGCATAGCCCTTCGGCGGATTCTCGAAGCCGCTCTTGCCGTCGGCCACGCCGTAGTCGGGCGTCGGCGCGTGCGGCTGCTGCGCCAGCGTGCACGCGGCCTCGTTCACGCACAGGATGCCGTCGACGTAGAAATGCCCCGGCGCCAGCTGCCAGTCGGTCAGCGGCAACGGCTTGCTGCTGCCATCGGCCTTGGTGGTGCTGTCGGTGATGGCGAAGCCGCCACCCGCCGCCCAGCACGGGCCGACCAGGTCGCGCGCCAGGCTGCGCAGCAGGTGCAGCTGGATGTGCGCCTGTTCGTTCCAGTCCGCCTCCAGCAGCACGCGTCCCTGCTGCTGGAACACCTGGCTGTAATGCAGGGTCGGGTCGAAGCTGACGCGTGCGAAGTCGCCTTTCATGGTCGATCTCCTAACTCGCAAAGAGGATGCCGGCGTCCGTGCCCGCCGGAACGTATTCGGTCAGCCGCGCCGCGAGGTTCGCCTCGCGCTGCGGTTCGTACAGGTCGTGGTAGGCGCCCATTGCCGAACGGTCGGACGCGCCGCGGCGGATCTCCGCGCAGCAGCCGTCGGCCAGGCGCAGGTAGTGCGGCGTGCCGTAGCGCCGGCTGCGGAACTGCGGCACCACGCGCAGCCGTTCGTGCGCGCGCTGCTCCGGCGCCACCGCGGCCAGCGCCAGATCGGGCTGGCAATGGAAGCGACGCGGCGCGCGCGAACCGTCCGCCACGTAGCAGAAACGCACGCAGCCGTGCTGCCGACGCAGCACGCGCAACGGGCCGGCGAAGATCGAGTCCTCGGCCAATGCGATGCCATGCGCCTGCACTTCGCCGATCACCGTGCAGCGGCGGAAGCTGGCCTCGACGTACGCCACCGCCTCGTCCGGCGCACCCAGCGCCACGCGCTCCATGCCGGTGGCGTCGAGGATGCTGTCGCACAGTTCCAGCGGCGGCGGCTCGCCGCGGCGCTCGGGGCTGATCACCATGATGGCGTCGAGGATGCTGTCGCACAGTTCCAGCGGCGGCGGCTCGCCGCGGCGCTCGGGGCTGATCACCATGATCGCGCCGAGGATGCTGTGCTCGACACGCAGCGCCGCGCGTGTGCCATCGAGCGTGACGCTGGGCTCGCCCGGGCGCTTCGGGTCGCAGTCGCAGTGCAGCGCCCAGCCCGGCACCAGCGTGCAGTGGCGGATCAGCAGCTCGCACAGGTCGTCGTCTGCGGCGGCCTCGTCGCCCAGCCCGTGCACCTCGATGCCGCGGCCCACGATCAGCAAGCCGTCCAGCAGCACGCGGCTGCCGGCGCGGCCGCTGACGCTGAGCGCGTCCGGCTGGCTGGCACGCACGTCGAGCAGGCGCAGCACCGGCCGCGTGCGCTCGGCGGCGCGCAGCTGGATCGCCTCGCCCGCATCGAGCTGCAGGTCGATGCTGCCCTCGTACACGCCACTTTCGGCCAGCTCGATCACCAGCGCGCGCAACGCCGGCGTGGCCGCCTTGGCCTGCACCCACGCCGCCAGTGCGTCGGCGATGCTGCCGAAGTGGCCGGCCGGCCCGTTGCCGCTCGCCGCGTGATCCGGCAAGGCGGCATGCACCACGTAGCGGGTGGCGCCTTCCAGCTCCGGCGTGGTCCGCGCGTATTCGCCGCCGCCGAGGTCGGCGGCGAAACCGTACTGGTAGCTCACCCACACGCCACGCTTCGGCCGCTGGTTGGCCGGGAACAGCAGGCGGCCGCGTTCGGGATCGAGCGCCACGCGCCCTCGCTTGACCTGCCCGCGCCAGCCGGACAGATTCGCCGGGATCAGCGCCTCGCGCGGCACCGGTGTTCCCTGCCCCTTCGCCGGCCAGTCCGGCGCCCACACCTGCACGCTGCGGCCGTCGCCATAGAGTTCGGCCGCCACGCTGGCGTAGTCGGCCAATGGACCACGCTCGGCGAAACGCCAGCGACGCAGCGGCAGCGGCAGGTTGCGCTCGTCGGCGATGTGGGTGGGTTCGCTTTCCGCGACCGGACGCTGGAACAACGGCGTGTCGTTGCCGAGCACGCTGAAGCTGAAGCACTGCGGGCCACGCTCCTCGATGCAGTACGCCGGCGTGCAGCTCACCGGGTAGCTGCGCAGGCGGCAGGCGAACACGCCGACCGCCGGGATGTTGTGGCGGCCGCGCCGACGGGCGCTGCCCATGCGCCGCAGGTCGACGCTGTGCGCGAACGGATCGAACGCGCCGTTCGCCCAGCCGAGCCGCTGCAGCCGCCCGGGATCGCGCAGGTCGGCCGTGCCGCCGCGCTGCGGATGTTGATGATCGAGGTGCTGCATCCAGCCGAGCCGGTGGTAGAACTCCACCGCGCGCGCCGGCCAGCCGGCCGCGTCGCGGGACAGGTCTTCCAGCAGCGACAGCGTGCCCTTGCGCCGGCGCGCGTCGATCGTGTTGGCCACGTCGGCGCGCGGCGCCAGCACGCGGCCGAGGCTGGCGTCGCGGCGACCGTCCTCGCCCAGCGTGGCCGCTTCGGGCAACAAGCTGTAACCGAGCAGGTCGCCGATGTACGGCACCACCCAGTCGTCGCAGGTCTCGATGAACCAGTTGTCGTACAGCCGGGCGATGTCCTGCTCGAGCACATCGGCCTGGCTGGCCAGCACGCGCAGGAAGTCGCGCAGCGGCCAGCCCTGCTCCGCATCGCGCATGCGATAGACCACCGGCAGCAGGTCGTACAGCCGATCCGGGCGCGCAGTCATGGCGTGGCCTCCTGCAGCAGCAAGGTGTCGGGGACGTTCGGCGGCAGGTAGGCGAGCTGCGCCGGGCGCAGCGTGCCGGTGTCGTCGTAGCGGGCCGGCAGCACCGGCACGCGCGGCGGCACCGTCGTGGCGGTCGCGGCGGTGACGTGGGTCATCAACGCGGCGCCATCGCCCTGCTTGCCGTTGTCGCCGGCGCCGAAGCCGGCCAGCAGGGTCGCCTCGTCGAGGCTGCCGAACGCGTCCACGTCGACCCAGGCCACACCGCGCACCGCCTGCATGCAGGCAACCAGCTCGCTGAGGTAGGCGGCCTGCGCCAGCGCGCGCCGCTCGAAGCCGAACGCATCCAGCAGCGCTGCGCGCACGGCCGGCTCGACCGACTCCCACGCGAAGTCCGGCAGCAGCCCCACCTTCGCGCTCACGGTCAGCGCCAGCAGCTCGCGCACGTCCAGGCGTACGGGCAGCGAGGGATCGCCGTACTGCTGCAGCGCCTGCAGCAGGTTGCGGTAGAGGTCGGAGCTCGGGTCGATCGGCGCATCGGCGGCACCGGCGATGGTCACCTGCACCAGGCCGCCCAGCTTGACCGCCACCGCCTTGCCGACGCCGCCGAAGCTGCGCGCGAAGTCGGCGTAGTCGGCCACCGAGACCAGCCGGTCCAGCGCCAGCACCGCCAGCGGCACGTTGCGGCGCGCCTGGTCGCGCGTCTCCGCGTCGGCGCCGCCGGAAGCGCGCAACGGGTTGATCACGTCCTTGACGCCGAGCGGCCGGGTCGCCAGCAGGCTGACCTGCTGCGCGCGCACGTTGCCCGGCGTGCCGATGCCGTTGCGGTACGTTGCCACGACGTTCTCCACGCCGGTGGGCAGGCGCGCGCCGTGCACGCCGTCGCCGAACTGCACGGTGGTCCGGCCGTCGTCGTCGGTGGCGGTGACGAAGTGGCGGTCGCTCGCGCCGACGAAGGCGAGGTTGCGCGTCTCGTGCCATTGCAGGTCGTTGACGCGCAGCGTGAGCGTGCTCTGCACGCCATCCACGGTGGATGCGGAAACCCAGGTCAGCGGCGGCTGCTTCAGCACGAAGGCCTGCATCGACGCCGCGCCGCTGCCGCTGCCCAGCACCTCGCGGCGGCTCTCGCCGTGGGTGGCGCGCACCACGTTGGCGCGCACCGTCACGCTGTCACGCACGTAGCGATAGGCCAGCCCCGCGTTGGCGAACACCAGGGTGCTGTGCACCGTATCGCCAGGCAGGTCCGCATCCGTGCCCTGCTCCACCGCGGCCAGCATCACCAGCTCGGCGGCGGTCACCGCGTCGGTGCCCGGCACGTCGCTGCGCCGGCCCTCGACGATCACCCAGCGGCCGGCCTTGAGGCCATCCACCGCGCCATCGAGAGTGAGCCGGGTGGCGCTGTCGCCGGTGCTGCGCGGGCTGCCGTCGGCGGCGAGCGCGCCGACCTCGTCGCCGATCACCAGCTCGGCCAGCGGCAATGATTCGCTTTGTGCGTGGACCTGCGTGGCACGCAGGGTCGACATGCTCGGCGCCTGCCACACGGACGTGTCCGCATCCGGCTTGACCAATTCGATCCCGGTGGTCTTGCCGCTGATGCCGTAGGCACTGCGCGGATGCACCTGTACGCGCCTGGCCTGCGCGACGACCGGCGGCCCGTAGCGCCCCGACTGGATCAGCAGGAAGCTGCCCGCCTGCACGCCGTCGTAGGCGTTGTCGAGCTGCACGAGGTCGTCCTCCTCGCCGCCGTCCGCGATGGCATCCCAGTCGCCGTCGGGCCTGGAGACGTAGGGCACGGTGCCCTTGGTGGCGGGGTCGTCATTCAGTCCCAGCCCCATGATGCGCGGCGCGTTGTAGCCGAACAGCGGCGCGGCCAGGCGCAGCGCGTACACGCCGTTCAGCGCCGGCGAAGGTTCGCCCTGCGGCACGCTGGCCCAGGCACGGTAGAAGGTGTCATGCAGCTGCGGCGCGAATTTCAGCAGCAGTTGCGGCCGCGCATCGCTGGCCTTGCCCAGCGCCGCGGCGACGCTGCGTTGCAGGCGCAAGCTGTTGGCCGGCTGCAGCGTGGCTTGCCGCGTCAACGCGCCGAACAGCGCACCGAAGCCGCCCGCCGGCGGCGGGCTGACGGCGCCATCGCCGCCAAACGCCTTCACCACGGCCAGCAGGAACGCCTGCGCCGGCGCCGGGCCACCGGCAAGATTCCCCACCTCCAGGCCGAAGCTTCCCAGCAGACGGTTGACGCTGCCGACGTCGCCGCCGCCGAGCAGCAAGCCGCGGTAGAGCCTTTCGATCCGGTCGCGCAATGGCGTGCCGCCGGACAACGCGGCGATCGCCACTTTCGCCGCCGCGACGATCTGCCCCTGCAATGCGCCGAACGGCTGCAGCAGCAGCTTGCTGCGCCCGCTCTGCGGCTGTACCTCGACCGACTGCACCAGGCGCAGCGCGGGCACGCCGTCGGGCAGCTCGCCGAACAGGAACAGCAGGCGATCGTTCGGCTTCAGGCCGGTGGCCGTGCTGGCCACCCACAGTGCGTCGAGCGTGGCGACGTTGTCCAGCGTGATGTCCTGCGGCCGCGTCAGCCGCGGCCTGAGCGCGTTCCATTCGTAGCGCGCATCCAGCGGCTCGGCGGTCTCGAAGGTCTGCATCTGCTCGCCGGGCGCGGGCACCGATTGCGCGCGCGCGCCGGCAGGGATGGTCACCGGCGGCGAATCCTTTTCCACCGTATAGGCGAGGTACACGCTGGCGGCGACGCCGGGGCGCAGGCGGTAGTCGAGCAGCCGCGCCAGCTCCAGCACCGAGCGGCGTTCGGTGGCGGTGCGCAGGTAGCCTTCGTTGGCGATGCGTTCGGTGTAGAAGCTCAGCACGTCGGCGCCGACCGCCCACGCATCGAGCAGCGCCATCGCCGGATCGTCCTGCTCGCGCGTGCGCAGCCCGGCCAGCGCCGGCAGTGCGGCATCGCTCAAGTCGGCTTGCATGGTGGCGCGGAAGTCGGCATAGGTGCCGACGCGATATGCGAGGCTGTTGAGCCCCGGCCGGTTGGTCAACGACAACGGCGTGCCGGCGGTCGCGCCGCAACCGCAGGCGCAGGCGCAGGCGTGTTTGCCACAGGCGCTACAGCAGCTCATCGGCCACCTCCCATATTGAAGCTGATGCTGCCGTGGTCGGGATGATCCGGGTCGTTGTCGAGCTGGGCGATTTCGCGCGCGGCCAGGTGCAATACGCCGTCGTCGGGTACGCCGTCGGTCGGGTCGTCGGCGCGCGCCAGGCACGACACTTCGACGTGGGCCACGCCGGTGATCGACTGCGCCTCGGCCAGCAGGGCGCTGGCGAACACCGGCGCACCCAGCTTCAGCCGGTCCGGATGGAAGAAGCCGGGCGTGCCGTCACGGCGCAGGCCCGAACCAAAGCGGTCGCGCAGCTCGGCCTCGACGTGGGCGACGAGGAAGTCCGGCAGCACGCAGACGAACAACGCGATGCGCAGCGGCACGTAGCAGGCCGCATGCACCTCGACGTCGTGGCCGATGCGGCGGTAGCGCTCCAGTTGTGCGCGGATGCGCCGCGCCAGGCCCGCCGGCAGGTCCTCGCGGCCCAGTGGATCGATCGCCACGTCGGCGGCGTACCAGCTGCCGCTCCACGCCAGCGCGGCGGCCGCACCCTGCAGCTCCGGCGCCTGCGCGGCGAACCTCGCGTAGTCGTCGGCAACGACTGCGCGTAGCGATTTGGCGCGGAATGCGCCGGGCGCATACAGCTTCACCTCGGCCAGGCTCTCCGGCGCGGTGCCGCCGCTGGCCGGCAACGGGTTGCGCGGCACCAGGTCGGCGGACAGCACGCCCGACTTCAGCGCCAGCCACACGATGCTGTCGCGGCCCGCGTTGCCGGCCGGGCCGTTGCCGATGCGCGAGGCGGCGCGAAAGAAATCGCCGGCTTGCGGCTGCGCGCCAAGCACGCCGTCGCCGAAGCGCAGGTGGGCGGCGCCGTCGTCGTCGATCTCGACCACGAAGTGGCGGTCGTCCGGGCCGCTCGCCAGCAGGTCCTGGCGCGGCAGCCACTGCCAGCGCGAGTCCGGCGTGCCGGCCACCAGCACCTCGTCGAGCGCGCCGCCGTGGACGGTGAGTTGCGGCAGCGCGTGCCGCGGATCGCGCGCCAGCAACTGGCATACCGGCGCGTGCGGCGGCAACGGCTCGGCCCAGGTCAGCGGCGTATCCGGCAGCACGTGGCCGGTGTCGGACGGCGAACGGCGGACGTCCTGCACCGCGCCGTCGCAATGACAGCAGCCGTACTGCGTGCTGCCCGGCACCAGCCAGCAGTCCTCGGCCAGCGTGCCGCAGCGCGTGCAGGCATCCGGCATCGCGGCGAGCGCGGCGGTCAGCCCGGGATAATCGCCGTCGCGGCCGTCGGGCATGCAGATCGCGGCGGACGTGCACTGCCCGCGCACGTGCTCGCCGTGGTCGACCAGCAGCACGTTGCCGCGCGCCAAGCTGACGTCGTGCAGCCATGCGCAGTCCGGCGCCGGCGTGCGCACCGACAGGCACAGGTCGAACGGCAGCGCGTCGCAGGGATCCCACGCCACCTCCAGCAGCATCGTGCCGTCGAGCGGATCGATGGACGTCCGGACGTCCGTGAGGCGCACTGCGTGCCGGTGCGCGGGATCGGCATCGGCCGGGTTGCCGGTCTGCGGTCCCCGCACTTCCTCGAAGATCAGCAGGTCGCCGACGGCCAGCTTCAGCGCGCGCGTCGGCGCGCTTGCGGTGTCCGTTGTCGCCAGCAGCACGACGGGCGGCGCTTCCGGCGTGGGTGGCGACGTGTCGACCAAGGTCGCCCGTGTGCTGCCGCGTGGCAGGCAGCACAGCTCGTCGCCCCAGCTGTGCAGCCGGATCGCGCTGTGCGCGGCGACCACGTCGAACGTGGTCATGCCGTCCAGCGGCATCGGCTCGTAGATCAGCGCGCCCTGCGCACGCGCCACGTCGAGCTGGGCCGCGTCGATCACGCCGGGCTGCGGATGATCCTGTCCCGGCGGCGGCACCAGCAGCAGCAGGTTGGCCAGTTCGAGGCTCAGGTCGTTGCTGCAGGCCAGCGTCACCAGCGCGCGCGCATTGCAGCCTTCGTGCATGCGGTAGTCGACCAGCCGCGCATGCCGGCGCACCGAGATGCGTCGGCGCGCGGTGCCCAGGTAGGCTTCGGTGGCGACCGCGTCCTGGTAGTAGCTGAGCTGGTCGGCGGTATACGCCAGCGCCTCCACCAGCGCGATGCCGAGATCCGGCACGTGGCGCTCGGTCCACGCCGGCATGTCCAGCGCGAGGCGGTCGAGGAACAGCTGGCGGAAGCTGGCGTAGTCCTTCGCCAGGTAGTTGATCTCCGGCGCGGGCGACGGTGGCCGCACGCATGGCGCCTCGTCGGCGCAGTCCAGCGTCTTCGCGCAGTCGAGGCGGAAGTGCAGCGTGGCGCAGGCGTAGCGCGGATCGAAGCCGGGATACGCGCGCCAGCTCGCCGGATCGTTGCCGGAGGTCGCCTCCACCAGGCACAGGCAATACGCCGTGTGGTCGCCTTCGCGATCCAGCAGCACGCGCAGGCAGGCATCGTCGTGCCGCTCCGGCTCCAGCTCGGGATTCACGCCGAGCACGCGCAGCCCGGTGATGCGCTCGCCGCCGCTGATCCGCACGTTGGCCACGCCGAGGCCTTGCGGAATCTCGCCGAACAGGTGCACGCACAGGCTCACGCCGTCATCGCCGACCTCGACGTAGTCGATGCCGTTGAGCGTGCCGGCCCGGCGCAGCTTGTCGCGCCGCGCGGGCACGCTGCAGGCCGGCAGCGGCGCGCAGCCGATGGTGCCGAGGCTCGCCGTTTCGTGCGCGGTGTTCATGGCAGGCTCCGCACGAAGCTGTCGCTGCGCGTGTCGCCGCTGGCGCGCACGGTGTAGCTGAGGTCGACGCGCAAGGTGGCGTCCTCGCTGCTGACTTCGAGCTTGCCCACGTCGATCACGTCGCCCAACCAGCGCTGCAGCGCCGCCTGCAGGGTGAACTGCAGCGCGGCGGCCAGCTCCGGGCTGTTCGGCGCGAACACCAGTTGCAGCAGACCGCTGCCGAAGTCGGGCCGGTTCACCCGCTCGCCCGGACTGGTGAACAGCAGCTGCTCGATCATGTCGCGCACGTGTTCGTCGTCGCCGGTTTCCGCGACGCGGCCGCGCGGGTCGAAATGGAATGGGTAGTCCATATTCATCATGGCGTCCTCACATCGCGGTGACGCGCGTCTGGCTGGCGACGATCAGCAGCGGCGTGCCGGTCGGCGCGCAGATCGCCTGGCTGTCGATGAGCAGCAGCGGCTGTCCGTTGGAAGCGACACGGGTGGCGGCGGTGACGAACTGCGCGCTGACGCATGGCCCGTTCGCCGCCGGTGGTGGCGGCAGCGCGCAGCCGGCAACCAGCCACGGCGCCGGCATCGTCACGCTGGGCTGGCCGCTGACGGTGACGCGCGGATTCGGTGCGGTGGCCTGCGCCTGGCCGCCGTGCGAGCAGAGCACGCTGGCGCCGACATGGATGAGGAAGCCCGGCATCGCGCATCTCCCTAGGTCACAACCAATGCGCCGTTGTTCACCGTCACCGTCGGCCCCGCGAGCACGATGGTGGCGCCCTGGCCGTTGGAGATCGTGATGCCGACCTCGTTGACCATGATCATCGCGCCGGTGACGCTCTTGATCAGGATGCCGCCGGCCGGCCCCGGCACGTCGCTGATCGAGATGGTGTTCTGCAGACCCGACTGCAGCACCACGCTCGGGCTGGCCGGATTGCCGGCCAAGGCCAGCGCGGGCACTTCCGCCGCGCTGCCCCAGAAGCCGCCGACCCATACCGGATAATCCGGATCGCCCTGTTCGAACTCGATCCACACGCCGGCGCCGATCTGCGGCACCACGTACACGCCGCTCTGCTTGCCGGCGATCGGCACGCACGGCATCGCCCAGCTCGACGGGATCAGCCCGGACACGTCCGGCACCATCGCCTGGATGCGGCCGCGCTGTTCCGGGTCCACGTTCTGGATCACGGTGCCGCGGTACTTGCCGAAGAACTTGTTCATGGCAGCACCAGCGGCACGGCGGAGACCAGTCCCTTGCGCGACAGCTCGAAGCTCTGCTTGTACTCGCCGCGCCTGATCGTGTGACGCACCTGGCTGACGTAGTGCAGGCCGTCGAATGCGGGCCCCACGCCGCGCACGCCGACCAGCTGGCGCGACTTCAGCACGCGGCCGTAACGCACCACGTCGAGGCTGCCACGGCCGGTGACGGTGTCGGCCGATTTTGCCGCCTCGGCCATGCCCAGCAGCATCGCGCGCTGCGGCGAATACTTCGCGGTCTCGTCCAGCGGTCGGAACTGCTGCGGCGGCGGATCGACCAGCCCCAGCGGCGGATTCAGCGGGCCGACATCCGGGATCGGAATCGGCAGCGGCACCTTGGTCTGCTCGTTCTGGATGTAGACGACCGGCAACTGCCGCGCGTTGCCGTTGTAGCTGAAGCTCAGCTCGTCGACGTTGCTGGCCGCGTCCATGTCCGCGTTCAGCGCCGGCTGCGGCACGCCCACCTTCACCTTGGGCCCCCAGTACGCGATGCTCATGCCCGGCGCCGGACCGGGATCGAGATAGAACACGTAGCCCACGCGCTCGGCCAGCAGGCGGATGTACTCCAGGTCGCTGCCCTGCTGGGTCGGGATGCGGTTGGTCGGGATCGGCACGTCCATCGCGATGCTGGGGATCACCAGCGGCACGATGCCGAGGAAGGCGTATTTCGCCAGCAGCAGCGCCACGATCGCCTCGGCCGGCATCGCCGGGTACGGCACCCCGGGCAGGCCGGAGAATTCGAGCTTGGTCATCACCGTGGTGAGGTCGTCGCCGGTGACCTGCAAGGTGGTGTGGCGCTGGTCCGCGCCGGGCACCACTTCGGTGCGGGTCACCACGCCGTCGATCAGCACCTGCGGCATGCCGTTCACGGTGACCACCACGATCACCCGCAGCAGCGGCACCACGCCGCCACCCGAGAGCAGGAACAGCGTGTGCAGCGGCGACTGCACGCTCAGCGTGAACTGCAGGGTGAACGCACCGGCCGCCTCGTCCGGCGCGTTCACCTCGACCCGGGTGAGCGCATCCAGCACGAGCTGCGGCACCGGCACCGGCACCACCGGGCCGACCAACAGCGTCAGGTGCACGCCTTCAAGCATGCGGCACCCCCGGGATGCCTTCGGGCAAGGTGATGCGCAGCTCTTTCCCGATCGTCCCGGTCAGCTCGTCCGGGCGCAGCGCGCGGTTCGCGTCGCACAGCCGCCAGAACTGTTCGGGATCGCCCAGGTACTTCGCCGCGATGTTGTCCAGCCGCTCGCCCTGCACCACGCGATGCCACTGCAGCAGGGCGAGGCTTTCCGGCGGCGGCACGAAGCGGCGCTTCAGGTACGTCACCATGCTGCCGTCGGCGCGCACGAGGCTGGTCGTGGGCGTCAGCGCGTAGCGGCTGGTGGGCGGGAAATTCGAGGTCATGGAGGCTTCTCCGTCGCGGGCGTGTCGATCGACCCGGTTCCGTCAGGCGTACACCGCCTCGCCGCGATCCCTCCGGGATCGCAGCTCGGCCAACATCTGCTGTTCGCTTTCGTCCGCCGCCCAGGCGGGTCGCAACTGGAAGTGCGGCTGGTCGACGATGGTTTTCCAGTTGCCGCCCCACTCCAGGCCCAGGTCCATGCCCAGCGCGCCGACGGCCTTGTACTTCGGCGACTCCGGCAGGTAGCGGTTGCCCTCGAACACGCCGATGTCGAAGGCGATGCCGAAGTTGTGGTTGGAGTAGCCGGCGCGGGCGTTGGTCACCTTCTTCCCCGGCGCCGTGCGCCCCTGCGCATACAACGCCGCCTGCTCCTCGTAGCTGCGCAAGCCGCTGATCACGCGGATGCTGATGCCCGCAGCAGCCGCCTTCTGCACCAGGGCGCGCGCAATCGGGCGTACCTGCGGCAGCAGCGTGGCGATCACCTTCTCGCTGCGATCGTCCACCGGCGAAACGGCTTCGGCCGGCTTCATCTGATCGATCTTCTTGTCCACCAGCCGCGCGTAGATCGCGCCCCAGGTCTGCGGGCCGGCCTTGCCGTCCACCTCCACGCCGAGGGCCTGCTGTACGGCGGCAATCATTTCCTCGATACGCATGTCGCTCTCCGATGTGTTCGCGGGGTATTCACGGCACGCCGCTCAAGCCGAGCGCGGACAGCTGGCCGCCCGCGCCGCCGGCCAGGCGCTCCTTCTGCTGCAGGTAGCTCATGAACAGGCTGGCGGCCTTGTGCCCGGAGGGCACGTCGTTCACCGACAGCACGCGCAAGCCCAGGCTGACCTTGGCGCGGATCGGGTTCAGCGCGGCGTCGAACGCTTCCTCGGTGATGCCGAACTCGGTGACGCGCACCGGCAGGATGCGCGACTTGCTCCACACGAACAGCGCCAGCGGCGTCTCCATCGGCACGATCTCCAGCGTGCCGATCTGCGCCAGCACATCGTTCGCGCGCAGTTGGCCGCTGCTCGGGTAGACCATGGTTTCCAGCGCCGCCAGCTGGGCGAAGATGCCGGACTCGGTGACCCCGTCGTTCTGCTCGGGGAATTCCAGCTGGTCGGTGGCGTCGATCTCCGCCTCCAGCTTCAGCGTCTCCACCGGCGGCCCCTTCAGGCGCAGCACCTCGGAACGATCGCCGCCATCCGCGCTGACCGCCTGCACCTGCAGCGAGCGCGTGAGCGAATCGGGGTTGTACTGCAGCGCGATCACCCGCAACACCGCCGAGCTGGCCGCATCGATCAGCACGATGCCGCCCTTGAGAATGCGCGGGGAGCCGGGGAAGGTGCTCATGGCTGGCCGCCGCAGCCAGGCAAGCGGTCCAGCCGGCCCGGCCCATGCAGAGTCAGTCGTAGTTGCATTGCTTTGCGGTCTCCGGCTGGTTGCGTGGTTCGCCCAGGGGACAATCGGCATTCCTGTCCGGCTCCCTCTCGGCCGGGCCGAACTTGCCCGCGTCCTCCGCCTGGCGCGAATAGGGCTTGCAGGCCGCCTCGTTCATGGGGGTGAGCGAGCCGCTGGTCCGGTGCTGCTCCATGCGTTGTTCCTTGTGCGTGGTGCCGAGTTCGACGGTCGCGTAGCGCAGGTAGCCGAAGATGCCTTCCCATGGGCGACGCCCCCGGCCCCGGTTCCTGCGGAACTGTTCGATCGCGGCCAGCAGCTTCGGTGCCGCCGGTGAATCGGCGGCCACGCCGAACAGCTTCAACCGCTCACCCGGGTCGGTGACGCGATCGAGCAGGCCAAGGAACTGATCGGCAAGCCGGGGGTTGGGGATGTCGCCGCCGACCAGGAACTGGGTGACGTCTTCCGCATCGCCGAAGCCCACGTCGCGCAGGGCGTCGGCAAGGCTGCTGCCCGGCGCGATCGTCCGCACGCGCCCGAGCAGTTCGCCGCCGGCCATCGGCGCCGGCAGCGGGACGCGCGTACCGAGCCGTTGGGCCAGCAGGTCGCGCAGGCGCTGTGCGCGCGACAACGAGAGCTTCTGGTTCGGCTCGGGCTTTTCGCGGTTGTCTTCCGGCGAGGCATAGCCGCTGATGGAATTGACCTGGCTTCCCGCCGCGACCTGCTGTGCTACCTCATCGAGGGTGTGCTTCGACTCTCCCTTCAACTGCGGATCAAGCGTGTCGCGGTCGCTGTCCAGACTGAAGTAGTAGCGCAACCGGCCGCGCTGCACGACATCCACGGTGACCGGCTCCTGGACATCGCGCGGTGGAATGTCCTCGTAGCACTGGTAGGAAACCGGGCAGCGGCATTCGCGGCAGGTCTGGTCGCTGACGGTTTGGCCGGGAAGATTTCCGCCCACGCCACCGGTGATCGTGAAGGGGCCGCCCGGCGTATCGGTTACTTGAACGCCGATCCTGGTGCCACCCGGCGTTTCGTAGCCGGCCCCCGCCTGCAAGTCCACTTTCCCTGTCTGCGTCCCCTTCAGGACTCCCCCGCTGCCGCCGATCTGGCCGCCGTTCGGCAGCTTGACGCGGACATCCGCCGAACCGCCGGCCTGCGGCTCCTTGCCGGTGTTCTGCACCTGCCCCTGCACGCCGACATTCACGTTGCCTGCGACGTTGACGTCCACGCCGACCTTCGCCGTACCCGTCGTGAGAGTCTTGGGAACGATGTCGCCAGTGACCCGCGCGGTGACCTTGCCGCTGCAGATCTCCAGCGTCACGCCGGGATTCGGGGTCAGCTGCGCGGATGCCCTCGTGCGCGTGACGTTGCGTCCGGCGCAGGCACACAGATAGCGGATGATGCGAATGACGACCTGGTCGTCGCCACGCTTTCCGCCATCGACGCTGGCAGCCCGCCCTCGGCCACCTCGCATCTGCGGCGATTTGAAATCCGGTTCCGCGTCGGTGGGAGCGGGCGCGTCGACCAGGGTCGGCCCGGGCTTGCGCTGCAAGGCGGCGGAAGGCGCGGCGCGTACGGCTGGCACGGCGGCACCGGTCGCCACCCGGTCGGCAACGCGATCCGCCTCGATTTCGGCGCTCGAATCCACCGCACCGACGGCGAGCCGGGGACTCAACGACGCCGGTGACGTGCCCTGCTGGAGGGTATGCGTCAGCTCGTGCGCCAGCAGGCGGCGCCCCGCGGCGGAGCGCGGGGCGAGCTGCCCCTCGGCAAACACGATGTGCTGCCCCACGGTGTATGCCAGCGCGCCCACGGCCCTGGCCGAAGCCGCCGCACTGTCGTCGGCATGCACGCGTATCGCGGAGAAATCGCGGCCGAACCGCGGCTCCATGTACTGGCGGGCGGCCGGATCGAGCGGCGTTCCGGGCGAACGCAACACGGCCAGCACCGCGTCCGGTGCCTGGGTGCCGGACGCGAGGGATGGCCCGGCCTTGCGTTGCAAGGGATGGCGCTTGCGGGCGCATTCGGCGCAGGTTCCGCCGCCCGGCACATGCCGGCCACAGCCGCACTTCCGCTGCAGCACGAAGGCGGCCGCCGGGGCCACCTGCGCCGCCGCCATGCTGGCGCTGCGCTCAGCCACGTCCGCCTCCGGTGCGCGCAGCCGCCCTCTTCGCCGCCCGCTTCGTCTTGCGCAACCCGGCGAGGAAGGCGTCGAGCTTGCCCGCATCCAGTCCGCGCTTCTTCTTCGCGGTGTCGATCGCGTCGATGACCGCGTAGGCTTCGTCGCAGTACTTGACGAGGAAGGCCCAGCTCATCTGCTGCTTGCGGCCCCAGGTGACGCAGACCGGGCCGCTCTTCGTGTAGCCGGGCACGTAGACGTAGTGGCCGTTGCGCGGGTTCGGCTGGCCGGCCTTGCCGCTTACCACGGCCCACGGCTTGCCGGCATAGAACTGGGTCAGCGCCGCGTCGGGCAGGCTGAAGCCGAGGCCGACGCCGATATCCATGAACACCGCGCGCTTGACCTCGCTGCGCTTGCCCTGGTCGATCTGCGCGAAGGCCTTGAACCTGTAGCGCCGCTTCGCGGCGAGCCAGCCCTTGCTGCGCCACTTCTTCAGCGAATCGAGCACGACCAGGCCGCTGTCCGCTCCACCGGTTTCGCCGAAGTATTCGTGCAGCACGTCCTTGTCGCTGATCGCGATCAGCTTGTTCTGTTCGGCCTTCTCGAAGCGCAGGGTCTGGTGCGCGCGGCCGGCGATCACGCAGTCGCCGTACTGGTCGTTGCCGAACATCGGCGTGGGGATGCCGTGGTGGACCACGTCGAAGTCGTATTCGGCCGGCAGCGCGGGCGGCGCCTTCAGCAGGGCGGCAAACATCAGGTTGCGGTCGTCGCGTCTGGCCTTCCGTTTGCCGAAGCGCACGATGCCGTTGGGACGGGGTTTGGGGATCGCTTTCATGTCAATGCTCCTTGCCCGCGACGCGCGCGGCGGGCGTGATGCCGAGGCCGTGCTGCACCGCCGTGGCGATGCGCGGGCCGAGGCGCTCGTGCGGATCGCTGGCAGTCGGCAGCCTCGCCGCCGGCAGCGTGGCCACCGCGCCGAGACCGCGCAGCGCGTCGACCGCGCCTGGCCGCGTCAGCAAGCGGGCCAGCTCGCCTTCGAGCGCGGCACGCACGTTGCCCGCGCGTTCGCCGCCGAGCAGCGCCTCGTCCAGCACCAGCCGCTCGATGTGCAGCTCGATGCTCACGGCTTGCCTCCGGCGCTTTCCAGCCAGTGGAAGTCCGCTTCGTTGATCGGCTTGTCCAGCTTGCGGTATTCGGTGCGCACGGCATCCAGCAGCAGCGGCATGCCGATCGACACGCCAGCCTTGGCCGCCATGAACGCGGCGTTGAGGGCGATACCCTGGATGCTGCCGCCGGTGAGCGGGAGCCGCGCCAGCCGGTCGAAGTCCAGCGCGCCCACCGCCGCCTGCGCCGGGAACACCGAGGCCCAGATCGCGCGGCGTTCGGCCGAGCCGGGGAACGGGAAGTTGATGACGAAGCGCAGCCGGCGCAGGAACGCGCTGTCCAGCGCGCCCTTCATGTTGGTGGCCAGGATCGCCAGCCCGCGGAACGACTCCAGCCGCTGCAGCAGGTAGTTCACCTCGATGTTGGCGTAGCGGTCGTGGCTGTCCTTCACTTCGCTGCGCTTGCCGAACAGCGCGTCGGCCTCGTCGAAGAACAGGATCGCGCCGCCGTCCTCGGCCGCGTCGAACAGCTTGCGCAGGTTCTTCTCGGTCTCGCCGATGTACTTGCTGACCACCGCCGACAGGTCGATGCGGTACAGCGACAGGCCGAGTTCCTGCGCCAGCACTTCCGCCGCCATGGTCTTGCCGGTGCCGCTCTCGCCGGTGAACAGCGCGCTGATCGACAGCCCGCGATTCATCCGCTGGCGGAAACCCCAGTCGTCGTAGACGGTGGTGCGCTGGGCAACCTGGTCGGCGATCTGGCGCAGCAGGGCCTTCTCGCTGTCGGGCAGTTTCAGGTCGTCCCAGCCGGCCTTCGGCTCGATCCGCTGGGCGAGTTGATCCAATGCCGGTCGCGTATGCGCCAGTGCGCCCTGCCACAGCGTCGGCGCCAGCGCGGCGGGCTTGTCCTCGGCCGCTGCCAGCGCACCATGCGCGATCTGCTCGATCCTGCCCAGGTTGAAATCGAAGTGGCCGGCCAGCTGCTGCGGCTGCGCGCCGGCGGCGTCGCCCAGCAGGCGCTGCCACAGCGAACGTTGCTCGACGGCGGTGGGCTTGGCCACGTCGACGCTGAGCGCCTGCGTGGCCGCACCCGCCCACGGTTCGCGCGCGTCGACGAAGGCGAGCCCGCCGGTACGCGCGAGGAAACGCCTGACCCACGCGGCAGCGGCGTCGCCGTGTTCGACCTCGGCCGCGTCGAGGTACAACGCCAGCGGCAGCAGCTGGCTTTCGCGCTGCCACAGCCGCAGCAGGGTTTCCTGTTCGGCGACCGCGGCCGGCAGCAGCTCCGCCGACAAGCGATAGGCCTGCGCGCCAAACGCGGCGGCAATGGCCTGCGCGATCGCCTGCTTGCTGACGCTGTCGCTGCCCAGCAGTTGCACCAGCGGCAGCGGCTCGCCCGGCGGCACGTGGTGCAGGCTGTCCAGCAGCTGATCGGCGACCGCCTGCTGCGACGGCGGCAGCGTGGCCGGCGGCAAGGCGGTGAGCAGCGGCGTCAGCCGGTCGTCCAGGTAGTTCATGCCCTTGACGAAATTCACCACGCGCTCGTCGGCACTCAGCGCCGCGCCGATCAGCGGCTGCGCGCCGGGCTGGTGGATGTCGAGCAGGCGCCAGTAGCGCAACGGCCGCTGCGGCGACAGCGCATCCCAGCTCGGCGCATCGAGCACGGCGAAGGCCAGCGCGAAGGTGGGATACGGCCGCGCCGGATCGTGCTGGGCCTGCGCGCACAGCGCGGGGAAGCGGGTGTCCAGTTCCATGCCGATGCACAGCAGGAGCACGTCGCGCTCGAACGTGGACAGGCCGAGGCGGTTCGCGAGCACGGCCAGCGCGGGGGTGTGATCGCCCTCGTCGTCATCCGGTGCGGCAGCGGTCGTGCCGTCGTCCGGCACCGCGGCGACGAGCGGTCGGGCGGCGGGCGGTTCGTCGGCAGCCGCCGCCGCGAGCGACGGCGGCACGTGCTGGCCGCCGAACAGCCGCGCGACCCAGTAATGCTTCGGCCCGGCCGGCGTGCTCACCGCCGGCGCGGATTCCATCAGCGCGGTGGCCGCCGCCGGTGCGGCCGGCGGCGTGTCGTGCCGCTGCGCGGCGCGTTCCAGCCGCGCGCGCAGCTCGGCCAGCGCACCGGCGAGGTAGCGGTCGTTCGCTTCCAGCCACGGCGCGTAGTCGTTCATGACACGACCACCTGCTGGTCCGCGGCGAACGCGGGCACGCTGCCGCTGAAGTCGACCGGGATGCTGTCGGCGCCGTCCACGCGCAGGCGCACGGTGTACCTGCCCGCGGCCACGCCGGTGAGCTGGAAGACCAGCGCGGTCGGCTGGTGCGTGTCGGCCGGGTTGCCGAGGCTGGTCGGCGCCAGCAGGCGATCGCCGAACAGCAGGAACACGCGCTGGCCGTCGCGGATGCGCGGCGTGCAGGTCAGGTTCAAGGCGAAGTCGCCGGCCGTGGCGGCGAGCGAGCCGAGCGTGATGCGCGGCGCCAGCACCAGCGGCAGCTCATTGCTGAGCAATGGCGGCAGTCCCGGCGGCTGCACCCGCAGGGCCACGGTGTAGATGCCCGGCGCCCAGCGCGCGACGGCATCGGCATCGTCGGCGGTGTCGGCGAGATGCACGCGCAAGCTGCCGGCCGCGTCGCCGGGTCGCGGCGCGATATCGATCGGCGCGTCCGGGCGCAGGCTGCTGAAGCGGGCCAGCGCGTGATCCGTCGCGAGCTGGCGACCGTTCAGCACGATGTCCTCGCCAAGGCGCACGGCAGCCTGATGGCGCGGGTAGTCGAGCGCGTCCAGCACCGCGGCGGCGGACGCGGTAGCGATCACGCCGCGGTCCTGCGCGCCGCGCCGCAGCACCGGCAGCGGCGCACGCATCGCCGCCTGGCTGTCGATCAGCACCACCGCCGCCTCGTAGACCGCCGAGGCGCGGTAGTTGGTCTGGAACGCGGTCCACAGCCGGGACAACTCGTCCACACTCTGCGGCAGCGGGGTGACGCGCACGCGCTCGATCTGGCCGGCCAGGTCGTTGTCCGGCAGCGCGTTGCGGATGTCGTTGCCGTCGAGCACGCCGCGGTCGTGCAGGGTGCTCATCGCGGCGGCGAGCACGCGGTGGCTGAGCGCATCGTTGTCGTTCTCGCCGCGGCCCCAGGCGGTGATCACGTAATGCAGGTTCAGCGCCAGCGGCGGCGGCGCGGTCTCGCCGGGACGCACTTGCCCCGGCAGGTCGAGGTTGCGCCAGGCCGCGTTGGCCACCACCTGGTACAGGAACAGGTTGAGCTGCGCCTTGCTGATCCCCTTGCGCGCCACGTCGGGCGGCTGCAGGGTCACCTCCAGGTCGCTCAGTTCCGCATCCAGCACGGGCATCTGCGCCAGCAGCAGGTTGCGCAGCGTGCGCGTGGTCGCGGCGATGGCCAGCACGTTGCTCATGGCGAGGCCTTGCCGCGCTGGCGCAGGTAGTCGTCGAGGCTGCCCGGCTGCGGGCCGTCGCGACGACGCGGCGGCGCGGCAGCCGCCGGCGTGGCGCGCACTTCGAGCCGGCCGATGCTGACGTGTACCACCGGCTCGCGCGCTGCATCGGCCTTGCCTTCGGCTCGCGCGGCAGCGGCCTGCGCGGCGACGGTGCGTTCGGATCGCGTGGATGCCGCGCCGGTCGAGGCAAACACCGGCGCTGGTGCGGCCAACAAGACGCCGTTCGGTGCGGGCGTCGATGCGGCTTCCCGGCGAGTGCGCGCCACGCGCGGCGGGCGCGGGAAGGCAAACGAGGAAGTGACCGCCGGACGTTCCGGCGTGGGCGGCGTGCTGGCCTGTTCGGCGCCGATGGCGCGCACCGGCGAGGCCGCGCGCGGCGGCGACGGCATCGGCGCGTGCGGTACATCGGCGGCGGTGCCTGCCGTCGTCGGCAACGCCGGGTGCTCCACCGGCGCGACGCGGGCGGCACGTGGCTCGATCGACTCGCGCGCATGGGTCGGCGCGCGCGGTGGCGGTGCGACATCCGGCACTGGCGGCACTGCCGGGCTCGCCTCGCGAGCGCGCGCGGGCGCCTCGCTCTCGTCGGCCGGCGGCGTGACCGGCGCGCGCTGCAGCGGTTCGAACAGCGACGGCAGCCGTGGCGCCAGCGTGGTTTCGCTGCCGATCGCGCGTGCCGCCAGCCGGTCGAGGAAATCGTTCATGGCGCGCACAGCTCCAGGTAGGCCTGGCGGCGGCGCGGGCTCAGCGCGAGGATGTCGGCCTCGGCCCAGTGGTAACTGGCGGCCAGCGTGTCCACCTCGCGCAGCATGTGCAGCGCCCAGGCGTGCAGCTCCTGCCACAGGAAGCGGGCGACGTCGAACAACGGTTGCCATTCGTGGCCGCAGTCCGGGCAGCGCAACGCGAGTTGCAGGTCGGCCTGCGGATCGGCCTGCGCCATCGCCTGCGCGATCTGCGCCTGCAGCTCGTGCGGCAAACCGCGAGGCTCGAGCGATTCGCCGCCATGCTGCGCGGCGAGCACGCAACGTTCGAGCAGCAGCGCGCGCGCAGCCCCGGCGTCGCCGCAGCTTTCCAGCGCCAGCAGGTCGCGGCTGTCGGGCAGGCGGAACTGCACGCGGATGCCGTGCGCGGCGTGCTCCAGCGTGGAAGCGGCGGCGTCCGCATCCGGCAGCCGCAGGTCATCGCAGCGGAACGTCGCCTCGACCGTGGTTGCGCATTGCGGGCATGTCGCCACCGCGTCGATCGCGGCGCCGAACAGGCGCTCGCGCAATTCGAGCAGCCGCGCGTCGCGCCGACCCAGCGGCATCGCCGCCAGTGCATCGACAGGGGCTTCGTCGTCGCAGCTGCAGCCAAGCAGCAACAGTCCGCGTGCCGCGGCGGACGGCTCGCCCCCGCGTTCCCAGACCTGCAGCAGCTGCGCGGGGGTGGGCGTGTGCATGGCGCTCAGCCGGCGGGTACGGTGAAGCTCGGCTCGGCCGGCTCCGACACACCGACATCGCGCTCCCAGCCCTCGTTCTCCAGCTTCAGGTGCTGGATCGCCACCGCGTTCGCGTTCGCGTCCAGGTCGGGCATCGCCTGGTACTCCGAGACCCAGCAGCGGTACAGCTTGTAGGCGAGCGCGAGCTGGCCGGCCTCGTTGTAGACCTCGAGGATCAGGTCCTTGCGGAAGTCCTTCAGCGAGACTTCCGCGCCGAGCCCGGCGCCGAAGTTCCACACCTTGTTCGCCCACTTCTCGAACTCGGTGTCGTGGGTGACGCCGCGCTCGATGGTGATCGCCTCGTACTCGGTGCGTCCCGGCGACTTGCGCGTGCTGCTGGGGTCGCCGCCCTCGCGGTGCTTGACCACCTCGGTGGTGCGCTTCAGGCCCGACACCTTGCTGACGCCGGCCACGTAGCGGCCGTCCCACTTCACCCGGAACTTGAAATTCTTGTACGGATCGAAGCGCTGCGCATTGACGCTGAACTGAGCCATGACGTTTTCCTCAGGACTGGATCTGGCCGGCCATCTGCTGCAGCTGGATGACCACGAATTCGGCGGGCTTGAGCGGCGCGAAGCCGACCACGATGTTGACGATGCCGAGGTTGATGTCGTTCTGCGTGGTGGTTTCCTTGTCGCACTTCACGAAGTACGCGTCGTTCGGCGTCTTGCCCTGGAACGCGCCCTGGCGGAACAGGTTCTGCATGAAGGCGCCCACGTTGAGGCGGATCTGCGACCACAGCGGTTCGTCGTTCGGCTCGAACACCACCCACTGGGTGCCGCGATACAGGCTCTCCTCGATGAACAGTGCGGTGCGCCGCACCGGCACGTACTTCCACTCCGAGCCGCGCTCGTCGTTGCCCTGCAGGGTGCGTGCGCCCCACACCACGGTGCCGTAGACCGGGAAGTTGCGGATGCAGTTGATCGCCCGCGGATTGAGCACGCCGTTTTCGCCATCGGTGAGCACGGTGCCGACGCCGAGCGCGCCGGTCACGCTGGCCTCGCTGCCGGCGGGCGCCTTCCACACGCCGCGCGCTGCGTCGGTGCGCGCGTAGATGCCGGCCACGAAGCCGCTGGGCGGGAACGCGCGCGGCCGGTTTTGCTGCAGCGGATCGGCGGCGATGATCCACGGGTAGTAGAACGCGGCGTTGATCGCGTCGTCGCCGGTGATGTCGCCGGGGCCGTCCTTCTGCGTGTCGAAGGTGGTGCCATCGGCGCTGTCGGCGATCAGGAACGCGCGGCGATCGCGGCAGAATTTCTGCAAGGCGGAGATCGTGCCGGTACCGGTTTCGCCGGGCACGCACAGCAGGTTGAACAGGTCGACGCGATCGAGCTGGTACAGACCACCGGTGCCGGACAGCGGCAGCAGCGCGGTCTCGAACGCGGGGTCGTTCGGCGCCAGCACCGTGCCGTCGGCGCCGCCGGCCAGCTTCGCGCCGTCGGGAATGTTGCCGGCCGCGGTATCCGCGGGCGGATCGGTGGCTCCACCCTGCACCGCAGCCGTGACGTAGGCGGACTGCGCGGCCAGCACGCTGGTGACGAAGCGGGCGTCGTCGGCCTTCATCGACAGGTTGTCGAACGTCTCCACCGCCACGCCGGCAGGGTCGAGCTGCCAGTTCACCACGCTCAGGCGGAACCGGCTGGCGTCGAAGCTCGACTTCCGGATGACCACGGCGAAGTCGTTGGCCCAGAGACCTTCGCTGCTCGCGGCAAGCAGCAGCTTGCCGTCGAGGGTGACCTTGGCCGCCTTCGCGCTGGCGTCGACCAGGCGCACGATGTAAGCCTGCTGGCCGCCGTTGGCGAAGAACTGGTTGACCGCGTAGCCGAGCAGGCTGCGGCTGTCGATGCCGCCGAACTGGCGCGCGAAGTCGGCGTAGCCGAGCACCAGGGCGGCGCGCCCGGTCGGCCCGCGCGGCGCCCAGCCGGCGAACGCCGCGATCGACGTGGCCACCCCCGTGATGGTGCGCACGCCGCTGGGAATTTCCTCGATGTAGACGCCCGGATAGGTGAGCGCAGATGGCATGGGATCGGTCCTCCGAAAGTGAAAACCCCTGTGGCGATCAATGCGGCGGCGGTCGCCGGTGCTCGTTCAACGCGTACAACACCTCGCCATCGGGGAGCCGGTCGCGATGCAGCAGGCCCTCCGCCACCAGCGCCGACAGCACCTGCTCGATGCGCTGGCGGCTGTTCTCGTAGCGCTGCTGCGGCAACCACCAGTTGACGACGCCGCGCAAGGTGTCTGCCGCGCGCGGGTGATCCTGCAGATACGCCAGCACCGAATGGCGAATCTCGTCGTCATCGCTTGCCGGGGACCCGCTAGTCGAGGGCTTGGTCATGGCGACATCCCGCATCTGCGTCGACTCTGGCAACGAGTGTGCCAGTGGCCGCCGGCGTGAAAACGGCATGGCGCCGGGCCGCGGCCCCGCCGGCGGCGCTGCGACCGGGTCAGGACTGACCCGGCCCCGAGGCGCAGCGCGAACGATTGCACCCGGTTTGCCCGGTTGCTTCTCCCGCGCCGCTTGCCACGGGGCAGACGCGGCGCAGGCTTCGGACTGGTGCGGAGGGCGGCCACGGCGCGTTCAATGGGCGGTGCCGAAACCGGCGAAGTATTTCTTGAACGCGCCGATCTCCATCGCGAACACGCCATCGGTGGTCTTCAGCGTGATTGGCCGCCACCAGCTCACGTCGTACATCGAGATGGTGGCGTCCAGCACGCTGGCGGTGGCCTCGGTGTTGCCCCAGGGGTTGCGCAGCACGATCCAGCGCCGGCACCGGGCGTACGCCCAGCCGAGCACGGTGTAGCAGTGCGAGCCCACCACGTGGGCGCTGGCGTAGTCGACATGGTCGGGCGCCGCATCGCCGGTCGAGTAAGTCCACGCCGTCATCGGATTGAAGGTGCGATACGACAGGCAGTTGGAGCGCAGCAGTTGCCACAGCTCGTCGGCGCTGTGGTCGGCGGTGTTGTAGTAGTGACGCGTGCCGCCGTTGAGTTGGGCGGTGGCCCACACGCAATCGCCCCAGGCGGTCTGGGTGATGTCGGGCATGTCGGTGGCGGTGCCGGTCTTGAGCTTGGCGTAGGCCTTCTCGTAGATGGCCGGCCAGCTCTCGCCGCTTTCGCTGGAGCGGCAGTAGATCGGGTAGCCGCCCGCGGTCAACGGCACCGCTTCGGTCACCTGGATCGCGCGGTCCAGGGTGCCACCGGAGTCGGGCTCGCAGAAACTGATCTGGTCGTTGAACTGCGCCTGGCTGGGGCCGGTGGCGCGGGTCTGGTGCGCCAGCCGGAACGGCGTGGCCCAGGCCACCGCCGACAGCGCCGCGATGTAATAGCAATTGGCCACGGCGCCCTGCACCGGATCGAAGAACTCGGCAGTCTCGTTGAAGAAGTCGCCCGATGCGGCCCAGTGCGCGCCCGGCGGCGTCCAGCCAGTGACGGCCAGTTGCTTGACGAGGTGGGTGTCGACGGTGATCGCACGCACCACGTCGGCGGACAGCGCGTTGCCCAGTTGCAAGTCGCGCAGCGCCGGCGGCAATCGCAGCACCACTTGCAGTCGCGCGAAGCGCGACAGGTCGGCGCACAGGATCGGCCAATCCAGGATGGATTTCAGCGCGCCCGCCCTGGCCAGCGCGGCCAGCGTGGCGTACTGGTCGACGCTCTCCAGGCCACCGCCGGTGGCGTCGTTGCCTTCGCCGCGCGGTGGCAGGTCGAGCAGCGGCGAGCGCTGCGGCACCAGCTTGAGGTTCGCGTCCAGTGCCATGCCGATGTAGAGCGGGCCGCCGAACTTGGGATCGAACAGCTCCTCGTAGGGCGTGGCCAGCACCTGTTCCAGCACGCGGGGCACATCGGGAACCTCGTTCCACGGAATCGGCTGGCCGGCGACCAGCTCGGCCAGTGCGTAGGGGTTGATCACCGCGCAGTTCTGCCCCTGTCCCCCGCTGGCCGCGGCGGTGCGCGCACGGGCCGATGCCGACCGCGCAGGGGGTCGGCTGGATGCGGTTTTCGACTTGCTGGTTTTCGACGTTGCCATCTCGTTCTCCCCGGCCAGGTGGCGCGCCTTGCGCGGCCCGGAAGCCACGATCGCGACGCGGGGCCGGCTCGGCGGGATTCGTCACCTCCCCGCGGCGCCAGTCCATCGCTGGACTGGCAACAGGCATGCCATGGAACGGAGGACGAAAAATGGCGCGGCAGGTGGGCGCGAACGATTCCGCGGCTCGATGCCGGGGCAGTGCTGACCCGTTCCGCGCGCGCCATGGGTAACGGCGCACCCGCGGCCGCGGCGGCCTCGGAAATTCACTGGCGGGTGCGGAAAGCCTTGATGCCGATGCCGTGCTTGACCAGCAGCTTGCCGAGCTGGCGACGCTCGGTGCCGGACAGCCGCGCGGCGGCGCTGATGTTGCCGCTGGCACGTTGCATCAGCTGCACCAGGTAGTCGTGCTCGAACTGGTGGATCGCACGGGTCTTGGCCACGCGGAAGCCGAGCTCCGGTTCGTTCGCCCGCCGCCGCGGCTGCGGTCGCGGACCGATGAAGGCCGGATCGGCTGCGGCCAGCGCGGTCAGGCCGACGATGGCGTCGTCGCTGCACATGTAGGCACGCAGCGCGACGTTGTCCAGCTCGCGCACGTTGCCCGGCCAGGCATGTGCCTGCAGCGCCGCCATCGCCGGCTCGCTCCAGTGCTTGAAGGGGCCGTGCAGGCGAATCGCCACCGCGTGCAGGAAATGCTGCGCCAACAGGGCAACGTCTCCCTCGCGCTCGCGCAGCGGCGGCAACTGCAGGTACAGCGCATTGAGCCGGTACTGCAGATCCCGCCGGAAGCGGCCGGCCTCCACCTGCCGTGCCAGGCAGCTGTTGGTGGCGGCGATGATGCGCGCATCCGAAGTGCGCATGGCACCGCCGCCGACCGGGCGGTACTCGCTGTCCTGCAGGAAGCGCAGCAAGGTCACCTGGCCCTTGGCCGAGAGCGCATCGACCTCATCCAGGAACAGGGTGCCGCCGCGCGCATGGTCGACCAGGCCGGGCTGGGCCACCTTGGCGTCGGTGAAGGCGCCGCGGCCATGGCCGAACAGTTCGCTCTCGATCAGGCTGTCGGGGATGGCGCCGCAATTGACCGGCACGAAGGGAAAATCCCGGCGAGCGCTGGCGTAGTGGATTTCGCGCGCGGCGACTTCCTTGCCGGTGCCGGTTTCGCCCTCGATCAGCACCTGCACGTCGCAGGCGGCAAAACGCTGCAACTGCGCGCGCACCGCGACGATTGCCTGGGATTGGCCGATCATGATCGGCATCATCAGCTCCCGAAGTCGACCTCAAGAAAACCCCGCCGCGCCGTGATCGGCGTGCCTAGGAATCCCCCTGGCTTCCTTCCCGTCCGGCCTGGCGCCGCCGGATCGGAGCAACGGTCGCAGTATGCGCAGCCGGCGGCTGTAGTTCAAGAACGCGTCTGCTGCCATCCGCGGGAGGCCAAGGATGTAGGCGGCGACCTACGATCACCTGATACACGATGCCCGCACGGGGGATGCGGCAACCCGTCACGGAATCCGATTCGGCGATCACCGGGGTGCTGGCGTATCCTTGCAGGTTGACCGCCGCGCGCTTCGCGCCCCGCTGCATGGCCGCGGCCACGACCTCCTGCAACCCGACGGCCGGCGCCCTGCGCCGCCGATCACCCGGACGAGAAACCCCCTGATGGTGGCCATGGCAACCGAGCACGTGATCGACGTGCAGCACTGGAACGACACGCTGTTCAGCTTCCGCACCACCCGCGACCCCGGCTTCCGCTTCGACAGCGGCCAGTTCGTGATGATCGGCCTGGAGGCGGAAACCCGCCCGCTGATGCGCGCCTATTCCATCGCCAGCGCCAGCTGGGAGGAACACCTGGAGTTCTTCTCGATCAAGGTCGCCGACGGCCCGCTGACCTCGCGCCTGCAGCACCTCAAGCCCGGCGACCCGCTGATCGTCACGCGCAAGCCCACCGGCACGCTGGTGCTCGGCGACCTCAAGCCCGGCCGCAACCTGTACCTGCTCGGCACCGGCACCGGCCTGGCACCGTTCCTCAGCATCATTCGCGACCCGCACACCTACGAGCGCTTCGACCGGATCGTGCTGGCCCACGGCGTGCGCCGCATCGACGATCTCGCCTACGCGCACTACCTGGAGCACGAGCTGCCGCAGCACGAATACCTGGGCGAGCTGGTACGCGAGAAGCTGATCTACTACCCCACCGTCACGCGCGAGCCGTTCCGCCACCACGGCCGCATCACCGATGCGATCGTCGACGGCGCGCTGAGCGCGGCCACCGGGCTGCCGCCGCTCAACCCGGAAACCGACCGCGTGATGCTGTGCGGCAGCCCGGCCATGCTCGACGACCTCAGCACCCTGCTCGACGGCCGTGGTTTCGAAGCTTCGCCGCGCACGCGCGAGCCGGGCGATTACGTGGTCGAACGCGCCTTCGTCGAGAAATAGCTGCGGGAGCGCACCCTGTGCGCAACCTGGTCGTCACGTAGAAGCAAGCATCGCGCACACGGTGCGTTCCTGCAGTTCGCCGATGACCGGCCACGGCCGCGAATGGCGCGAACGACGCGCGGTTGCATGCCATAGTGTCCCCACCCCCATGGCCGTGCGGCCGTGACTCCCGCGTGACCGCGCCAACGGAAGCCCGCCATGGAAATCGCCCTCTACATCCTCGCCGCCCTGCTGATGCTCGGCGGTCTGGCCGGCTCGGTGTTGCCGGTGCTGCCGGGCATTCCGATGGTGTTCGGCGGGATCTGGCTGGCGGCGGCGGTGGATGGCTACCGCCATCTCGGGCTGTGGTGGCTGCTGGCCATCGGCGCGATCGGCGCGGTCGGGGTGGTCGTCGATTTCGTCGCCAGCGCGCTGGGCGCCAAGCGCGTCGGCGCCAGCCGGCGCGCGTTGTGGGGCGCCGGCATCGGCACCGTGGTGGGCATGTTCTTCGGCATCCCCGGCCTGGTCCTGGGGCCGTTCGCGGGGGCGCTGCTGGGCGAGTTGTCCTCGGGCAACAGCGTGCTGCGCGCGACCCACGTGGGCGTGGGTACCTGGCTCGGGCTCCTGTTCGGCACGCTGCTCAAGCTGGTGCTGTCGTTCCTGATGGTCGGCCTGTTCGGCCTGGCCATGCTGCTGGGCTGAACACGCCTCTCAGCGCTGCGGGCCGGGGATCACGTACAGCAACACCGCGAGGAAATGCAGCACGCTGCCGGTCAGCACGAACAGGTGCCAGAGCGCGTGGTGGAACGGCAGCCGCCGCCACAGGTAGAACGGCACGCCCAGCGTGTAGGCCAGCCCGCCGGCCACCAGCAGCGCGGTGCCGCCGGCCTGCAGGTGTTCGCTGAGCGGCTTGAACGCGACCATCCCGATCCAGCCCATGCCCACGTACAGCAGCACCGCCAGCTTGTGGTAGCGCTTGAGCAGGCCCAGCTCCAGCACGCTGCCGGCCAGCGCCAGCGCCCATACCGCCGCGAACAGGCTCCAGCCCCATGTGGCCGGCAGGGCGATCAGGGAAAACGGCGTGTAGGTGCCGGCGATCAGCACGTAGATCGCGATGTGGTCGAGTGCGCGCAGGGTGGGCTTGGCACCCGCCGCGGGGATCGAGTGGTAGAGCGTGGAGGCGGTGTACAGCAGCACCAGCGATGCGCCGAACACCGCGCAGGCGACCACCGCCACTGCATTGCCGTGCAGCGCCGCGAACGCGACCAGGGTGGCCAGCCCGGCGATGCTGAGCACGATGCCCAGCCCGTGGATGATGCTGCTGGCCAGCTCATCGCCGAAGCTGTAGCTGGGAATGACTGCGCCGGACGTGGCGGACATCGGAAACCTCCGGTGGCGCGGGGTGCGCCGACACACCTTGATCGCGCACGTGCGCCCCTGCATGCCTTGGCACAGGGTCGCACGCGCGGTGTCGCTATTCGATGATGAACGCGCCGAACGCCACGCCGAGGTTCCAGCCCTCGCCCTTGCCGCTGAGCGCCAGCGAGACATTGCCCTTGGTCAGCACCTGCGCCGCCGCCGACTTCTCCGCGCCTGCGTGCGCCACCGCTTCGGCATAGTGGCCCAGCACGTCGCGCACGTTGCTGACGCCAGTGAACTTGCCGATGCCGTCGGTGATCTTCGTCTTGCCGAAGGTCAGCCCGCCGCCCTTGGCGCGCAGCTTCACCTGCAGGCTCTGGCCGTTGCTGCAACGGACCGTGCCGGTGCCCCTGGCAGTCTTGTAGAACACCGACCAGCCGGACAGCTGGAACGTCATCTTGCACGAGATGTCGCCCGCCCGCGCCGTCGATACCGACAGCATCGACGCCGCCGCCAGCAGACCCGCGGCCCACCAGATGTTCATGCGCATGTCTTGGCTCCCGTGGAATCGGCCCGTCGCCGCGGGACGATTGTCGCAGAGGTTGCGCCCGATGCCACCTGCGTCGTTCGCCGATCGCCGTACGCGAGGCCTGGCGGCAGATGGACGTCCAGCCGTCCACTTGCGCGCGTCGGCGCAACAGGCATAGGCTGCAGGCGCGACAGCACGATCCCCCGGCGCGAGCCGCGTGACTGCCGCTCCCGCCATGCAGCCAGGAGGTCGTCATGTCTTCCATCAGCCTGCCGCTTGCCCAAGCCCGCCCGGAACCCGCCCGCATCGCCGCGCTCAGTGCGGCCATCGCACTGAACCTTGCCGTGATCCTGATCGCCGCACGGCCGCTGCCGGTGTCGCTGCCGACCCTGCCCCGACTCGTCCCGCCGCCGGCGCTGGTGCGCCTGATATCGCCGTCCCCGCAGCCGCCGGCACCGCCGCCGGTGGAACTCAAGCCGCTGCCCCAGGCGCTGCCCACGCCGCAGGTGATGCCGCATCCGGTGGTGGCCCGTGTACCGTCGATGCCAGTCGCCGACGGCCAGCCCGCCGCGCCCGTGCAAGACGCGGCGCCGGCTGCGGCAACGGACAGCGGCACCCCGGCACCCGTCGCCGCGGTCGAAGCCAGCCTCGCCTACCTGGCCCACCCCATCACTTACCCGGCGCATGCCTTGCGCGGGCATCTGGAGGGTACGGTGGTGCTGCGCGTCCTGGTGGACGAGACCGGCAAGCCGCTCGAAGTCGGCGTGCTGCGCAGCAGCGGCCACGCGGAACTCGACCGCAGCGCCCGCGAGCAGGTCCTGGCGCACTGGCGCTTCCAGCCGGCCATCGTCAACGGGCACGCGACCCGCGCCTGGGCCAGCGTGCCGGTCACGTTCACCCTGCGCGGCTGACCGCGGCGGCCGGTTTTCACGATCTCTCTGAGCGTAGCCGCGCCGCGGCGGAGTCGAAGAGCCTCGCGCGGCGAGGCTTCGACTTCGCCGCGCGCGGCTACGCTCAGCCGGATCGGTTGAGAGGAAAACGGAAAAACCTGCGATAACGGGCGTGGGTGGCACGCGCCGGATTTCCACGGACCGCTCCGAGCCTGGCCGGATCGATTGGGGAGCCCGTCGCCCCGGCCGGCTTACGCCACTTTAACCGGGCGCATGATCCACTGGCGCCCCTTTATCCTGCTGGGAGGCCCGCATGGGCAGACCACGGCGAACCTTGAAGCTGTTGCGCGAGATCGCGCTGGAGCACGCAAGCGTGGCGCACCCGGACCTGGCTTCGATGGCACGCGAGCTGGGGCAGCTGGTGCACCGCGACAACGCGGCGATCGCTGCGCGGCTGGCGCGCCTGCCGCGGCGCGGGCAAGGCCTCGGTCGCTGGCAGCTGGCGCAGCGCAACCAGCCGCCGGTCAGCATGCTGGTGATGGCGTGGCCGGCAAACCATTGCACGCCGGTGCACGATCATGCCGGCCTGTGGGGGCTGGAGCTGGCCCTGGTCGGTGCGCTGGAAGTGCAGTCGTGGCGCCGCGACCCGGGCTCGGGCACCTTGCGCGCGCTGGGCCGCGACTGGCTCGGCCCCGGCGACGGCATCTGGTTCGAGGGCGACCCCAATCACGTGCACCGCTGCCGCAATCTGTCCCAGCACGAGACCGCGCTCACCCTGCACGTCTACGGCGGCGAACTGAACCACTATCAGGCATACGAGCAGACCGCACCCGCCGGGCCGTGGACCGCGCGGGCCACCGACTGCGCCGTGGCCGGGCACTGGCCGGCCTGACCGACGCCACGCCAGGGGAACAGGAAAACCGCATGTTTCGACGGGTCGCCATCATCGGCGGCGGCGCCGCGGCCGCCAGCCTGCTCAGTGAGCTGCTGGAGCGCGAGCCGCCGCAACCGCTGCAACTGGACTGGTTCACCGGTGCCGGCGGATCGGTGCGCGGCGTGGCCTACGGCACCGGCTCGGAGCGCCACCTGCTGAACGTGCGCGCCGCGTCGATGGGCATGTTCGCCGGCAAGCCGCAGGGCTTCCTGGATTTCGTGCAGCGCGACGACCCGGCGATCGGCGGCACCGATTTCCTGCCGCGCCGGCGCTACGGCGACTACCTGGAGGCCGAGGTGGCCCGCGCACTGCAGCAGGGCATGGCGCGCGGCCATCATCACGTCAACGTGGTGCCGTTCGAGGTCGATGCGCTGGTGCCCGAACGCGACGGCGTCACCGTGATCCACGGCGAACGCAGCCATCGCGCCGATGCCGCCGTGCTGGCGCTGGGTGCACTGCCGCCGCAGCCGCTGAAGGGCGTGAGCGCGGCCGCGCTGGACAGCGGTCGCTACATCGTCGACCCGTGGCCCTGGCTGGCGCAGCTCGACGCGGTGCCGCCACCGCGTACCGTGGCGGTGATCGGCCTGGGGCTCACCGCGGTCGACGTGTTGCTGGAACTCTCCGCGCGCTGGCCACACACCACCTTCGTCGCCACCTCGCGCCATGGCCTGCTGCCCGAGGCGCACCTGGCCCATGCCGGCACGCCTGCCGGCGACAGCGCCGAGCTGGTGGATGCCATGCGCGACGGACCGGAGATCCGCCGCTGGATGCACCTGTTGCGGGAGGCGATCGCGCCGCATGGCATCGAGTGGCGCACCGTCGTCGACAGTCTGCGCCCACACCTGCCGGACCTGTGGGGCGAGCTGCCGCCCGAGCAGCGCGCGCGCTTCATGCGGCATGCCCGCTGGGCGTGGGAACGTGCGCGCCACCGCATGCCGCCGCAGGTGCACGAGGCCATCGTCGCGCTCGAACAGCAAGGTCGCCTGCAGCGCCGACGCGGCCGCCTGCAGGCCGCTGAGCCGAGCGGTCAGGGCCTGCAGTTGCAGTTCCGGCACGCCGGGCACAGCGAGGTACAGCACACCGACCTGGCGATCCAGACCACCGGGCTGGCCACCGACGTGCGGCACAGCCGTCATCGACTGGTGCGCCAGTTGCTCACCAATGCCCACGTCACCGGCGATCCGCTCGGCCTCGGCCTGGTGGCCAGCCGCGATGGCCGCCTGCATCATGACGGCCAGCCGTGGCCGCACCTGTTCGCCATCGGCAGCCTGCTGCGCGGCACCTTGTGGGAATCCACCGCGATGCCGGAAATCCGCCAGCAGGCCCGCAACCTGGCCGACCAGATCCTGGCCGGCTGAACCGGCGCGGCCGTCACCATGACTGCCAGCGTCCTCACCGCCTGCATCGTCGCACTGCATCTGCTCGGCGCGCTGTCGGCCTTGCACGCGATCCGCCACGCGCGCACGCCGCAGGGTGCGATCGGCTGGATGCTGGGCCTGTTGCTGCTGCCGTACGTGACCTTGCTGCCCTATCTCTACCTGGGCTCCAGCCGGTTCTTCGGCTACCACGCCGGCCACGGCGCGCCGACATCGCAGCCGGTGACGGCGAACACGGAAGCCGCGACCGTCGAGCCGGCCTGCGCACGCTTCGCCGCGATCAGCGCGCTGCAGCGACGGCCGTTCCGCAGCGGCCATCGCCTGCGCCTGCTGATCGACGGCGAAGGCACCTTCGCGGCGATGCTGGCCGCGATGGCAACGGCCGAGCATTGCCTGCTGGTGCAGTTTTTCGTGATCCACGACGACGCGCTGGGCCGGCGCCTGCAGCAGGTGCTGCTGCAGCGCGCGGCCGCCGGCGTGCAAGTGTGCGTGCTGTTCGACGGCGTCGGCAGCCATGCGCTGCCGCGCCGCTACGTGCAGGCGCTGCGCGAGGGCGGCGTGGCGATCCACCGCTTCGCCACGCATCGCCTGCGCAACCGCTTCCAGCTCAACTTCCGCAACCATCGCAAGATCGTGGTGGTCGACGGCGCACGCGGCTTCGTCGGCGGCCTCAACGCCGGCGATGAATACCTGGGTCGCAAGCCGCCGCTGTCGCCGTGGCGCGACACCATGCTGGAACTGTGCGGGCCGGCGGTGGCCGACCTGCAGCAGGTGTTCGCCGACGACTGGCAATGGATCACCGGGCAACTGCCGCCGCTGCTGGACGCACCGCAGGACGAAGGCCGCGCCAGCGCGCTGGTGGTCGCAGCCGGGCCCGCCGACCGCCTGGAAACCGGCTCGCTGTTCTTCACCGCGGCGATCCACGCCGCACGCCGGCGACTGTGGCTGAGCACGCCGTACTTCGTGCCCGACCACGCGGTGCGCGCGGCATTGCAGCTGGCGGTGCTGCGCGGGGTCGATGTGCGCGTGCTGATCCCGTCGCGACCGGATCACCACACCGTGTTCCTCGCCTCCACCCTGCACGCCTACCACGCGGTGCGCGCCGGCATCGGCATGTTCCGCTACCAGCCGGGCTTCCTGCACCAGAAGGCGCTGCTGATCGATGACGATGCCGCCGCGATCGGCAGCCTGAATCTGGACAGCCGCTCGTTCCGACTCAACTTCGAAGTCGGCGCGCTGGTCGTCGACGGGGCGTTCGCCGGCGAAGTCGAAGCGATGCTGCGCACGGACTTCAGTCGTGCCGTGGCGATCGACGAGCGCGAGTATCGCGACGCGTCGTATCTTCGCCGCGTCGCGATGCACGTGGCGCGGCTGTTCGATCCGTTGCTGTAGGAGCGGCTGCAGCGTCGCGCGACCGGAAAAAGAAGCCGGCACATCCTGTGCCGGCTTAGCCTCGGGGAAAGTCTCCGGGCCGGGTGGCCTGTCGCGGCAACCCGCGCTTGACGTGCATTTCGTACCGTGAGTGTCGGGAGCGCCTTTCCATAGGCTCCCGAGGAGTGTCCGACGCGCCGGGCCTGTCGATACCGCCAAGCCATGCCGCCGGCGCCGCGCGCCGTCAGAAGTCGTAACTGACGCCAAGGCGCACGTAACGGGGCTGGGACTGATATACCGCCATGCGATAGGTGGTGTACTCGCCCCCGGTCGAGCCGTAGAACGGATCGGTCTGCGTGGTTACCCGGTTGTTGAGCACGTTGTAGACCATCACGTTGAAGCCGAGCTTCTTGTCGGCCCACAAGGGTCGGTATTCGGCGCTCAGGCTGACGGTGTACTGCCACGGGTTGTGGCCGGCGTCGCCCGGTCGCGACACCTTGCCGGCACACCAGTGGTAATAGGCGCCGTAGCCAAGTCCCGGGTTGGTCTCGTCCAGGCCGTACATGCCAAGACAACTGCGCGGCGCACCGGAAATGATGGCCAGGTTGCCGGACAACATCCACTCAGGCGTCAGCTGGTAGGAGCCATACGCCTTGATCTGATGGCGACGGCTGTTGGAGAGTTCGCCGTTGGCGTACTCCATGACCTGCGCATAATCCCAGTCCACCGTGGCGGATACGTCCACCTGACCGATATCCGAACGCACCTGGCCCTCGCTGTTGCCGTAGTTGCGCGAGAACAGGTAGTCGACCTTGCCGAACCACTTGCCGTCAAACGGATGCTCGAGGAACAACTCCAGTCCGTAGTAATGACGCTTGATTCCGGACGAGAAACCGAAATCCGCCGTGGTCATCGGCACCGAGTAGTAGCTGCCATCGTACTTCTGTACCTTGAGAATATTGGTGCGCCCGGGGTTGAACAGATAGGCGCCGGAAATCGCGTTGGCGTCATAGGTGCCGGGGTCGATGCCCATGCGATCCATCTTGGCCGCGATGGCGCCGGAGTCGCTGTAATCGTCGATGGCGGTGCGCAGGTTCCGGTAGCTGGCCTTGGCACCGTAGACCCAGGTATCTCCGAGTTTCTTGTCGAATCCCAGGATGAACTCGTCCTGGTACTCCGACTTCAGGTTGGTGGCCGTCACCATCTTGGGATCGTGCGGCTGACCGTACTCGCGATTGGCCGAGATCGGCGCCCCGGGGCCACGACTGGTGTCGATCGGCGTGAGCCCGGTCGGCTGGCCGTTGGAATCGATGCCGGTGTAGGTGAAATACTCGCGCGTGAACAGCGGGGCGCCGGCCTGGCGCATCGCCACGGTAGCGGGCAGCGCGAGGAAATAGCGGCCGGCATTGCCGTAGACCTTGAAGCTGGAGTCGCCATTGACGTCCCAACTGAAGCCCACGCGCGGCGCCCACTGGGGCTTGGTCAGGCGCAGGTAGGCCTCGCCACCCGGGTTGTAGTTGGTGAACTGATCGTTGCGCAGGCCCAGCTTGAGCAACCAGCGGTCGCTGACCTGCCAGCTGTCTTCGATGTATTGCGCACGCTGTTCCACGCGTACCGAACCACCGCCGTAGCGGCGGTACTTCGCCACGTAGTAGCCGGTTGCGCCACCCGGGTAGGTACCCGGTGCAGCAACGTACGGATCAGCGCCGGGCACACCGATGATCGGGGTGCCCGCGGCGCCCTTGTTGTACTCCCAGGCATAGCCCGGATCGGCCATCCTGTTGCCGTCGTTGTTGTCCTCGATGGTCTGGTTGTCGATACCAGCCGAAAGGGTATGGCTGCCGAGTCGATAGCTCAGATCGAGACGCAGGTTGGTATTGCGCGATGTATGGGTCGGATCGTCAACCGCGCCCAGAGTCTGCGGGCTGATGATGGTCGTGCCGCCGTTCAGCGCCGGGTTCTGCTTGCTGGCGCTGTAGAGGCGTGCGATGTCCGGGTACAGATTGGTCACCTGGTTGAAGTAGGTACCGTCCATGCGGCCGTACATGGCCGACAAGGTCAGGTCGTCGGTGAGGTAGCTGGTGAACTTTGCGACATAGAGATCCGCGCCGGTCTTGGTGGGGATGGCGCGGTTGGCAAGGGCGCCCGTCTTGCCGGTGTCGTAGTCGTATGCGAGGCGGTCCGCCGAATAGGAGCGCTTGGTGGAAGCACCCGTCAGCTCCAGGATATTGCTGTCGTTGATGTTCCAGTCGAGCTTGGCGTACCACTTGGGGTAATCGTTGCGGTACCTGGTGTCATACGGCGAATCGGTGCTGCCGATGCTGTTGCCTTGTCGCCGCTCCGCCTCCACCGAGGCAAACAGGAACAGCTTGTCCTCGATCAGCGGGCCACCGGCGTAGGCACTGGCCACCGTGGTCCACGACTTGTCCTGGGCGTTGCGGTCATACAACTTGCCCTTGTCTGAGCCGCTGACGAAATAGATGTCCTTCTGGTCGCCGCGGGCAAATGCGGGCGTCCACAACACCTGGCCACCGAAGTGCCAGGCGTTGGTGCCTCGCTTGCCGACCTGACTGATCACGCCGCCATCGGAGCGTCCGTAGGCGGCGCCGTAGCCACCACTGAGAATTTCCTGCTGGTCGATTGATCCGTAAGGCAACGCAAAGCCGCCGAAGTTGCTCAAGGGGTCGGTCGTGTTGAATCCATTGATGTAATAGGCGTTCTCGGTGACCGAGGAGCCGCCGAAGGAAATCACCGAACCGCCGGTAGGGCCGTCAAAATAGCCGCTGCCTTCGACCACGCCCGGTGCGAGCAGCGCAATGGCCTCGGCACTGCGTGCCAACGGCAGCCTGGCCAGTTGCTCGGCGGTGATCACCGTGCGCGAGTCGACGCCGGTAACGTCGATGGCAGGCAGCGAGCTGGCGCTCACGGTGACCACATCGAGATTCTTCACGCCCGGCGCCACGAAGGAAACTTCCGTTCCGCCGCCCACGCGCAGGGTGACGTTCGAGCGCGAGTCCACCGTCGCGCCATCCTTCATCAAGGTGACGGTATAGGTGCCCAGCGGCAGGTTGTCGAAGGTGTAGCGACCCTGCGCGCCGACCGTCACGCTGCGGGTCAGGCCCGCGGCATTGCTCACGGAAACCGTTTCGCCGGACGCCACCGGCGCCTGGCCGAAGATGCTGCCGGTGGTGGCTTGGCCGATCGCACCGGTGGAAACGGCCAGCCCCGCGAACAGGGCCAAGGCCAGGACGTTGCGACGGCACAACGCCGCTCGCGTCACATGCTTGCTCATCAGTAGTTTCTCCAGATCATTCCAATGCCGTGCCCCCGCATTCGTCATGGACGGACGCGCCGGCCCGGCGGCGGTTGCCGTTTCTGGAGCCCTTCGATTCGGCTTATGGCGACTTGCTCCCCGTGTCGCCCTCCCCCCATCCGACCGCTGCCGGACGGGCCCCACCTCGACGCCGTTCATCGCAACGGCGATTGATCGAAAGCGATGGCCGCACCAAGAACCCGGCCTCATGATGTAGACGTCGCATGGGCACGTCTTGATCGGTTTCGGCCGCCCGCATGCTGAGTTCGGCACAACTGCCCAGTGCAGCGTGCCGCAGCTCGAAACCGGCCGGTGCCGATCTGCCTACGCGCGATCGCCGCCGCGCAGGGCGCGGTACGCGCGCGGGGTCATGCCCACAGTCGCCTTGAACTGTCGCGCGAAAGCGCTCTGGTCGGTGAAGCCGCACGCCAGCCCCACGGTTGCCACACTGTCCTTGCCAGGCAGCATCTGCATCGCCGCTTCGATGCGCAGCTTGGTCATGGCCTGCTGCGGCGTGATCTGGAACACCCGTCGGAAATGCCGCTCGAGCTGGGCCACCGAAACCTGCGCGAGCTCGGCCAGGGTGGCCACGCGCACATTCTCCGCATAGTGGGCCTGCATGTACTCCATCACATGGATGAGGCGTGCGTAGGTTGGATGCCGCCCGTCAGGCTTGCGCAGATCCCGCGATATGCCGATCACGCCACACACTTCGCCGCGCGAACGGAACGGATACTTGCAGGTGAGGCACCATCCCGGCACGCGATTGGGGAGTATGTGCACCTCCAGCTGGTTCTCGATCGCCTCGCCGGCCAGAACGCGGCTGTCCTGCGATGCATAGGAGACCCCCAGCACGCGCGGAAACAGCTCGGTCACGGCGTGGCCGATCACCTCGTCGCGTCGCTTGAGGCCCAGCCGCCGCACCAAGGTCATGTTGGCGTGCGTATAGCGGCCGAGACGATCTTTCACGAAGAACACCGCATCCGGAAGGACATCGAACAGTGTCTGCAGTTCGCCCGCAGGAATCTTAACGTCCATACGTCGTACTCCCCGAGTCGTGATCGAGAGGTTGTGCGATGACGCTCTGGACAGTAGCAAGCAGTTGTTCGCCACGCATCAATTGTGCTCAATTCCGCATGGCGTGGCGCTGGACTTGCCTAGACGCTCCGATGGGGTGCCGCGAACATGAGCACATGCACACCATCCACGTCATCGATTCGCACACCGGCGGCGAGCCGACCCGCGTCGTCCTCGGCGGACTGCCCTGCCTGGGCGAGGGCAGCCTGAGCGAACAACGCCAGCGTTTTCGCGACAACCACGACGCGTGGCGACGCGCGGTGACCTGCGAGCCGCGCGGCTCGAGCGCCATGGTGGGCGCCCTGCTGCGCCCCGCGCAGAGCGCCGACGCATGCACCGGCGTGATCTTCTTCAACAACGTCGGCTACCTCGGCATGTGCGGGCACGGCACCATCGGGGTCGTCCGCACGTTGGCGCATCTGGGCCAAATCGCCCCCGGCAGGCACTACCTGGACACTCCCGTGGGCAAGGTCGGGGTGGAGCTGCACGAGGACGGGCGTGTTTCCCTGGACAATGTCAGAAGCCACCGGCACGCGGCCGACTTGCGCATCGACGTGCCGGGCTATGGCACGGTGCGTGGCGATGTCGCCTGGGGCGGCAACTGGTTCTTCATCACCCGCGATACGCCCTTGCCGCTGGAGCTTCGCCATCAACGCGCGCTGACGGCCTACGCCGAAGCCATCCGCCACACGCTGGAGGCCGCAGCCATCCGCGGCGCAAACGGCGACGAGATCGACCATATCGAGATCAATGCTCCATCCACCACCCCGGGCGTCGACGCGCGCAACTTCGTGCTCTGCCCCGGCATGGAGTACGACCGTTCGCCCTGCGGCACCGGCACCAGTGCCAAGCTGGCCTGCCTTGCCGCCGACGGCAAGCTGGCGCCCGGGCAACTCTGGCGACAGGAAAGCATCCTCGGGAGCGTGTTCGAAGCGCGCTACACGACGGACGGGCGAGGCGTGCTGCCGCAGATCACCGGGACGGCGCACGTCACGGCGCGGTCGACGCTGCTGATCGACGACAACGACCCGTTTGCCTGGGGCAGCAGTGCGTAATGAGCCACTACGACCTCATCGTTGTCGGCGCCGGCATCGTCGGCGCCAGCTGCGCCGATGAGGCAACGGCAGCCGGCCTTCGTGTCGCCATCGTGGAACCTGGCCCCATCGGCGGCGGTGCCACGGCATGCGGAATGGGCCATCTCGTGGCGATGGACGACGATCCCGCCGAACTCGCGCTGGCGCGATATTCGCTGCGCCGCTGGGAGGATCATGCCGATCTCGCCGAAGCCGAATTCAGCCGCTGCGGCACCTTGTGGGTTGCCCGCAACGAAACCGAAGCCGCAGGCATCGCGCAGCGCGTCGCACGGCTCGAAGCCTCCGGCGGCGAAGCGGAGGCCGTCGACGCGCAGGCACTGTATCGGCTCGAACCGGCACTGGCGCCCGGCCTGTGCGGCGGCATGCTGGCGCCGCGCGAGGCCGTGGTGTATCCGCCGCGGGTGGCGCTGCACCTGGTGCGTCGCGCCCGGCAACGCGGCGCAAGTCTGTATGCCGGCCGCGCCGTGCGCCGGTTGGGCAGGGCCACGGTGACGCTGGACGACGGCACCGTGCTGGCCGGCCCGACCCTGGTCGCCACCGGTTGCGCGCTGCCCGAACTGCTGCCGCAACTGCCGCTGCGCCCGCGCAAGGGGCACCTGCTCATCACCGACCGCTATCCAGGGCTGCTGCATCACCAGGTGCTCGAACTGGGCTACGCCAGCAGCGCGCACGGCACGGCCGGCAGCAGCGTCGCCTTCAACGTGCAGCCGCGTCCAACCGGGCAGATCCTGATCGGCTCCTCGCGCGAATTCGACGTGACCGATCCGGCCGTCTCCGGACCGATGCTGCAGCGCATGCTGCAGCGCGCTTTCGACTTCATGCCGGCCCTGCGCGGGCTGCAGGCGATCCGCGCCTGGACCGGGTTCCGCCCCACCACGCCGGATGGACGTCCCTATCTCGGCGCCGTTCCGGACAGCACCGACCTGTGGGTCGCCGCCGGCCACGAGGGACTGGGCGTCACCACCGCGCTGGGCAGCGCCCGGTTGATGCTCGACCTGTTGCAGGGACGTCCACCGGCCATCGACCCGGCGCCCTACGCGCCGGCGAGAGCGCTCGCATGAGCGCGGCCGGCACCGTGCGGCTCAGCGTGGATGGCGAGCCGGTCGCCGTACCGGCCGGCAGCAGCGTGGCTGCCGCGGTGGCCAGCGTCGCCGCGGCCCGCTTCCGGCGTTCGGTGCGCGGCGAGCCGCGCGCGGCGGTGTGCGGCATGGGCGTGTGCTTCGAATGTCGCGTGCGGATCGACGACACGCCCCATCAGCGCGCGTGCATGACGCCGGCGCGGGAGGGCATGCAGGTGAGCACCGATGACTGAGCGCTACGACGTGCTGGTCGTCGGCGCCGGCCCGGCGAGGGTGGCGGCAGCGCGGGCCGCCGCCAGTCATGGTGCACGGGTCGGCCTGCTCGACGCGCAGGCCCGTCATGGCGGCCAGGTCTGGCGCCACGACGTGCTCCACGGCACACCACGGCCTGCACGGATAGCCTTCGACCTGCTTGCCCGTACCCGCGGGCACGTGGAATGGCTGCCACAGCATCAGGTGATATCCGCCGACCATCGAACGCTGCTGGTGGAAACGCCGCGCGCAGCGGTTCGACTGTCCTGCGGTTCGATGGTGCTGGCGACCGGCGCGCGCGAACTGCTCTTGCCGTTTCCGGGCTGGACCCTGCCTGGCGTGACGGGTGCCGGAGGCATCCAGGCGCTGGCCAAGCAGGGCTGGCCTGTCCGCGGCAAGCGCGTCGTGGTGGCGGGAAGCGGTCCGCTGCTGCTGGCCGCCGCCGCCACGTTGCGTCGGCATGGCGCTCGCGTGCTTGGCATCTGCGAGCAGGCTCCGGCGGCGGCGGTAGCCGCATTTGCGATGCAGCTGTGGCGCTGGCCGGCGCGCGCGGTGCAGGCCGCGGTTCTGCGCACGCGACTGGCCGGCATTCCCTATCGCTGCGGCTCGTTCGTCCGCATGGCGCATGGCCGCGACGCGCTATGCGGCGTCGACGTCGATGATCCGCACGGTCCATTGCACATCCCCTGCGACTTGCTCGCCGTCGGCTACGGCCTGGTACCCAACGTCGAGCTGGCCAGCATGCTCGGCTGCGCCCTGGATCACACCCGGATCCACCCCTGCGTGCGGGTGGACACCTTGCTGCGCACCAGTACCGCGAATGTGTACGCAGCGGGTGAGTCGTGCGGCATCGCCGGGCTTGCCGCTGCACGCATCGAGGGCAGCATGGCCGGCCATGCCGCGGCTGGATTCCCGGCAGCAGCAACTGCCCTGCTCCCTTCGCGCCAACGCGCACGCCGCTTTGCGGACCTGCTGGCGCAGCACTTCGCGCTCGATGCGCGCACGCGCACACTGGCCGGCGCCGACACCATCATCTGCCGCTGCGAAGACGTGACGCTCGCGGCGCTGGACGGCTTCACCGACGCTCGCGCCGCCAGGCTCGCCACGCGCTGCGGCATGGGCGCATGCCAGGGCCGCATCTGCGGCACGACATTGGCCGAACTCGACCGTTTCCCGCACGGCGGCACCCGTCCGCCGCTGTTTCCCGCACGGCTGGCCACGCTGGCCACCGGCGATCCGTCTACCCCCTGACTACCAACGAGGCTTTTCCGCATGAGCAAGCAGTCCATCTGGCGTGGCGTCATTCCTGCCATCACCACGCCTTTCGCGGTCGATGGCAAGGTCGACCACGCCTTCCTCGCCAAGCACGCTCGCATCATGCTTGACGCCGGCTGCACCGGCATTGTGCCGCTGGGCTCGCTGGGCGAAGGCGCCACGCTGAGTTTCGACGAGAAGGTCGCGATCATGCGCACCCTGGTCGAGGCATCGGACGGCGCGCCGGTTGTCCCCGGCATCGCCGCGCTGTCCACCGGCGAGGCCGTGCAACTGGCGCGCGCGGCCAAGGCGGCCGGCTGCGCCGGGCTGATGGTGCTGCCGCCGTACGTGTATTCCACCGACTGGCGTGAAATGGGCGCGCACGTCTCGGCGGTGATCGCGGCCACCGATCTGCCGTGCATGATCTACAACAATCCGCTGGCCTACAAGACCGACTTCTCGCCCGCGCAGCTGGCGGCGCTGGCGGCCGACCACCCCAACGTGCAGGCGGTGAAGGAATCCTCCGGCGACGTGCGTCGCATCGCCGGCCTCAAGGCGCTGCTCGGCGATCGCCTGGAGATCCTGGTCGGCGTCGACGACATCATCGTGGAGAGCCTGCAGATGGGTGCAACCGGCTGGATCGCCGGCATGGTCAACGCGTTCCCGCGGGAATCGGTGCAGTTGTTCGAGCGCGCCAGCCAGCCGGGCGGCGTGGAAAACACCGCCGACCTCTACGCCTGGTTCCTGCCGACGCTGCGCATGGACACCGTGCCCAAGTTCGTGCAGCTGATCAAACTCGCGCAGGAAGTGGTGGGCCTGGGCAGCGAGCGCGTGCGCGCGCCGCGCCTGGTGCTGGAAGGCGCCGAGCGCGAAGCCGCGTTGCGCGAGATCCGTGCCGCCGTCGCCAACCGCCCGGGGCGCTGAGATGGATGTCCAGCCGTTGCTGATCGCCGGCGAATGGCGCGCCGCACGCGAATCAGCCGAAAGCTTCCGCGCCATCGACCCATCCAGCGGCGAAGCGATCGGGCCGGCCTTCCCGGTCAGTGGCGAAAGCGATCTGCAAGCAGCGTTGACCAGCGCCTGCGCGGTGGCCGACGAGCTCGCCGGGGCGCCGCCGTCGGGCATCGCGGATTTTCTCGACGGCTACGCCCAGGCCATTGACGACGACGCGACGACATTGGTTGCGCTGGCGCATGCGGAGACGGCGCTGCCGGCGGACACCCGGCTGGCCAAGGTGGAACTGCCGCGCACCAGCCGGCAGCTGCGGCTGGCGGCACGGGCGGTGCGCAGCTTCGCCTGGACACAGCCGGTGATCGATACCGCCGCCGGCCTGCGCGCGCATTACGCTCCCCTGCACAGACCGGTGCTGATCTTCGGCCCCAACAACTTTCCGCTGGCGTTCAACGCCGTCGCCGGCAGCGACTTCGCCTCGGCCATCGCGGCGCGCAACCCGGTGATCGCCAAGGCACACCCGTCGCATCCGGCGACCAGCGAGCGACTGGCCGAGCTCGCCCATCGGGCCTTGCTGCGGGCTGGCCTGCCCGCCGCGTCGGTGCAGATGCTTTACCACTTCGACCAGTGCCTGGGCCGGCGCCTGGCTGGCGACGCGCGGTTGGGGGCGATCGGCTTCACCGGCAGCCGCAAGGGAGGCCTTGCCCTGAAGGCCGCCGCCGACCAGGCGGGCATTCCGGCGTACATGGAAATGTCCAGCATCAATCCGGTGTTCCTGTTGCCAGGCGCGCTGGCCGAACGCGGTGCCGCGCTGGCACAGGAATTTTTCGCCTCGTGCACGACGGGCAGCGGGCAGTTCTGCACCAACCCGGGGCTCGTCGTGGTGCCGGAGGATGCCGCCGGCGACGCTTTCGTCAGCACCGCCCTCGCGCTGTTCCATGCCGCACCGCCGGGCGTGCTGTTCTCCCGCGGCGTGCTGGAGCAACTCGACCAGGCAGTGGGCGCGCTGCGCGACTGGGGCGCCACTTGCCTCGTCGGCGGCGCTTCGGCCGGGCCGGGCTACCGCTACCGACCCACCTTGCTGCAGATCAGCGCGCGCTCGTTCCTCAAGCATCCCGCCGAGTTCCAGCGCGAGGCGTTCGGTCCGGCCAGCCTGCTGGTGCGCACACGCGATGCCGACGAGATGCTGGCCTTGGCGGCAAGCCTCGAAGGCAACCTTACCGGCACGCTTTACGGCGCCACCGATGGCAGCGACGACATGGCACCGCTGGCGCGAGTCCTGCGCCCGCGCGTCGGCCGCCTGATCGCCAATCGCATGCCTACGGGCGTCGCCGTGAGCGCCGCGATGAACCACGGCGGGCCATACCCGAGCACCAGCCACCCGGGCTTCACCGCGGTGGGCATGCCGGCCGCGATCCGCCGCTTCGCCGCGCTGCACTGCTACGACAACGTCGCCGATGCGCTGCTGCCGCCGGAGCTGCGTGATCGCAACCCCGGCGGCGTCGCGCGACAGGTGGATGGCTGCTGGCGCAACGACGACCTTGAGCCCGAACGGAGTCCTGCACCATGACGCATGCGCACACCCATCGACAGATCGGCGGCCTCGACCTCGCCCGGGCGCGCGCCGGCCTGACGCGCTGGCCGGTCGTCGCCGCTTCGATCGGTCGCGACGAGTACCAGCAGCGCCTTCTGCACGCGCGCCTGCTGATGCGCGAGCATGGCGCCGATGCGCTGCTGGTCACCGCCGGCGCATCGCTGCGCTACTTCACGGGGATCGCCTGGGGCGCCAGCGAGCGACTGGTCGGCTTGCTGTTGACGACGCGCGGCAAGCCCATTCTAGTCTGCCCCGGGTTCGAGACCGGCTCGCTCGAGCACGTGCTGCAAATCGACGCCGAACTGCGCGCGTGGGAGGAACACGAAAACCCGCATGCCCTGGTGGCGGCAGCGCTGCGCGAGCGCGGCGCCGGCAATCTGGCGCTCGACCCGGCCGCGGCGTACACCGTCGCCACGCGCCTGCAGACCGTACTGGGCGAGCATCGCCTCGCCGACGCCAGCCCGATCATCGACGGCTGCCGCATGCGCAAGTCCGCCGCCGAGCTGGCCCTGATGCAGCAAGCCACCGCGATGACGCTGCAGGTGCAGCGACTGGCGGCGGGCGTGCTGCACGAAGGCATCAGCAACCATGAGCTGGTGCGCTTCATCGACGAGGCGCATCGTGCACTGGGCGCCGACAACGGCTCCACCTTCTGCATCGTGCAGTTCGGCCAGGCCACCGCCTACCCGCACGGTATTCCCGGCGAGCAGCGGCTGACCGCGAACGAGCTGGTGCTGATCGATACCGGCTGCGCAGTGCAGGGCTACAACTCCGACATCACCCGCTGCTACGTGTACGGCCGCCCGACCGCCGAGCAGGCGCGGATCTGGTCGCTGGAACAGGCCGCACAACGCGCCGCGTTCGACGCGGTACGCCCCGGCGTGCCGTGCGAGGCAGTGGACGCCGCCGCGCGCGCGGTGGTGGAGCGTGCAGGCCTTGGGCCGGATTACCGCCTGCCCGGCATCCCCCACCGCACCGGCCACGGCTGCGGCCTCAGCATCCACGAGACGCCCTACCTGGTGCGCGGCGACACCACCGCGCTGGAGCCGGGCATGTGCTGCAGCAACGAACCGATGATCGTGCTGCCCGACCGCTTCGGCATCCGCCTGGAAGACCATTTCCACGTCACCGCCGACGGCGCCGCCTGGTTCACCGAACCGTCGCCCGCCATCGACCAGCCGTTTGCCTGACCGGCATGCCCTGATCCACGCCATCGGAGCGCCGCCATGTCCGACTTGACCGACCGCCCCGGCATCGCCTCCATCGCCACGGCGGCGAGCGACGATCACGCCGGACGCTTCCGCGCGCTCTCCTCTCAGGAATGGACGTGGCGGCAGGCCCAGTTCGCCGGCGCCGACGAAGAAGACGTCCAGGCGCAACTGGCCGATCACCTGCCGCGCGTCGACGCCGCCACCCAGTCCCTGCGCGAACGCTGTTGGACCGATGTGCTGAACCAGCTCGACGCCATCCCCGTCGATGCATTGCACCGCGACGAGCAGGTCAGTTACCTGGTCTACCGCAACCAGGTCGAAACCCTGCTGGCCGACCAGCGTTTCCGCACCTGGCAGATGCCGTTCAACAGCGACACCTCGTTCTGGGCCAACCTCGGCTTCACCGCGCGTCGGCCGCTGCGCAACGTCGCCGACTACCGCCGCTACATCGGACTGCTGCGCGACATCCCGCGCTACTTCGACGAGCAGATCGCGAACATGCGCGCCGGCCTTGCGCGCGGCTTCAGCGTGCCGCGGGCGGCCCTGGCCGGACGCGATCAGGCGATCGCCGCGGTGGTCGATGCACGAGGCGTGGACAGCCTGTTCTACACGCCGTTCCGGCAGATGCCCGCAAACATGCCGGCGGACGAACAGGCGCGCCTGCGCGCCGCCGGCCTGGCGGCCATCCATGATGCCGTGGCGCCGGCCCACGCGCGGCTGCTCGACTTCATGCGCAACGTGTACATGAAGCAGGCGCGCGACAGCCTCGCCGCCGAGGCGATGCCGGACGGCGAGGCGTTCTACCGCGCGCAGGTCCGCAAGTTCACCACGCTGGACATGAGCCCCGATGCGATCCATGCGCTGGGTCTGCGCGAGGTGGCGCGCCTGCACGCGGAGATGGAACAGGCCATCCGCGAGACCGACTTCCAGGGAAGCTTCGCTGCGTTCCTGCATGACCTGCGCACCGATCCGAAGTTCTACCCGAAGAGCGCCGACGAACTGCTCAGGCAGGCCGCCTGGATCGCCAACCGGGTCAATGGAAAAATCGGCCAGTACATCGGCCGGCTGCCACGCCAGCGCTTCGTGATCGAGCCGGTGCCGGCGGATCTGGCGCCGTTCTATACCGGCGGCCGCGGGGGCGCCGGCTACTACATGGTCAACACCGGCGACCTGCCCTCGCGCCCGCTGTATGCCCTCACCGCACTGACCCTGCACGAATCCTCTCCCGGCCATGCCCTGCAGATGCCGCTGGCGGCCGAGCAGGAGGATTTGCCGGCATTCCGCCGCAGCAACCACCTCTCCGCCTATACCGAAGGCTGGGCGCTGTACTCGGAACGGCTCGGCGTGGAAATGGGTTTGTACGACACGCCCTGGGAGCGCTTCGGCTACCTCGGCTACCAGATGTGGCGCGCCTGCCGGCTGGTGGTCGATACCGGCATCCACCATCTGCAATGGAGTCGCGAACAGGCACTCGACTACCTGCGCGAGTACACCGCGCTGGGCGAACACGAGATCGAAACAGAAGTGGATCGCTACATCGCGTGGCCGGGCCAGGCGCTGGCTTACTACCTTGGCGAAATGGCCATCGTGGATGCACGTGCGCGCGCCGAAAAGGCGCTGGGCGAGCGCTTCGACCTGCGTGCCTTCCACGACACCGTCCTGGCGCTCGGTTCGGTGCCGCTGCCGGTGTTGCAGCAGCAGGTCGACCATTTCATCGCCGAAGGCGGCAAGTCGCCCTACGCCGACGAAAAGCCCTGCAAGTCGCCCTGACCACCGCGGTGCTGCGCGGCCGCAGGCCAACGCAGCGCCCACGCCCGCACTCACTTCCCTGTACCCGTGCGTTGCGGTCGCAGGCCCCTCCAAGCCGTTGCCGGATCACGCCCCATGTCCTCGACCGGAAAGTTTCATCGACAGCTGAGCCTCACCGACCTCACCTTTATCGGCCTGGGTGCCATCTTCGGCTCAGGCTGGTTGTTCGCGGCCAGCCATGTCTCGGCCATCGCCGGACCGGCCGGGATATTGTCCTGGCTGATCGGCGGTGCGGCGGTGCTGCTGCTGGGCCTGGTGTACTGCGAGCTGGGTGCGGCGTTGCCGCGTGCCGGGGGCGTGGTGCGCTATCCGGAATACTCGCACGGCCGGTTGCTGGGTTCGCTGATGGGCTTCATCACCCTGATCGCGTTCTCCAGCCTCATCGCCATCGAGACCGTGGCCTGCCGCCAATATGCGGCCGCCTGGTTTCCCGCCTTGAATCGCGACGCAAGCGGCGCCCCCACCCTGCTGGGCTGGCTGGTGCAGCTGGCGCTGCTGACGCTGTTCTTTGCGCTCAACTATTTCAGCGTGAAGACCTTTGCCCGGGCCAACAACCTCGTCAGCATCTTCAAGTTCCTGGTGCCCCTGCTGGTCATCGTGGTGCTGCTGTCCCACTTCCAGCCACAGAACATGAGCCTGCACGGTTTTGCGCCTTACGGCTTCAGTGGCGTGGAGGGGGCGGTCTCCGCTGGCGGCGTCATCTTCGCCTACCTGGGACTGACCCCGATCATCTCGGTGGCCAGCGAGGTGCGCGACCCGCAGCGCACGATCCCGATCGCGCTGATCCTCTCGGTGCTCCTGTCCACGGCGATCTACCTGCTGCTGCAGGTGGCCTTTCTGGGCAGCATCCCCACGCACATGCTGGCGCAGGGCTGGGGCGGGATCGGTGCGATGTTCTCGCTGCCCTACCACGATATCGCCATCACCCTGGGCATCGGCTGGCTGGCTGCGCTGGTGGTATGCGATGCGGCGATCTCGCCCAGCGGCACCGGCAACATCTACATGAACGCCACGCCTCGCGTGGTCTACGGCTGGGCACGCAGTGGCTCGTTCTTCAAGCTGTTCGCGCGCGTCGATGCCGACTCCGGCATCCCGCGCCCCGCGCTGTGGCTGAGCTTTGCGCTGTCGGTGTTCTGGACCTTGCCGTTTCCTTCGTGGGAAGCACTGATCAGCGTGGTGTCGGCGGCCCTGGTGCTGAGCTATGCCGTGGCGCCGATCACCGTGGCCGCCCTGCGCCGCACCGCACCGGAACTGCCGCGACCGTTCCTGGTACGTGGCTTCGGCCTGCTCGGGCCGCTCTCCTTCATGGTGGCTACCCTGATCGTGTACTGGTCGAGCTGGCAAACCGTGTCATGGCTGCTGGGCCTGCAGATCGTGCTGTTCGCGATCCATGTCCTGTGCAGGCTGCCGTCGCCCGAAGGCCGCTCCGGGCTGCGCCAGGAGGTGTATTCGTCGTGGTGGCTGGTCGCCTACTACGCGCTGCTCATTGCGTTGTCCTGCCTGGGCAGCTTCGGCGGCAGCAACCTCCTCGGCCATCCCTGGGATTCGCTGGCCGCCACCGTCGTGGCGCTGCTCATCTACCACTGGGGCGCGCGCAGCGGACTGCCGGCCCACTTGCTCGACCTGGGCCGCGATGACGACTGAGCGCCCGCCACATGGCGCACCTGTCCGGCGTTTGCTGCACGACGGCCTCCAGCGCTGCCGAGGGCGCGCATGAGCATTGACGCCAAGACCTTGGAACCGGCAGTACCGGACTATCCGCAGACACTCGGGAACCAGCTCGCCACGGGCACCGATCAGCTTCCGGCTTCTTGCCGGCGCGGGTATCCTGCTGCTGATTTCGCCGCTCATCAATCGCTTGGTGCATGGCGTGCGTTGAATTCAGCGGCAGAGCACAGGGATGTCGCCAACTTCAGGATCTCGTTGGCCCGACGCAGCTGCTTGACCTCACGCTCGAGTTCTTTCACTCGCTGCGCCTCAGCCGCGGGTACGACGCCGCGGACACGGGTGTCGACCTCATGCCGCTGCGCCTAGCCCAGCAACGTCGCCGGCGCACAGCCGATCTTCGGCGCCAACGACTCCACCGCGGTTCACGGCGATGGGTAATCTCCGCGGTGCTGCTGCACCACGCGCGCCGCGCGCCCGCGAAGTTCGGGGGAATACTTCGTGGACTTGCTCATGGCTCCATCCTCTCAGGAGTTGGAGCCCCTCAAATCCCGGGGCGGTTAAGCTGGCGGTATTGGCGAGGAGTGAGGCCGGTAAGATTGCGGAAGTGCCGCGACAGGCCGCTCTGGTCGCAGAAGCCGGTGAGCTGGGCGATCTCGCCGATGGGTTTGTCGGTGCGAACCAGCCACTGGGCGGCCGAATCAATGCGCAACTTGAGCAAATAGCGCGCTGGCGAAAGCTGGAACAGCTTGCGCATGCGCCGCTCGAACTGGGCGGCGGTCAATCCGCTCAGACGCTCCAACTGCATCTCGCGCAACGGCTCGCACAGGTGCGCGTGCATGTACTCGACGGCATCGGCGAGGCCGACCACTTGGCCGGCACTGTCGTGCAACGGCATCTTGGTGGAAATGCACCAGCCAGTGGCGTGATCCGGATACAGCGTAAGGTCGAGGCTGTCGAGCACTGGTTTGCCCGTGCGGAAAACCTGCTCGTCCTGTCGCGCGTAGCGCTCGGCCATGGGTGCCGGAAACAGGTCGAAAGCAGTCAGGCCGACCGCATGCGCCTTGCTCGGCAAATGGCAACGCGCGACCGCTGCGGCGCTCATCAATACGTAGCGTCCCTGGCGATCCTTGATCGAATACACGATGTCGGCAAGGCGATCGAACAAGCCCTCGACATAACCCTGCGATGCAATGCGACCCAGAAAGGTCGCCTGCCACTCCCATCTGTCCCGCATTCCCCACCCCGATTTGCCCGATTCGACGGTAACCGTCGGAAATAGCAAAAACCGTGTACGACCCCACACAAATTGTAGTGAACCGACATGTATGGAAGCCGAAGACGTTACGTCACGTCAGGCCGCGGCAGGCGGTCGTTATAAAGCGTCTGGTGGCGCTCGATCGTGGCGTGGAGATTCTCGCGCGAGCGAAAGCGCGTGGTCGCCAGTATGTCGCTGATGCGCTCGCTGAAGTGCTCGACCATGCCGTTGGTCTGCGGATGGCGCGCGGTGATCAGGCGGCGCTGGATGCCGAACAAGGCGCACTCGCGATCGAACGCGTGCTGGCCGGTCCGTGCTTTGGCCTTGCGGGTGAAGCGATCGGTGAACTGGCTACCCCGGGCGCGCGTCATCGACGCGCCGCTCGTTGCGTCAACTCCAGTACACCTGCGTCTTCCGCTGGCCGAGGGGGCCGGCCCCGTTGCGGGGCCGGCCCTGTCATCCATTTGAGAGCTTAGAGCGATACGCTTTCGAAAATTAAGGATGCGATCCCGTAACCGACCAAGCGCCCGATCCCAAGGTGGATTCCACGAAGAAGCTGTAACTATGCCCCGCGGTCGCCGTGAACGTGAGATTCAATGGGCCGCTACCGCTCTTTTCCTTCAGCACCTGGTTGGCGCTGTTGTCGATCACATCGAATCTCCATTGGGTACCCGACGGAACACTGAGCGTCGCCGTCGCGTTCCCCGCCCCACTCGTGAATTGAGGGGTATAGGCGTAACCGCCCTGCGTAGCGACAGTTCCCGCGAAACTGATGTTGCCACCGCCCCCGGTACCGCCGCCGGCATAGCTACCCTTCAGCGTCACGCCCGAGTACGCCGAATACCCATTCACCATCACGGAGTAGGTACCCGCTTGCACATTGGCAATCGTGCAGGTTTCGTTGTTGCCACTGATATACGGGCGGCAATCGTAACTGCTCGTGGTTGCCGCAGAACCGAACTTCACGTACAGGTCCGCATCACCCGTGCCTCCCGATATCGAGAACACCAGGTTCGTGGCTCCTGCAGGCACCACCATCGTCCAGTTCTGCGGATGGTTGGCTGACGCATCTGAAATCGCCACGCCCACACCATTCGTCAGCACGCTGCCGGAGCTGCTGGCCCCGGTGCCCGTGAGACTGGCCGTCTGCGGACCGTTGGTTGCGTTGTCGCTGACGGTCAAGCTGCCCGTCCGCGTTCCGCTTGCTGTCGGCTTGAAAGTCACGGAAACGGTGCAGCTTGATCCGCTCGGCAGCGCGGAGTTGCAATTGTTGGTTTGCAAGTAGTCGCCCGATATCGACACCGAGCTGACCGAAAGCGTGCCAGGACCGTTGTTGATCAACGACACGTTCTGGGCCGCACTCGTGGACCCCACATTCGTGCTGCCAAAGGTCAGGCTGCTCGAGCTGAGCGATGCCGTCGGGCCACCGCCACCGCCACCGCCGCCACAGCCGCCGGTACCACCGTTGTTCGCGAAGCAGGTTTCGAACGCTTCGAACTCCGAGCTGTAGCTGTTGCGAATACCGTCCATGAACGTGTGGTAGCTGGTGCCGTATGCACCCGCGCGGAAGATCCCCAACATCGTGTCGATGTCCGCACGATGGTTGTTGATCATGAAGTTGACAGCGAGATAGCCGCCCGGATACGTCCTGTCCTCATAGTTGGACATGTCGTACGTATTGTCGAACAGCGTCGGGAGAGTGTAGGAGTGATTCGTGGCGGTGCTGACGGCCCCCGAATCAACCAGATTGCGATACGAATAACTGACGTACTCCGCAAAGCCTTCGATCCACCACACGGTCGAATAAGGAAGGTCGGCATTCGACGTCGGTGCAGCGGAAAAATCCCCCGCCAGGTCGTACTTGGCATCCATGTAGTGCGTGAACTCGTGCCAGAGATTCCAGATCTCCCAGTCGGCCGTGATCCAATCGGCGTGATAGCAGTAGAAATGAGCGACATTGCCGGGCTGCGAGGGGTCACCCTCCATGCTCAAGCCGCCATTGTTGGTGCTGATGCCATACAGGTAGCCGGCGTAGGTCGCGTAATCAGCTGAAGAGTTGAACTCGTCGATTTCGAGGCCGATCGTGTTGTCGCCGGCAACCGCGCCGGAGTCTTGCATGAGGCCATGAATATAGGCGACCTCATTGTGGAGCGTGGCGCAGGAATCGCTGAACTGTTGTGCCGTCATGCCCTGTGAAACGATCTTGATCGCATCGCCGGGGCACTGATACGTCTGCCCTTGCACATACGCCTTGACATCCGCCTTGGTGTTGCAGGTCCCGTAATAGCTGCAGTTCGCGCTGTCGTAGTAATCCTGACCGGACACCGCGGCAATGAAGATCGACGGACCGTTGTTGGTGTAGTTGTAGCTGGAGATGACGCCGGCCACCAAGGGCTTGGCCGTACTGACGACATTGGCCGCGTAGACGGTGTTGTCAAGGAAGTGCGCCAGTTCGCCGGCAGCGTCACGCGTCAACCATTCGTTGGAAGTGTTGGCGTTGAAGCTGCTATGGGTGACGAAGTCGTACAACGTGGTGACCATCGAGGTATCGGAGTTCACCGTGCTGACCCAGTCCGGCTGCCAGGCACCCTGGAAATATGCAGTCAGAACCGAATCCATCGCCGCCTGCATGTTGTAATAGGCGTTGTAGCTGCTGTTGTAATCGTTCAACAGCGCCTTGTACCTGCTTGCGTAGCGGGCTTCCTGATTTGAGCTGGCCGTCAGGGTAATGACCTCATTCAACACCGCGCCGTGGGCGTCATTCACGTCGTAACTGTGCGAGCTGGCAAAGAAGGCATCCAGATACGCAGTCACGCCTGAAGTGACACTGGACGGGTACGTGGGGATCGAGCTCGAGTTGTAATACTGGACGTAATATCCAGCGCGGAGATACAACGCGAATTGCTGCACGCCGGTGGTGTCATCGCCCGGATACGACGCGGCATACGCGGCGGCGTAGTTCGCCACCGCGCTCATCTTGCTCGCCGAGAACACCGAGGCGCCGGTACTTCCCGAAACGCTGAAGAGCGTATTGAGGCAATCGAGTGTAGAGGTCCGGACCAACTCGCCCATCGTGCTGCTCGAGGCACTGGCGAAGGCATTCGTGTCGCAACTGGCAACTGCAGCGGCAACTGCAGCGGTATGGCTCCTGGTGTCGAGCTGCGCGAAATGCTTTGCCTGGGTCGAGTTGTCGACGATGAACCGTGCAGATGAGGTCTGCGGGCTGTGGTCGTAGTCCAGATAGCGTTCGGGGAGCCGAGCGCCGACAGGCGGCCTGGGGCGGAAGTCGGGAGTACCGGACTTGGCGTGCACGATCGCCTTCACCGCATTGGCATTTGCCGCCGGAGCGGGTCGCATCGAACGCTTGTGCTGGCTCACGCCCGATGCCAAGGCACTTTGCGAGAACAAGACCAAGAGAAGGGCAAGTGACGATGTCTTTAACGTCGTCGTGAAAGTCGGGGGTCGCGTACGGTTCATGCTGAAATCTCCTTGGAGGAGCAGACATTCGGAGCCTGCTCCAGCTCTGTGAGGGAACAAACAACGGCGACTGACGAAAATCTGATCCTTCTGGTGTTGCTGCGCGCCACCGGGATGGATTTCGCGGGGATTCGGTCACTCCTGCGAATTTGCCGGCGTGAACGGATGTCCTTCACGCCACCTCCCCAAGAGACGGTGACGCTCGCGCTCCAGCACAGGATCTCGAGTGCCGATCCTGCATGCAGATCAAACTGTCCAGGGCCTGTTCCCGGCGATCTCCGACTTCGCCGCGCCCACCCCCAGCGGCTCTGGACCTGCGAAAGATTGAACCGGTCGGGTGTGCGGAGATAGGCGGAAACGCCCGCGTGGAGTAGCGAATACGCCAAAAAGCCGGCGAAGCGCGTCCGCATTTCGTGTGACCGGGTGCGCCGGATTGCAGTGCGTTGGCGATGGTGACCATCTTCGCCTGGTTGAACACCTGGCCGGCGCTGGCACCAGTCACGCTGAACAAGGTGTCGATGCAAGCGTCCACCGACGAGTTGCGCAACAGGATGACCAGGCTGCTGCCGCCGGCCGACGCAAACGCGTTGACATCATGGGTGGCGGCGGCCGCCACGCTCATGCGCAGCGAAGCCGACGGATTGCGCTCCGGGCGACCGTAGTCGGTGTACAGGTGAGCCTTCGACGACGATTGCGGCGGGCGCCCGCTCGGCTTGAGTGGGCGGGCCTGCTGATGCCGTACCGTCGGCAACAAGCTGGTGGTGCGCAAGGCAGTCGCGGCGGGTGCCGGTGCCTTTTTCCGGGCCTTCGTCGGTGCCGCATAGCGCAGCAGACTGCATCCGGGCGTCAACAGCGACAGGCTGGCGCATCGCGGACGCGATTTGCGTGCGCAAGTATTCATGTTCCCCTCCAGCAAAGGCCCCCCGTGGCCTGGTTCATCACGCATTGGATGCGCATGGAGTGCGCTCCCGACGCACCGACGAACCGAGCGCCATGCTACGAGTCAACCATGCTGTCGCTCTAGGCGATCCTGGCCAGGACTGGCGCTGAAGTCGGCATGAAGTTCTCCCGGACGGCGATGCGATGGCGCTGGCGTCGCGCACCGGCGCACGGAGGCGACTCCCGGATGACGAGTGCCATCGGCGCGTCGATCACTTGCAAATCGGGTGCAGCCGACGGCTTGAGTTCACCGCGCGAGAGCGAGGCTCGCCATCCGGAGAAAGACGGTCAACTCGCCATCACGTCCGTGCGTCGCTGCCGCCACGGCTGCGTCGATCCCCACCGCACGATGCGTACCCCACGCCGATGCCCAGCGACACGCCGAGCAACTCGCACAGCACGCGCAAGCCGAGGTGCTCCGGATCGTGCATGCCGGCCAGCACCGCTTGCAGCAGGGCGAGCGACTGCAGGTTGGCGTAGTTGAGATAGAACATGTCCCACAGGTCGCCGCTGACGGTGAGCACGCACGCCAGCAGGAACGCCCAGCCGATCTTGCGCGCGGCGCTCCAGCCGCGGCGTCGGCCCAGCCAGTGCAGCGCCAGGAACAGCAGTAGCCCGGCCGCTGCCGAGATCGCGCCGGCCTGCAGGCCGCCGACGATGCCACTGCCCATCCATGATTGGTCGTAATGCACTGCGCTGCCCCTTCGGGATGCCGCGCGCGTGTCCGCCTGCCGCGCGCGCACGCTAGACTGCCGCTCCACCTGTCCGGAGCAGTCTGCATGACTCACGCCGTTTCCGCCACGACGGCCCTGATCGTGGTCGACGTGCAGCCCGACTTCATGCCCGGCGGAGCGCTGGCCTGCCACGACGGCGACGCGATCATCGACGGGATCGACGCGCTGCTGCGCGCGCGCCGCTTTCGCCATGTGGTGGCCACGCAGGACTGGCATCCACGCGGCCACGCGTCGTTCGCCAGCTCGCATCCGGGCCGTGCGCCGTTCGACGAGATCACCCTGCATGGCCAGCCGCAGACCCTGTGGCCGGATCACTGCGTGCAGGGCACGGCGGGCGCCGCGCTGCATCCGCAGGTGGACTGGTCGGCGCTGGACGCGGTGATCCGCAAGGGCAGCGACCCGGGCGTGGATTCCTACAGCGGCTTTCGCGAAAACCACGGCCCGCAAGGCACGCGCCCCGGCACCGGCCTGGCCGGCTGGCTGCGCGAGCGCGGCGTGGACGAGGTGGTGGTGTGCGGACTGGCGCGCGACGTGTGCGTGCTGTGGACCGCGCAGGACGCCGTGGCGCTGGGCTTTCGCGCGCGCATGCTGTGGGAGCTCACCCGCCCGGTCACCCCGGCCAGCGACGAAGCCACCCGCGCCGCGTTGCTCGCGCAGGACATCGACGCCCTGTAGGAGCGCACCCTGTGCGCGATGCTCTTCCCACGGATTCGGGATTCGCAAGAGCATCGCGCGAAGAGCGCGCTGGCATGAAGTTCGCTCAGGCGTCGTTCTCGCCGCGGGCGCGCACCGCGATCGCGCCGTCGTCGTCCACGTCCACCGTCAGCGTGATCGGGCGGCAGCATACCTGGCAGTCCTCGATGTATTGCTGGCTGGGGATCGATGCGTCGAGCAGGATTTCGACGGGCTCCCCGCAGTACGGGCAGTCGATGGTGTGGGGCGTGAGCATGACGTGTCTCCGCGGGTGGCCGGGCCAGTGAAGCACGGCTCCGGGTGACGCGATCGTCAAGCGTGGCGCAACGACCACGCCTGCGGCAGGCCGATCCAGAACAGCGCGTCGCGCTTGCAGCGCGGGGCCAGCTTCAGCAACTCGTTGTCCTTGCTGACCAGCCAGCGCGCACCCGCGGCCTGTGCCAGTTCCAGGAATTTCTGATCGTCCGTATCCCCGCAGCGCGGAAGCGGCATCTCGGGCGACGCCGTGGCCTGATCGTCGGGCAGGCAGTGCACCAGGGCATCGAACGCGGCCTCGACGCCGGGCCGTGCTTCGGCGGTGAGCGGCACCTGCGGATAGTGCAGCACGCGCAGCCATTCGGCGCGGCAGTCGGCGCGCGTCACCGCCTGGATGCGGCCCTCGCGCATCGCCACGTGCAGCGCGGCGGACTGCGCATCGTGGAACAGGAAGATGTCCAGGCACACGTTGGTGTCGAGCACCACACGGGGCACGTTCGGGAATGCGGCGATCATCGGCACATGATGCGGCAAGCGGGTCACGCGATGCACGTGATGCCTCCCCCGCGGCACGGACGAGCGGGCTCCGGCTGCGCATGCGGTCGCGGCGACGACCACCGCCGCGACCGCATGTTCCGTCCCGCCGACGCAGGGTTCAGTGCGTGCCGTGTCCGTGGTGATCGTGGGACCGGCCGCGCCCGTGGTGCTCGTCGTGGCCGCGTCCCCACGTCAACCTGACGCGCGTGCTGACGTAGACATCGCCCGGGTCGGCCGGCACCTGGGCGAAGTGCTTGCGGCCGAAGTACAAGCGGGTGCCGTCGCTGGACAGCGTGGCGCGGGTTTCCGCGCCGTCCGCCGTGTTGACCGCGGGATTCTCGATCCGGCCGCGCACCGTCCATGGCGAAGCGGTGTTCGGGCGCGTGGCGTACCAGATGTCCTGGTTGCGCGGATCGGCGCTGGCCCGGTTGCTGCTGAACACGATTTCCAGCCCGTCCCTGCGCACGTTGGGCATCAGGTCGGCGGCATCGGTACTCAGCTCGGCCACGCGCACGCCGGGCCCGAAGCTGCCGTCGGCACGCTGGCGGCTCATGTAGATGTCATGGCCCTTGCTGTCCGGATAACCATCGCTGGAGAAGTACAGGAAGGTACCCTGGGCGGTTTTCACTACCGACGGGCTGTATTCCGAACCCTTGGTGTTCGGGCCACCGTCCGCATAGCCGCCCAGATCCACCGGCGTCGCCCAGCCGTGCGCGGGATTCTCGCGGGTCAGAAAGATGTCGCCGGCCGGCGGGCTGCCGGGCGGCGGCGGCGGCATCGCCTTGCAGCCGGTGCAATCCCCGGCGTTCTGCCGCGAGCTGACGAAGAGCAGCCACTTGCCGGGCAACGGCGTGGGACAGTAGTCGGCGGCCGTGGGCGAATTCGCCGGTGCGCCGAGGTTGGTGACGTGGTCCCAGCTGCGCATCGCGACATTCCACGTTGCGCGCCAGTTGTCCAGGCCGCCATTGCGGGTGGACATGAAGTACAGGTTGTCCCCGTCCGGCGACTCGATCGGACAGCCTTCGGCGGCCGCGGTGTTGATGCCGGGCGCAAGCTGCGCGTTGCTCCACGCGCCGTAGTGCTGCGCGTAGACATTGGCGGACAGGATGGCGGCGATGGCCAGTGCGCACTGTGGGTACTTGCGGTTCATGGGTCTCTCCTTGCATGGGTGTGGACGACCGCGGAGAAAACCCTTCGCCGCGGACTGGTTGCGCCATGGCGACGCGTCGCTCACCCTGTGCAGGCGCGGGCATCGCGACTGCACGCGAGCGTGCCGGCGAGGGCCGGCGCGCCCAGCTTCGGGGGTGTGGCGCGGCGGGTCTTGAGGCGGCCGCTCGGGAAAGACTGGACTTTGCTTGGATTCCTTGGGAAAACATTGGGGTCGCCCGCAGCACCGGTTTTCGTCCACTCTCGTGCGCTACCCGCCACAGGACGCCATGGACCCGTCAACGCCCGCCCCGCTCGCCTTCGACGACTGCACGATCGACTTCGCCGGCCGGCGTCTGTTGCGCGGGGGCATCGGGCAGCCGCTGGAACCGAAGGCCTTCGCCGTGCTGGCGCTGCTCGCCGGCACGCCCGGCCGGGTCTTCACCCGCGACGAGATACTCGACGCGGTCTGGGGCCACCGCCACGTCACCCCCGGGGTGCTGAACCGGCTGATGACCCTGCTGCGGCATGCGCTTGGCGAGGACGCGAAAGTGGCGCGCTACCTGCACACCGTGCATGGCGTGGGCTACCGCTTCGACCTTCCCGAAGCCACGCCCGACGCGCCGTCGCGGGCCGTCCCGGTCCCCGCGTCGCAAGCGCCGACGATGCCGGTGCCGGTGCCGGTGCCGCCTGCCGCGTCACATCCTCCGGTGGCCCGGCGGCGCGCCGGCGACCGGCACGGCATGCCGCGCGCCATGTGGTGGCTGCTGCCGCTGCTGGCGCTGCTCGCGGTGGCCGGCTGGCAGTGGTGGCCGCATGCGCCGAGCGCGCCGAAGCCGGCGCCGGAGCGCAGTATCGCGGTGCTGCCGCTGGTCAACGCGAGCAACGACAAGGGACAGCAGTTCTTTTCCGACGGCTTGTCGGAAAGCCTGATCAACTCCCTTTCCCGCTTCGGCGGGCTGAAGGTGATCGGTCGCGATTCCGCTTTCCAGTTCCGCGGCAGCAGGGACGACAGCCGCACCATCGGCCGCAAGCTGGGTGTGTCCTACCTGCTCAGCGGCAGCGTGCAGCACGTGGGCGACGTCGTGCGCATCAACGCCGCGCTGACCAGGGCCATCGACGGCAGCACGCTGTGGGCCGAGCACTACGATCGCCCGTACCGGAACCTGTTTGCCCTGCAGGACGAAATCGCGTCCGCGGTCATCGGTGCGTTGCAGGTGAAGCTGCTGTCGCCCGGCGAATCCGTCAGGCATGACGACCGGCCGCCCAGCGGCAGCATCGAAGCCTACAACGCCTATCTGCAGGGCCTGAAGCATTGGCACGACGAGGATTTCCGCCGGGCATCCGAATACATGGCCAAGGCCGTGCAACTCGACCCCGGCTATGCGATGGCATGGGCACACCTGTCGGGATCGCTGAGCACCGTCGCCACGTTCTCGAACGAACCCGCCGAGGCCGCCCGCCAGCACATGAACGAGGCAAGGCGCGCAGCGGACCAGGCGTTGCAATTGGCGCCCGGGCTGGGGGCGGCCCACGCGGCCCGCGCCTACCTGATGGTCTACAGCTTCGACCATCGCGGCGCCCTGGCCGAATGCCGTCGCGCCGTGCAACTGGCGCCGGAGGACGGGACCGTCCTCAATGGCTGCGGTTATGTGTTTGCCCAGGTCGGAAAACTGCGCGAGGCAATCCGGTCGAGGCAGCATCTGCTTTCAATCGAACCGCTGTACATCATCAATTACCAGCAGTACGCGAAGCTGTTGCTGGCGTCCGGCCGGCTGGACGAAGCGGAGAAATACCTTGGCACCGCCGAAAGCCTGCCGCAGACGAACGCGCACTGGCGCTATTCATCCTTGTTCCTGCGCATGGCGGTTGCCCTGGCGCGTGGCGACGCGGTCAAGGCCATGGGCAGCGCGCTGCAAATGCCCGCGAAGTACCGCGACCCGTACACGGCGCTGGCGGCCCAGATCGGGCCGGATCGCGCCGCCGCGGACACCGCGCTGGCGAACGCCCTCGCCGGCAAGGCCGAGGCGAACGCCGATCCGCATCTGATCGCGCAGATCTACGCCTTGCGCGGCGATGCCGGCCACGCCGTGGAATGGTTGCAGCATGCTTCGGCCGCCGATCTGCTGTTCCTGCCGACCGATCCGTTCATCCTGAACCTGCGCGACGATCCGCGCTTCATCGCCTTCTGCGAAAGGATCGGCCTGCCGCCCCCGGGCGAAAGCGAAGCGTTGAGCATCGACCAGATCCGCGCCGCGAACGGCACGCGCAACCGCTGAGGCGCAGGAAGCGCCGGGATCGGCGGCAAACCCGGACCCAGCCGATACAATGCGGGCTTTCCGAGCGGAACCGACGACCATGGCCGAGCGCGCGTTCGACGACTACCTGGCCCGCTCCGGCGCCACCCTGGAAGGCTCGCGCTACGCGGCGTGGCTGGCGATCACGCCGCGCCGCCACGGCTTTCCGGTGTATTACGCGATCTGCGAGAACCGCAGCTTCCGCGACAAGGACGTGGCCGAAGCCGCCGCGGCGAAGGCGCTGGCCGACATGACGGGACTGGAGGCGGACGGCACGCCGATCTTTCCCGACGACTACACCGGTTTCGACGATTAGGCGGGCCGGACCGGCTCGTGGCGGTGGACGGCGGACGGTGCCCGCCCTACGCCGCGGCGGCCAGGGCGCGCAGCCGTTCCACCGCGGCGGGGATGGCCGCGGGCGCATCGACGGTGAGCATGCGCGGCTCGTCGGCGGCCAGGCCGTTTTCCAGTTCGTGCGCCCAGGTCACGTGGTAGGGCATGTGCACGCCCCAGCCGCCCAGGCGCAATACCGGCTCGATGTCCGAGCGCAGCGAGTTGCCGACCATCGCGAACTGCGCCGGCTGCAGGTCGAACTCGCCGAGCACTCGGCGGTAGGCGGCGGCGTCCTTCTCCGAGACGATCTCGATGCGGCGAAACAGGTCGGCCAGGCCCGATTGCGCCACCTTCTTCTCCTGGTGGAACAGGTCGCCCTTGGTGATCAGCACCACCTCGTACTGCTGCGCCACCGCCTCGACCGCGGCGCGGATGCCCGGCAGCAGTTCCACCGGATGCTGCAGCACGGTCTTGCCCAGCTCGATCAAGGCGTGGATGTCGGCCGCGCCGATGCGCCCGTCCGAGACCGCAATGGCGGTTTCCACCATCGACAGCGCCATGCCCTTGGCGCCGTAGCCGAACAGCTTGAGGTTGCGCTGCTCGGTAGCCAGCATGCGCTCGTGCACATCGCGATCGGCCACGTCCACGTAGCGCGCCATGATCGCCGCGAACGCGTCGCCGGCCTGGCGGTAGTAGCCCTCGCTGTGCCACAGCGTGTCGTCGCCGTCGAAGCCGACCAGTTGCAGCATCAGGCGCCCACCCGTGCGCGTACCGCATCCATGTCGCGCACCGGACGGATCTCGATGGCGCCGGTTTGCGACCACGGGAACGACTGCGCGATGCGCACCGCCTCGTCCATGTCGGCCGCCTCGATCAGGTTGAAGCCGCCCAGGTATTCCTTGGTCTCCGCATACGGACCATCGACCACGCTGGTGCGGCCGTCGCGCACGCGCACGGTGCGCGCGGTCCCCGGCGCTTCCAGCTGCTGCGAATCGAGCAACTGCCCCTGCGCGCGCAACGCGTCGGCCTTGCCGAAACAGCTTTTCATGCGGCTGTCGAACTCGCCCTCGGGCAGCGCGTCCAGCAGCTGGTCGTCGCAATAGATCATCACGAGATATTTCATGGCGTCCTCGGCGGGGAAGGCGGGGCGAAGAGGGATAATGCCGCAATGAACACCCGCGCCGATACCTTCAGCGAATTGTCCTGCCGGCCGATCGCCTTCGTGCGTTCGCCCTACGCGCAGCGCATCGACGCGCCGCACCAGCCCACCGTGGTGGCCGGCACCGAAAGCGGGGCCGCAGTCGACGCGGTGATCGCGTTCGTGGCGGATTTTCCGGCGGCGGCCTGGCGCGACCTGGCCGGCTTCGAGCGGATCTGGCTGCTGTTCGCGTTCCACCGCAGCGAGGGCTGGAAGGCCGAGGTGCGCCCGCCGCGCGGCGGCGGCAAGCGCAGCGTGCTGGCCACGCGCTCGCCACATCGGCCGAATGCGATCGGGCTGTCGGCAGTGGAGCTGGTGGCGGTGGAGGAAGGCGCGTTGCGCGTGCGCGGCGTCGACCTGCTGGACGGCACGCCGATCCTCGACATCAAGCCGTACGTGCCGTACGCGGATGCGTTTCCGGGTTCACGCGCGGGCTGGATCGACGCGATCGACGCGGCGCAGGGCCGGCATTCTGCGCCGGGGCCGCGCAAGCCGCGCAAGCGGCCGCGCGGCGAGGACGTCAGCGGCTCATGAGCAGCTGCCGCAGCAGGTGCTGCCGCCGCTGACGTGGATCTGCCGCGGCTCGGACACGCGGCTGGCCTCGTAACCGGCCTCCTGCAGGGCGGTGATGACCTGGCCGGAGGTCAACTGCGCCGCCACGTCGATCTGTCCCGCGACGGGATCGCCGGTGACCTGCGCGTTGGCGTCATGGGCACGCAGGATGGCGGCGATGGCGCCGGTGTCACCGGCAAGATCCTTCACTTGAAACAGCATCGGTACGGTCTCCAGGGTTGAGAGGCGGCACATCCGCCGGTGGCGATGATGGCGGCCGGCACGGCCCGGCGCCCTGACCGGGATCAGGGCAATCCCAGCCGGTGAGACCTGCGCCCGGCAAACTGCCCGGGCCGGCGCGGCTCGCTCCGTCGCCGGCGCCCGATGCATTGGCAGTGGATCGGTTCAGACCTTGGCCGCGCCCGGCACTCCCGCCGGCGCGGCATTTTTTTCAGGGCGACGTCGCGGCCGTCGGCAACCACGGCGACACGCGCGGGCGCGCCAGCGCGGCGAGCAGTGGCGGGTCGCGCCGGTAGACGTCGGGGCGGAAGCCGACCCGGCCGTCCTCGCGCAGGTCCACCGTCCAGTACGCCAGCAGCAGCGGCACCGGCCTGGGCAGCATCACGGTCTGCGTCTTCAGCGTGTCGATCGCGCGGTCGATGCCCGCGCGATTCCACTGCACCGGATCGTCCAGCAGCAGCTCGGCCAGTTCGCGCGGGCGCTCCACCCGGATGCAGCCGGAGCTGTACGTGCGCTGCTCGCTGGCGAACAGTTCCTGGTGCGGCGTGTCGTGCATGTACACCGCGTAGTCGTTGGGGAAGCGGATCACCAGCCGGCCCAGCGAATTGCCCGGGCCGGCGTCCTGGCGCAGCACGATGCCGCGCGGGTTGGCCCAGTCCACGCTGGAGGGCGACAGCTCGCGGCCCTGGCTGTCCAGCACGCGGATGCGGTTGGCGGCGAGGTAGCCCGGGTTCCTGCGCAGCTTCGGCAGGATGTCGTTCTTCAGGATGGTCGGCGGCACCGTCCAGGTCGGGTTGAGCGTGAGGTAGGTGATCTTCGACTTGAACACCGGCGTGCTGCGGTACGGCTTGCCTACCTGCACGCGCGAGCGCCATACCGGCTTGCCGTCCTTGTAGTAGACGACCTGGTAACCGGCGATGTCGACCACCACGAACTCGCCCTGCAGCTGGTGCAGCAGCCAGCGCGCGCGCTCCAGGTTCGCGCGCAGCTGCTCGATGCGCGTGGTGACCGGCACGTTCAACGCGGCCAGGGTGGCCTTGCCCAGGTGGCCGTCCGCGACGAGGTAATGTTCGCGCTGGAATTGTTTCAGCGCAGCTTCCAGCGCCGGGGCGTACAGGTCATCCATGCCCTCGCCCACCGCAAAGCCGACCCGTTGCAGGCGCTCGCGCAGCGTCGGCACGCGCGGATCGTGGCTGCCCGGTTTCAGCGTGGGGCCGTCGGCGATCACGGGCCAGCCGCCCTGCGCCGCCACCCCGCGCAACTTCGCCAGCGCCGCACGCAGCTGGGCGTAGTACGGGTGCTGCGGCCGCGCCCGCGCGAACAGCTCGCCGATGGTGTCCTGCGCCAGCGCGTCGCGCACCGCCTGCAGGCCCCGCGCCTGATCGAGCTGGCGCGGGTCGAAGTTCCAGTGCGTGTCCAGCGTGGCCGGATCGACCTTGCCGCGATACAGGTGCAGCAACGCGGTGAAACAGGCGTCGGTGGCCAGCAGGTCGAACTGCGCGCGTTGCTGCGCCGTGGCCTGCGGGTCGTCCAGCACGTGGCGCCGACGTTGCAGTTCGTCCAGCGCGTAGTCCTGCGGGTCGAGGCCGTCGGCGGCCATGCCGCGCAGCGCGGCCAGCAACTGGTCGAGGTCGTCCGGTCGCGTCCATGCCGGCGCGAACCGGTTCTGCTCGTAGAACGCCGCCACCGCGGCGACCGGCGCCGCGGCCGTCGCGCCATCGGCCTGCGCGACGCGCCATTGCTCGATCCGTTCGCGGATCTGCTCGGCCACCGGGCCCGGCGGCGGGGCCACGGTTTGTTCCATGCCGACCGACTCGACTGCGGCCGGCTGTGCAGGCGCCGCGGCGACCGCCAGCCAGCCGAGCAAGGCGGCAGCGCAAACGGCGCGGGAAAAGCCGGACGACATGGAAAGTCCTGTGCGGGAGGATGCGACCAGTCATAGCACAACCGCCGGCCGGCGCAGGCGGGCGCGGCGACCGGTCGCACGGGACAGGTTCTTAACGATCGACTGCTAGCATCGACGCCTGTTCGCGCCCCAAGCCCAAGCCGTCCCGATGAGTCGACTGCGCCTCCTTGCCATCCTGCTGCTGCCGCTCTGTGGTACGGCGCACGCGACCGCGCCGACACTGCGCGACACGCTCAGCAAACTCGCGCCGCAGGCGAATCCGCAGGTGATCGCGCTGGCGCTGGCGGCCACCGACTGCGCCGCGGCGCAAGGCCAGCCGCCGCCCGCGCGACTGGCGGTGATCGACTATTCCCGGCCATCCACCGAGCCGCGGCTGTGGGTGTTCGACCTGGCCCGGCGCAAGCTGCTGTATCAGGAACTGGTGGCGCACGGGCGCAACACCGGCGAGAACCTGGCGAGCAGGTTCTCCAACGCGCCGGAAAGCCGGCAATCCAGCCTGGGCCTGTTCCGCACGCTGGACACCTACGCCGGCCGCAACGGCTACTCGCTGCGCCTGCAAGGGCTGGAGCCGGGTACCAACGACCGCGCACTGGCGCGCGCGCTGGTGATCCACGGTGCCGCCTACGTCAACCCGGCACTGGCCCGCGAGCAAGGCCGCATCGGTCGCAGCTACGGTTGCCCGGCCGTGCGCAGCGCGATCGCGCGACCGCTGATCGACGCGCTCAAGGGCGGCCAGTACGTGTTCTCCTATTATCCCGATGCCAGGTGGCTGGGCGCCTCGCCCTACCTCAAGTGCAGCGGCGGACTGGCGATGACGCCCGCGCTCGGCGCGCCTTGATCCATCCGCACGATTGCCCTCCCCGCGGAGCGCGCGGCGGGCAACCTCTCACTCGCGAGTCTGCTGCAGGCTCGCGCCACCCTCGTCCGGCGTCACCGGCAGGCGCAGGATCAGCAGCCACAGCAGCACCACCAGCGCGGCCAGCAGCCACGGCAACCAGGCGTGCCCGCGGAACCACCAGATCGTGCCGGCCATCGACAGCGTGACCAGGCCCAGCGCCATCCAGCGCGCGCGCCGCGAAATGCTGCGCTCGCGCTCCCACCGCGCGATCGCCGGGCCCAACCGGGGCAGCGAGAGCAGCCAGCGATGCCAGCGCGGCGAGGCGCGCGACCAGCACGCGGCCGTCAGCAGCAGGAACGGCACGGTCGGCATCACCGGCAGCATCAGGCCGATCAGCCCCAGCAACAACGCCACTCCGCCGGCGATGAACAGCAGCCAGCGCACCAGACCGGTGTGGCGGGGATGCGCGGGGTGCGGGTCGTGTCCACCGCCCTGTTCCGCCGGCTGCCCGCGATCGGACGACTTCACGTTGCGCGCTTCGGCCGGCCTTCGCGCGCCTTGTACAGACGCCGGTCGGCTTCGCCCAGCGCGGCTTCCAGCGAGGCGCCCGGCACCACCGTGGTCGCGCCCATGGTGAAGCCGATCGGCGCAGCGGCGCGATCGGCATCGAGCCGGTCGACCACGCCTTGCGTCAGCTCCTCGCCGGCACCGCGCAGCAACACCAGGAACTCGTCGCCGCCGAGGCGGATCACTGCATCCTGCGGCCGCACGTGGTTGCGCAGGAACGTCGCCATGGCCACCAGCACCTCATCGCCGCGCGCGTGGCCATGGGTGTCGTTGACCTGCTTGAAATGGTCCAGGTCGAACACGATGCAGCCCCAACCCGCGGCCGGCCCGGCCGTCAGCTCGGCCAGATAGCGGCGATTGAAGCAGCCGGTCAGTGCGTCGTGAATCGACCACTCGCGCAACTGGCTCTCCTGGCGGAAGCGCTCGGTGACGTCCAGCGCATGGCCCAGCACGTAGGGATCGTCGCCCTCGACATCGTCGTCGAGCACGTTGTGGTATTGCCACACGTGTTCGCTGCCATCCTTGGCGATCACCTGCAGCATGCCCGTGTCGCTGTCCTTGCGCATGATGCGCAGCAGATATTCGGCGAACCGCGGGCGCTGTTCGGCGCGCATGAAATCGGTCAGCGGGCGGCCGATCATCTCGCCCACCGAATAGCCCAGCGACTTGGCCGCCGCCGGGTTCACCGACAGCAGCACGCCCTCGTGGTCGTGCGTGCAGATCAGGCCGGGGCTGTACTGGAACAGCTTGCGGTAGCGGCGGTCGCTGGCCTCCAACGCCGCGATCGCGCGCCGCTGCAGGGTGATGTCCTGGAAAGCGCCGGCCAGCCGCAGCGGGGTGCCATCCTCGGCGCGTTCCACGATGCCGACCGCGCGCACCCAGATCCTCCGGCCAGTGGCGGTGGTCAGTGGCAGTTGCAGATCCCATCCCTCGCCGGTGTCGATGCTCTTGCGCACGGCCGCGTCGATCACCGGCCGCGCCCCCGCATCGTAGAAGCTCACCGCTTCTTCCAGGCTCGGGTGGAAACCCGGCGGCACGTCGTGCAGGCGGCAGGTCTGGTCCGACCAGGTGATTGCCTTGGTGGCCAGGTCCAGCTCCCAGCCGCCGGCGCCGAGCAGGCATCCGGTGCGTTCGAGCAGCGCTGCGTGGGTGCGCCGCTTCGGTTCCGTCTCGCGGGCCGACTCCGGCGGCTGCCGCAGCGACGGTGCCGTGCCGACCGGCGCGGGCTTGTTCCGGTGCGCGACCGGCCGCTTTTCCAGCACCTGTGCCACCGCGCGGGCCAGTTGCCGCAGCGTCTCGTGTTGCCGCTCGTCGAGCGTACCCGGCACGCGATCGAGCACGCACAACGCGCCCGCCTTCGCGCTCTCGCCCCGTCTGATCGGCACGGCGACGAAGCAACGGATGCCCGCCGCGCCGGCAACCAGAGGATCGTCGGCGCAGCGCGGATCGAGCCGTGCGTCGGGAATCGCCAGCACGCCGGAACTCGCCTTGGCCAGCACCCGCAGCACGCTCGGCTCGTCGATATCCGCCGCCGGCCCATGCACGGCGAGCCCGCGGCCGTCAGCATCGACCAGCACGATCAGCGCAAGCGCCCGCCCGCTCGCCGCCGCGGCGCTGCGCACGAGTGCATCGAACAGCGGCTCGGCGCGAGTATCCAGCGCACCCATGGCGCGCAGCGTCGCCAGGCGCAGCGTTTCGTCAGCGTGGTGGGAGGCAGCGGACATACGGGGCGGCAATCGGCTCGCGGGTCGGCACATCGTGTGGCCACCGTAGCAGTCCGCATCTGAATCGGCCACGCACGCGACCGCAGTTTCGGCCGCTGCCGCCACGAAAAAGCCGCCCGGATCGCTCCGGGCAGCTTCGTCATGCCGCCCTCAGGCGACGCGGGTCACTCGGCGCTGCCGTCCAGTCCGCGACGCTCCAGCAGCGGTTCGATCCGCGGCTCGTGGCCGGCGAAATCGCGGAACAGCTGCAGTGCATCCTTGCTGCCGCCCTGCGACAGCAGGGTCGCGCGGAAGCGGTCGCCGTTGGCCCGGGTCAGGCCGCCGTGGCTCTTGATCCACTCGACCGTGTTCGCATCCAGCACCTCGGACCAGATGTAGGCGTAGTAGCCGGCCGCATAGCCGCCCATGATGTGGCTGAAGTACGGCGTGCGGTAGCGCGGCGGCACCGGCGCGTAATCGGTGCCGTTGGCCTTCAGCGCGGCCGCCTCGAACGCCATCACGCCGCCGGCGTCGGGGATCTTGTCCGCGCCGAGCTGGTGCCAGCTCTGGTCGAGCATCGCCGCGCCCAGATACTCGGTGGTGGCAAAGCCCTGGTTGAACTTCGAGGTGGCCAGCACCTTGTCCAGCAGCGCCTTGGGCATCGGCGCGCCGGTCTGGTAGTGCCTGGCGTAGTTGGCCAGCACGCTGGGCCAGTCGGCCCACATCTCGTTCACCTGCGAGGGGAACTCGACGAAGTCGCGCGGCACGCTGGTACCGCTGAAGCGCGGGTACTTCACGTTGGAGAACATGCCGTGCAGCGCGTGGCCGAACTCGTGGAACGCCGTGGTCACCTCGTCCCAGGTCAGCAGGGTCGGGCCGCTGGTCGGCTTGGTGATGTTGAGGTGGTTGGCCACCACCGGCAGGTTGCCGGTGAGCCCGGACTGGTCCACGTAGGAGTTCATCCAGGCACCGCCGCGCTTGGACGGGCGCGCGTACATGTCGGCCAGGAAGATCGCCAGCTGGCTGCCGTCTTCATTGTAGACGTCGTACACCAGCACGTCGGGGTTGTAGACCGGCAGGTCGGTGCGCTGCTTGAACTTGAGTCCGTAGAGCTGGCCGGCGGCGTAGAACACGCCGTTCTCCAGCACGTTCTTCATCTCGAAGTAGGGCTTGAGCTGGCTCTCGTCGAAATTGTATTTGTCGGCGCGGACCTTCTCCGTGTAGTAGGCCCAATCCCACGGCTGCAGCGCGAACGTGGGCTGGCCCTTCGCCGCCTGTTCCTTGTCGATCATCGCCTGCAACGCGACGCCTTCGCGCCTGGCGTTGGCGACTGCCGCCGGCGCCAGCTTGCCGAGCATGGCGTTGACCGCTTCCGGCGTTTTCGCGGTCTGATCGGCCAGCACGTAGGCAGCCCAGGTCGGGTAGCCGAGCATGCCCGCCTTCTCCGCACGCAGCTTCATCACCTGCGACACGATCGCGGTGTTGTCGTACGCGTTGCCGCGGCTGCCGCGGGTAATCGAGGCCTTGTACAGGCGCTCGCGCAGCGCGCGGTTCTCCAACTGCGCCAGCGGCGGCTGGCCGGTGGTGTTGAGCAGGGCGATCACGTACTTGCCATCGAGCCCCTTCGCCTTGGCGGCGGCGGCCGCGGCGTCGATCTGGGCGTCGGTGAGGCCGGCCAGTTCGGCGCGGCTGTCCACCACCAGCGCCGAGTCGTTGACCTCGGCCAGCACGTTCTGGGTGAACTTGGTGCCGAGCCTGGCCAGCTCGCCGTTGATCTGCTTCAGGTGCGCCTTGTCGGCGTCGGACAGCCTGGCGCCGGCCCGCACGAAATCGGTGTGGTAGCGCTCGATCAGCCGCACGCCCTGCGCGTCCAGGCCCAGGCTGGCGCGCGCGTCGTACAGCTTCTGGATGCGCGCGAAGAGCGCCGGGTCCAGCGTGATCGCGTCGCGGTGCGCGGCCAGCTTCGGCGCGTACTCGGCCTGCAGCTTCTTCAGCGCATCGTTGTTCTCGACCCCGGACAGGCTGAAGAACACGGTCGAGGTGCGCTGCAGCACGTCGCCGGATTTCTCCAGCGCGATGATGGTGTTGTCGAAGGTCGGCGCAGCGGGGTTGGCGCTGATCGCCGCCACTTCACGCAGCTGCTCGGCCATGCCGCGGTCGAACGCGGGCGCGTAGTCGCTGTCCTTGATCCTGTCGAACGCGGGGTAGTGCAGCGGCAGCGTGCTTTCGGCGAAGAACGGATTGGCGCGGACGTCGGCAGCCGCCGCGTGGGAGGCGTGTGCGCCGGCGTGCTGCTTGTCCGCCGCGGTGTCGGCATAGGCCGCCATGGAGCTGGTCAACGCGATCGTCATCGCCAGGGAAAGGGTGGGCTTCATCAAGGTCTGCTCGACGTGGGGGAACCCCGATCCTACCCAAAGCCTGCGCCACGCACCCATGACTAAAGCCATGGGTGAACACCGCGAGATCCGCTACAACGGGTCCGCATGCGTGGCGAAGAAAGCCTGCAGGAACGCTTGCCGCGCCGCCCCGTGGTCGACCTCGGTACGGCAATGCGCCGCAATCACCTGGCGCAGCAGTCCGCCAGCGGATTCGCGCACCGCGGGCCAGGGCGGCAGGTCCGCGCCGTTGGGATCGCCGGTCTTGATGAACTGTGCAAAGTAGCCTTCCATCGTGGCGGACGCGGCGCGGTCGGCAGCCGTCCACGCGTAGACCGGATTGCCCGCCAGGTTGCCCAGCGCGTACTCGATCTCGCCGCTGTGCACGGCGCCGGGATCGGGCGTTTCACCCGGCGCCGGCGCCAGCTTGGCCGGGCGCGGCTGGTCGAAATAATAGAAATACACCGGCGCGCCGCCGTGGCGGCGCTGCAGGTCCATCCAGCGCCAGGTGGTGTGCGCGATGAACATGTCGCCGGCCAGCGCGGTGGCGGAGGATTTCACCTGCGTCGCGTCGTCGCCGGGGTACAGCGCCAGTGCGTGCGCCGCCTGCGTGCCGAACAGCCGCTTCAGCGCTGCGCGGTAATTGGCCGGGGTCGGCGGCTGATCTTTCAGGATCGCGGTGTAATGGTCCTCCTGCGAATTGCTCCCCAGCAGCAGCGGCACCGGCGCCTGCCCGCCGCGGGCCATGGTGGCCGCGGGCGGCTCGCGCAGGAACCAGCCGTCGAGATTCGCGTCGGCGTCGCCGTGCTGCTCGCGCGTGGCCTGCAGCAGGCGATCGGCCGGCAACGCACGCAGCGCGGTCAGCGAGTCGGCGCCGAGACGCTGCGCGAACGCCTCGCCGCGGCGCTCCATCGTCGCCAGCGGCACCGGCGCGATCGGCGCGATCAGGGCGCCGCTTTCGCCGATCGCGCGGGCAAACAGCCCGCGCGACAGCGGCGAGGTCATCAGCGCGCTCACCGCGATCGAACCGGCCGACTCGCCGGCGATCGTCACCTGCGCCGGGTCGCCGCCGAAAGCAGCGATGTTGTCGCGCACCCAGCGCAGCGCGGCGACCTGGTCGAGCAAGCCGTAGTTGCCCGCCGCGTGCTGCGGCGATTCGGCGGCGAGGGCCGGAGTGGCGAAGAAGCCGAATACGCCCAGGCGATAGTTCACCGTCACCGTGACGATGCCGCGGCTGGCCAGGCTGGCGCCGTCGTAGCGCGGCTCCGAGCCGTCGCCGGCAACGAACCCGCCGCCGAAGAAATACACCAACACAGGCAGCCTGGCGGTTGCGCCTGCAGGCTTCCACACGTTGAGGTAGAGACAGTCCTCGCCCATGCCGGCGGAGCGGAACCGCATGTCGCCGAACAGCGGCAGCTGCATGCAGCGCGGGCCGAAGCGCGTCGCCTGGCGCACGCCGCTCCAGGCCGGAGCGGGTTGCGGCGGTTTCCAGCGCAGCGCACCGATCGGCGGCGCCGCGTACGGAATACCCTGGAACTCTTCCAGCGCCATGCCGTTCGCCTTCGCAAGCTTGCCTTCGATCCTGCCATCGGCCAGTGACACGCGAGGCGGAGGCAGCGGGGCAGCGGCGTGAGCCGCGAAGGCGGCGAGGCCGATCACCCCGGCGAGGACGCTGGCGAGCAGGCGCGCCTTCCGCGGCGCGGGTGATGCAGTCGGATCGAACATCGTGGCGGCCCGTGAATACCTGCCTTGCAGCCTAGGCGCCGGCCTGGTCGATGTCATCCCTGGGCGCAGCGCCTCAGACCTCGTCCGCGCCGCACACATCCATCGCAACCGGCTTGGCGCAATCGGCCTGCACGGCGACCGCGGGTGCGGCACGGCGCGCGCTGGCCTGCTGCGACGACGACGGGCTGGCGGCCAGCATTGCCCCCATCACCAGCACGCAGACGCTGGAGCAGGCAACGAACAGCATGGTCAGAAAGATGGATTCGAATTTCATGACGCGTTCTCCGATTGAACAGAAAGTCCCTGTGCTATCCATGGAGCAATCGCCGTGCCAATCCGAAAATTTGTTGCAAGCTTTTGATTTACTTTATGTTTGATGTCGATCGCCGCTACGGGCGGCTGTCCGCGGACAGCGTCGCCCGTGCGGCCGGACAACGGTTCAGCCCGCTGCGGCCGCGAGGTTGCACACGGGCGCACCGGCCAGTCACACTCCATTAACATACCGCTTAGTACATTATCCCCATGTCGTGAGACACGCTTCCCACCGTGCGGCGAGGCTCCCCCTCCTCCTCCGCACCCGACACAGATGGACCCCCAACCCGCAGACTCCCCTCTGCGGGTTTTTTTTCGTGCCTGTGCCGCTACTCGCCCGGTGCGTACTTTTCGTGCAGCGCCACCGGCGCCACCGGGCGCTGCGTGCGCCGGCGGATCGCCAGGTTGATCAGCTCCACGAACACCGAGAACGCCATCGCCGCGTACACGTAGCCCTTCGGAATGTGCTGGCCGAAGCCGTCCGCCATCAGCACCAGGCCGATCATGATCAGGAAGCTCAACGCCAGCACCTTGACCGTGGGGTGGCGCTCGACGAACTCGCCCAGCGGCCTGGCGAACATCAGCATGAACACGATCGAGGCCAGGATCGCGGTGACCATCACCCAGCGCTGATCGACCATGCCCACCGCGGTGATGATCGAGTCCAGCGAGAACACGATGTCCAGCAGCATGATCTGCATGATCACGCCGCCGAAGGTGGCCGTCGCCGCGGCCGCGCCGCCGGTGCTGACGTGCTCGGTGGCGCCCTCCAGCTTCTGGTGGATCTCGTGGGTCGCCTTGCCGATCAGGAACAGGCCGCCGCCGATCAGGATCAGGTCGCGCCACGAGAACGCGTGGCCGAACAGCTCGAACAGCGGCGCGGTGAGTCCGACGATCCAGGCAATCGCCAGCAACAGGCCCAGCCGCGACACGGCCGCCAGCATGATGCCCAGGCGCCGCGCCTTGTCGCGTCGTTCCGGCGGCAGCTTGCCGGCCAGGATCGAGATGAAAATGATGTTGTCGATGCCCAGCACCAGCTCGAGCGCGGTCAGCGTGGCGAGGGCGATCCAGATTTCGGGGTTGGCCAGTTGTTCCATGGGTGGTCTCTATCGAAGGGGCGCCGGCCGGAAAGCATCCTGGCCCGCGGAAACGGCGAAGGCGCGCAAGCGCGCTTCACGATGGGTTCTGGACGCCAAAGGGCGGGTTGATGCTCCGGTGAGGCTCTGGGGCCACGGCGGAAAGGCATCTTTGCAGGACGCACCTTCGCCGTGGGACGGCGAAGGTCTTGCTCGCAAATGGCTGTGCCATTTGCTGCTGCACCGGGGCGCAAGGCCCGTCATGACGGCGACAGCGATCGGGAGCTACTCCCCTTCAGCGGTCGATGCTAGCACAGCCCCGGCGCGTGACCACGCCGGGCGGCCGGCGTCAGCCGGCCGGATGCGCCAGCGCAAAGTCGATCGCTGCCACCACCGCCGCCACCTGGGCGTCGTTGCATTGCGCGGGCGTGGCGCGCGGGCTGTCGGGGTAGACCTCGGTGGTGGTCTTGAACGGCGCGGCGGTGATGCCGGCGCACAGGCCGAGCCGGCCGTAGTCGTATTCGATCACGCCATGCGCCACCACCGGCGAGCCGATGATGGTGCCGTCGGGGTCGGCCGGCGCGATATGGGTGACCTTGGCCACCGCGGCAATGATCGCCTGCTGGAACGCGGGCTGCGGCTGCGCGCTGTCGGCGCACAGGTAGAAGCCATCGGGAATCGTGCCGGGTTCGAACGGCTTGCCGTCGCGGGCCGCCAAGGCCGGGCGGAACTCGGCCTCGTCGCTGTCGGTAGTTTCGTGCAGATCGATGTGCATCAGCACGCGCTCGCGCAGCGGCGCCACCAGCGCCATCAGCGCGGCCGATTCCTGTGCCGGGCTGTGCGCATGGAACGAGCGGTTGGGATCGAGCGCAGCAGCATTCCAGCGCTGGATGCGTTCGTAGCCCCACGGGCTCACGCACGGCACCACCAGCAGGTTGGCCCGGCCGGCGAGGTCTGCCGCATGCTGCTCGGCGAATTGCAGCGCACCGTGCACGCCACTGGTTTCGTAGCCGTGGACGCCGCCGGTGACCAGCATCACCGGCAGCTCGTCGCGCCAGGATGCACTGCGCAGGGCGTACAGCGGATGGCGTGCGTCGGGATAGGCCAGCTCACCGTACGGTGCCACCGCCCAGTGCGCGCGCAGCGCGTCGATCCGGCGCAACACGTCATCCGCGTAGCTGCGCTGCACACGCTGGCGCGAGCGCCATGCCTCGCGTTCGGCCTCGCCCCAGGGCTGGAGCGCCGTGCCGACAGGATAGAAGCTGGACTGGTTCATCGTGGTTCCGTGCGTGGGCGACGGGAAGCCGGCGGCCGCGCCGCCGGTCCCGATGACCTGGGGACGCTTACTTCGCGCCGCCGTTCGCGGCACCCTTGGCCGGCAGCGGTTCGAGGTTGAAGCTGATCGTGGTGAGCTTGGCGTCCAGACCCTGCACGACGTCGCTGGTCAGGTCGTTGCTGGTGTTGCCGCCGAGCACCGCGTCGCGGTTGAGCAACAGGCCGCACTGGTGCTTCTTGTAGCTGGCGGCAACCACCGGCTGCGCTTCCTGGCCGATCCGCTGCATCACCTTGGCGCGGGTGAGCTGGATGCGCTCGTTCTGCTCGCCGGCCTGCGACTGGAAGGTCTGCATGCGCTGCTGCAGCGCCGCGCCCTGCTGCTTGCGCTGGTCCTCGGTGAGCGAGGCGGCCTTTTGCTGGAAGGCCTGGATGTCCGCATCCAGCGGCTTGCGCTGGTTCGACAACTGGCTGTTCGCCTGCTCGGCCAACTGGCCCAGCCGCTCGCTGGCGGCCTTGCCGACCTTGGACTGCGCGAACACGGCCTCGCGCGAGAGCATGCATACGCCGGCCACCGCGTTGCCACCGAGCTCGTCGGCGGCTTGCGCGCTCTGGGCGTGCGCCCCCTGGACGGGAACGACGGACAAACCGGTGGCGAGGGCGAGCGCGGCAGCGAGCGTGAGACGAGGCAGGTTCATGGTGGCGGTTCCGGATGAATTGAGGTCACGAGTTCAGCCGACCACATGCCGGCTGCGTGGTTCCCCAGCATAGCCGATCGCGCGCGCGTCGCGATTCAGCGCCCGTTCGGGGCGCCCCGCGGCGGCGGCGCCACGCTCCGGTTGGCTGCACGCACCGCCCGCACGAAGCCGCCGAACGGAATGTCGGTGATGCCGACCAGGCCGATGTGGCTGTTCTCGCCGTCGAGCAGACGACCGGCGAGCGGCTGATCGGCGTACTCGAACCAGTGCGCGCCGACCACCAGCGGGTTCGTCGTGGCGGCGGCGAGATAGCGCGCGTAGGCCGCGCCGCGTGCGGCCTCGTCGGCCACCGGCACCACGCCCGCACCGAACGGGCCGCGGTCGTTCGATCCGAAATGGAATTCGCCGAGCAGCACCGGCCGATCCAGCGTCCGCATCAACGCCATGTCGACGTGATGCTGCGGCAGGTCGGCATAGGCGTTGAAGCTGACCACGTCGCAATACCGCGCGCAGGCGGCGACGGCCTCGGGCGTGTACACCGCGAAGCGTCCGCCCAGAAACAGGTGATGCGGATCGTGGCGGCGGAGCGCCGCGGCCACGATGCGGAAATAGGCGTCGGCGTAGCGGCGCAGCCAGTGGCCATAGTCGCGGGCGAGTGCCGGATGCGCCTCGTTCGGCGCCGGCGCCGCATAGCCGGTGGCCTGCAGCGCATCCCATGAACGCAGCTCGATGCCCCAGGCTTCACCCAGCGCCTGCGGCGTGGCGTACTGCTGGCGCAGCATCGCGACGAAAGCCTGCTTGGCCGGGCTGCGCGCGTCGCCGGCGAGCGTGCCCCGCGCCAATCCCCAACGCCCTTGCGGCCCTTCGCCGGCCCACGCCAGCTCGTTGTCGGCGAAGTAGCCGAGCAGCCACGGATCGTCGGTCACACCCGCGCTGGCCTTCGCTACCGCCGCCTCGGTGGCGGCGGCAAAGCGCGGGTCGAACGGATCGGGCATGCGGCCCCAGTAGTCGTAGCCGCTGGCGACGTCGGCATAGTCGCCGGCGATGTTGATCGAACGCGTATACGGCAGGCGATGCGCGGCACCCAGCGCGGCATCGCTCCAGTTGCCGAGGGTGTTGAAGCCCCAGGCCTGCAACCGATCCAGCGTGCGCTTGCGCCAGGCGGCCAGCCAGTCGCTGCCGTCGATCCGGTGGAGATTGGCTGCGTAGAAATCGAACCAGCGGCCGTGGTTGTACGCGATGCCCTGGCTGGCGCCCTCGCCCGGGCGCCGGCTGTCGCCGCGTCCGTAAAAGGCCGCCCATTCGCCGCGATCGGGCGGCAGGTCGTCGAACATGAACTCGCGACTCTCCACGTAGCTGCGCCCGCCGCCGGCGTTGACCGCATTGACGCCCAGCGAGAAGAACGCGTGGCCGTCGGGCGTCACCAGCCACCAGCGACCGCCCCGCTTTTGCACGTGGAACCAGCCCGTGCGATCCAGCGTCTGGCCTGGCTGTCCACCGTAGGCATCGGCGGCCGGGGCCGCGCTGCCCGCATCCGCGTGCACCGCCGCGCGCAAGGCGGCATCGGAGCCGACCTTCTCCGGCCACTGCGCGCGGGTGGATTGCCCGTAACGATCGACGACGGCGGCGTAGGCCGCGTGCACGGTCGGCTCACCCGGCCGCGTGCTGATGCCGCCGAGCAGCAGTGTCTGTTCCGCTTGCGGCGAGGGGATGCCGAGGCGGATGGCTTGCACGCGGCGCCGGTCCAGCGCGCCACGCACGGTGGTCGCCAGCAACACCTTGTGACCACCATCATCGAACGGCATCGGCGGGCCGACCTGCATGCCCTGCGCGCGCGGCGAGCTGGCGCGCAGCGGCACCACCAGCGTCTGCGCCGGTCCCGGCGGCAAGCCCACGCGCGCCTGCAGGCGCCGGCCGGCGCTGTCGATCTCCACATCGAGCGTGACCGCCCACGGCATCGCGTTCTGCACGCGCAGGTGCAGCTCGCCCTGGTCCGACCAGTCCCACGTCCCGCTGCGCGGCACGAGCACGATCGACGGCTGCGCCGCCGATGCGAAGGTGTAGCGGCGCTGGGCCACGCCGTCGGCGGCATGCTCGACACCACCTACCCGTCGCACCTGCTCCAGCTGGAGGGTGCCGACGACCTCGCGGCGCGCCGCATCCATGCCCGCGGCATGGCCGGCGCCCAGCAGGGCCAGGCCGAAGCAAGCCATCCACACACGCACGTTCATCGGCGTCCCCGCCGGCAGCAACCCGCCGCCAGCCTACGCCAGCGGATGCCGGCGCACCCAGCGCTGCCAGCCGTAGTACACCGGCACGCCCAGCGCGATGATGACCAGGCTCATGCCGGCATCGCGCGGCGCGTGGATCGCGCTGGCGACGATCACGCCGAACACGGTGACGACGAAGATCAGCGGCAGCAACGGGTAGAACGGCACCCGGTACGGCGCCGGCTCGTCGATGAAATGCTTGCGGTACCAGAACAGCGTGCCGATGCCGAACACGTGGCCCAGCCACTCGCCGACCGTGGTGTAGTTGAGCAGCTGGCCGAAGGTGCCGGACAGCGCCAGCACCACCGCCCACGCCCCGAGCACGGCCAGCGCCACCTGCGGTGCACGGGTGCGCGGGTCGACCCGCCCCGCGGCGCGGAAGAACACCCCGTCGGCACCCATCGTCTGCAGCACGCGCGCACCACCGGCAACCGCGATCGCGCAATAACCGAAGGTGGAGCAGGCGATGCCGACCGCGATCACGGTGGCGCCGCGCTCGCCGAACAGGCGGCGCAGCAGGTCCGCCGCCGGCGCGTCGCTGGCGGCGAGGCCGGCATGCCCCAGGCCGGAGAGATAGGCGCAGTTGGCCAGCAGGTAGCAGATCACCACGCCGGTCATGCCCATGCCCAACGCGCGCGGCAGGGTGCGCTGCGGATTGCGCACCTCCCCGGCCAGGTCGTTGAGGTAGTGGAATCCGCCATAGGAAAACAGCACCGGCAGCAGCGCACCGGCGAACGCCCACGGCGAGGCTGGCGTGGCCGGCTGGCCGATCAGCGCCACGCCCAGGTGTTCGTGCGCCAGCACCAGGCCGGTGATCACCAGCAGCGCGATCGCCAGCAGCTTGAGCACGGTGAACACGTTCTGCAGCCAGGCGCCGGCGCGAATGCCGAACAGGTTGATGCCCACGATGAACACGATCGCGCCCACCGCCACCGGCTTCACGTAACCCTGCCCGCCAAGCCCCAGCGCGCTGCACAGGTATTCGGCGAACATCGTCGCCACTGCCGCCACGCTGCCGGGATAGTTGATCAGCGCCATCGTCCAGCCGAACAGGAACGCCGGCATCAGGCCGAACGCCTCGCGCAGGTAGACGTAGATGCCGCCCGCCTGCGGCCGCCGCGCACCCAGTTCGGCGTAGCACAGCACGCCGGCCAGGGTCAGTCCGCCGCCGATCGCCCACAGGATCAGCAGTTCGACGCCCGATGACGTATGCCGCGCCACCGTCGACGGGGTGAGGAAAATGCCCGCACCGATGACGCCGCCGATGACGATCATCGCGGCGTCCCAGGTGTTCAGGCGGCGGGCGTAGGCATTGGCGGGTTCGGTCAGCACGCCGGCTACCTTGCCATTGTCGGGGACGCTTTCACCAGTCCCGTCTGGCACGGGACCGCGCGCAACGCCGGCCAGCGCTGCTAGATTGCGCCGATGCCGTTGCCCGATCACCCCGCCCGACTCGCCCTCGCCACCTGTGCCGCGCGCCCCTGGATCGACCCGGACGACGCGCACCTCGCCGCCACGCTGGCGCAACTCGGCGTACCGCCGACGGTGTGCGTGTGGAACGACGCGCAGGTCGACTGGTCGGCATTCGACCTGGTGCTGATCCGCACGATCTGGGACTACCACAAGCACCCCGCGGCGTTCGGGCAATGGCTGGATCGCCTCGACCGGCTCGGCGTGGCCACGGTGAACGACAGCCGCCTGCTGCGCTGGAACAGCGACAAGCGCTACCTGTTCGAACTCGCGCGCCTGGGCGTGGCGACCATCCCGACCCGGCTGGCGCACGGCAGCGAACTGGCGCGCGTGCTGGCGTCGATGCCCGGCGCGTCGGTGGTGGTCAAGCCGACGATCAGCGGCGGCGCGTGGCAGACCCTGCGTGGCGAGGTCGGCGACGATGCGTTCGCCGCGTCCGTGGCGCAGTTGCCGACGGCGCTGGATTACCTGGTGCAGCCGTACCTTTCCGAAATCGCCGGCGCCGGCGAGTGGTCGTTGCTGTATTTCGGCGGCGAGTACAGCCACGCCGTCATCAAGCGCCCCGCCGCGGGCGACTACCGCGTGCAGGACGAACACGGCGGCCGCAGCGAACCGGCGGTGCCCGAAGCCGCGACGCGCGCCGCCGCCGGGCGCGCCCTGGCCGCGCTCGCTGTCGCGGGCCACGACGTGCCGGCGTATGCGCGGGTGGATGGCGTGGTCAGCGGCGGGCGTTTCGTGCTGATGGAACTGGAGCTGATCGAACCGTCGCTGTTCCTCGCCGGGCAACCGCAGGCGGCCGAGCGCTTCGCGCACCTGCTGGCCAACCATCCTGCGCTTCGGCGTGCCGCGCTATCTTCGCCCAGCCATTGAGGCCAACCACCGGAAACCTTGCTGCATGACCGTCAACGATCCGTCCACCCAGTCCGTGCAGGAAGCCAATGCGCTGCCTCGCCACACCACGCCGACCTGGGAGGTCGAACTGCTGATCTCCGGCGTGGCGGTATTCGCCATGCTGCAGCTGCCGGGCTGGCTGGACGATCGCATGTATGCGCTGGTTCCCCGCTTCAACGAGGCCACGGTGGCGGCGCTCATCACCGTGTTCGTCTACCTGAAATCGGCGGCGCTGATCCTGGCGATCACCTTCACCCTGCACCTGATCCTGCGCGCGCAGTGGATCGCCCTGGTCGGCCTGCACTCGGTGTTCCCCGAAGGCGTGCATTGGGAACGCCTGCGCATGGGCCCGGTGCGACGCGCCCTGGAACAGCAGCGCCTGGCGCCGGCCGGCATCGGCATCGAGCGCGCGGATAATCGCGCCACGGTGGTATTCGCGCTGGGCGTGATGCTGGGCATCCTGCTGCTGGTGATCTGTCTCGTCGCCAGCGTCGTGTTCGGCGTCACCGGAACGCTG
>MKTU01000053.1:14031-35176 GCA_001898415.1 Rhodanobacter sp. 67-28 | reverse complement strand
GCTTTTCAGCATCGACGGCCCCGCCACCACGGCGATGTCCGCCACCTGACTCAGGGTGAGCTGGGCGCCATCGGCAGCGACGATCGGCAGCTGTCGCAACGCCCCGACCGAGTCGCGCTCGGCACGCGGGTAACGCACCACGATCGGATAGCGCTCGCGTCCCTCGATCGTCTGGCCGACCGGATCACCGCCAACTACCGTCGCGATCAACTGCTGCAGCTGCTGTTGGGACAGCCCGTAGCGCGCGGCGGCGTCGCGGCGGATGTGCACGTCGACGTAGCGACCGCTGGTCGGTCGCTCGGCAATTGCCGAACTGACGCCGGGCACGGTCTTCGCCACCGTCTCGATCCGGTCGGCCACGGTCTGCAGCGTGGCCAGGTCGGTACCCAGCACCTTGATGCCGATCGGGCTCTTGATGCCAGTGGAGAGCATGTCGATGCGGTTGCGGATCGGCGGCACGAACAGGTTCGTCAGCCCCGGCACGTGGACGGCCTTGTCCAGTTCCGCCTTGATCTTGTCCATCGTCATGCCGGGCCGCCACTGGTCCTTTGGCTTGAAAGTGATCGTGGTTTCGAACATCTCCAGCGGTGCCGGATCGGTGGCGGTGTCGGCACGTCCGGCCTTGCCGAACACATGATCGACCTCCGGCACGGTCTTGATCATGCGATCGGTCAATTGCAGCAGTTGCGCGGCCTTGCCGGCGGACAGCCCGGGCAGCGCGGTGGGCATGTACAACAACGTGCCTTCGTCCATCGCGGGCATGAACTCGCTGCCGAGCCTGGTCATCGGCACGAGCGCGGTGAGCAGCAGCACCCCAGCCAGCACCAAGGTCGCTTTCGGATAGCGCAGCACGGCTTCGAGGAGCGGCCGGTACAGCGCGATCAGCCCGCGGTTGAGCGGATTGGCGTGTTCCGGCCGGATGCGTCCACGGATCAAATAACCCATCAGCACCGGCACCAGCGTCACCGCCAGCCCGGCCGCTGCAGCCATCGCGTAGGTCTTGGTGAAGGCCAGCGGCTTGAACAGCTTGCCTTCCTGTCCCTGCAGCGCAAACACCGGCACGAACGAGAGCGCGATGATCAACAGGCTCACAAACAGCGCGGGCCCTACCTCGGCGGCGGCGTCGGCAACCAGCGACCAGCGCTGTGCAGCTTGCGGTTCACGGCCGTCGTTCGCGTTGTGCCAATGCTCCAGATGCTTGTGCGTGTTCTCGATCATCACGATCGCCGCATCCACCATCGCGCCGATCGCGATCGCGATACCGCCGAGCGACATCAGGTTCGCCGTCACGCCTTGCAGATGCAGCGCAATGAAGGCGACCAGCACACCCAGCGGCAGCGTGATCACGGCCACCAGCGCCGAGCGCAGGTGCCACAGAAACAACACGCAGACCAGCGTCACGACCAGGAATTCTTCGAACAACTTGCTCCACAGATTGCTCACCGCGGCGTCGATCAGCTGCGAGCGGTCGTAGGTGGGCACGATCTCGACGCCGGCCGGCAGGCTGCGCTGCAGTTCCGCCAGCCGCGCTTTCACGGCGGCGATGGTGGCCTTTGCATTCTTGCCGGTGCGCATCACGATGATGCCGCCGACCACTTCGCCCTGCCCGTCCAGCTCGGCAAGGCCACGGCGAAACGTCGGGCCACGCCGCACCGTCGCCACGTCGCGCAGCAGCACCGGCACGCCGCCGGCATTGGTGGCGATCGGCACGTTCTCGAAGTCCGTGCGGTTCTTCAGATAGCCTTCGCTGCGTACCATCAGCTCCGCTTCGCCCTGTTCGATCACCGAGCCACCGTTGGCACCGTTCGCGCTGCGCACCGCATCGACCAGCTGCGCCACGGTGATGCCGCGCGCCGCCAGCGCCTGCGGATCGGGCACGATCTGCCACGCCCGCTCCATACCGCCCAAGGTGGCGACCTCGGCGACGTTCGGTACGGTCTTGAGCTGATAGCGCAGGAACCAGTCCTGCAGCGCGCGCAGCTGGCCGAGATCGTGTTTGCCGGTGGGATCGATCAACGCGTACTCGTAGATCCAGCCGAGTCCCGTCGCGTCGGGACCGAGCGCGGGCGTAACACCGGCCGGCAGGCGATCGCGCGCCTGGCTCAGGTACTCCAGCACCCGTGAGCGGGCCCAGTACAGGTCGGTGTTGTCGTCGAACAGCACGTCGACGTAGGAGTCGCCGAAGAACGAAAAGGCGCGCACCGTCGTCGCACCGGGCACCGAAAGCATGGTGGTAGCCAGCGGATAGGTGACCTGATCCTCGACCACCTGCGGCGATTGGCCCGGATAGCTGGTGCGGATGATGACCTGGGTGTCGGACAGATCGGGCAGCGCGTCGACCGGCGTGCGCGTCACCGAGAACATGCCGATCAGGGCCAAGGCCAGTGCAGCCAGCAGCACGAACACGCGATGGGCGATCGCCGCGCGAATCAGGGCGGCGATCATGGTCTGTCTCCCATCGGCATACCCGGCATGGGGGTACTCGTGGCCGGCACCGGTTTGGTGGAGCTGTCATTCAGGCGCTCCAGCGCACCGGACAGACTCGCCTCCGAATCGATCAGAAACTGGCCGGAGACCACGACTTTCTCGCCGCCCGTGAGGCCGTCGAGAATTTCCGTATAGCCGCCGGCCGCACGTCCGATGCGCACCGATACAGCACGGAAGTGGCCATCTCCCTCGGCGATGATTACCCGCGTCTGGCTGCCGGTGGCGATCAGCGCGTCGTCCGGCACCACGGGCACCGCTTCACCCTGCGCGGGGCTGAGCCGCACGGTGGCGAACATGCCTGGACTCAAGGCACCGTCGGGATTGTCGAGCACGATGCGGGCGCGCTGGGTGCGCGTCACCGCATCCACCTCCGGCAGCAAGGTTTCCACGGTGCCGGGGAACGACCGACCCGGCAGGGCATCGACCGTGACCACCACCGGCGTGCCGTTGCGCACCGTGCCCGCCGCTGCCTGCGGCAGTGCCGCCTCGGTCCACACGGTGGACAGGCCATTCACGGTCAGCAAGGTCTGGCCGGCCGTGACACGCTGGCCTTCACGCACGTCCAGTGTCGTGACGACGCCCGCCTGCGGGGCGTGCAGCGTGATCGCCGCGCCCGTGCCGCGACGCGACGACTGGATCTCCGCCGGCGTAAGGCCCAGCACCTGCAGGCGCTCCCGCGAGGCCGCGCGAAGGCCTTTTGCTTCAGCCGACTGCACATGCTGAAGCGCAGCGTATTCGGCCAGCGCGCTGCTCCATTGCGGTGCCAACAGCTCCGCCAGCGGCTCGCCTGCCTTGACCACGGTGTACGGTGCGCGTACGTCCAGCTTGCTCACCACCGCATCGGTGCGGGCGCTGATGGTGATGGCTCGGCGCAGATCCCACGTAATCGTGCCCGGCACCCGGAGCGCCGACGCCAGCACGCGACGCTCCACCGGAGCGGTGCGAACGCCGAGATTCTGCACCGTCGTCGGATCAATCCGGACGACATCCTTGGCCGTCCCTTCTTCGGCCGGCTTCTCATCGGCATATTTGGGCACCATCTGCATGCCCATCGGCGACAGACCCGGCTTGTCGAAGTGTTGCTGCGGCACCATCGTGTCGTACCAGTACAGGATTTTTTTACCGCCGGCTTCCGCTGCGGAGGCGGGAGTACCGGCCTGCGACGGAGACGATGGCGCCTGATGGCGGCCGCCGAAGTAGCCGATCAGAAGCAGCATGACCGCCAGCAGCGCGGCGGTGAGCATCATCAATGCGCGCTTCATGGCGTCGTCTCCGAAGTGGGTAACAGATAAGCCAGTGCCGCCCAGGCGCGGCCGTACTCGGCCTGCATGCGGGCGTAATCCGTGTGGTGAGCGATCTCGTCGCGACGGGCATCCAGCAAGGGCTGGATCTCGCCGCCGCCGCGGTACGCGGCGAGCGCCAGGACCACGCGGTCATTGGCCAGTGGGAGCAAGGCATCGCGGTGCCGGCGCACTTGCTGGCCGAGCGATTCCCATTGCGCCCAGGCGGATCGGATGGCCTCGACCTGCTGACGGCGTGCGTCGTCGCGTTCGTCGCGAACCGCATCGAGGTCGGCCGCGCGGGCGGAAATACCCCGATCCTGCCGGTTGCGCGTGAACAGCGGCAGGCTTACCCCGACCTGCAGCGACACCATGTCGGACAAGCCGCGCACACGGGAGCCGTAGCTCAAGCCCACGCTCCATTCAGGGCGTTTGTCGGCACGGGCAGCGGCAAGCGCTGCCTCGGCGGCCTGTTCGCGGGCCGGCCACCCGAGCAGGTTGCCCTGACGATCGAGGCTGGCCAGCAAGGACGCTTCGTCGTGCGGCAGGACGGCGAAGTCTGGCGCGTCCCCCAGCGGCTGCCCGATCGGAGAACCGAGCCATCGCGCCAGGCCCGCGCGGGCCTGTGCCTCGCGGGCATTCGCCTCATCGAGACGGTTTTCCAGGTCGAGGGATTCCATGCGGGCGGCGAGCACCTCTGCCGCGCTACCGGTACCACCGCGCAAGCGTGCTTTCGCCACGGCCACGTCCTGCGCCCATGCCTGCCGCATGGATCGCAACATCATGGCTTCGCGGTGCGCACCCCAGGCGGAGATCCAGGCATCGGCCACCTGCTGCCGGATCGACAAGCCGGTCGCCACCTCCGACGATGCGGCCAAATCCGCCTGGGCATGGCCCATCGCCCGTTCGGCCTGACGCTTGCGGCGCGATGGCAGGGCCTGGCTGATGCCGACGGTGCGCATGGTCATGCTGTCACCGCCAACCGTAAATGCGCCCGGCCCCTGCACGGCCAGATTGTCGACCCCGACGGTGAGTTGGGGATCGGGCAGCGCACCCGCACGGGCCGCCTCCTGTCGTGCCGATTCCGACTGGGCGCGGCGCGCCTCCAGCAGGGGTGCGCGCTCGATCGCTTGATGGATGGCGGCATCAAGCGTCAGCGGCGGTTCGGCGGCATGCGCCGCCGCGGCCGCCGCTCCCCACAGGAGCACGGCCAGACCCGCCGCCATCAGGCGCCGGGCGAATTGAAGGGAGAACATGGGTGAACACTCCGTCGATCTGCGATTCGCGCCGTGCCATGCAGGCACGACGCCACGTCGGTGGATACCGCGACGGGTCAGATCAAATCAGGAGCGAACAGAACAACAAGCGGGGAATCGGTGGCGGCGCTCGCAGACGCTCGCGCCGAATCAACGCCCGCTCGGACGGCAACGCCACCGCCGTCACGGACAGCAGCACCGGCGGCAGCGCGGACAACGCGCTGGCCGGCACCGAGGCGGTGCGCGCATCGACCTGGGTGGCATGGTCGGGCTGGCAATGCTGCCGGCACAGCGGATCGACCGGTGTCGTCATGTCCGCACAGCCGTCGGCCATTGCCATGGACGAGGAGTGCACCGCCACGGCCAGCGCGGCCGCGGCCGGCGCCGCCTGTGCCGCGACGCAGGCATACGCCGCCACCGCCACCTGCTGCCACAGCAGCAGCACGACCACCAGCCACGCAAGGCGGCGACGGGCGACGGGACGGAGGCGGAAGGCGGGTTTCATCTCACGGGCACTGTAGTGTCGGCAGCGGGCAGGTCATTGACGCGGATCAAGTCGGCGGATCGCGATCGGGAGACCAGCTGCGCTCACGCAGCCAGGCCGTGCGTCGCATACACCCGGGTCGAGCCGTCGCGGCCGATCAGCACTACATCGTAACGCTCGGGCGCGCCCATCTCCATGCCGGGCGAGCCCATCGGCATACCGGGCGCGGCGATGCCGATGGCGTCCGGCCGCTCGGCGAGCAGGCGGCGGATGTCCTCCACCGGCACGTGCCCCTCGACCACGTAGCCCTCGATCACCGCGGTATGGCAAGACACCGCACCGGGCGGCACGCCGAAGCGCGCCTTCACCGTCGCCATCGGCTGGTCCTGGTGCACGGTGACGGTGTAGCCCTGCGCGCGCATGTAATCGACCCAGGCGCCGCAGCAGCCGCAGGACGGGTCGCGGTAGACGTCGAACGCATTCGCCGCCAACGCCGCCGGCGCGAACAGCACGGCAAACAGCAAACTGATGCCCATGCGGGAAAACCATCGTTTCATCGTCATTCTCCGGTTGTCGGGGTGGTTTGCCACTGGACGGACACGATCTTCCAGCTGTCGCCGTCCTTGCCGAGCTTGAGCATCTCGCGACTGCGCAGCGTGGTCGGCCTGCCCTTGATCGTGACCTCGACGCCGCTTTCGCTGCCGACCATTGCGGTGTCGCCCATCGGCATCGAGCCGAACGAGACCGGCGTGAGCTTCGCGGCCTTCAGGAACTTGATGTCCTCGCCCAGATGGCCGGCGGCGTATTCGTCGCGTGTCTGCGTGTGGCCGCCTTCGCTGACGCGGACCCCGGGCGCCAGCAGTGCGAGTACGGCTTCGCGGTCGCCACGCTGCAACGCGGCCTGGAAGGCCCGCGCCACCGTTTCGGCCGCCGGCACTGCGCCCGGCGTCATGCCTTCCATCGACAGCGGCGCCTCGACCGTCGGCACGGCGGCGTGTTCGTGAACATCGCCATCAGCCGCGTCATGGCTGTGCCCCGCTTCGCCGGCCATCGGCATGCCTTCCATCGCCGCCGTGCCATGCGCATCCTCGTCAGCGGTGCCGCCATGGCTGTGGCTGTGGCCGCCCGCCTCATCCATGTCGTGGTCCTGCGGTGCCCGGGCCACGATGTCCTGATATTGCGCCGGCGTCATGTCGGGCAGTTTCTGCAGGAACGCCACCATGCTCCAGATCGTGGCGTCGTCATGGGTGGCACCCCACGCCGGCATCGCGCTCATCTTGACGCCATGCTTGATCACCCAGAACGCCTCGCGCGGATCGGGCCGGAATTTCGCCAGCTCGGGCGGCAGCGGGTACAGGCCCGGGCGCATCTCGTTCTCGGCCATGCCCGGCGCCAGGTGGCAACCGGTGCACATCGCCGCGTACTGGCCGGCGCCCTTGAGGATCAGCTGCGGGTCGTCGAGATTCGGCACCACGATGTCTTTTGCGTGATGCTCGATCGAGCGCTCGCGCAGCGTCTGCATCAGCGCGTAGACGGGTCTGGTGTGGTGGTCGTCGGCGCCGACGTTGTAGACGCCGGACCAGACGAAGGCGCCGACACCGGCGGCGGCGATGACGCAGAGAATCACGACGGTGATGATGAGTCGTTTCATGGGCTCTCCTCAGAACCAGATGCGCAGGCCGGCGACCCACTGCCGGTCGAAGACTGCCTGATGATCGGCGCGGGCGAAATCGGCCGTGGTGCCGAAGCGGCGCGTCCAGACTACGCCAAGATACGGCGCGAACTCGCGCCGGATCTCGTAGCGCAGGCGCAAGCCCAGCCTGGCATCGGTGAGGCCGCTGCCGATGCCGCGCGCCGGGTCGGACTTGCCGTGCAGGTTGACCTCCAGCTCCGGCTGCAGGATCAGCCGCTGGGTGAACAGCAGCTCGTAGTCCGCCCGCAGGCGCGCCGCGCTGCGGCCGGACGGCCCGACGTAGGCGGTGGCCTGGATCTCGAACCAGTACGGCGCCAGGCCCTGCACGCCGAACGCGGCCCAGCTTCGCTGCGGACCGGTGCCGAAGTCATGGCGCACGCCCAGCTGCGTGCTCCAGAACGCGGCCGCGGCGTGATCCCATAGCGCCTCGACCTCGCCATCGCCGATCCGGCCATCGCTGCGCTCGCCCTCGCTGCGCAGCCACAGCTTGTCCGTGTCGCTGCCGTACCAGCCTGAGGCTTCCCACGACTGACCGTTGCCGTCGCGGCCGTGGAACGCTTCGAGCTGATCGATCAGCAGCATGCCGGCGGGTGTGCTGCCGTGCATGTGCAGGGCGTGCGCGGGACTGGCGGCGATGCCGTCGGAATAATCGCCACTGCGTGCGTCCGCCGGTGCGTAGCCGCCCTGCATCGGTTGCATGCCCGCGCCCGCGCCATGCGCCTGGCCGTGGCTCATGCCGGGCATCGACGCGTGATCCATGTCGGGCATGACCTGGGGGGATGTCGCCGGCGCGGGCGGCGGCGTGCCGTGATGCATGCCGCCGTGGTCCATCCCGTGCATCGGGCCATGGTCCATCGCCACCGGCGCCGTGCTGCCGGCCGGGGCTGGCGCGCTCTGCGCCGTCGCCGCCAGCGGCATGGCCAGCAGCAGTGCGGCCAGCCACGCCACGCGGCGCGGAACGATCGAGGTATCGCGGCGCTTCGTGCTCATGCCACCACCACCTCGCGGAACATGCCCGCCTCCATGTGGTACAGCAGGTGGCAGTGGTAGGCCCAGCGCCCCGGCGCGTCGGCGGTCACCGCGTAGCTGATCCGCTGCGCCGGCTGCACGTTGATGGTGTGCTTGCGCACCTGGAACTGGCCATCCGGATTTTCCAGCTCGCTCCACATGCCATGCAGATGGATCGGGTGGTTCATCATGGTGTCGTTGACCAGCACGATGCGCAGGCGCTCGCCGGTGTTGAAATGGATGGGCTTGGCGTCGGGGAACTTGATGCCGTCGAACGACCACGTGAAGCGCTCCATGTTGCCGGTCAGGTGCAGTTCGATCTCGCGGCCGGGTTCACGCGCGTCGAGCGGACCGCCGACGGTGTGCAGGTCGGCATAGGTCAGCACGCGGCGGCCGTTGTCGCGCAGGCCGATGCCCGGATCGTCGAGATTGGTGCGCGGCGTGTCGACGCGCATGTCCACGCCGGGGCCGTATTCGGTGCGGGCATGGTGCACGGCGGGCGTGGTGGTCATGCCGGCGTGATCCACGCTGCCGTGGTCCATGCCGGGCATCGCGGCGTGCCCGCCGCCGTGTTCCGCGTGCGACATCGCGCCCATCATGTCCTGCATGCCGAGCCACACGCGCTTGTCCATCGCCGGCACCCCGGCTTCCATGCCGGCACGCGGCGCCAGCGTACCGCGCGCATAGCCGCTGCGGTCGATCGACTGAGCAAACAGCGTATATGCCCGCTCCTCCTGCGGCTCGACGATGACGTCGCAGGTTTCGGCTGCCGAGACGCGGAATTCGTCGACCGCCACCGGCTGCACGTCCTGGCCGTCGGCGGCGATCACCGTCATCTTCAGACCGGGAATGCGCACGTCGAAGATGCTGGACGACGAACCGTTGATGAAACGCAGCCGGATCTTTTCGCCGGGCCTGAAGATGCCGGTCCAGTTGCCGGCCGGCGTCGTGCCGTTCATCAGGTAGGTGTAGGTGTAGCCGGAGACGTCACCCAGGTCGGTCGGGTTCATGCGCATCTCGTTCCACATCCTGCGCTTCGCCAGCGCCTGGCCCAGCCCCTTCTCGCGCACATCGCGGAAGAAGTCCGGCACGGTGGGCTGCGCGAAGTTGTAGTAGTCGCTCTGCTTCTTGAGCTTGGCGTAGATGCGCTCGGGGTCCTCGTCGGTCCAGTCGTTGAGCATCACCACATAGTCGCGATCCGTGGGGTATCGCTCGGGGCCGGCCGGTTCGATCACCAGCGGACCGTACAGCGCGTTCTGCTCCTGGAAACCCGAGTGCGAGTGGTACCAGTAGGTGCCGCTCTGGCGCAGCTGGAACCGGTACAGAAAACTCTCGCCCGGCGCGATGCCGTCGAAGCTGAGGCCGGGCACGCCGTCCATCCGGAACGGCAGGACGATGCCGTGCCAGTGGATCGAGGTGGGCACGCGCAGGCGGTTGCTCACGCGCAGGTTCACCGTGGTGCCTTCGCGCATGCGCAGCAACGGACCGGGCACGCCTCCGTTGACGGTGGTCGCCGGCCGCGCCGCGCCGGTGAAGTTGACGGTGCGCTCGACGATGTCCAGCGCAAAGTCGGTGCCGCTGAGCACGGTGGGCTGTCCCGGGCTGGTCAGCGCCCAGGCGTTCGCGGGCCGCAGCAGGCCAAGGCCGGCTGCCGCGCCGCCCAGGGCCAGGCCCTGCACGAAACGTCGCCGCGACAGGTCGGTCGCAGGCAAGGGGGGAAATGGATGCACGCAGGTCTCCTTCGGGGAAGGCACCGATGGCCGGTGCCGACACGGGCCGCCGTCCACGCTCGCCGCCAGGCGGGCATGCAGGCACGGTCGCAGCGAACGAGGATCAGCCGGCTGGCGGCCGCAGCGGTGGCGCGTGCACGACGCTGGGCGCGGACGCGAAGGGAGGGGAAACGTGCAGCGGTTCCGGCGCCACCGGCACCAGAGCAGCCAGGGTGGCCACCTGCAGCAAGCTGCCGCACGCCGCCGCGCAATGGGCCGACGTCATCGCGTCGCGCTGGCCGAGGCCGTGGTCGGCGCAGCAGCCGGACGCGACCGGCATGGCATCCGGACCATGATCGGCCGCGTGCGCGACGGACGATGCCGGCGCGCCCCGCAGCGCGTCGCCGGCCATCCCGCGCGGCATGCCATGCACCGGTGCCAGCACGAGAATCAGCCACGCCAACCATGCCATCGCCCGGAGGGACGGCAAGCGTGCGGCATGGCGAAGCAGGTGATTCATCGGCACAGCATAGGGTTGGTACCGGCCAGTCTCAACTCTGGACATGGGTCCATCGGCCCCTGTCCGGCGCCCGTAATGGTTCGTCGGTCACCCGACGAACTACTTGGTATAGCCCATGTGCAGCGTGATCTTGTCGCCGACTTTCAGGTTGGCCACCGAAGCCGGCGGGAAGTGCACGCGTAGCGACATGCCTCCCGCGTCCGCCTCGACGATGCCGGTCTTGGCATCCACCGACCTCACCGTGGCCGGCATCATGTGCATGCTGCCGTTCTTGTTGTGGCGCATCATCTTGTGATGCATGCCGCCCATATGGCCCATGCTGCTCGACGCCGGTGCCGGCGCCATGCCTCCGGTGTCCTGGGCGCTGACCGTGCCGAATGCCAGGCAAAGGCCGACAGCGGCCGTCGAAACCATGATTCTTGGCAGGAACTTCATGATGATTCTCCGCGCAGGTGGACGGCCGGAGCCGCGCGTCCGGCCGGTTGCAACGCTGCAACAAGCGGAGCCTGCACCGGCCCATGTGCAGGAAAGGTTACGTAGCACCGGAGGAGCACGGCACCGGCCCTCTATACTGGGTGTCCCCATTCCCGTGACCGCCATGAACTACCGCCACGCCTACCACGCCGGCAATTTTGCCGACGTCCTGAAACACGTCGTGCTGCTGGCACTGATCGAGTCGCTGCAGGCCAAGCCCGCACCGTTTTGCTATATCGACACCCATGCCGGCAGCGGCAACTATCCGCTGGACGGTTTCGAGGCAGGCAAGACCGGCGAGTTCAAGGACGGCATCGCGCGCCTGCACCCGGCGGAGAAACTGCCTCCGCTGCTGCGTCGCTGGCGCGACGGCATCCTGGGCAGCGCCGACAACGCGCAAGGCCTGAAGCGCTACCCCGGCTCGCCGCTGCAGGTCGCCCGCCTGCTGCGCCCCGGCGACAGCGCCCAGTTGTGCGAACTGCATACCGAGGCGGCATGCAAGTTGCGCGACCTGTTCCGCGGCAACCCTCAGGTGCACGTGCACGAGCGCGACGGCTACGAGGCGCTGAAGGCGCTGGTGCCGCCGCAGGAGAAGCGCGGCCTGGTGCTGATCGACCCGCCTTACGAGGCGCAGGACGCCGAGTACAAGCTGATCGAGCAGGCCCTGAAGCCGGCGCTGCAGCGCTGGCCCACCGGCGTCTACGCGGTGTGGTATCCGATCAAGCTGCGCAGCCAGGTACAGCCGTTCCTGCGCCGCCTGCAGCACAGCGGGGTGAAACGCGTCCTGCGCGCCGAGCTGCTGGTGCACCCGGACGATTCGCCGCTGCGCCTCAACGGCTCAGGCATGGTCATCCTCAACGCGCCGTGGAAACTGGACGATGCCCTGCGCGAACCGCTGCGCGTGCTGGCCGGCCTGCTGGCGCGCGAGCGTCCGGCCACGGTAAAACTCGACTGGCTGCTGGACGAGGCCGGCAGCCAGCTGAATACGCCCAGCCCCCTGCCCGCCTCGCGACTACCGCCCAGGCCGAACCGTCGCTAAGCTGGCCCCGTCTTTCGCGTCCGCCCAGGAGCCACGACCATGCGCCACCGCCCCGCCCCGCTGCTGATCCGGCTCGCCCTGCCCGCCGCCTTGCTCGTGCTGGCCGCCTGCGCACCCGCGCCGATCTACAAGACCGCCGGCAACGCGGTGCTCGCCACCCCCGCGCAAGTGGCGCAGACGCCCGAGCAGTACAGCGGCAACGAAGTCATCTGGGGCGGGCGCATCGTGCGCGTCAGCAACTTCCAGGACCACAGCGAAATCGAGCTGCTGGCCTACCCGCTGGATTCCTCGCAGCGGCCGAAGGCGAATGACAGCGGAAACGGCCGCTTCATCGCCGTGCTGCGCGGCTACGTCGAACCGCTCGACTACCCCGCCGGCGCGCTGATGACCGTCGACGGCAAACTCAACGGCACCCGCGGCGGCCAGGTTGGCCAGGCTGACTACCTGTTCCCGCTGGTCGACGTGGCGCAGTCCCACGTCTGGACCGCCGAGGAAATGCAGAAGGGTCGCAGCAACGTGCACTTCGGGCTTGGCGTGGGCGTCGGCATCCGCTGAGTCGCTGTCCGGAGGCGGGCACCCCGCCTCACGGCCTCGCGGCGGAGGCAGCAGGCGTCCGCCGCCATCTCGCGGAGAGGCCCGGCTGGCGTCCATTACAATGGCCGCCCGTTTCCCGCCCGAGCCCGCGCATGTCCAGCCACGCCAACCCGATCAAGGCCATTTTCCTCGCGCTGGGCGCGAACTTCGCCATCTTCGTGGCCAAGCTCGCCGCCGCCGTGGTTACCGGCTCCGGCGCGATGATGGCCGAGGCGGTGCACTCGCTGGCCGACTGCGGCAACCAGGGTTTGCTGCTGCTCGGCATCCGCCAGGCCAAGCGTCCACCGTCCGACGAATTCCCGCTGGGCTGGGGTCGTGCGCTGTACTTCTGGTCGTTCCTCGTCGCCATCCTGTTGTTCAGCGTCGGCGGCATGTTCTCGATCTACGAGGGCGTGCACAAGCTCACGAATCCCGAGCCGCTCAAGTGGCCGTGGCTGGCGATGGGCGTGCTGGTGTTCGGCATCGTGGTCGAAGGCATCTCGATGCGTGGCTGCATGCAGGAAGTGAACAAGGCCCGCGGTGACCAGGATCTGTGGACGTGGTTTCGCCAAACCCGCTCCAGCGAACTGCTGGTGATCTTCGGCGAAGACCTGGCCGCCCTCGTCGGCCTCTGCCTGGCCGCCCTCGCCATCGGCGCCACCATGCTCACCGGCAACCTGATGTTCGACGCCGCCGGCACCATCGCCATCGGCACCCTCCTGATCGTCGTCGCCGTGCTGGTGGCGATCGAGGTGAAGGCGCTGCTGATCGGCCAGGGCGTGGAACCGCGCCGCCGCGACGAGCTGATGGGCTTCTTGAGGAACCGCCCCGAAGTCGCCGAAGTCCTCAACCTGATCACCCTGCAGATGGGCGCCGACGTGATGGTGGCGGTGAAGGCGCGCATGCAGCCCACCGCCAGCCTGATCGATGCGATCAACACCGTCGAGGCCGCGATGAAGGCCGAGTTCGGCGACGTGCGCTGGAGCTTCTTCGAGCCGGACAACGCGGATTGATCGGTAACGACTGGACTGCATCAATGGCGGCTATCGGCCAACAGCGGCCGGTCGCCCCCTGAGCTGGATAGTCCGATCACGGACGTTTCGTTTCAACGTCAGCGCTGCACGGCAGACAACAGGTCAAACCATACGAAACACCGCCAATGACTTCTCCGAGTGCGACGATAAGTTGTGGAGCGGCCAACGCGCCAGAGGCGTTTTGTGAGAGGCTCTCCAACATTTTTACATCCGCAAACACCGAAGTCATCTCACGGGAAGAGATGACTTCGAGATCTGCGTCGAAGCACAAGGCACAGAATTGATCAGGCGCCAGGCGTGGCTCTTTTCGGCTTTTTTATTTTGGGCGGAACCGCCGCAGGTGGCGCTGCGTGACCCTGCGCAAGAGCGCCTGGATCGATAGTCACGTGCGCGGGAATCCACAATTCCAACAACCCGGAGCTCGGGAGCTTTGCTACGCAACAGTGCCAGTTGATCACCTTGATGGTGTCAGGCGAGAAAACGGAACTGAGCTCATTCCTGAGCTCGTCGGCAGCCTTGTAGTCGTGGTCCGAATGATCTTCGTCAGTCGTGCGGCCGTAGTACCTAATTTCGACGTTTTGCAAGTTCTGTGGTCTTACCTCGACCGTGTAGACACTCATGTCCGGGCCGAATTTTTTGCCAAGCGCCTGAACCAGGTCCCTGCCTGTGTCGACCTGTGCAGTCGACCCGAGCTGAGTGAAAAGCCTCTCACCGCGAAATATAGGTTGAGGAGTTTGCACGAGGGGCTGCACATCATCAGCATCGACCGCCACGATGGCGGCGTTGCCGCCGCAGGACGTTCGCCACTGTTCGGCGGTTAGCGTTCCGTGGGATGCGTCCAGGAGGCATGCCACGTCGGAGACATTTTCCGCGAGGCCTTCCTCAGTCAATTTAACGATGGCCGCAATCGCCACCTTGAGGACCTCCGGGTCTTGCTTAGGGGTACCTCCCAAATTCTGACCAGGAGCAGGGGCTGCGCCCTTGGCGGATCCAGCGCCGCCCGTCGACGCTTGGGTCTTGGGCTTTGGCGTGGTTTTGGATTTGGCCGCGCCGGCCGCCGTGGTCGCAACCTTTGCAGCAACGGGCAGGGTAGGAACAGTCCCACTGGGTGCGGGCTTGTCTTGACCGGACCCGCTCCTGTCCGTCGTTTCATCGCTGGTCTCAGTCCCAATGGTTATTCGTGCAGGCTGAGGTGCGCTCCCGGCGCTGGCCGGAGCATCGGCGGTGATAGTGACCGAAGGCGGAGGTGGCGCTAGCAGGCTCACGATGGCCTCTTGGCCAGCCATAACAAGTGCCACCTTTGTATTCAGGATTTCCTGCGCCTGGTACTCACGCCCACTGATGGCGCCAGCCGCGTACATGTTGCACCCGGACTCATGGAAGGAGTCCGTTCGACGTTGGTTCGCTGCGCGTTGTAACTGCGCTCCGCTCGAACTGAAGGCAAAGGCAGCTGCGGCGGTAAGTACTGGGTCGGCGGTCTTTTTCTCCGCGCCGACATCGGCGCTCCCTTTTCCCGCAAGGACGACGAGTGCGTCGGGTGGTGCATCGGCACAAGTAATAGTCCGCAGTTCGTATATGTTCGTGTCCGGATTCCACACGTAGTGGGTGGTGAAAATGTGGAGGTGCACCGACGCATCATTGCTGCTCGCGGAGACCTTCATATCGGGCCGATCGGTGATGGTGCGAACTTTGAAGCTCCCCTTCATGTCGCCGCAGCCTCCCAACATGACCAGCGCCGAAATGACTCCTGCCCTGATGATCGCATTCATGGCCAGATCCCCCCAAACCCCTGCGTTCGGAGCAAATTACGCCGAAAGCCGCTGTCTGTCTGTCATCCTGGATTTTGCATGTTGATTCCCTGTCGCACTGGACCCTTTTGAAGGCTGCTTGTACGAATGCCACGTATCTCGATAGGAGACCGTTAGGCGTGCAGTCGGTCAACAAGCGTGTCGCTCAAGGGAATTCGGTAGTCAAGCGTTTTGACTAAAGGAAAGTGCCGTACCATGAGGTATCCAGCAATGGTGCTGCATCGCGTGTTCCGGATCAGACCGAAATAGACACCCCGGAAGCCGCCGCTCGCCACCGACTCTTTCGGGTCGCAAACGGACATTGGTACCCGCATGTCAATACCTGGTGGCCGAACACCAACAGATACGCAAACCCGGCTCGGTCAAAAGACTGCAGCACCAGTTCCGATACCGCCTCTTCGATTTCTGCGGCATTTGTGCGTGTCCTGACTTTTCGGTTCAACCGTTGCCCAGTGGCAGATACAAGGTCAGTGCAGTCGCGGTCGTGGGCTGGAAGCCGAAGGCCTTGTAAAACATGGCGGCGCGTTCGTCTTTGGCGTCCACCACCAGCACACGCACACCAAGTTTCTCGCGGAGACTGAGGCCGCTGTTCACAGCGTGACCCAGCAGCAGCCTGCCGTAACCTTGACCCCGGTGCTGGCTGGAGACGGCCAACCTTCCAACGCGGGTGGCGGGTATCGGGTACGCGGGCAGGCGTTTGCGATCGGGGGGCTGCAAGTCCTGCAGATGAAGCTGGGCGGCGGCAAGACTCACGTAACCGAGGATGCTGCCTGGCGTGATGTCATCGACCAGAACGTGCGTGGTGGCGATGCCTTCACGCTGGTGTTGGCCGGCCTGTTGTCGCAGATAGGTGTCGAGCACCTCGACGCCGCAGCAAAAGCTGCCGCGGTCGTGTTGCCGCGGATCCAGCCGCATGAAACGCAGCGCCACGTCAGCGAATCAGCTTGGCTGCGTCGGCCATCGCCTTCTTGAGTTTTGCATTCGGCTTGAACGGCTTGTCCAGCGCAGCGAGAAAGCGGCGCGACTCAGCCGGAGACAGCATCACGGTAAGCTCCGCTGCCATCACGCTTTCAGCCTCACGCAACACGGCATCGCGCACGAAAGCAGACAGCGGCACGCCGCGCAGGTCGGCAGCGCGGGCAATGCGATCCTTGTCGGTCGGGTTCAGGCGCAGGTCGAGTCGGGCCGCGGCGGTCATGGCGCATCTCCTTGTGTACGGGAGTATACCGTACAAAACTGATGTCGCAATCCATTCAAAATCGGGAACTTGCCTTGGTCTCGGCAGCGTCCAGATCGGCAACCATCACGCGATCAAATCCCGAAACAACAGTCGAACAAGAGTCACACGCTACAATCTCGTTCCGCACCACTGCCTGACCTTCCCACGTTTCCCATGCGCAACCCCCTGCAAGAACAACTCCTCAAGGCCGGCCTGGTCAACAAGGCCAAGGCGGCGCAGGTCGTGCGCGAGCAGGCGAAGAAGCACAAAGGCAAGGGACCGGCGGCACCGAGCGCCGAGCAGGTGGAGGTGGAGCGGTTGCAGGCGGAGAAGGCCGAGCGCGATCGTGCGCTGGCGGCGGAGCGCAATGCGCAGCTGCGGCAGAACGAAGCGCACGCGCAGGTGCGCCAGATTGTCGAGGCGCACAAGGTGAAGCGCGATGGCGAGATTGCCTATCGGTTCACCGATGGCGGCACGATCAGGGATGTGCTGGTGAACGAGGCGCTGCGTGCGCAGTTGGCCAGCGGCACGCTGGTGATCGTGCGGCATGATCAGGGTTATGAATTGCTGCCGCGTGTTGCGGCCGACAAGGTATACGAGCGTGATGCGACAGCGATCGTGCTTGATCACGCGCGTAGCGAAGCCGGTAGCGGCAATGGTGCGGACGACGAGTATTACAAGCAGTTCCAGGTGCCGGACGATTTGATCTGGTAGGAGCCCGCTCGCGGGCGATGCAGTTGCTTTTGCGAATCCCGAATCCCGAATTCCCGAATCCCGGCTTTCAAGGCATCGCCCGCCAGCGGGCTCCTGCAGGGACGGGGGTGGCCTCGGAGAACGGTTACGGCGGGTTACGCCGCGGTTCCAGCAGATCCCAGCCGTTGCCGTACAGATCATCGAACACCGCCACCGTGCCGTAGGCCTCATGCCGCGGCTCCTCGCGAAAGTGCACGCCTTCGGCGCGCATGCGCTGCCAGTCGCGCTGGAAGTCGTCGGTGTGCAACAGCAGGAACACGCGGCCGCCGGTCTGGTTGCCGATGCGGGAAGTCTGTTCGTCACCCTTCGCCTTGGCCAGCAGCAAGCGGGTTTCGCCGGAACCGGGCGGCGCCAGCAGCACCCAGCGCTTGCCGCCGCCCATGTCGGTGTCTTCGATCAGCTCGAAACCGAGCGCGCGGGTGTACCAGGCGATCGCCTCGTCGTAGTCGGCGACCAGCAGCGCAAGTGCGCCGAGATGCTGCTTCATGGCTTGCCTGCCTTGAGCACGGGCAGCGGGCCCAGTCCGGACTGCAGTTTCTTCGTGAGCCTGGCGCGGATCAGCGTATACGCGTCGAGGATGAGCGCCTGCAGCTCCGCCGTGGCGAAACGTCGTGGTTCGGTGACCGACACCCAGCGCATCCGCGCCAGGTACGGGGCCGGAATGATGCCGGGCAGGTCGGTGAGTTCGAGGAATCGCTCGTCCGCCACCTTGAACGCCAGGCGCCCGCCCTCGCGACCATCGGCATGGGTCATGGCGAACATCTTGTCGCCCACGCTGAACACCAGGTTGTCGCCCCACTTGATGTCGCGCGTTACGCCGGGCCAGCGGCTGCACAGCCGCTGCAATTGGGCCACGGTGATGCCGCGGGGTGGCTGGTCGGTCATGCAGGCTGCTCCGCCGGGGGAATCCGCATCCATTGTGGGGTGTTGCGCAGGCGCTGTCTTTGTCCTGCGGCGCATCTTGTGGCGCAACATGAATGACCGGAAGTGACGCCAAAGCTCACCTCATCATCATGATCTGTCGGCGGTTGCCCGTTGCATAATCATGCTGCATTGCACACAATACGCAAAAGTATGGAGCACCCATGATTCCCGCGATCGACTTCGTCTCCCCCACGCCGCATGCCTCGCTGCCACCGCGAAGCAGCCTGCGCTTTGCCCGCAAGGCCCTCGCGCCGGCGGCCGGCGAGAAGGTGCGTACGCAGGACGAACGGGAGCTCACCCTGCGGGCGATCGAACCGGGTGACGTGGCGGCGATGCAGCGCTGTTTCGCCCGCCTGTCGCCGGAGGAGATCCGTCGCCGCTTCCTGCACGCGATGTCCGAGCTGCCCACGCCGATGGCGCAGCAGCTGTGCCGGATCGATCCGACGCGCGAAACCGCCTTCGTGCTGATGGACGAATCCCTCCACCCGGCCGAGATGCGCGGCGTGGGGCGCATCTACGTCGACGATACCACCGACACGGCCGAGTTCTCCGTGCTGGTGGAGCATGCCTGGAGCCGCATCGGCCTCGGCGCGCTGCTGATGCAGCGGCTGGTCGACGATTGCCGGCGCCGCGGCCTGTACGAACTGTGGGGCTACGTGCTGCAGGAAAACCGGCCGATGCTGCAACTGTGCAAGGAGCTCGGCTTCACCCAGCGCGCGATTCCCGACGAACCGGGCACCATGCTGATCACCTTGAAACTGTAGGACAACTCGTCACGGCGCCATGATCGGGAGCGGCGGGCGGTGCCCGCCCCGCACGGCCCGACTGGAGCGCCGCGTTACACTTGTCGGCTATGCCCAGCCCGATCAAGCATCCTCCCCTCCCCACCACACCCAGGCAGCGCCGCTACTGGTTGCCGCCGCACGGCTCGGCACGCGCCTTGCTGCTGGCCGAGGCGGCGCGCACGCATGAAGGCCTGCTGGTGGTGGTGGCGCGCGACACCCAGCGCGCACAGGCGCTGGAAGCGGAGCTGGGCATCTTTGCCGATGATCTGCCGGTGCTGCAGTTCCCGGACTGGGAGACGTTGCCCTACGACGCGTTCAGTCCGCATCCGGAGATCGTCTCGCAACGCATCGCCACGCTGTATCGCCTGCCTGGCGTCAAGCGCGGCGTGCTGGTGGTGCCGGTGGCCACGCTGATGCAGCGGATCGCGCCGCGTATCCACATCACCGGCTCCGGCCTGGTGATGTCGAAGGGTCAGCAGCTCGACCTGGCCGCCGAGCAGCGCCGACTGGAAGCGTCCGGTTACCGCCACGTGCCGCAGGTGGCCGAGCCGGGCGACTTCGCGGTGCGCGGCGCGTTGCTGGACATCTTTCCGATGGGCACCGCCGAGCCGTACCGCATCGAGTTGTTCGACGACGAGGTCGACTCGATCCGCAGCTTCGACCCCGAGACGCAGCGCTCGCAGCAGCAGGTGGAACGCGTCGAATTGTTGCCCGCCCGCGAGTTTCCGCTCACCGAGGAAGCGGCGAAGGAGTTCCGCTCCAATCTGCGCGAGCGCTTCCCGATCGACGTACGCCGCTGCCCGCTGTACCAGGACATGAAGGAGGGCGTCACGCCCGGGGGCATCGAATACTACCTGCCCTTGTTCTTCCGGCAGACCTCCACGCTGTTCGACTACCTCGCCGACGACGCGCTGTTCGTGCTCGGCGAAGGTGCCGGGGAAGCCGCCGACCAGTTCTGGGCACAGACACTGGAGCGCTACGACCAGCGCGCGCATGACATCGAGCGCCCGGTACTGCCGCCAGCCGAGCTGTACCTGCCGCCGGACAAGTTGCGCGAGCAGCTCAACAAGCGCCTGCGCGTGGACGTGGTCGAGCCCGGCCACGAGCACGCCATCGACACCGGCACCCAGCCGGCGCCGGAGCTGCCGCTGAATCGCAAGGGCGAGGAGCCGGCCACCTCGCTGCGGCATTTCCTCGCCGGCTACCCGGGCCGCGTGCTGATCGCGGCGGATTCGGCGGGACGGCGCGAGGCGCTGGTCGATACGCTGGCAAGCGCGGGGCTGAAACCCGAGCACGTCGATGACTGGTCGGCCTTTCTCGCTCGTCACCCCGGTGAAAGCCGGAATGACGAACAAAACCTCCCGCGCTTCGCCATCACCATCGCACCGCTTGAGCAGGGCTTTGCACTGACCAAACCGGTGTTGACCGTGCTCACCGAGCGCGAGCTTTACGGCGAGCGCGTGCGCAACGAGCGCGAGCGCAAACGCCGGCGTGGCACGGCGCGCGATCCCGACACGATCATCCGCGATCTCACCGAACTCACCGTCGGCGCGCCGATCGTGCACGTGGATCACGGCGTGGGCCGCTACCAGGGGCTGCTGTCGATGGACGTCGGCGGCATGGCCGGCGAGTTCCTCACCATCGAATACGCCAAGGGCGACAAATTGTACGTGCCGGTCTCGCAGCTCGGCCTGGTCAGCCGCTACTCCGGCACCGCGCCGGAGCTGGCGCCGCTGCACTCGCTGGGCGGCGACGCGTGGGAGCGCGCGCGCCGCAAGGCAGCGGAGAAGGTGCGCGACGTCGCCGCCGAGCTGCTGGCGATCTACGCGCAGCGACAGGCGCGCGGCGGCGAGTCGTTGCCGATCGACCGTCAGCTGGTGGAGGAATTCGGCTCCAGCTTCCCGTTCGAAGAAACTCCCGACCAGGAAAGCGCGATCGAGGCGGTGCTAGACGATCTCGCCGCGCCGCGCGCGATGGACCGGGTGATCTGCGGCGACGTCGGCTTCGGCAAGACCGAGGTCGCGCTGCGCGCCGCCTTCGCCACCGCCACCGCCGGCAAGCAGGTCGCCGTGCTGGTGCCGACCACCCTGCTCGCCCAG
>MKTU01000053.1:0-14003 GCA_001898415.1 Rhodanobacter sp. 67-28 | reverse complement strand
CTGGCCGACGGCCAGATCGACGTGATCGTGGGCACGCACAAGCTGCTGCAGTCGGACATCAAGTTCAAGAACCTGGGCCTGGTCATCGTCGACGAGGAGCAACGTTTCGGCGTGCGCCAGAAGGAACAGCTGAAGAAGCTGCGTGCCGAGGTGGATCTGCTGACGATGACCGCCACGCCGATCCCGCGCACGCTGAACATGGCGATGGCCGGTTTGCGCGATCTGTCGCTGATCGCCACCCCGCCGGCGCACCGTAGCGCCGTGCGCACCTTCATCTCTGCGTGGGACCCGGCGACGATCCGCGAGGCGCTGCAGCGCGAGCTGTCGCGCGGCGGCCAGGTGTACTTCCTGCACAACGAGGTGCAGAGCATCGAGCGCACCGTGCGCGAGCTTGAGGAGCTGGTACCCGAGGCGCGCATCCGCATCGCCCACGGCCAGATGCCCGAGCGCGAGCTGGAAGGCGTGATGGCGGATTTCCACCGCCAGCGCTTCAACGTGCTGGTGTGCACCACCATCATCGAAACCGGCATCGACATCCCCACCGCCAACACCATCATCATCGACCGCGCCGACCGCTTCGGCCTGGCCCAGCTGCACCAGCTGCGCGGCCGCGTCGGTCGCTCGCACCATCGCGCCTATGCCTATCTGGTGGTGCCCGACCGCAAGTCGATCACCGCCGATGCGCAGAAACGGCTGGAGGCCCTCGCCTCGCTGGAAGAACTCGGCGCCGGCTTCACCCTGGCCACGCACGACCTGGAGATCCGGGGCGCCGGCGAGCTGCTCGGCGACGAGCAGTCCGGCCAGATCCAGGAAATCGGTTTCGGCCTGTACACCGAGCTGCTCGATCGCGCGGTACGCGCGCTGAAGTCGGGCAAGGTGCCGGACTTCGATCTCAGTTCCGAGCACGAGACCGAGGTCGAACTGCACCTGCCCGCGCTGATTCCCGACGATTACCTCGGCGACGTGCACACGCGCCTGACCCTGTACAAGCGCATCGCCAGCGCCCGCAGCGAGGATGACCTGCGCGACTTGCAGGTGGAGATGATCGACCGCTTCGGCCTGCTGCCCGAACCGACGAAGCAGTTGTTCGCCGTGGCCAGCCTGAAGCTGATGGCCACGCCGCTGGGCATTCGCAAACTCGACTTCGGCGCCAACGGCGGCCGCATCGTGTTCCGCGAGAAGCCGGAGGTCGATCCGCTGGCCATCATCAAGCTGATCCAGACCCAGCCGCGCGTCTACAAACTGGATGGCCAGGACAAGCTGAAGGTGATCCTGGACCTGCCCGGCGCCAGCGAACGCATCCGCAGCGCACAGGACGTGCTGGCGCTGCTGGGCGCGCGTCGCCCGCGCTGAGCGCGGCAAGCTCAGACTCCTCCGTCGGCAGGGAAGCCACGACCGGGCTGCCGGAATCACCTTGCCGGCCCCGGGGGTCGGGAGTGACCCAAAGCGTCCGCTTTGGTCCCTGCAGGCCGTTCTCCTGGACCATCAGAGCATCGCCCCGCCCTCCCCGCCGCCGCCGGCCGCCTCTCCCGGCAAGGCGCGACATGGCATGACCCGTGCTTGACATCCTGGCTTTACATCGTGCAGCGTTGGAGGTTGGCCTTCTTTGCACCCCTGCAGGCCAGTATCCACGGACAAATCGACTCACGGGCCACAGAAAAGCCCTGCGCGCGTGCTCCCCCGCAAGTCGCGCAGAACAGGGAAAGCCGAGTGGAGAAGCCGGTCACATTTTCAGCACGCCACCGCCAACGCATCCGCGCATGGATGCTGGGGCTCGGCTTGCTGCTGCTCGGGATCGGCGCAGCCCATGCCGACGGCATGCCGCTGAATGGGGCCTGGCAGGAAGTTGTCGCCGGTGACACGCCACAGGGCGTGATGGACGCCTACCACGCCGGCCGCATGAAGAGTTTCGACCCGTCCATGCTGCAACGCTTTCCGCGCAACGAGCTGGGCAGCTGGGTGGTGATCGCGGCGCAGCCGCCGTGGAACAACGAGGATCGCGTGCTCACCGTGTACCCGGCGCCGATGGGTGCGATCAGCGTGTTCCACGGCGACCGGGTGCATCGATTGGCGATGAACGATTTCAGCGCCCACGGCCACGGCCACGGCCGGCTGGCATGGCGCGTGCCGGCGGACCTGTCCGCATCCACGCCGATCCTGCTGCGCGTGGAACCGACGCAAACCGTCAGCGCGCCGATCCGCTTTCGCATCCTGTCGTGGGACGAGTATCTGCAGCGCGACACCCAGTGGCTGGTGTTCGCCAGCATCTGCTTCGCGGTGATGCTGGCGATGGTGATGATGGCGTTGTTCTTCTCGCTGATGCTGCGCGACATCACCTACGCCTGGTATGCCGGCTACATCGTCTGCTACGCCCTGATCCAGGGCATGCAGACCGGTTTCGTGTTCCATCCGCTGCGCTGGCAATGGCTGGTCGACTCCAGCACCATGGTCGGCGCAGTGGCGGTGGCCTTGTCGGTGACGTTCGCCTCGCTGTTCATGATGCGGTTCTGCGACCTGCGCCGCCATGCCCGGCTGCTGCAGGTGCCGGTGATCGCCGTGGCCGTGGGCATGATCCAGCTGGTGCTGATGCGCTGCAGCGGCATCCCGTTGCTGGTCTCGATGGCACAGGCCCTGCTCAACCCGTTGCTGATGATCGGCGCGCTGCTGTTGCTGGTGGCCGGGGCAATCGCCGCGCTGCGCGGCTCGCGCCAGGCCTGGTTTTTCCTCGCCGGCTGGACGCCGTTGCTGCTGCTGACCGCGCTGACCAGCGCCCAGGTCAACGGCGCCCTGCCCCGCATCGACTGGCTCAACGATCTCAGCCTCGCCGGCGGCGCCTTCGAGGCGATGGTGCTGTCGCTGGGCCTGGCCGATCGCGCGCTGCAACTGCGCCAGGATCGCGACGTGGTGCAGGTGCTGGCCGACCACGACGCGCTCACCCGCCTGCTCAACCGCCGTGCCTGGACCGAGCGTGCCGAAGCGCTGCTGGCCAGCAGCCAGGCGCCTTCGATCGCCGTGCTGTTCCTCGACCTGGATCACTTCAAGCAGCTCAACGACCACCACGGCCACAACACCGGCGACCGCGCGCTGGTGGCGGTGGCCACCACGCTCAGCGCGGAACTGCGGCCGGGCGATCTGTTCGGCCGCTACGGCGGCGAGGAGTTCGTGGCAATGCTCGACGGCATCGACGCGCAGGAGGCGATGCAGGTGGCCACCCGTCTTTGCCGCCGCGTGCACCGGCTGGAGATTCCGGTGCGCGACGAGCAGCAACTGCTCAGCGTCAGCATCGGCGTGGCCATGCGCCAGCGCGGCGACACGCTCGAATTGCTGATCGACCGCGCCGACCAGGCGATGTATCGCGCCAAGCTGCGCGGCCGCAATCGCGTGTGCATGGACGAATTCACCAACCGCTCCGCGCACGCCGCTGGCGAAAAGCGCCTGCGCGTGGTGGAGACGCGGCGCGAGGATCGCTGAAGCGCGGCGCGCCAGCCAGCGAAGGTCTGAACAAGTCGTCACCCCGGCGGAGGCGCGCGTTTGTCCAGTCACGATCCTGGCCCACTCGCGGCCGACGGTCGCGGGAGCCCGCTCGCGGGCGATGCGTTGGCTCTTACAAATCCCGATCCCGGCCCCAAAGGCATCGCCCGCGAGTGGGCTCCTGCGGGAGGCGATGGCTTCGATGCCCGGTCACGGCCACCGATCCTGCCGTACTTGACCCAGCGGCGTGACGGTACGATGCCGGACAGCGACAAGCTCGACCAGCCCTTCGACTGTTGAAACGCGCCTCGCGGGAACGACGGGCAAAGACGTGGTCAGAGCATGCCTAGCCGACGAGCGCGTGCGCTGCCGCCACCACGTCGGCCTCGCCCGGAAGCACCAGCAGCGCCGCCCCGGCCAGCGGGGTGAAGGTGTCGGCGCCGACCACGCGCTTGATCGGAGTGGCGCCGCAGCCGCCTTCGACGATCGCGGTGATCACGCCCTCGCCCACGCCGGCGCTCTTGCGGCCTTCGTCCAGCACCAGGATGCGTTTGGCGGTCTTCGCCTGCGCCGCGATGAAGGCGTCGTTGAGCGGCGCCAGCCAGCGCAGGTCGACCACGCGTACCTTCCACTTCAGTTCCGCTTCGATCGTGCGCGCGGCGCGCAGCGCCATCGGCACGCCGTTGCCGAAGGTGAACACCACCAGGTCGTTCGCCGCGTCGTTGTAGATGCGGCCCTCGCCCAGCGTCATCGCCTGGTCCGGCGCCGGATAGTCGAACTGCCACTGGCCGTCGCCGGCCTCGTACAGGTCCTTGGTCATGTACAGCGCGATCGGTTCGAGGAAGGCGCACACGCGGCCGTCCACTTTCGCCAATGCCATCAGCGTGCGCAGCATCATTGCTGCGTCGTCGCCACGGCTGGGGCAGCCCACCACCAGGCCCGGAATATCGCGCAGCGCGGTGATCGAGTTGTCGTTGTGGAAATGGCCGCCGAAGCCCTTCTGGTAGCCCAGCGACGCGACCCGCATCACCATCGGGTTGCGGTACTGGCCGTTGGAGAAGAACTGCAGCGACGCCGCCTCACCGCGGATCTGGTCGCAGGCGTTGTGGAAGTACGCCAGGTACTGGATCTCCGGCAGCGGCAGCATGCCCATGTTCGCGTAGCCCTGGGCCAGGCCCAGGATCATCGTTTCATCGAGCAGCGTGTTGAACACGCGACTGCCCTTGAAGGTCTTGTTGAGGCCCTTGGTGACGGTGTACACGCCGCCCTTCTGCGCCACGTCCTCGCCGAACAGCAGCGCCTCGGGATACTTCGCCAGCAGGTCGTGCAGGGCCTGGCCGATCTGGATCGCCAGATGCCGCGGCGGCAGTTTCTCCGGCAGCTTCGCCTCGCCGCCGAATACGGCCAGGCGCTTCTCCGCGTAGTCGGCACGCGTGGCCTCGGCCTTCACCGCGGCCGGCGTGTACGGCGCCAGCGGGGCCATCACGTCCTCCAGCGAGGTCAGCCGATGGCGCGAATCCGCGTCCTCGGCAGCGGCGAAGCAGCGCCTGCGGGTGGCCTCGTACAGGTTCAGCAATTCATCCTTCGAATACAGGCCGGACGCCAGCGCGATGCCGGCCGAGCGCAGCAGCGGGTCGGTCGCCTCCACCGCGAACAGCTCCTCGATCGAGCGCCACTCGATCTCGAAATCGGTGCCGGCGTGGCCCATCACGCGGGTGGTCTTGAGGTGCAGGAAGGTCGGCCGGCGCGTGCCGCGGCAATGCTCCACCGCACGCTGCACCTGGGCGTAGCCTTCGGCGAGGTCCAGGCCGTTCGCGAAGAAATAGTCGAGATTGGCACGATGCTGGTAGTTGGCCGCAATCCAGCCGCTCGGCGTCTTCACCGAGATGCCGATGCCGTTGTCCTCGCACACGAACAGCACCGGCGCCGGCAGTTTCTGGTACGCCGTCCACGCCGCGGTGTTGAACGCGGTCTGCGCAGTGGCATGGTTGCTGGAGGCATCGCCGAACGAGCAGATGGCGATGCTGTCGTCGGGAATCGGCAGCTGGTGGCCGATCCGCCGCGCCTGCTCGATCGCCACCGCAGTGCCCAGCGCCTTGGGCAGGTGCGAGGCGATCGTCGAGGTCTGCGGCAGCACCCACAGCGGCTTGCTGCCCCACACCTTGTGGCGGCCGCCGGAAGCCGGGTCGTCCTTGCTGGCGGCGAAGGACAGCGCCGAATCCATCACCGGGTCCATGCCCGGGAGCTTGCGGAAGCGCTCGGCCATGAAGCCGCCGGAGCGGTAGTGCAGGAAGGCCGGGTCGGTGTGGCGGGTCAGCCGCGCCACCATCGCGTTGCCTTCGTGGCCGGACGAACCGATGGTGTAGAACACCTTGTTCTGCACGCGCAGCACGCGCGCCATCAGGTCGAGGTGGCGCGAGATCAGCTGCGATTCGAACAGCTCGCGGAACCCGCGTGCATCCAGCGCGCTGCCCGGCAGCACCGCCTCGCCGTCACGCGGTGCGGCATGCACGTCGCCGCGCCACAGCTGCACGAACTCGATGAAGTTCTGGTCGACCACTTCGGCGCGGTTGAAGCCCTTGTGGCGGGAACTGATGGCAAACGGAATGGCGGTCATGGCGGATTCGTCAGTGGTGGCCGGCGGCAACGGAGTCGCTCAGCGGGATGAAACAACAGGCAAGGGGAAAGCCGGTACCCGCAGCGCGCGCAGCACGGCGGCGCGCCGCAGATCCTTCTCGCGACCGAAACTTTCGAGCAGGCGGATCTGGTCGTCGATGCACGGTACCGGCACGGCGAGGCCGTTCACGCCGGCGAGCACCAGCTTGCCCGGCGCCACGGGCTGCCAGCGACCGTCGAGGTGGAGTTCAAGCCCGCCCATCACCTCGACCGGCGCGCCGGGAAAACGGAAGCGGGCGAAATGCGAGCGGAAGCGGTCGCCATCCGGTGGCGCGAATGCGGGTTCGCGCTGCTGCGCCCACACCTGCATCAGCGTGTCCGCATCGGCGCGCGAGGTCAGCACGTCCACGTCGGCCACGCTGACCTCGGCACCAAGCACCAACGCCGCGACGCTGCCGATCAGGCACCACGGATCGGCGCAGTGCACGTGCAGATCGGGCACCACGTCGGCCAGGGTGGCATACAGCGCGGGCGAGAGATGGCTCATGCGCGGCGGCGTTCCCAGGCTTCGCGACTCTGCCCCCAGATCTCCACCGGCAGATCCTGGAACGGTTCGGGCAGGCGGCCGGGACCGATCAGGCTTGAGCCGAGTCGGCGCGCGACGCTTTGCGATGCAAGGTTGTCCGGCGCAATGGTGTGGATCACCTCGGTCCAGCCCAACTGGGCAAAGGCCCAGTCGATCGCCGCCACCGAACCTTCCGTCGCATAACCCTTGCCCCAGGCATCGCGCAACAAGCCCCAGCCCACTTCGGTGCCGGGCCAGCCTTCCGGACACCACGGCCCGAGCCGTCCGATCCACCGGCCGCTGCTTTTCTCGATCACCGAAAACATGCCGAAGCCCTGCATCGCCCAGGCCCCCGCCATGGACAGGAAGCCGCGCCACGCCACTGCCCGTGGCTGCGGGCCACCGATGTGGCGTGCGTTCTCCGCGTCGGCCATCAGCGTCGCCCAGCCCTCGAAATCCTCCGGCCGGGTCGGGCGGAGGATGAGGCGATCGGTTTCAATGCGGATGTCTTGCCAACCCATACAACACTCCGGCCTAAGCGGCGATGCCTGGCGCCGTCACTCCGGCGAACGCCGGAGAAGCTTCACCACAGCGAAGCTGGTCATCCAGTGTTTCCGGCATGGGGAAAGGCACTGGCTCCCGGCTTTCGCCGGGATGACGAGCCGGGAAGGCACCTGGCGCCATGCCTCAGAACGCGTTGATCCCCGTCAGCTCGCGGCCGACCACCAGCTCGTGCACGGTCTCGGTGCCCTCGTAGGTGATCACCGATTCCAGGTTCAGTGCGTGGCGGATGGCCGAGTGTTCGGTGGTGATGCCGGCGCCGCCGAGGATGTCGCGGCACTGGCGCGCGATGTCGATCGCCATGCGGCAGTTGTTCCACTTGGCCAGCGAGACCTGGGTCGGCTGCATCTTGCCGGCATCCTTGAGGCGACCGAGTTGCAGCGACAGCAGCTGCGCGGTGGTGATGCGCCTGGCCATGTCGGCCATCTTCAGCTGGATCGCCTGGTTGGAGGCGAGCGGCTTGCCGAACAGCATGCGCTCGGCGGTGTAGTCGAGCACTTCCTTCAGGCAGGCCTGCGCCGCACCGATCGGACCCCAGGTGATGCCGTAGCGCGCCTGGGTCAGGCAGCCGAGCGGGCCCTTCAGGCCCTTCACGTTCGGCAGCCGCGCGCTGTCCGGCACGCGCACGTTGTCGAAGAACAGCGCGCTGGTGACCGAGGCGCGCAGGCTCATCTTCTTGTGGATTTCCTGCGCCTTGAAGCCGGCCGTGTCGGTCGGCACCACGAAGCCCTGGATGCCGTCGTCGGTCTGCGCCCAGACGATCGCGATGTGCGCCAGGTTGCCGTTGGTGATCCACATCTTGGCGCCGTTGATGACCCAATCGCCGCCGTCCTTCTTCGCGTTGGTCTTCATGTTGGCCGGATCGGAGCCGCCATGCGGTTCGGTCAGGCCGAAGCAGCCGATCACTTCGCCGGCCGACATCCGCGGCAGGTACTGCTGCTTCTGCTCCTCGCTGCCGTAGGCGAAGATCGGGTACATGCACAGCGAGCTCTGCACCGAGGCGAAGCTGCGCAGGCCCGAATCGCCGCGCTCCAGCTCCTGGCAGATCAGGCCGTAGCTGACGCCGTTCATGCCGCCGCCGCCGTACTGCTCGGGGATCGTCGCGCCGAGCAGGCCCAGACCGGCGATCTCGGGGATCAGCTCCTTCGGGAAGCGGCCCTGGTCGAAGCAGTCGCCGATGATCGGCAGCACGCGCTCGTCGACGAAGCGGCCGACGGAATCCTGCACCATGCGCTCCTCGTCGCTGAGCAGCGCGCGGACATCGTACAGATCGAGCGGATTCAGACGGACAGCCATGGAAGCTCCAGAGAGGGCGCGTAAAAGCCGGTATTGTAGCGCGACCCATGCGCCCGCACAGGCCGGGCGGCCCCGACGGGTGCGTATGGAGCGCGCCTGCCCCGACCCCTCTCTCCGCCGCACATCTGCCCCCCGAAAATCCATGTTCAAAGGTGTCTTGCTCGGCTTCATGGCTTTTGCCGCCTTCGCCGCCAGCGACGCGTTCGTGAAGTCGCTGCGCGGCTCGCTGCCGGCCTATGAGGCCGTGTTTTTCGGCGCCGCGCTGGGGCTGACGGCCCTGCCCTTCATCAGGGGAAGCGACGACCGCTGGCGCGACGTGGTGCGGGCGCAGCGCCCCGGCCTGTGGCTGGTACGTGCGCTCGCCAGCGCGATGGGCAGCATCGCGGCGGTGATGGCGTTCACCGCGCTGCCGATGGCCGAGGCGTTCGCGCTGATCTTCCTGCTGCCGATCTTCGTCACCATCCTGTCGGTGCTGGTGCTGAAGGAAGCCGTGGGCTGGCGCCGCTGGTCGGCGGTGGTGGCCGGTTTCGTCGGCGTGCTGGTGGTGCTGCGGCCGGGCTTCCGCGTGCTGGGCATCGGGCATCTGGCGGCGATCGTGTGCGGGCTTTCCGGCGCCGTCTCGATGATCGCGCTGCGCATGGCCGGGCCGCACGAGAAACGCGTCACCTTGTACGGCGCCGGCATGGTCGGCTCGATGCTGGTGACCGGCCTGCTGATGCTGGCCAACTTCCGCTGGCCGGACCTCGCCCAGTGGGGCCTGCTGCTGGGCTACGGCCTGCTCGCCGCACTCGGCTCCGTGCTGCTGATGCTGGCCACGCAAATAGCGCCGGCGAACCACGTCGCACCAACCCAGTACAGCCAGATGCTGTGGGCCGTGCTGCTCGGCTACGTGGTCTTCCATGACCGGCTGGACTGGCCCATGGCGACCGGCATCGCGATCATCCTGGGCGCCGGCCTGTTCACCTTCGTGCGCGAGGAGCAGGTGACGCGCTGGTGGAAGCGCGTACGGATGATCTAGCCAGCTTCTGCAGGCGCACGGCGCAGCGCGCCAGCTCGGCACGCAATGCCGATGGCGTGCGGATCTCGAAATCGAACGGCACCGCGGCGAGCTGGCGGGCAAACCAGGCCAGGTCATCGGCGCTGCTGCGCAACAACACGCCGCGATCCAGCGGCTCCAGCAGGCCAAAACCCAGCGAGAACGCGTGCCGTGCGGTCGGCAGGTCCGCATGCAGCAACACCTCGATGTCGCGGCCGCGTGGCATGCCGGCGATGCCCTGCACCAGATGCTCCAGCGCATCGAAATCGTCGGGCCGCTCGAAATGGTGGTCCAGCAAGGTCACCTGGCCCATCCGGTCCAGCCGGAACGAGCGCAGCCCGTGGCGCAGTTGGCACATGCCCAGCGCGTACCAGGCACCGCCGCGCCAGGCCAGGCCGTACGGATCGAACTCGCGTTCGGTGTGGCTGCCCTGGGCCGAGTCGTAACTCATGCGCACCCGCTGCTGTGCCTGCGCCGCGGTGGTCAGCGTGATCAGCGCGGCGTTGCTGGTCGGCATGATTGTGGCCGGCAGCATATCGACCTTGACCGTATCGGCGATCGCGCGCACGTGGCGCTTCACGCCATCGGGCATCACCCGCGCCAGTTTCGCCTGCACGCTTTCCACCGCCGGCGCCGCCTCGGCCAGGCCCAGTCCGCGCGCCGCCACCATGCCCACCGACAGCGCCACCGCCTCGTCGTTGGTGAACATCATCGGCGGCAGCCTGAAGCCGGCGACCAGCATGTAGGCACCGTGGCGGCCGCGCTCGGTGGTGAGCGGGATGCCGAGGTCCTCCAGCATCACGATGTAGCGCCGCAGCGTGCGCACGTCGACGCCGACCCGGCGCGCCAGTTCGGGGCCGCTCATGCGGCCGTGGCTCTGCAGCAGGTCGAGCACCGCCAGCACGCGCGTGGTGGGTTTGGCCATGGCGGCCATGGTAGCGACAAATCAGGGCGCAATTTGCCCTGTATGGGTTTTAGCGTGTGTCCTGCGCCACCCGGCGTCCAGGCCAGGGATACCCATGAACCACTTCAAGCGACTGCTACCCGGCATCGTCGCGGGCATCGCGCTCGGTGCAGCCATGTCGGCACACGGCAAACCCGCGAACGAGGCCCCCATGATGGAAAGCGTGCAGCACCTCAAGGACTACCAGGTCGTCGAATTCCGCCGCTACGTCACCGCGGACGGCGAGCTGGCGCACTTCGTCAAGTACTTCGACGCGTATTTCCCGGAGGCCTTCGAGCAGCTGGGCGCGATGGTGTTCGGCCAGTTCACCGAGCGCGGGCAACCGAACCGCTTCACCTGGCTGCGCGGCTTCCACGACATCAATGCACGCCCGATCGTCAATGCGGCGTTCTACTACGGGCCGCTGTGGAAGGAACACCGGATCAAGGTCAACGCGATCCTGCCGGACAGCGACAACGTGATGCTGCTGCGCCCGCTGCATCCGGAACACGGCATCAGCGTGCTGCCGGCGGTCGACCCGGTGACCGAAGAGCGCGGCGCGCAAGGCATCGTGGTGGCGCAGATCTTCGCGGTGAAGAAAGGCAGCGAGGAGGCCTTCGCGAAACAGGCCGAGGCCGCGTTCGCCGGCTACCGCATCGAGGGCGTGCACCCGGCCGGCGTGCTGGTGTCGCTGGATGTGCCGAACAACTTCCCGCAGTTGCCGATACGCACCGACGGTCCGTTCCTCGTATGGCTCGGCGTGGTTCGCGACAACGCAACGCTGGATGAGCGACTCGCGCCACGGCTGGCCGCGGCCGAACGCACGCTCGCCGCCAGTGGCCTCCTGCGCGGCGCGCCGGAACGCGTGGTGATGGACCCGACCCCACGCTCGCGCCTGCGCTGGCTTGCCGGCGCGGGCGCCGGGGTTTCACCATGAACCACTTCGAGCAACTGTGGCTGTTCTTCGCACTGGTCTTCGGCATCATGGTGCTGCCCGGCTTGGACATGGCCTTCGTGCTGGGCAGCACGCTGGCAGGCGGCCGCCGCCGCGGCTTCGCTGCGCTGGCCGGCATCGTTGCCGGCGGCGTGTGCCATGTCGTGATGACCGCGCTGGGCATCAGCGTGCTGCTGGAATTGGTCCCTGGTGCATTCAACGCGCTGCTGCTGGCCGGCGCGCTGTACATCGCCTGGATCGGCCTTTCGCTGATGCGCAGCGACGCCGCGCCGGCCCTGCAGCCGGATGCCTCGCGGCGCTCGCACGCGGCGACGTTCCGCCAGGGCATGCTGACCTGCCTGCTCAACCCCAAGGCCTACCTGTTCATGCTGGCGGTCTTTCCGCAGTTCCTGCGCCCGGAGCATGGCCCGATCGCGATGCAGGCGCTGGTGCTGTGGCTGATCATCGCGCTCAACCAGCTGTGCGTGTACGGCGGACTGGCGCTGATGGCCGACCGCGCCCGCGCATGGCTGCAAGGCAAGCCGAAGGCCGGAATGCTGGCGACCCGCTGCGTGGGCGCCTTGCTGATCGCCGCGGCCATGTTCACCGGGTTCGAGGGATGGCGCGGGGTGTAAGCCTGCGCGTCATTCGCTGCCGGCGCCGCGTTCAGCGATTGCTGACCCCGTGCGGCACGTGCCCGGTCGCCACGTGCTTGCGCGCGGATTCCACGTTCGCCGGCGAGTCGTCGAAGAAGATGTCGGCGCCGAACGCGTCGAGGAACGGACCCTTGTCGCGGCCGCCGAGGAACAGCGCCTCGTCGATGCGCACGCCCCACTTGCGCAAGGTGAGGATGACGCGCTTGTGCGCGGGCGCCGAGCGGGCGGTGACCAGGGCGGTGCGGATCGGCGAGTCCTCGGCCGGGAACGCGGTCTGCAGGTGATGCAGCGCGGTGAGGAAGCCGCGAAACGGACCCACCGACAGCGGCTCGGCGGCGTGTTCGGTTTCGCTGCGATGGAACGCTTCCAGACCTTCCTCGCGCGATACCCGTTCGCCCTCATCACCGAAGATCACGGCGTCGCCGTCGAACGCGATGCGCAGTTGCTCGCTCATGCGCGGCGGCGCGGTGCTGGGCAGGATCGTCGCCGCGGCCACGCCGGCGGCCAGCGCGCGGCCGACGTCCTCGGCGTTGGCCGAGAGGAACAGGTCGGCCTTGAACGGCGCGATGTAGTCGGACGTCGGCGCACCGCTGGTGAACGCGGCGCGGCTGATTTCCAGGCCGTAATGCTGGATCGCGTTGAAAATGCGCAGGCCGGTGTCACCGGAGTTGCGCGACAGCAGGATCACCTCGACCGGCGGCACGTCGCCGGCCAGCTTGTTGAGGCCCAGCAGCTTCTGCACCAGCGGGAACGCCACGCCGGGTCGCAGGATGTCCTCCTCGTGCTCGATCTGGAACGCGCGGTAGGCGTCGAGGCCGTCGCGCTCGAACAGCGCGTGGCTGTCGCCGAGGTCGAACAGCGCGCGCGAGGAGATGGCGACGACCAGGCGGTTGTCGGTGGTGGATACGGGATCGTGGACGGTTGGCTGGCTCATGCCGCGAATCTACCGCAAAGGGCGAGGAGTGAGTGCAGAGGAGTGAGGAGCGAGAGCGAGCAACAGCGGAGTCGGCCTTCTCTCACTTCTCACTCCTCTCCACTCACCTCTCATTCCGCGGCGAACTGCTCGTCCAGGATGCGCTGCTCCAGGTTGTGTTCGGGATCGAACAGCAGGCGCACGCCGCGCCCTTCGGCCTGGCGCACGGTCACTTCGCGCACGTCGCGCACCTCATGGAAATCCGCGGTGGCACTGACCGGACGCTTGCCCGGATCGAGGATGCGCAGCGTGACCTGGGTACGGTGCGGCAGGATCGCGCCGCGCCAGCGGCGGGGGCGGAAAGGACTGATCGGGGTGAGTGCGAGCACGTTCGCGTCCAGCGGCAGGATCGGCCCGTGCGCGGACAGGTTGTAGGCGGTGGAGCCCGCCGGCGTGGCGACCATGATGCCGTCGCAGACCAGGTTGGGCAGCTTCACCGTCTCGTTGAGTTTCACTTCCAGGTGCGCGGCCTGATTGCTCTGGCGCAGCAGCGACACCTCGTTGAACGCCTGCGCCTGATGGCTGGCGCCGTCCGCATCGGTGACCAGCATCTCCAGCGGATGCAGCTCCGCCGCGTGCGCGCGCGCCACCCGCTCGGGCAGGCCATCGAGCTTGTGCTTGTTCATCAGGAAGCCGACCCGCCCCAGCTTCATGCCATACACCGGCACGTCCAGCGCGTGGTGCAGGTGCAAGGTGCGCAGCATGAAACCATCGCCACCCAGCGCCACGATCAGCTCCGCCTCGACCGCCGGCACGTCACCGTACCGCTCCACCAGCTTGCGCCTCGCCTGCTGGGCGACACTGGTGTCACTGGCGACGAAGGCGATGCGCATGGGAGGCCGGGAATAGGGAATAGGGAATAGGGAATCGGAAGAGCCGGCAAGCCGACCGTTCCGATCATCCCTGCAACGCGCGCATCAGATCAAGCCTGCTCGCCGCCGCCTTTGCCATT
>MKTU01000052.1 GCA_001898415.1 Rhodanobacter sp. 67-28 | reverse complement strand
CAGGAATGCCGAAGCTGTTGTTGGGCAGGCCGGGGAGTTCCACCGTCTGCGCCCAGCCAGTGCGTGTGGCGTGCCAGCGGATGCCATCCAGCTCGATCAGCCGCGTGTCCTGCGTGGCCGGATTGGCCAGCGCCAATGCGGTGATCGCGGTCATGCGCTGGTAGTCCAGTTGCGCCACCTGCTTGGCCGGCGCCGTCGTCACCACCGCCTGCATCGATGAGGCGCCGTAAGGGTTCGGCACCGCGGAGCCATCGGGATCGAGCCGATAGTGCGTGTGCTTCCAGACACCGCCTTCGTACAGGTAGGTGACGCCGTCGGCGCCGGTCTGATGATTGACCTTGTGCTCGGTGATCGTCACGGCAAGCCGGTCGCCTTCAAATGCCCCCACCACGCTGCCGACCACGCCAGTGACGAGCGCGCCGGGGCCAGTTTCCGCGCCCGCCACAAATCCATAGGCGGCACCAGCGCCGATCCCTCCGATCGCGCCACCCGCCGTGCGCCCTTCATAGCGGCGAAGCAATGCATCCGCTCCGAACGGGTTGCTCTGTGCGCTTAGCGTCTGGTATTGCTTGGCGGTGGTGTAAGCGTCATAGGCAAAGAAGGCCAAGGCGCCGGCACTCAGGCTCTTGGTCGCAGCCATGCGCAGGTACTGGCCAGCTTCGACGTCTATCACGCTTGCGGCTCGCGTCGCCGGCAAACTAGTCGATTGCATGGGGGGCATGCCGAGCACCTTTGGAGGTGCAGTCGATGTCAACGATATCCGTCTCAAGCCCGCCGCTTCGAGATCCGCTGTGAAGAAAAATGCTTTGGTATCGAGGCCAAGTGACGCTGCGACCTCCTTGGAGATAACGATTTTCGATAACTCTGGGCCCGCGTTCTGCGGCGAAACAAAAATGCCGTTTGCCGCAGCTTTTATGAACCTGCTCTGGGTATAGGCAAGAATTTCACTGGCCTCGCCATGGCGGGCAAGTTTGCGCAGCGCGTCGGTGGAGTGCCCCCCGATGGACATGATGTTCCCGTTTTCGAGAGCGGCAGGAGTTTCTGCAGCGGCGAAGACGCGCCCGAACTCCGCCTGCGATGCAATCAGCGAGATATCGCCCCGCAGTGACCCGGCGAATTCCCTTGAAGTCTCGCCCCAAAGACATCCGTCCAGCGAAGTTGGGCCGTGAATCGGGGCATTGTTCTGTCCGTAAAGAAAGCTCGTCGCCAAATCCATTGCCGCGGTTCGCGACAGGCCTTGTTCGCGATAGATCCGGGTCGCCGCCGACTTGATGTCTCGTTCCGCGGTCGAAAGGAATACGGCCCGAGGCGTTCTGTTGATGATCGGTTGCCCCGTGATATCCGCAATTTCCAGCGCAATGATTTCCGCCCTCACTTCGCCGACTCGCCCGCTGTACAGGATGCCTCCTTGGCTTCCGGCCGGCGCCTCGGCGGAGTAACCGCGAACGATCTTCTGGATATCGGCCAAAGAGGACGCACTGCGGAGGCGTTGGATGTCATTCACGAAGGACGTCACGGTGTGGCCCTATCATCGCGATCGCTCGCTTCAAGCACCCAATGATCTGCAAAGTGCACATTCCCGGCGAACCTTGACTCACTGTCGGACGACATGACGAATGGCTTTTCCACCGAGTCGTCTTCCTGGCTGACGTGGCTGACAAGTTCGGAAATCAGTGACCTGGCCAACACCATATCGTCGGGAGAAAGCCTGGTGGAGGTACGTCCGGGCCTGGGCATGGCTACGTCTCCCTGGGAGAAGTAGCCAAAAGAGACGATCTCGATGTTGAAGTTGTTGCCGTCCGGCAGGAAGGATGTCTTGATCTCCCCGTAGAGCACCCGGTCACCCAGCTCGACGGCAAACGTTTCGTGACCAACCTCGTCCCAACCGCGTATGCCGCCCGCGAATCTCGCGCGGCCTTGTTTGAACGTGACCCAGTCGTGTACACCCATAGGTTCTCCTTGCACATGCATCGGTACAAACGCCTCCTGCCCTCGGACTCGCCCGAAGAGGCGCGCCCTCGACATTCATTTCGCGCGACCCAAGGCACCACGCAGCATGGTGCGCTTGCTGTCAGGCCGAGATGACCATGTTCTTCACGTCAGGCTCAGCTGAATGCTAGCCTCCGCTTGAATCGGCCACTACCTGCGCGCTCTTGCGAATCCAGTCGATCAGGCCGGGAGGAATGTAGAAATGCTCTCCTCCGGCAAGCGCCACGATCATGCCGAGCCCCGGGTGCATCATTTTCATGAGCTTGTATGCGTTCTCGCGTATGGCGGTAGTGCGGCCACATCGGGCCAAGTCGTCGAGGTTGTCGGACACCACGACGTAGGGGTTCCCGTCTTGTTCGGATTTCGCGATCTCGAATCGAAAATCGCTTGTCGTTGACCCCGAGTCGTTGGTGATAACGGATACGAACACCTTGGTATTGACCAATTGCTCCCAGGCTGGCGTGTAGTCTCCCGCTTCTCGGGAGGCCAACAGTATTTCCTTCAGACTCATGCGCTACTCCATGTGCATTCCAACTCGCGGCACGACCGATTGCTGCCGATCCAGGGGATCGTCGGGCGTCGGTTCAATCCCGTTTTGGAAGCACAACACGGACGATCGAGATGGGTCAATCGGAATGTTTCCCGTCTTGGCGCAGTCGCGTACTGAGTGCGTTGTCGTCGGCGGTGATGGGGTTGGCGCTGGAGGGACGTTCCAGTAACGCGGCAAGAGGGGGTGGTACCGCCACTGGCGCCCCAATCAGCGGCTCCACCACGCCCTCGAACTTGGCCGGATGCGCGGTGGCGACGATGGCCCACGTGGACGTATCGCCTGCCTCGCGCAGCCGATCCAGTTCGTGCATCGCCGTGGCGGTGTGCGGGCAGAACACCTCGCCGTGGTCGCGCGCGTGCGTGGCGATGGTGTGTCCAATGGTGGCGTCGTCGACGCTGTGGGCTTGCAGCAGACGGCGGAGTTCCGCTTCGTCGGGAAACGTCCAGCGCAGCCGCTCGAAGTTGCTGGGCGCGCCGACATCCATCGCGTTGGCGAGGGTGGCGACGGCTTCGCGCGGCCGATAGTCGGCGCCGGCGAAGTAGTCGGGCAGGGTGGCGTTGGCGTTGCAGGCCAGGCGCACTTCGCCGATCGGCAGGCCCATTTCGCGCGCCCACAGGCAGGCCATGGCGTTGCCGAGATTGCCGGTGGGGACGATGAAGTTGAGCGGCGTGCGGTGTTCGCGCCACCAGCGCAGCGCGGCGTGGGCGTAGTAGCTCATCTGTGGCAGCAGGCGGCCGAGGCTGATGCTGTTGGCGGAGGACAGCGGCACGTCGGCCTGCAGTGCCGCGTCGTTGAGTGCGGCCTTGACCATGCGCTGGCAATCGTCGAAGCGGCCGGCCACGCGCAGCGCGGTCACGTTGTCGCCGAAGCAGCCGAGCTGGTGCGCCTGGCGCGGCGAAACCCGGCCGTCGGGGTAGAGGATCACCACGCGGACGTTCGGCTGGCGGTGGAACGCCGCGGCTACCGCGGCGCCGGTGTCGCCGGAGGTGGCGACGAGGATCGTCAGCGGTCGCGCATCGGCGCGCGGCAGCCGGCGCAGGCAGGCGGCGAGGAAGCGTGCGCCGAAATCCTTGAAGGCGGAGGTGGGGCCGTGGAACAGCTCCAGCATCAGCGTGTGCGGATGGGCGGGCAGCGGACGAAGTGGTGCGTCGAAGGTGAAGGCTTCGGCGCAGATCGCGGGCAGGTCTTCGGCCAGTGCATCGCCGGCGAAGAACGGTGCCAGCAAGGTGGTGGCAGTGTCGGCCAGTGTGCCGTGCGGGTCTAACGCGGCAGGATCGAGCCGTGGCAGGTGGTCGGGCACGTACAGGCCACCATCGGGGGCGAGGCCGGCGGCGATGGCGTGGCTGAGCGGTACGGTTTCCGTGCTGCTGCTGCGCGTGCTGTGATAACGCAGAGGTTCATGCATGACCGCCACCCCTGCTGTAGGAGCGCACCCCGTGCGCGATGCCTTTGTCGCGTGCCAGGAAGAGCTCGCGCACTGGGTGCGCTCCTACAGGCGTAGGGCGGGCATTGCCCGCCGCGATTGCGACGATGCGCGAAGAGGGGCCGGCGGGCGGTGCCCGCCCTACGATCATCATGGTTGCGAGTCCTGGTCGAGCGAATCCATCAACTCGGCGGCCGGCCCCTCGATCGGCGACACCCACGCATCGCTGTCCAGCCCGGCGTCGGCGAAGGCGGCCTGCATCGCCACGCTGGCCGCCTCGGCATCGGCGCGGTTGTCGTACCAGCCGAACACGCTGGGGCCGGCGCCGGAGATGCTGGCGCCGAGGGCGTGGTGGTCGAGCGCGGCCTGCTTCACCTGCGCGAAGTGCGGTATCAGCGGGGCGCGGCGCGGTTCCACCAGCACGTCTTTCAGGCCTTCGCGCACCAGCGTCGCGTCGCCGCGTTGGCAGCCGGTCAGCACCAGGGCGAGGTTCGAACTCTGCGCCACGAACTCGCCCAGCTCGTAGTGGCCGGCCAGCGCGGCGCGCGCGCGGCGCGTCTCCAGCACCACGTGCGGATGCACCAGCGCACAGTGCCATGCCGCCGGCACGGCGATGCGCACCAGGCGCTCGTGGGTGGCCAGGACCAGGCCGCCGAGCAGCATCGAGCCGAGGTTGTCGCCGTGGCGGCTGCCGCTGGCCACCGCTTCGCCGTCGAGTGCGAACGGGTACAGCGCCTCGCGCGACAGCGGCTGTTCCAGCAAGGCGTTGGCGGCGACCAGCGCGGCCACGCACGAGGCCGCCGAACCGCCCATGCCCGAGCCCAGCGCAATGCCCTTGTGCAGCACCAGCTCGAAACCGAACGGCAGCTTCAGTGCGCGATGCAGCGACAGCAGCGCGGTGCCGGCCGTGTTGTGCCGCGGGTCGAGCGGCAGGCCTTCCACGCAGCCGCGGATGGCGGCGATGCGCACCACCGGTTCCTCGATGCGGCGCACCTCGGCGCGGTCGCCGGCGCCGGCCACGCTGTGGCCGAGCAGGTCGAAGCCGACGCCGACGTTGCCGACGCTGGCCGGGGCGAAGGCGTGGGCGAGGTGCGGCGGTCGTGCGTGTGCAGCCATGAGCGGTTCCTGTAGCGGCGTGTTCATGCATGCACCGCCAGCGATTCGGCGATGCGCAGCAGGTCGGCGAACACGCCGGCCGCGGTGACCTCCGGCCCGGCGCCCGGACCCTGCACCAGCAGCGGATTATCGCAGTAGCGGCGCGTGCTGAACTGCACCACGTTGTCGGTCAGCCGCGTGTGCGCGAACGCGTGGCTGGCCGGCAGCACCTGCAGTCGCACGCTGGCGTGGCCATGGCGGTCGAGGTGGGCAACATGGCGCAGCACGCCGCCAGCCTCGCGCGAGCGGGCCAGCGCGGCAGCCATCGGCGCATCGAGCTCGCCCAGCCGCGCGAAGAACTCCTCGCGGTCCAGTGCGGCGAGCGATGCCGGCACCAGGCTTTCCAGGTCGACGTCTTCCAGCGACAGCGGCCAGCCAGCCTCGCGCGCCAGGATCACCAGCTTGCGCGCCACGTCCAGGCCGGAAAGATCGTCGCGCGGATCGGGCTCGGTATAACCCAGCGCATGCGCCTCGCGCACCAGTGCGGAGAACGGTTGCCGGCCGTCGTGGCGGTTGCACAGCCAGGCCAGCGTGCCGGAGAACATGCCTTCCACCGCGAGCAGTTCATCGCCGGTGTCGAGCAGGTCGCGCAGGGTCTGCACCACCGGCAGGCCGGCGCAGACGGTGGCCTCGCAGCGAAAGCGCGCGCCGCCGGCGCAGGCGGTGTGGATCGCCTGCCAGCGCGGCAGCGGGCCGCTGCCGGCGAGCTTGTTCGGCGTCACCACGTGGATGCCCGCGGCCAGCCACTGCGGATAGTGCGAGGCCACTTCGTCGCTGGCGCTGCAGTCGATCAGCAGCGCATGGCGGCCATCGGTGCCGCGCACGTGCGCGGCGAACGCGTCCAGATCATTCGGGCGCCAGGTCTGCGCGCCGCCGTGGCGGTCGTTGAGTTCGGCATCGTCGCAATCCAGCCACATGCGCTTGCGGGCGACCACGCCGCAAAGCCTGAGGTCCAGGCCGAGCGTGCGCGCCAGCCGCGGCTGCGCCGCACGCAGCTGGGCGAGCAGGGCGCTGCCGACGCGGCCGGGGCCGATCACGCCCACCGCCAGCGTGCGCAGCCGCGTGCTGCCGGTGGCATGCGGGGACAGCGGCGGCAGCGGAACATGCTTGGCTTGCTCGGGTGCACAGGTGATCACGGTGGCCTCTCCGGTGGAGGCCCGTGCTCGCTGGCGTGTCGGTATCAGCCGGCCCGCCTCGTCGAGGGCGGGCCGTTGCGTGGAAACTTCAGCTGCGCACGACGCTCCGCCCGGGACTCGTAGTACCGGTGGTAATCGTGCGGGTAGTCGTGGCGATGGCGCCCGCGCGCACCGTCGCGGCGCCGGTGCGAACCGGGGCGGCAAACAGGCGGGCGGGGGCTGAAATCGGCGACATGCATCGACCATACGGGCAATGTTGCGCTGCGGTCAACAGATTCATTTGCAACTTTTCGCCTGCCCGGCAGCGGCTTCGGGGGTCGGGTGGCAGTGCGGCAGGATGTCGCGAGTCCCCGGCGAAACGGCGCCCGGGATTACCATGGGCGGATGATCCGTCCCCCTTACCGACGCTCGTCGCTTCGCGCGGCGGTCGCGCTGCTTGCGTTTTGCAGTGCCGCGGCCGCGCTGGCCGCAGCCGCTCCCGACACCCTGGAACAGCGCGTGGCCGCGTGCACCAGTTGCCACGGCGCGCGCGGCGAGGGTTCGCCCGATGGCGTGCTGGCGCCGCGCCTGGCCGGCAAGCCGGCGGGTTACCTGCTGCAGCAACTGGAGTACTTCCAGTCCGGCCAGCGCCGGCATGCGCCGATGGAATACGTGGTGCGCCAGCTGAGCCAGCCCTACCTGCGCCAGATCGCGGAATACTTCGCCGCGCAGGATCTGCCGTACCACCGCTGGCCGCAGCCCGCCGTGTCGGCCGAGGTCCTGCGCCGCGGCGAGCAGGTGGTGCTGCACGGCGATCCCGCCCGCGCCGTGCCTTCGTGCGTAAGCTGCCACGGCGACAAGCTCACCGGCTTCGAGCCGATGATGCCGGGCCTGGTCGGTCTGTCCTCCGGCTACATCAGCAACCAGCTGGTGTCGTGGCGCACGCATACCCGCGCGGCGGAAGGGCCGTATTGCATGGGCGTGGTGGCCAACCGCATGCGTGAGTCGGATATCGCCGCGGTGTCCGCATGGCTGGCCAGCCACGCGCCGGCGGCGGACATGCACCCGCAGCCCGCCGCGGCGCAGACGACGCCGCTGCCGGGCTGGTGCGTGATGGGCCACAGCGAGGTGAATCCATGAAGTGGTTGCGACGCGGCGTCGGCTTGCTGGTGGTCCTGCTGCTGATCGGCGCGGCAGCGTGGTGGTATCTCGCGCGCGACCAGCGCGCACCGTCCACGCCGGTCCAGCGCGAGGCCGATGCGGCCGCGCTGGTCGATCCGGCGCGGATCGAGCGCGGCAAATACCTGGCCACCGTCGGCGACTGCGCCGCCTGCCACACCGCGCGCGGCGGCCAGCCGTATGCGGGCGGCCGCTCGCTGGCCACGCCGTTCGGCGACGTGCCGGCGCCGAACATCACGCCGGACGCGGACACCGGCATCGGCCAGTGGAGCTTCGACGATTTCTGGGCCGCGCTGCACCTGGGCAAGGGTCGCCACGGCCAGCTGCTGTACCCGGTGTTCTCCTACACCTCGTTCACCAGGGTCACGCGCGACGATGCGCTGTCGATCTTCGCCTACCTGAAATCGCTGCCGCCGGTGAACCAGCCGGCGCAGCCGACCGGCCTGGAGTTTCCCTACAACGTGCGCAGCAGCCTGGTGGCGTGGCGCGCGCTGTACTTCAAGCCCGGCGTGTACCAGCCCGATCCAGCGCAGTCGCCGCAGTGGAATCGCGGCGCCTACCTGGTGCAGGGGCTGGGCCATTGCAACGAATGCCACGCGCCGCGCGATTCGCTCGGCGGCATCGAGCAGAACCAGCACCTCACCGGCGGCCAGATCCCGCAGCTGGACTGGTATGCGCCCGATCTCAGCACGCGCAGCGGCGGCGGCCTGGAAGGCTGGAGCGCGCAGGACGTCATCGACCTGCTGAAGACCGGCCAGTCGTCCAAAGGCAGCGCATTCGGACCGATGGCCGACGTGGTGCGGCTGAGCACCCAGCACATGACCGACGCCGACCTGCAGGCGGTGGCGACCTACCTGCAAGCGTTGCCGCCGCGCGCGCCGGCCGCACCGGTCGCGTTCCCCCAGGCGGCCAGCCACGAGCAGGGCGGCAAGCTCTACGCGAAGCACTGCGCCGATTGCCACGGCGACAACGGCCAGGGCGTGGCCGGCATCTATCCGCCGCTGGACGGCAACACCTCGGTCACCGGACCGACCAGCATCAATGCGATCCGCAGCGTGCTGCTGGGTGGCTTCGCGCCGGCCACCGCGGCCAATCCGCGGCCGTACTCGATGCCGCCATTCGCGCAGCAACTGAGCGACGAGGACGTGGCCGCCGTGGTCAGCTACGTCCGCCAGTCGTGGTCGAACAAGGCCAGCGCGGTGGCGCCTGTCGAGGTCAGCCGCTCGCGGCATACGCCGGTGGATTGAGCCGGGCGCCGGGTAGCGCATGACCCGCCAGCGGAGTGAAAGCGGGTCGGCGCTGCCCCATTCGTCAAGGCGGGGACGCGCGTGGAAGCCGATACAGGGCGGGCTGCGGCGTGCCCGCCGGGATGGCACGTGACTTGCTCACGCCGAACAGGGCGGTGCCGGCAACCGGCATCGCGGGCGGGAGGGGCAGCACGTGCGCGAGAGGAACGCTGCGAACAGGGAACGCGAGACGGCGCAACAACCGGTGCCGCGAACCGAGCCCGTCGCGTGGTGGCAGCGTAGGGCCAGGCCAACTGCCCCGCCCCGCGCCGAGGGACGGCTGGCACGCACGGGGCCGACCGCACCTGCTCGCCCGAACTCCTGGTGCATCGACTCGCGCTCGTCGCTGGCGCAGCTGCGCCACACGTTGTGGCTGCCATTCGCGATCTCGCCTGCCACCCGCATCATCCTTTCCCCACCGATGTTCCGCAGCGCCACGGCGGCTCTGCAGACGCGCGTGAACCGCCTGCACCGGGCGTGCGGATGCGCGGTTGCGGCGTTGGCAGTGTCGGGCTGTTTCGTGGTGCAGCTGGCGTGGTGGATTGCCGGCGGCTTGGGCGTGAGCGCGGGGGCGCTGCTGCGGGGCATCGGCGTACTGGTGGCGGCGGCCGTTCTCGGCAAGCTGGCCGGCATTGTCGGCAACCGCTTGCGTCTGTCCCTGCTGCTGCGTCGCCTGGATCGCTGCCTGGCGCGACGGCCGCGTCGCGCGGTGCGGTTTCCCTTGCCAACGGAGTCGTGACCATGGGGCGGGTATGCAAGGAAGTCCAGGACTGGGTCGAGGAACAGGTCGAGAAACCCATCGAGACCTGGGTGAACCAGTTGCAGAAAGTCTGCGAGGAGCAGGACTGCAACTGGTGGTGCCTGTGCTGCAACAAGTGGCTGTGCTGGATGACCTGGGTACTGGTGAAGGTCGTCACCTTCGTGGTCGTCACCGTCGGCAAGTGGGTTACGCGCGTGGTGTGCGAGATGGTCAACGTCGTGCTCGACGCGATCGGCTTCCTCGTCGAGATGGTTCTCAGCATCCCGATCCTCGGCGGCATTCTGCGCACCATCATCAACTGGGTGACCGAAGTGATCTGGCGCTTGGTCGGCTTGTTCGACTTCCTCGGCTCGCTGCTGGGCATCCGCCTGCGCAAGAAGATGTACTTCGGCGTGGTGGTGCCGTCGGTGAATGGCCGCCCCATCGTCACCGACGCCGATATCCAGCGCCAGGTCGACGCCGCCATCGATCTCTACGATCGTCTGTGCAACATCCGGATGATCTTCACCGGCATCTGCCACACCGATGTCGCGGCTCCCGACGACGGATTGGTAGTTGGCTGCGACGGCGGCGGCTTTTTCAGCGACTGGTGGGTCGGTGGCTCGTATTTCGAGTTCGCCTCCGCCACCTGCAAGCCGAAGGACAGCTTCCGCAGGCTGATCGGACTGGGCGCGGAGATCATCGTGTTCATCGTGCGGGACGTCACCCCGAGCGGAACCAACGGCTGCAGCTTCGCCTCGACTCACAATTACGTGGTCATCGAGGCCAAGCCGACCGACCAGGCGTTCGTGGCTGCCCACGAGATGGGTCACGCCTGCTGGCTGCCGCACGACAGCGACACGGCCAACCTGATGAACCCGGTGACGCCGGTCGCCAACCCGGTGCTCACCAACGTGCAAATCGCGCTGGTGAGGTGGAGCAAGCATTGTGTGTACTTCTGAGCGGGGTCGACGGACATGAGCACATCGGAACGCGGGGATGCGGCAAAGGGAACGCCCGGCTGCAACGTGAGCTCGACGCTCAACTTCACCGTCGGGGTGCTTGCCATTGCCGCTGCCGTGGCCATCGCCAGCGGCCTGTGGTTCTGGCTGCGCTGAGGGGTACATCGTCGTCTCCGCAACGTGCGCCTTTCGAGGGCATTTATCCAACGAGCTGGGAGGGCACCGGGATGAACTACCTGGATCAACCAAGCGACATGAATCGGCGCGTGTTCGTGAAGGGCCTGGGCCTCGTGAGCCTGGGCCTGGTCACCTCGGCGATGTTCGGCGGCTGCGAGCAACTCATCAAGGACATCCAGAACCGGCCCGTGCGCCGTTACCTGCGCACCGGCTCGCCGGAAGTCCAGCACGCGCTGGACGTCTATCGGGAGGCCGTCATCAAGATGCGTGCGCTGCCGGATTCCGACCCGCGCAGCTGGAATGCGCAGGCCGCCCTGCACGGAACGGTCAGCGGCGGCTTCAACCTGTGCCAGCACGGCACCGTGCATTTCTTCTCCTGGCACCGCGCCTATCTGCTGTATTTCGAACGCATCTGCCAGCAACTGACCGGGGAGAAGAGCTTCGGCCTGCCCTACTGGAACTGGAACCGGTACCCCGCGATGCATCCGGCGTTCACGGCCGCCGGCAGCGCCCTCGACCATCCGCGCAGCAACACCACCGTCGGGTCGAATGCCGCGTTCAACGATCCGACCATGACCACCATTCTCTCGGATGCGAACTTCATCACCTTCAGCTCGCAGCTCGAAGGCACGCCGCACAACACGGCACACGTCATCATCGGCATGGACATGGGTACGGGTGGCTCGCCGCAGGACCCGATTTTCTGGGCGCATCACTGCATGGTCGATTACTGCTGGGCCAAGTGGAACATCGAACTGCACAACGACAACCCGAGCGATCCGACCTGGATCAACACCACGTGGAATCATTTCGTCGATGGCAACGGAAACCCCGTCAGCATCAGCGCGGGTGTCACGCCGCTGCTGCCGCTGCTCAGCTACCGCTACGAAAGCAGCAGGGTCGGGGACTTTGCCACGCCGCTGGACATGCTCAGGCTGAGCGCGCAGCAGGCCAAGCTGATCGAGGCACGCATCCGCAAGGGTGCGCCGGTGCGATTCGACATCAGGCGACGCGTGCCGATCGCCGCAAACGTAACGCTTCGCCTGGACCGCCCGGTGTCACGGCAGGCCCGCCTGACGACCGCGGACCTTGCGGCACTGCTGGAGTCCGACGCGCGCCGGGAACGCGTGTTCTTGAACGTGGACTACGCGCAGCAGCCGCAAGCCAACGACTTCTTCGTGCGCGTGTTCATCAACCTGCCGGATGCCAATGCGCAGACACCGACCAGCGACATCCACTACGCCGGCAGCTACGCTTTTTTCGGGCCGCAGGCCACGTCCGACGATTCCGGTGATCACCCGTCGCATCATCACAAGACCGACTTCATCATCGATGTGACGCAGACGCTGAAGCGGCTGCACCGGAACGGCGTGGTGCGAACCGACCAGCCGCTGGCGGTGCAGATCGTGGCCGTGCCGGCCGAGGGCAAGTTCCGGCAACCGGCGATGCCGCTGATGCTGAAGAACGTCGGTTTCCTCATCGCGCCGGTACACGTGAGGGCCAGCGACGGATGAGCTTTCCCGGGCGCACCGGCCATCGGATACGGCAGCGCATGCAACTGCTGCTGGTGACACTGTGCCTGCATGCCGCCTGCGCCGGCGTGGCCGCCGGTGGCCACGAGCATGCCAGTTGCGCGGGCTCCGGGCACCGGTTGAGCCTGGCGGCGCCGACGCTGGAACAGCCTGTCGAGGCCGCTTCCGTCGCCGCGTCGGAGCAGGCGTTCGTCCGGGTGGTGGTCGCCGGGGTGGTCAATCCGCAGCGGATACCGATTTCCTTCGTGGTGCGTTTCCACGCCCGCGATGGCAAGGCCGGCTACCTCGGAAGCTTCAGCTTGTTTCCGCCGGACAACCCCGGCACGTTCATCGTCGCGACCGGGGGCAAACTGGAGGCGGGAGGAAGGGTGAGCATCACGCTCGTCCCGTTGCAGCCGGTGCCGGCGATGCAGGTCGTGAGCGTCTGCGTGGGCTCGGTGCGGTTCATCCGATGAGCCGCCCGGTATCGGTCCAGCGCGATCCGCGGCGGATCGCGAGGCCGCCTCGCGCCACGGCCGAGGGTGGTGGTGAAGGACAAATCCGGCGAACGCGGCGCACGATGGCGGTCGCCGGCATCGACGCGTTTTGTCGCGCCCGCTTCCCGTTGCCGCTTTCGTTGACCTGAATCAAGGCGACCCGGCCACCGCGCCGACACGCTTGCGCCACTTTGTCCACACCGGGCTCACGCTCCGGCACGGCGCATGATCGATCTCGCGTACAGCAGCTTCGGACTCACCCGTTTGCCCTTCCTCGATGCCATCGACGCGGTGGCGCGCGCGGGCTATGCGGGGATGGAGATCGCCTTTCATCGCGACCACTTCAATCCGTTCGACCTCGGCGACGACGATCTCGGTGCAGTGAAGCATCGACTGGCGCGCGCCGGCATCGCGCCGGCCTGCGTGGCCACCGCCTCGCACTTCTTCACGCCCTCGCGGCCGCACGAACCTTCGCTGATGTCGCTGGACACGGCCGGGCGCAAGCGGCGCATCGACCTGGTCAAGCGCGGCATTCGCGTGGCGCGACAGCTGGGCACGAACCTGGTCACCTGCGGCAGCGGCTTCGTGCGCGAAGAGCATGTGCGCCAGCCGCAGGTGGACCCGCTCGACGTGCTGGCCGAGTCCATCCGCGAGTGTCTGGGCGAGATCCGCGACGACGAGGACATCACCCTGCTGATCGAACCCGAGCCCGGCATGGCGATCGAGACGCTGGCGCAGGGCCAGGCGCTGATCGCCGCGGTCGGTTCGCCGCGCTTCGCGCTGCACATCGACCTCTGCCATGCCTACTGCTCCGAGCCGGACTACCTCGCCGCGCTGGCGCAGGCCGCGCCGCAGGCGCGTTACCTGCACATCTCCGATGCACGCGCGGGCTGGAACCTGAAGATCGCGGAAGACAGCGACGCGCTCGCCGTCAACCTCGACCACGCCAGCACGCTGGTGTATTTCCCCGACGGCGCCGACTACCTCTTGCTGGATGGCAGTCACCCCCTGTACTTCGCCGATCGCGCGCCGGATGCCGCGCGGCAGCGGCGCATCGATGCCCTGCTGGCGCGTGCCGGTCTCGCGCCAGCGGCACGCTGGGTGGATTACGGCAGCCTGTACGCCGGCACCTCGCCGCTGGACGACGAGATCTTCACCTACCTGATCTCGGTGCCCGGCATCAGCTTCGACGCGCTGGAGCGCGCCCACCCGATCCTCGCCTGGTTGCGCGGCGCGCGCGGCCCCGCGCTGGTGGACGTCATGGTCGCCAACACGCGCACCGGCGTCGTGCATTTCCACGAGATCCCCGGCGAGGGCACGCTGGATCTGGCGGCCAGCTTCGCCGCGCTGAACGCGCACGGCTTCCATGGCTTCGGTTCGGTCGAGCTTTATCACCACGTGGATGCGTGGCAGGAGGCGTTGCAGGCCAGCCATCGCCACCTCGCCGCCATCGCGCAGGGCTGATCGATGCGGATCGACCTCGACGCCTGGGGCTGGGCCGCCGACACCGTCGGCGAGCTGGACCACCGCCGGTTGAAGGCACCCAGCGTGAAGTTGCGCGGCGTGCACGCGGGGGCGGGCGGCGACGTGGTCTGCACCATCGACCTGCGCTGGCGCCTGCCCAATGCCGACGCCTGCCTGAGCACGGTCGAGGCGCATTCGCTGGAGCACTTCCTGCTGGAGGGTTTCGGCCGCCTGCTGCCGGGGCACTTCATCGGCGTGGGCGTGATGGGCTGCCGGACCGGTTTCTACCTCACGCTGTTGAACGAGGGCCGCCGCGAGGTGATCGAGCGGACCCTGGAAACCGTGCTCTACGGCGTGCTCGGCGCCACCGCCGTGCCCTACGCGCGCATCGAGCAATGCGGCTACTGGCGCCACCACGACCTGGCCGCCGCGCAGGCGGTGGCGCGCGAGGTGCTGGCGCAACGCGCGGCATGGCGGGAGGTCGCGTGAACGCGGCGGTCACGCGTTGGCGGGTCAGCGAGACGCGTCGCGTCGAGTACGAGCTGTGCAACGTCGCGGACGTGTTCGATCCGGCCTGCGACGCCTTGCTGGCCGACGGCCGCCACGCCGGCGGCCGCCGCTTCGTGGTGGTGGACGAGGTGGTGCTGCGTCACCACGGCGTGCGCCTCGCCGCCTACTTTGCGCAGCACGGCGTGACCGCGCGCATCGTCGCGCTGCCCGGCGGCGAGGGCGGCAAGACGATGGAGGCGTGGCAGCACCTGCTGCGCGCGCTGGACGAGTTCCCCATCCACCGCCGCGACGAGCCGATCCTCGCCATCGGCGGCGGCGTGCTCACCGACGTGGTCGGCTTCGTGGCCTCCAGCTACCGCCGCGGCGTGCCGCACATCAAGGTGCCCACCACCTTGATGGGCTACGTGGATGCGGCGGTGGGGATCAAGACCGGGATCAACTTCAACGGCCGCAAGAACCGCCTCGGCAGCTTCGAGCCGCCGCGCCGCGTGCTGCTGGATCGCAGCTTGCTGCGCACGCTGCCGCGCCGCCACCTGCACAACGGCGTGTGCGAGATCATCAAGCTCGCCGTGATCAAGGATGCGGCGCTGTTCGCGCAACTGGAACGCCACGGCGCCGCCAGCGTGGCCGGCGCGTTCCAGGGCGAGCACGGCGGCGCCATCCTCGACCGCGCCATCGACGACATGCTGCAGGAGCTGGCGCCCAACCTGTTCGAGGACGAGTTGGCACGCGTGGTCGACTTCGGCCACAGCTTCAGCTACGGCCTGGAAACGCGCCACGAGGATCGCCTGCTGCATGGCGAGGCGGTGCTGCTGGACATCCTGGTCTCCGTCGCCATCGCCCACCATCGCGGCCTGCTCGCCGATGCCGCCGCCGCGCGCATCCTCGCCCTGGTCGGCCGGCTCGGCCTCGCGCCGCCGCTGGAACTGCTCGACGGCGCGCTGATGTGGCAATCGCTGCTCGATCGCGTCGAGCACCGCAACGGCGCCCAGCGCGTGCCGCTGCCGATCGCCGTCGGTGCCGGCGTGTTCGCCAACGACATCCGCCGCGGCGAACTCGACGCCGCCATCGCCACCCTGCAATCCTGGATCGCACCCGCCCATGACCGACTCGCCGAATGTTGACGCCGCGGAGATCGCCCACTTCGACCGCATCGCCCAACTGTGGTGGGACCCGCACGGCAAGATGGGCCAGTTGCACGCCATCAACGGCCTGCGCCTGCGCTTCATCACCGATCGGCTGACCGGCACCGCGCCGCGCGTCGTGGACGTGGGCTGCGGCGGCGGCATCCTCGCCGAGGCGCTGGCGAAACACGGCGCGCGGGTCACCGGCATCGACCTGTCCACGCTGTCGCTCAAGGTCGCGCGCCAGCATGCCGAGCGCGGCGCACTGGCCATCGACTACCGCGAGATCGACGTGGAAACACTGGCGCGCGAGGAAGCCGGCACGTTCGACGCGGTGACCTGCATGGAGATGCTCGAACACGTGCCCGAGCCGGCGCGCGTGATCGCCGCCTGCGCACGATTGCTCAAGCCCGGCGGCGTGGCGTTCTTCTCCACCATCAACCGCAACTTCAAGGCCTTCGCCTTCGCCATCGTGGCCGGCGAGTACATCCTCGGCCTGCTGCCGCGCGGCACGCACAGCTACCGCAAGCTGATCCGCCCGACCGAGATGCGCGCGTGGGCAAGCGCAGCGGGGCTGCAGTTCAACGCCGTGGCGAGCCTCATGTACCACCCGCTCAAGCGCAGCTTCCGCGTGGCGCCGGGGCGCGAGGACATCAACTACATGGCCAGCTTCACGAAGCGGGGTTGAACACATGCGCCGCTTCCTCGCCCTCTCGCGCTCGCTGCATGGCGTGCTCGACATCGCCATGCCCGGCTTCGTCGCCCTGCTGTGGCTCGGCCATTTCCCCGCCTGGCCGGTGCTGGCGCTCTGCCTGGGCACCGCACTGGCCGGCTACACCGCGATCTACGCGCTGAACGACCTGGCCGGCGTCCGTGACGACCGCCAGAAGGTGGCGCGCGGGCTCACCCCCGGCTACGCGGTGGAGGCCTCCACGATGCGCTACCCGCTGGCACAGAACCTGATCAGCATGAAAGGCGCGCTGGCCTGGTTCGGCCTGTGGTTCGCGCTGGCCGTGCTCGGCATCTGGCTGCTCAACCCGTGGATCCTCGCCATCCTCATCGCCGCGGCGCTGCTGGAACTGGCCTACGTGAAACTGCTCAAGGTCACCTGGTGGCGCACCGTGGTCAGCGGCCTGGTGAAATCCGCCGGCCCCGTCGCCGCCGTATTCGCCGTGGTGCCGACGCCTTCGTTGGCGGGGCTGGCGCTGATGCTGGGCTGGCTGATGCTGTGGGAAGTGGGCGGGCAGAACATCCCCGCCGACTGGAACGACATCGAGGAGGATCGCGCCATCGGCGCGCGCACCATCCCGCTGGTGTTCGGCCTGCGCACCGCCGGCTGGCTGGTGCTCGCGCTGCTCGCCCTCACCGTGTCCGGCAGCCTGCTGCTGGCGCAGCTCTCGCCACTGATGCTCGGCTGGCCATTCCAGCTCGCCGTGTTGCTGGCTGGTGTGGTGCTGCTGGTGGTGCCGGCGGTGCGGCTGGCGGTGACCCGCGATGGCCGCGCTGCGGCGCGACTGTTTGATCGTTCCAGTTTGTATCCGTTGGCGTTGTTGCTGATCGTTACGGTGTCCGTGCTGTTGCCTTGAGTGTGCCGTTCGCGCCGAAGTCCGGCGCATGATCCGGAAGGTGGACGTAGGGCGGGCACTGCCCGCCGGCTTTCCCGCGCGTCACTCGTGCCCATCAAATCCTCACGATCAACGCGCTCGTACCCGCGTGTTTCCTTCGATCCAGGACATCAAAGGCAAGAGCGGTCGATCGCCTTCGGCGACCGAGTCACTTTCTCTTTGCGTGCTCAAAGAGAAAGTAACCAAAGAGAAAGAGCACCCCGCTTGGCGCTTGCCGGGCATCCTGCCCGGCAAGTCCGTGAGCCGGGGCCGGGCTTTTCGAGCGGGCATCCTGCCCGCGCGAAAAGGCGTTGCCATCCTTGGCAACGCCCGCTGCGCGGCCTGTCGTCCCCGACTCACCGCCGCACAGGGGCCCGGGTAGAGCAGCGGGCCATCGTGGCCCGCACTTTTCAGAAGAGCCAAAGCAAAGCGGGAGCGGCGCGCCGGCCGCTTCCTTCCTTATTTAACTTCCTCGTCCCGGTTTCCAGTTTCCGGTTTCCGGGCCCTTTGCGGTTGACCTAGGCGAAGCGGGGTTCAGTTCGCCGTGAACTCCCCTAGATTTTGGTTGTCTAGACTGTCAAGTAGAGTGTAAAGTGGGCCGCTAAAGCAAGGGGTGGGAGCGATGGGCACAAGACTAAGCAAGGCTCCAGTTTGCTTCACACTGGCTCAGATGCGCTTCAATCCGGTACTGGTCATGGAACCGTTTCTGCCGGCCCTCCAAGAAGCGTTCCGCGAAGCTGGTTTTCCTGACTACGCGCAAACGAAGGTGCAATCGCTGGAGGTCGTGCCCAGCGGGGAGGGTATGGAGGTACGCGAGCAAGCTATCACTCGCTTCATATATCGCAACAAAACGCAGACGGCCGCATTCCTACTCGATCCTGCTGCTTTGACCTACGAGTTAACCGACTATCCGGTGTTCGAGGAGTTCTCGGATGCCTTTTTGCATGCACTGAAAATCATAGATTGCCATCGTACTATCGAGTACTGCGATCGACTGGGCATGCGGATGCTCGATGCAGTGCAGCCCTTGGAGGGCGAGACCTTGGAGCAATATTTGGCGCCGCAAGCGCTGGGCTTCATTGGTCTGAGCGATGAAGGTCTTGAGCATCAGCACACTCTGAGTGAGTCGTTATTCAAGTGCGGCTCCCGGTCGCTGCTTGTGCGCACAGCACGTGTACCCCACGGTGTCGCAGCCCCACCGGACCTAATGCCGCTCCGTCTCAGGCTGGCCAAGCGATTTTCAGAGTACCAAAGGGAAACGGTGATGCTGGACTGCGACAGTGCTGATGCGGACCGTGTAGATTTCAGCGTCCACGTGGCGAAAGAAAAGCTGACCGAATTGAAGTCGGCCCTTTCCTCCAGCTTCAAGGCTCTGGTAACGCCGTACGCACTTAAGATATGGGAATGACCATGACGTACACACTTCCTTCATGGCAGCCTGTCCAGCCCCGCCGCAACGGCCTGTGGCAAAGCGCGGTCGCGATGACGCTGATCAGCGTTTTAGCGGGCACGGGTGGTCATGTCAGTGCCGAACAGATCCCTAAGTATTTCGGCACCGGCTCGGCATCGCCGCCTGCGCGCGACTTACGAGCAGCGGTGAAACATTGTGAAGGTCTTGCCATTGAGCTAAAGGCGATCCGTAGCGCACTCCGCCTTAGTGTGGCTGAAACCGCTCAGTTGTTCAGAGTCTCGCGACCTACTATTTATAGCTGGCAGAACGGTAATCCGATCAGTCCCGAGAATGCTGAGCGACTACGTGCGATCGTCAATGCGCTTGCCCCGCACTTGCATCTGCTGAAGTCGCAAGTAGGCCGAGTCGCCCACCGCGCTATCAAGGGTCGCACCACGTTGTTGCAAAAGTTAGCGGGAGGCGAGGATGTCGATCAGGCGATCAGTCAACTAGCAGAGGTCCTTAAACGAGAAGCTGGGCAACGCGAACGCTTGGTGCACCGGCTGGATGGCCGAAGCGGTGGTCGGGGCTCTGCTGACCTCGATGCGCTCGGCTGAGAGAGTTACCGACGATGCCTACGGCTTGGCGTCAAGGAGATCTGCTCGCGCCAGTCGACGCCGTTTCTCTTGGGGTTATTGACCCCGAACAGCGCGACACACACCGAGCCCTGATCATCAGCCACAGCTGCGATATCGCGAGCACAGCAAACATCGAGCCCGAAGTAGAACTCCTGATCGGTGTGGTTGTTCGGCACGATGAAGCGACGGCCCAGAACGGCCATTCAATCCGCAGGCTACATCTTGGAGCAGAGGGCCAGCTCGTCACCGAGTGGGTGCGCTACGGTATTTCCGAGCGGAGCAAGATATCTAAGGTTGATCTTCTCCGATACGAGCCTTGGGGGGAACGGCGATATACGGGCGAGCAGCGTGCGCTGCTGCGTCGGTGGCTGGCACAGCGTTATGCTCGCTGTGAGTTTCCCGATGCCTTTATCAACTGGCTCAAGGAAAGCGGTGTGGGTAGCCGCTTCGAGGATCTTGGCAAGCGCCATTCAGCACATTTGACGGGAATCTATTTCGATTTCGACGACGATAGTGAGCGGGGCAACCCAGATGAGCCTTATGCGCTTGGCATAAATCTCGTGTACGACACCGACAGCGCTGATAATGCTGCTGCTGCCGAGCAAGCCGGGGAGCGCCTTGAAGCCTTGTTCGCCCAACGCTGCAAGCCAAATGGTCAATGGCGTTGGATCGAGCTGACCTATTGCGACGTGCTGTCGGAAGAAGTATTCAGCTTACGGGCGGCGAGAACCTTCCGGCGCTGGCGCTTTGAGCACCGCAGTCTCGATGGTGAGCCAATCGACTCCTCGGAGTAACGCTTTGTTCTGAGCAACTCTCTTGAATTCCGAGGAGGGAGCAACCTCAATGACTGCATCTGGCCGAAATCGGACGATCGTCCGTTCTGCAAGCAGTTAAACTGCGACGTCATCCCGGCGGAAGCCGGAATCCAGTGCCTCGGCACATGGTTGAAGACGCTGGATTCCAGCGTTCGCTGGAATGACGAGCAAGGAGCACCCTACCGCATGATCCCCGTATGCCCCAACGAATACCGCCCCGGCTGCGGCCACACGGTGAGGCCATGCGGCTCCATGCCGACCTTGATCTTGCGCACCTTGCCGGTGGTGGTGTCGATGGCGTAGACGACGTCGTCGAAGCGGCCGGAGAGCCACAGCATGCGGCCGTCGGCGCTGACGTTGCCCATGTCGGGGCTGCCGCCGTGGGGGATCGGCCAGGTGGCGACGACCTGGCGGGTGGCGAAGTCGATCACCGAGACGCTGCCCTTGCCCTTGCGCGGGCCGTGGATCTTGTGCGTGCCGCGGTTGGCCACGTACAGGCGCGTGCCGTCGCGGCTGGGGTAGAGGCCGTGGGTGCCGATGCCGGTGGCGATGAAGCCGATCTTGGTGAAGCTGTCGCCGTCGATCAGGTAGACGCCGTCGGCCATCATGTCGGCGACGTAGAACACCTTGCCGTCGGGCGAGACGCGGATGTCCTGCGGCATGCCGCGGTGTTTCAGCGGCAGGTAGCCGAGCACCTTGTGCGCGGCCATGTCGATCTTGGCCAGCTTGCCGCCGAACTCGCAGGTGAAGATCGCGTAGCGCCCGTCGATGGAAAAGTCGGCGTGGTTGATGCCCTTGCAGCCGGGCACCGGCAGGCGGAACTGCAGCGCCATGGTGTGCGGGTCGCGGAAATCGAGCCGGGCGTCTTCCTCGGCAACCACGATGGCGTGCTTGCCGTCCGGGCTGAAGTACATGTTGTACGGGTCGTCGACCGCCACCGCCTGGCCGGGCTTGCCGGTGGTCGGGTCGATCGGGGTGAGGCTGCCGTCGGGGCGGTCCTCGGCGTTGTTGGTGACCCACAGCGTGCGCAGGTCGTAGGCCGGCACCACGTGCTGCGGGCTGCGGCCCACCTTGAAGGTGTCGACCACCTTGAACGTCACCGGGTCGATCACGCTGACGCTGTCCGAGCGCAGGTTGGGCACGTAGATGCGCGCCAGCGCGCCGGCCACCGCGGGGCTGAGCATGTTGACGCCGGCATCGCCATAGAGGTTGGCCGGGTTGGTCACCGGCGGCATGCCGGCGACGGTCTGCACGCCGCCGGCGAATGCCGCGCCGCTGGCGAGCCAGGCGAGCAGGGCGAAGCCGGCGGGGCGGCGGTGCGGGTGAGAGGTGTGCGCGTTGATGGTGAAGGTCCTCGGCAGCATGTCCGGTCCACGAATGTCGGTTGGGGGGTGCGGGCAGGTCAGTGTCCGGCGACGTCCTTGCGGATCGCCTCGACCGTCTGCGCCACGATCAGGTCCACGCCGAGCTGGCCCAGCGCGGCGGTGGCGCGACGCGGGTCGCCGCCGTAGACGCCGTCGGCCGCGCCCGGCGCGCTCGCGTGGCGCAGTGTATCGGCGCGCACCATCGACGGTGCGACTGCCAGCTGAAGCGAGGTGTCGGCGAGCGCCGCGTGGGTGCCGATCTCGTCGTCGCGGTAACCGCGCCGGCGCAGCAGCGCGGCGTAGCCGGTGGAACTGGCGGCGTAGTATTCCGGCGGCGCGAACGCGTGCTTGGGCGAACCGGCCCAGTGCTTGTTGAGCCGGTCCACCACGCGGCGCAGGTCGCACTGGTAGCCGCCGTGGTCGCCGAGCAGCACGACGTGGCGAAAGCCGTGCGCCGCCAGGCTTTCGGCCGCCGACGCCAGCATCTGCTCGAACGCGGCATCGGGCACCGTGATGGTGCCGGGAAAATGCATGTGCCCGCTCGGCGGCGCGATGTTGCCCTCGGGCACGTAGGCGACCACCGGCGCCACCAGCGCGTTGCCCAAGGCGCGCGCGATCCGCTCGGCCAGCGCCGCGGCGCGCGCGTTGTGCTTGCCCAGCGCGATATACGGCCCGCTCTGCTCGGTACCGCCGATCGGGATGATGACGGTGGTGCTGCCGGTCTCGATGCGCGCGCGCAGCTCGGTCCAGGTCAGCTCCTGCAACTGCACCGTGGGCGGCTGCGCGCAGGCCGCCTGCGCCAGCATCAGCAGCAGGGCGAGGCCGAGGAGCTTGCGGTGATTCAGCAGGAACT
>MKTU01000051.1:82909-131461 GCA_001898415.1 Rhodanobacter sp. 67-28 | reverse complement strand
TTCCTCATACAGGCGCACCCTGTGCGCAATGCTTTTTTGCATCCCGCATCTCGCCAAAAGCATCGCGCATAGGTGCGCTCCAAAGTCGCGAGCGGCTATGTTCGCCCTATCGATCGGTTAAGCCGGTACTGTCCACAATTCGTCCATCGCCATCTTTCGGGAATCCGATGAAACGCCTCATGTTTGCCTTGCCCATGTCCATCCTGCTGCTGATGTTTTCGGTAGCAACTCAGGCGGCCACCGGCCCGGCGCGGGCGCGGCTGGATGCATTCGCCACCGGCCTGCATTCGCTGACCGGGCATTTCAGCCAGACGCTGACCAACGTCAACGGCCAGGGCAGCAAGACCAGTTCCGGCACGCTGGCCCTGGAGGCGCCGCGGGAGTTCCGCTGGGACACCACCACGCCGTACAAGCAGACCATCGTCGCCGACGGCGGCCGGGTCTGGATGTACGACCCGGAGCTGGAGCAGGTCACCGTGCGCAGGCAGAGCACCGAGGAGGCGCACAGTCCCTTGACCGTGCTGACGGACCTCAAGCAGCTGGACAAGGAGTTCAACGCCAGCGAACGCGGCGAAAAGGACGGGCTCGCCTGGTTGCGGCTGACCTCCACCAGCAAGGACGCGCAGTTCGCCTGGGTCGACCTCGGCTTCGACGCGAACGGCCTGGCCCGGATGACCTTCCGCGACCAGCTCGGCGCGACCACCGAGATCCGTTTCTCGCAGTGGCAGCGCAACCCGGTGCTGCCGCCGGGCACGTTCAACTTCGTGCCGCCGGAGGGCGCCGACGTGATCGGCGACGTGCCGCAGATCAGCATCCAGCCGATCCGGGACTGAGCCGGCGATGGCCGTACTGCGGCAGTTGCCGCGCTGGGCGTGGATCGGTGGCGGCGTGCTGGCGTTCATCGCCGGCATCGTCAACGCGGCCGGTTACCTGGGCTTTCGCCACCAGGCAATCACCAACCTGACCGGATCGACCACCTTGCTCGGTGCATCGCTGGGCCTGGCGGACGGGCCCGAAGCGGTGCATTGGGGCCTGTCGGTGGCGGCGTTCGTGTTCGGTGCGCTGCTCAGCGGATTGATCGTGCAGCAGCAGACGCTTAAACTCGGCCGCCGCTACGGCGTGGCGCTGGTGCTGGAGTCGCTGCTGCTGTTTGCGGCAGTGCCGCTGCTGCATGCCAATGATTCGGCCGGCATCTACCTGGCCTCGATCGGCATCGGTTTGCAGAACGGCATGGCCAGCACGTACAGCGGCATGGTGTTCCGCACCACCCACGTCTCCGGCATGTTCACCGACCTGGGAATCTACATCGGCCAGCGGATGCGCGGCCTGCCGGTGGATGCGCTGCGCGTGGGCGTGTGCCTGCTGGTGGTGACCTGTTTCACCCTGGGCGGCACGGCCGGCGCACTGTTGTTCCGCTCCATGGGCGAACGCGCGCTGCTGGTGCCGGCCGCGCTGACCGGCCTGTGCGGCATGGGCTACGGCATCTACCGGCAATACACCTTGAGTCGGGGCACCGCGGGCGCCGATTGAGCGGGGATGTCAGCTGGCTACCGCGTAGCGGTTGCGGCCGTTGCGCTTGGCCTCGTACAGCGCCTTGTCCGCGCGCGACAGCCACTGCTCGATGGATTCACCCTGACGCAGCGCGGTGACGCCGATGCTCACCGTGACCTGGATCGGCCGATCCTGATAGCTGACGGCCGTGCCGGCCATGGCCGCGCAGATGCGCTCGGCGATCTCGCTGGCCTGCGCCACGCTGGTGTCGGGCAGGCACAGCACGAACTCCTCGCCGCCGTAGCGTCCGAGCAGGTCACCCTGCCGGCAATGGCGCTGGATCACCGCCACCGCGCCGCGGATCACGGCGTCGCCGGCGAGGTGGCCATGGATGTCGTTGACCTGCTTGAAGCGGTCCAGGTCGAACAGCGCGATGCAGATGGATTGCTCGCGCGACCGTTCGCATTCCGCCTGGGCCAGCTCCAGGAAGCGGCGCCGGTTGTAGATGCCGGTGAGCCCGTCGGTGCTGGCCAGCTCGTCCAGGCGCCGGTTGGCGGCGCGCAGGTCGCGCGTGTGCTCGTTGATCTGTCGCTGCAGCTGCAGCGCCTGCCGGCGCAGGTAGAGCGTGCGCAGATGCACCAGCAGCACCACCAGGCCGATCAGCAGCGCGACCGCGGCCAGCTTGCTGTACCAGGTCTCGTACCAGCGGGGGGCGACCTTCACGAGCAGGCGGCTTTCGACCGTGCGCGGGTACATGCCCTGCGTGCTGGCGCGCAGATACAGCACGTAGTCGCCGTGCGCGAGGTTGGTGTAGTTCGCGCCGGGTTTGGCGCCGGCCGGGATGTCGACCCAGCCGTCGTCCAGGCCGGTCATGCGATAGCTGTACGAGGTTTCGCCGGGGGAGCGGTAATCCAGCAGGGAAAAGTCCACGCGCAGGTTGCGGTTGCGCTGGTCCAGCGTGATCGTGTCGCCGTCATGCGGCAGCTTGCCGAACGGCAGCGCCACCGCGCCGAGCACCGCGTGGGTGATCGCCAGCGGGGCGTCGTCGTTGTCGTCGATCTGGATGGCCGGGCGGATCACCGTCAGGCCACCCAGGCCACCGAACAGCAGCGAACCGTCGGGCGCGTGGGCGGCGGCGTCGGCATAGTGGTAGCTGCGGATGTGCAGGCCGTCGCGCGAGCTCAGGTTGCGCACCGCGTGGCTGCCGGCATCGACGCGCGCGACGCCGCTGGAGGTGCTGGCCCAGATGTGGCCCAGGCCATCGCTGAGCGCGCTGGTGACCTTGTCGCTGAGCAGGCCTTCGGCGACGCCGATGCTGGAAAAGCGCCAGGGGTTCTTGCCGATGCTTTCGGCCAGCCCGCCGGAGGTGCTCACCCACAGGTGCCCTCGCGGGCCGGGCGTTGCCGCGCTCACCGAATCGCCGGGCAGGCTGGCCGGATCGCCCTCGCGATGGGTGAGCGTGCGGAAGCCGCGGCTGGCGCCGCTGTCGGGGGCGATGCTGATGCCGCGCGAGGTGCTGTACCACCATTCGTCGCCGACCTTGAGGATCTGCCGCACCGTGTTGCTGACCAGGCTGGTCGGGTCGTCCGGGTCGTGCCGGATGTGGTCCAGCACGCCGGTGCCGGTGTCGTAGCGGAACAGTCCGTCGTAGGTGCCGATCAGCAGGCGGTTGCCATCCATGCGCAGGCACAGCACCGGCGTATTCTCCAGTGCGGGCAGCACCGACGAGCTGATCTCGAACGTGTGCGGGTCCACCTTCGCCAGGCCCTGGGTGCCGACCCAGATCGAGCCGTCTGCCGCCTCGGCAAAGGACTGCACGTCGCGCAGCGTCTGCGTGCCGCCGAGCCGCAGGTGGCGCATCTGCCCGGCGCGCAGATCGATCACGTCGATGCGGCCGGCGCTCAGGCCGATCCAGACCAGCCCGCGACTGTCCACGTAGACGCCGCGCACGCTGGTGTCGCTGAGCATGTTCGATTCCAGCGGCGATGGCAGCACCGAGAACGCGCCGCGGTCGCCCAGATAGGCGCGGGCCAGGCCCAGGTCGGTGGCCGCCCACAGGTTGCCGGCGCGGTCGTGCAGCAATGCGCGCACGGCGTCGCCGGGCAGCGAGGAGGGCACCGCCGGATCGTGCTCGATCCGCTGCAGCGAGGCGTCGCCGGGGCGGTAGGCCAGCACGCCGCTGCCGTCGGTGGCGATCCACATGGTGCCCGGCGCGGCCTCTTGGAAGTCGCGCACGGTGGCGTGCTGGGCGCCCTTGCGATAGCCGCTGAACTGCGGCACCGGATGCCAGTTTCCGTGCGGGCCGCGGTACACCGCGCCGGCCTGGCCGCTGCCGATCCACAGGCGCCCGGCGCTGTCCTCGTCGATGGCCCAGATCTGGTTCTCCAGCACGGTGGCCACCACGGCGTCGCCGGGCGGCGCGGGGCGCTCGAAGCGATCGCTGCCTGCGTGCCGCACGAACAGGCCCTCGTTGTTGCCCAGCCACAGGTTGCCCGCACGGTCCTGCATCACGCTGAAGTTGCGCGGCGCGGTGTCGCTGCCGGTGTCGACGTGGCGGATCGCGTTGCTGCGCAGGTCGAGATGGTCCAGACCCTGTTCGGTGGCCACCCACACGCCGCCGGCGTGGTCGTCGGCGAGGGCGAAAATCTTGCGGTCGGAGATGCCGTCCGGGCCGCCGGGATAGACGTGGAAGGTGTTGGTCGCCGGATCGAAGCGCACCAGGCCGCCGGCGTTGGTGCCGATCAGCATGCCGCCGTCGGGCAGGGCCAGCAGGCAGCGCACGTAGGCGTCGGGCAGGCCCTTGACAGGTTCGCCGCGGACGTCGAACAACTGGGTGCGGTAGCCGTCATAGCGGGCCAGCCCGACCATCGTGCCCACCCACAGCAGGCCTTCGCGATCCTGCGCCAGCGCGGTGACGATGGCCGGCGGGAATCCTTCCGCACTGGATACCTTGTCGAACCATGGCGACTCGAACGGCGCCCACGGATCGGCCGGAGCAGCCATGCCAGCGCCAGCCCGGAGCAACAGCAGCAGCGCTCCCAGCAGGCCCAGCAACGGGCAGCGCAAGGGCTGCCGCTTCACCCCGGCCATCCATGCCGGCACGGCAAGGCGCCGGGCGGCTGCGCGCGTCCGGTTTTCGTGGTGTGGTCAATGATTCCGTGCACGATCACGTTCTGGTTGTCCCCCGCCACGCCCGGTCGAATCGGCTAGACAACGCGGGCGACGCCATGATACCGGCATGCACTGCGTTTCGGCAGGCGGGCGCCGCGAGTGCATGCTTTATCATCGGCGCATGAATCCTCCCGTTGCCCCGGCCGGCTCCAGCCTGTTCGCCGAGCCCGACGCGCTCAAGCCCCTGGCCGAACGCATGCGCCCGCGCAGCCTCGACGAAATCGTCGGGCAGCAGCGGCTGGTCGGCCCGGACCAGGCGCTGCGCCGCGCGCTGGAGGCCGGCAAGATCCATTCGATGGTGCTGTGGGGCCCGCCCGGCTGCGGCAAGACCACGCTGGCGCTGCTGGTGGCGCGTTACGCCGAGGCGGATTTCCGTGCGATCTCCGCCGTGCTGTCCGGCCTGCCGGACGTGCGCAAGGCGCTGGCCGAGGCCGAGGTGAACTTCGCGCAGGGCCGCCGCACCGTGTTGTTCGTGGACGAGGTGCACCGCTTCAACAAGACCCAGCAGGATGCGTTCCTGCCGCACATCGAGCGCGGCGTGATCATCTTCATCGGTGCCACCACCGAGAACCCCTCGTTCGAACTTAACTCCGCGCTGCTGTCGCGCTGCCGCGTGCATGTGCTGGAGCCGGTTTCCACCGCCGACATCATCGCCGCGCTGAAACGCGCGCTGGCCGACAGCGAGCGCGGCCTCGGCGAACTGCAATTGCAGGTGTCCGACGAATCGCTCGATTCGATCGCCCAGGCCGCCGATGGCGACGTGCGCCGCGCGCTGACCCTGCTGGAAATCGCCGCCGAGCTGGCGCACGAGCGCACCATCGACGAAGCCACGCTGAGCCAGGTGCTGGCTGACCGCACCCGTCGCTTCGACAAGCAGGGCGAGCAGTTCTACGACCAGATCTCGGCGCTGCACAAATCCGTGCGCTCGTCCGACCCCGACGCCGCCGTGTACTGGCTGTGCCGCATGCTCGATGGCGGCGTCGATCCGCTGTATCTCGCCCGCCGCATGACCCGCATGGCGGTGGAGGATGTCGGCCTGGCCGAGCCGCGCGCCTGGCGCATGGCGCTGGACGCGTGGGACACCTACGAGCGCCTGGGCAGCCCCGAAGGCGAACTGGGCCTGGCCCAGCTGGCGATCTGGCTGGCCATCTCGCCCAAGAGCAACGCCGCCTACATGGCCTACAACAAGGCCCGCGACGCGGTACGCAAGGGCGGCACGCTGGAAGTGCCGATGCACTTGCGCAACGCGCCCACCAAACTGATGAAGGGCCTCGGCTACGGCAAGGGCTACCAGTACGACCACGACGCCGAAGGCGGCATCGCGCTGGACCAGCAGTGCCTGCCCGACGCGCTCGTCGGCACGGTGTTCTACGAACCGGTCGAACGCGGCCTGGAACTGCAACTGCGCGAAAAACTGCTGGCCCTGCGTGCCGCCCGCGAAAAAGCCCGCAATCCGTAGGAGCCCGCTCGCGGGCGATGCTTTTCTTTCGGGTTCGGGATACGGGATACGGGATTCGCAAGAGCATCGCCCGCGAACGGGCTCCTGCCGCGTACGCCCTTGCCGCACGCGCTTTCCCGACCTAGATTGGCTCAACCAACCGGGGAGGGATAAACCATGCGCGTACTGGTGGCGGGTCTGATCGGCGGCATCGTGATGTTCCTCTGGGGCGTGGCCGCGCACATGGCGCTGGGGCTGGGCAGTGTCGGCATCCACCAGCCGCTCAACGAGAACGCGGCGCTGAGCGGGCTGCAGGAAGGGCTGGGCGATCAACCGGGCGTGTACCTGCTGCCCTCGCTCGATCCCAAGCAGATGGGCGACGCGGCCGTGGTGCGCGCCTATTCGATCAAGGCTGTGCGCTCGCCGTACGCCTTGGTGGTGTACCAGCCGCGCGGCACCGACATGATGCAGATGGGCCCGCAGATCGGGCGGCAGTGGGCATCCGACACGCTGGCGTCGCTGGCGCTGGCCTTCGTCATGGGGCTGGCCGTGGTGGGCTTCCGTCGCCGCGTGGCGATTGCCGCGGCGGCGGCCGTGTTTGCCTGGCTCAGCAGCATGCTCCCGTACTGGAACTGGTACCGCTTCCCGCTCGATTTCACGCTCGCCGCCCTGGCCGAGCAACTGATCGGCTGGCTGCTCGCCGGTGCCGCGATGGCGTGGTGGCTGGGTCGCGGCGAGCGCTCGTCGAACCGTTCCCCCTGAGCGTAGGCGAGTAGCGCCGCACGCGGGGTGCGGCCAGGGATGGCCGCGGCTTTGAGGAGCGAGGAAGTCGAAGGCCGCCAAAAGCAGGGACGTGGCCGCATTCATTGCGGCCACCGGCCACGCGCAGCGATAATTCGCGGTTCAAGCCGTTACCTGGACCTCGCTCATGCTCGATCCCGCCCTGCTGCGTTCGCATCTCGCCGAAACCGCCGCACGCCTCGCCGAAACACGCGGCTACATGCTGGACGTGGCCGCCGTCGAGGCGCTGGAGAGTTCACGCAAGCAGTTGGCGATGGAGACGCAGGAGCTGCAGAACCTGCGCAACACCCGCTCCAGGGCGATCGGCCAGGCCAAGGCGAAAGGCGAGGACGTGGCACCGCTGATGGCCGAGGTCGCCGGCATCGGCGACAAGCTCAAGGCCAACGAGCAGGCCCTCGGCGACGTGCAGGCGAAACTTGCCGAGATCGCGCTGGGCATCCCCAACATTCCGGATGCCTCAGTACCGCTGGGCAAGGACGAAAAGGACAACGTCGAAGTCAGCCGCTGGGGCACGCCACGCGAGTTCGCGTTCGCGGTGAAGGACCACGTCGAACTGGGCGAGCGCCACGGCTGGCTCGACGGTGACGCCGGCGCCAAGCTCTCCGGCGCGCGCTTCACCGTGCTGCGCGGCCAGCTCGCGCATCTGCACCGCGCGCTCGGCCAGTTCATGCTCGACCTGCACACCGGCGAGCACGGCTATCTGGAATGCAACGTGCCGGTGATCGTCAACGCCGACACCATGCAGGGCACCGGCCAACTGCCGAAGTTCGAGGAAGACCTGTTCGCCACCGAAGTCGGCGAGACCAAGCGTTACCTGATCCCCACCGCCGAAGTCTCGCTGACCAACCTGGTGCGCGACACCATCCAGGACGCCGACGCGCTGCCGCTGCGCATGACCGCCCACACGCTGTGCTTCCGCGCCGAAGCCGGCAGCTACGGTCGCGACACCCGCGGCATGATCCGCCAGCACCAGTTCGAGAAAGTGGAAATGGTGCACATCGCCCGCGCCGACCAGTCCCGCGCGCAGCTGGAGGAGATGGTCGGCCACGCCGAGACCGTGCTGCAGAAGCTCGGCCTGCCATACCGCAAGATGCTGTTGTGCACCGGCGACATGGGCTTCGGCGCGGCCAAAACCTACGACCTGGAAGTGTGGCTGCCCAGCCAGCAGACCTACCGCGAAATCTCCAGCTGCTCCAACTGTGCAGACTTCCAGGCCCGCCGCCTGCAGGCGCGCGTGCGCAACCCGGAAGGCGGCAAGCCCGAACTGGTGCATACGCTCAACGGCTCCGGCCTCGCCATCGGCCGCACCCTGATCGCGGTGATGGAAAACAACCAGAACGACGACGGCTCGATCACCATCCCCGAAGCACTGCGCCCGTACATGGCTGGGCTCGACCGCATCGCATGAACACGCCGACACCGGCACGCGGCCACTGGGGCAGGGTGGAGTTCTACGCCAGCTTCTTCCTGCTGCTGGTGCTGGCCGGCGTGATCGCCACCCGCCTCGGCTTCGACGGCATCTGGCACCTGCCCACCGTGGACCTCGATCTCTCGATGGTCGCGCTGGCGCTCGTCCTCGCCAGCTTCTGGTTCGCCCGCCACAGCCGCCGCCGGCGCCTCGCCATCATCGCCTTCGCCAGCGCCACCCAACTGGTGCCGATGGTCGCGCGCGAACCAGTGCTGCTGCTGCCGCTGCTCGGCGCCCTGATCCCGGTGGCGATCCTGGTTGGCTGCCTGGTGGCGCTGTCGAGAAAAAAGCCCAAGCCGCTGTAGGAGCGTACTCGTGCGCGATGCCCTTCGTCACGCCACCGAAAAACATCGCGCGCAGAGTGCGCTGCTACAAAGTCCCGGCGCGCCTTCCGCGGCATCCATTGCAACGTTCCTGCTAGCATGTGCACCCCGCACAACTTCCCACCGTTCACCCTGAGCGTAGCGAAGCGAAGTCGAAGGGCCAGAGTTCCCAGAGCGACAGTTGGCGGGAAAATTTTTCGGAGAGATGGCCGAGCGGTTTAAGGCAGCAGTCTTGAAAACTGCCGTAGTGGCAACACTACCGTGGGTTCGAATCCCACTCTCTCCGCCAGAAAAGCAAAACGCCCCGAGTGGGGCGTTTTCCTTTTCTGGCGGTGATGGCAGGAATGAGAACCCACTGGTTATTCGGCGCATCCTGCACCTCACCCTTCGGTCCGTCGGCTTCGCCGACGTTCGCTCTGGCATCCTGCCTCCGCAGTCGGCGAATTCGCCGGGAGCGAATTCGGGCAGCCGCAGGCAGGCCCCGCAGTGCGCAGCGCGAAGGGGTTTGGCCCATGGATGGGCCCAACAATCCCCGCGGACGGCACGCAACAGCGCAATGTAATGACCCAGTGATTTTCTGCTCAGGTGCCAACTTTTTACGGAGAGCACGATGAGCCAAGTGATGGAAGAAGAGATCAAGCGTTGAACGGCGTCCGCTACGCTCTCAGCCCTTGCGCCGCGCCGCCATCATCATTGGCTACGATAAAACCGTCACAGGGGGCAGCATGACCACGCTATCCGATCGCTTCAGCCAGGCCGTTGACTACGCCCGCATCGCCCACGCCGCGCAGGTGCGCAAGGGCTCGAACATCCCGTACCTCTATCACCTGCTCGGCGTGGCCAGCCTGGTGATCGAGTTCGGCGGTAACGAAGACCAGGCCATCGCCGGCCTGCTGCACGACACCATCGAGGATTGCGGTACCGGGCATGAGGCGGCGATCCGCAAGCAATTCGGTGATGCCGTCGCCAACATCGTGGTGGACTGCACCGATGGCACCGCCGAAGGCAAGGCCAGCCACACCGATCCGGAAGCCAGACGCCGCGACTGGATCGAGCGCAAACTCGCCTACCTCGCACACCTGAAACAAGCCCCGGACGCCACGCTGCTTGTCTCCGCCTGCGACAAGCTGCATAACGCCCGCGCCATCGTCCAGGACCTGGAAGATCCCGAAGTTGCCACGCGCGTATTCGATCGGTTCACCGGCGGACGCGACGGGACCTTGGGCTACTACCAGGCCCTGGTAGAAATCTTCTCGAGTCGTGGCACCAAGGTCGCCAGGGTGCTCGACAGCACGGTGGACCTGATGCATGCGCTGGCAGGCGCGGGGGAACGCAAGGCGCTTGCTGGCTGATTCGCCGGCTTGGACCCGCGGCATTTGACCGGCTGCGGGCCGACGGCTAGATCATGTACAGAATAATGTACATATCGCGATAGCCCATGGACACCATCACCTACACCAAGGCCCGTTCCAGCCTCGCCGAGACGATGGAGCGCGTCTGCGAGGATCATGCGCCGGTGATCATTACCAAGAAGGACGAGTGGTGATGATGTCGCTGGCCGATTACCAGTCGTTGGATGAGGCCGCGTACCTGCTGCGTAGCCCCAGGAACGCGCGCCGCCTGCTGGAATCGATGGCGCAACTGGAATCCGGTGGCGGCAAACCACTCAGGCTGGCCCGCTGAACCTAACTCGCTGAGCTTGGCCGGCATGCAGCTGATCTTCTCCGACGCGGCCTGGGAGGATTACCTCCACTGGCAGGCCCACGACCGCAAGCTGGTGGCGCGCATCAACAAGCTGACCGACGACACCATGCGCCACCCCCTCGAAGGCATCGGCAAACCCGAACCCTTGCGACACGGGCTGGCCGATTATTGGTCGCGCCGCATCAACGGCGAGCACCGCATGGTGTACAAGCCCGTTGCCGACGCGCTGCTGATTGCGCAGTTGCGGTATCACTATTGAGCAACAGGCAACGGTCGCGGCTGGCTTTGAAAAACCACCCACGCGGCGGTGTAAAGACATCGACATGCGCCGTCGACTGGTCGGGGTCGATCCAACGCCCTATGCTCTGGCGTGTTCGAGTCGGGGGAGTCGCCAGAGTCATGCTTCATGGATAAGAGAAAACTGTCCGAAGCGGACATCTGCCTGAAGTTCATCACACCCGCCCTGGTCGCCAGCGGTTGAAACGTGAATGAGCAGGTGTTTCAGGAGTTCACGCTCAAGGCCGGCCGCATGGTGGTGCGGGGCCATCGTGCCGCGCGCGACAAGTCCAGCATCCGCCGCGCCGACTACCTGATCTTGCATCGCGATGCTCGCACGGGTTCGAGGCCGCATCTTGTCCACAATTGACTTCTGTCCACAAAACATGGACAAATCCAAATCATGGACAAACACCGCCGTCAACACGAACCGGATCTGCTGCAGGCTGCCTTGACCGCGGTGCAGCTGCCAGGCCTGCAATGGGAAGTCGTCGAACGGGAGCCTGGCGGCCAGGCGACGCGCGGCGATGCCGTGCTGTGCCTGCGTTTCGATGGCCGCGAGCTGCGCTACGTCGCCGAGCTGAAGCGCGGCCTGCGCCGTGCCACGCTCGGCGCGGCGCTGCATCAGCTGGCGAACCACGGCGAGCAGGGGCTGCTGGTGGCCGACTACGTCACGCCGCCGATGGCCGACGAGCTGCGCCGGCGCGGCGTGCAGTTCATTGATGCCGCGGGCAACGCCTGGTTGACGCAGCCGCCGCTGCATGTCTGGGTGAAGGGTGAGCGGCCGAGGGAAGCCCTCGCGCCGCCGACGCAGGGCGGCCGTGCGTTTCAGGCCACCGGGCTGCAGGTGCTGTTCGCCCTGTTGTGCCGGCCGGCGGCGGTGGACCTGCCGTATCGGGAGATCGCCGCCCTGGCGGGCGTGGCGCACGGCACGGTGGGCTGGGTGATGGCCGAACTGCCGCAGCTCGGCTTCGTCGCCACGTTGCGCAAGCGGCGCCGGCTGATCGATGCGGAACGGCTGCTCAAGCGCTGGGTGGATGCGTATCCGCAGCGGCTGCGGCCCAAGCTGCTGCTGGGCCGCTACGACACGCGCAAGCTCGACTGGGTCGAGGCCATCGACGCAACGCGCTACGGCTTGCTGCTGGGCGGCGAGCCGGCAGCGGCGCGGCTGACGCAACACCTGCGGCCCGGCACAGCCACCTTCTACGGCAACAAGGTCGAACCGAATCTGCTGACCGATCAGCGTCTGCAGCCGGATCGCAACGGCAACGTGGAAGTGCTGCGACGCTTTTGGAATTTCGAGGGCGAGACCCCCGGCATGGTGCCGCACTTGCTGGTGTACGCGGACCTGCTGGCGATCGGCGATGCGCGCTGTCTGGAAATCGCAGGGGAAATGCATGCAGGGATCGCCGCTGGATTTGCGTGAGCAGCCCGGGCTGGCGGTGTTGGCCAGGCTGGTGGCTACGATGCACCGGGCCTGGCCGGATGCCAAGCCCTTGCTGGTGGGCGCGATGGCGCGCGACGTGCTGCTGTCGTTCGCGCATGGCATACGCGTCGCGCGCGCCACGACCGACATGGATTTCGCGTTTGGGTTGGATGGATGGAACAGCTTCGCCGGTTTGAGGAACGCCCTGCTCGCCGACGGATCTTTCGCCGAAGTGCCCGGCGTGCTGCATCGGTTGGTGTTCGAGCAGTGCCATTGGGTGGATCTGCTTCCCTTCGGCGGCGTGGAGCGGGCCGATCGCAGCATCGCCTGGCCGTCGCCGCATGTCGTCGAGATGACCATGCTCGGCTACCGCGAGGCGGCGGCGCAGGCAGTCGCGGTACGGCTGCCGGATGACGTGGTGGTGGCGGTCGCCTCCTTGCCGGCGCAAGCCGTCCTGAAGCTGCTCGCCTGGCGTGACCGACGCCACGAACGGCCGGGCGTCGATGCCGGTGACCTGCGCCTGCTGCTGCGCAGTTATCTAGAGGCGGGCAACATGGAACGCCTGTATGCGGACGCGAGCCAACTGCTCGAAGCGAGCGATTACGACCATGCCCGTGCCGGCGCATGGTTGCTGGGCCACGACGCCAGAAAGTTGCTGCACCCGTTGGCGAACGCCGGTGTCACAGTCGCATTGGACGCGGTGCTGGATCTGCTGGCGACGGAGATCGACCCGGATGGCCGGCTGCTGCTGATAGGCGACATGCGGTCCGGCGACGTGCAGATCGACCTCGACCTGCTGGGCGCCTTTCATGCGGGATTGCGGGGCGCCGCGACCCCTTGAGCGAATCAGTCCAGAAAATGTGTCGGGGACAATCTTGGTTCCGGCTGATTGGCTGGTAGCGGGCAGGTGGCGCGCTACGCTGCGGCGTCGGCCAACGGACCGGCTTGTCTGCAACTCAATCAATGCAGTGAACATGCCTCAGAACCTGATCGATATCGACCTGAATGCCGAAGTGCTGGCGGCCATCGACGATGCCCTGGCTGCACTGGAGACGGGCTTTGCCTCGCTGATCGCGCTGACGCTCGAGCAGCGCCACGGGCTGACCAAGATGGGCGACAAGTCCGAGGCGTTCTGCCGGCAGGCCGGTCACGTGTTCAGCGACAACCCCGGGGTGCTGCCGCGCAATTTCGACCTGGCGGGTTACCAGCGCGACATCGCCACGCTGGATGCGTTGCGCCCGCGCCTGGTGCGGTTGGGCAAGCTGCACCAGCGCGGCGTCGACACCGAGATGGCGGTGGGCAGCGACCTGATGACCAATGCGCTGGAGGGTTACGCGGTGCTGAAGGTGGCCGGCAAGGGGCAGGGGCTGGACGAGGCGCGCAAGGCGCTGGCCGCCCGCTTTGCCCGCGGTCCGCGCAATCCCGCACTGGCCAGTGAGCCGGCGTCGGGCGAGCCGCTGCCGGCCTGATTCGTCGTTTCCTGAAGTGGAAGAGGCCCCGCAAGCGGGGCCTCTTTTTTTTTCAGGCGATCAGTGGCGCTGGCGGTGGATGTTGCGGCTATTGCGGTTTTCTGCGCGGTTGAGGCGGCGGGTTTCGCCCTTGGTCAGGTGGCCGTTGTGCTTTGCTTCGGCGGCGCTTTCGCGCTGGGCGATGTTGGCGGCGCGGCGCTGGTCGTTGGCTGCCTGCTTCGGCGTGATGGTGCCGTTGGCGACGCCTTTCGCGATGCGCGCCTGCTGGTTGTCGATGCGCTGGTTGACCTCGTTGACGCGGGGGTGACCGGGGACGGTGGTGTCGGCGGCCATCGCGCTGGCGCTGGCGAACGCGGTGCAGGCGATCAGGCTGAGCAGACCGAGACGGATCATCGAAGCGTGGTTCATGACGGTGTCCTTCAGTGTGGGAGGCCGGCGGTTGGGTACTGCCATGTCGTGCCGGACGAATGGCGGCATGCCGGAAGGAGAACGCCGCTCGGGGTCACGGGTTGACGGCGTCACCAACGGGGTCAGGTCCACTTTCCCGAACCCGCCTCGTTTCGAGCGGTTTCGCTACGCCGCTCCCGCCGCCCAATCATTTCTGTTGCCCCGGTGGACAGACGCCGGCGAGTCGCTTGATGAGTGCACCCATCGGCAAGGCCGTGGCCACGAAAGTGATCTTGCGCACGTACTACCAATGGAGGCCTTTTTGGACGCCTGGGGTCGGAGTAGTTTGCGTTGAGGGGGGAATGCAGCGGCCATCGGGAGGGAGACAACATGCATAACCATGCAGGGATCAACGTGGTTCTTTTGCGCGCCATTCGCGCGGCGCTTGCCGCTGCGGCGCTGGTCGCGTGCCCGGTGCAGGCGCAGGACGCGGGCGCGTCGGACAGCGGACAGGCCCAGGCCAGCCAGGCGACCGCGGCACAAGGAAGCAACCCGGCGGCGAAGGCCAAGTCGACCACCACCCTGCAGGAAGTGGTGGTGACCGGTACGCACCGGGCCGGCCTGTCGCCGACCGAATCCATTTCGCCGATCGACGCGTTCAGCGGCAGCCAGATCGCGAAGCAGTCTTCGGCGGACCTCACCGACGCGCTGACCAACATCGTGCCGTCGCTGACTACCCAGCGCTTTCCCATCGCCGACGGCACGTCGTTCGTGCGGCCGGTGTCGCTGCGCAACCTGTCGCCCGATCAGACCCTGGTTCTGGTCGACGGCGTGCGCTTCCATCGTTCGGCGCTGGTCAACTTGCAGCTCGATCCGCTGGGCACCTTCAACCAGGGCGCGCAGGCGGTGGATTTCTCGGTGTTTCCGTCCAACGCCATCGAGCGCGTCGAAGTGCTGCGCGATGGCGCCTCGGTGCTGTATGGATCGGACGCGATCGCCGGCGTGGTCAACGTCATCCTGAAGAAGGCTTCCTCGGGCGTGACGGTCAGCGCGCAGGTGGGCCAGTACGGCAAGGGCGATGGCAACCTGCGGCGCTACGACGCCGATGCGGGATTCCCGCTCGGCGCCGATGGCTTCGTGCATGTGAGTGCCGAGCGCGAAACCACCGACCCCACCTCGCGCGGGATGCCGCAAGCGGACGCGGCGGCCGTCGCGGCCGTGGTCGGTGCGGACCAGGTGCCGTATGACGGCTTCGGCCAGCGCTGGGGCGACCCGCAGACCAAGACCAACAAGCTCTTCGTCAACGCCGGCCTGCCGCTGTCCGGCGACATGCAGCTCTACGCCACGGGCAGCTTCATGGACAAGAAGGTCCTGTCCAGCTTCTTCTACCGCAACCCGGTCTTGCCGGCCCAGTACGGCATCGGCGGCCGCTCCACCCTGGTCAGCTACGCCGATGGCACCCTGACCCCGGCGAACGCGCCGCAGTCGCTGGTGGACAGCATCGTGGCCGGTGGCGGCGATCCGGCGAACTACCTGACGGCCAACGCGGCGAGCCCGAGCGGATGGGTGCTGCTGAACCCGATCTACACGAAGTTCCCGGGCGGCTACAGCCCGCTGTTCGGTGCGGACATCAGCGATCACCAGCTGGTCGGCGGCGTGCGTGGCGGCGGGCAGAGCAACCTGCAGTGGGACCTGCACTACCGCACCGGCAGCAACGAGGTCGACTACCAGTTGAAGGGCTCGATCAACCCGAGCCTGGGCAGCCTGTCGCCCACCAACTTCCATCCCGGCAAGCTGACCCAGCGCGAGCAGGGCGCCGGTGCGGATTTCGTCCGTTCGTTCGACGATTCGCCGCTCACGCTCGCCTTCGGCGCGAACTGGCGCCAGGAGACCTACATCATCCACCAGGGCGACGCCGGTTCGATCGAGGTGGGGCCGACCGCGTCGGTGTTCGGGGTGGGCTCGGATGCCTTCCAGGGCTTTCCGGCCAACGCGGCCGGGCGCTTCATGCAGAACAGCGAGGCCGCCTACGTCGACGCCGAGACGAACTTCACCGACCAGTGGTCCGGCGCGGCGGCGGTGCGTTACGAGCGTGCGGAAAACTACGGCTCCAAGGTCGTGTACAAGCTTTCCAGCCGTTACGCGTTCACCGACGCGTTCGCGCTGCGCGGTACGTACAACACCGGCTTCCGCACACCGACCCCGGGCCAGGCGAACACACTCAATGTCACCACCACGGCTAACGCCCAGGGTGGCCTGATACCCGCCGGCACCTATCCGGTCGACAACCCGGTGGCGCGCGCGCTCGGTTCCAAACCGCTGAAGACCGAAACCTCCAGGAGCCTGTCCGTCGGCGCCGTGTGGACGCCGCTCGATAGCGTCACGACCACCCTGGACTACTACCGGATCAGGATCGACGACCGCATTGGCCTGGTCAGCAACCGCGTGAGCCAGGCCACCGTCGACCAGCTCGCCGCCGGCGGCTATCCGAACGCGCAACTGCTGCTCGGCAGCGACGCCAGTTATTTCGGCAATGCGTTCGGCTCCGACATCCGCGGCATCGACTTCGTGCTCGATACGCGGCATCAGCTGGGCAATGGCAGGCTCAACATCGACTTCCGCTACAACCGCAACAAGCAGAACGTGGTCAAGGTGCAGCCGGACACGCTCAACGACGATTTCGTGTACGACCTCGAGCACCAGGTGCCCAGGAGCCGGTCGGTGCTCAGCTTCGACTACGCGCTGCACGGGTTCGATGCCATCGCGCGGATCAATCAATACGGCAGCTGGAGCACCACGGTCGGCCTGTTCGGCAGCAACAACCCGCCGGACGACGTCAATCACTACAGCGGCAAGACGCTGCTCGATCTGGAGGCCAGCTACAAGTTCAACGACACCTTCACGGTGGCCATCGGCGGCAACAACGTCTTCGACACCTACCCCGGCAAGGAGCAGAACGCCACGCTGCAGTTCCTTGGCGTCAAGTACGCGCTGACCTCGCCGTTCGGTTTCAACGGCGCGTTCTGGTACGCGCGCGTGACAGCAAGCTTCTGACCGGTCGTCGCCATGGACCGTCTCCCCGGGTGTGCCCGGGGGGACGATAGTTGATGGCTCAGCCGACGAGCGCGCTCTCCGCTGACCCAGTAGCCTCACGCCGCCCCGCGCCATTGCAAGCAAGACTTTGCCGCCACTTCCCTGTACGGTTTGCGGACGGCGGCAACGGATGCGCCGCACATCGCAGCCAGGGCTGGCGTGGCATTGGGGCCAACTTGGGAGCGAAGATGAAATCGTCACACTTGCGCGCGGCGGTGCTCGCGGTTTTGCTGGTGGTGTCCGCCGGGGTGGTCGCCCAGGCTGCAACGCCGCAGCCCACCGAATTTCCGCCGGACGCCTTCCCGTCCACCTACCAGCCGCTGCCTTCGCAAGTCACGCTGATCGAGCACGCGACGATCTACACCGGTACCGGCGAGCGCATTGACGATGGGTCGGTGCTGTTGCGTGACGGCAAGGTCGCGGCGATCGGCAAGCAGGTCGAGGCGCCGGCCGGTGCGGTGGTGATCGATGCCAAGGGCAAGTTCGTCACGCCCGGACTGATCGACGTGCATTCGCATCTGGGCGTCTATCCGTCGCCATCGGTGGATGCCACCGCCAACGGCAACGAGATGACCAACCCGACCACGCCGCAGGTGATGGCCGAGCATTCGGTGTGGCCGCAGGACCCGGGCTTCAACACCGCGCGCGCCGGTGGCGTGACCACGCTGGAGATCCTGCCCGGTTCCGGCAACCTGATCGGCGGGCGCAGCGTGGTGTTGAAGAACGTGCCGGCCACCACCGTGCAGGGAATGAAATTTCCGGATGCGCCGTATGGCCTGAAGATGGCCTGCGGCGAGAATCCGATGCGGGTCTACGGAAGCCGTCACCAGTTTCCGTCGACGCTGATGGGCGACGTCGCCGGCTACCGGCAGGCGTTCGCCGACGCGCAGGCCTACGACCGCGAGTGGAAGGCGTGGGAGGCGAAGGTCAAGGCCAAGGGCGCCACGGAGGCCGGCCCGCCGCCCAAGCGCGATCTGGGCAAGGAGACTCTGGCCGAAGTGCTCGGCGGCAAGATCCGCGTACAGATGCATTGCTACCGCGCCGACGAGATGGCCGCCTTGCTCGACGTGGCAAACGAGTTCGGCTTCAAGATCGCGGCGTTTCACCATGCCGTCGAGGCGTACAAGATTCCGCACCTGCTGGCGAAGACGGACACCTGCGCGGCGATGTGGGCCGACTGGTGGGGCTTCAAGATGGAAGCGTGGGACGGCATCCGCGCCAACATCGCGATGGTCGATGCCGGCGGTGCCTGCGCGATGATCCACTCGGACGACGAGAACGGCATCCAGCGCCTCAACCAGGAAGTAGCCAAGGCGCTGGCCGCAGGGCGGCGTGCCGGGCTCGACATCAGCAAGGAGCACGCGGTGATGTGGATGACGCTCAACCCGGCCAAGGCGCTGGGCCTGGCCGACCGCATCGGCTCGCTGGAACCGGGCAAGGATGCCGACGTGGTGATCTGGAGCGCCGACCCGTTCAGCGTCTACGCGCGCACCGAGAAGGTGTTCCTCGACGGCGCCGTGGTCTACGAGCGCGACGAACCGCAGCGGCAATCGACCTCCGATTTCATGCTGGGCAGCTTCATCGACCCGCATGCCACCGATGCCGCCGCAGGGGAGGGCGCACGATGAAATACCTGGCCATGATCCTGGCGATGCTCTGCGTCGCCTGCAGCCCGGCCGACCATTCGGACGGCCATGCCGATACCGCGGCGGCCAGTTCCGCGGCGCCTGCGAATGGCAACGCTGCCGGCGATGGCAAGACCTACGCCATCACCGGCGGCACCGTGTACACGCTGGGCGCCGCCGGCAAGATCGAGCACGGCACGGTGCTGGTCAAGAACGGCAGGATCGCCGCGGTGGGCGCCAACGTCGAGATTCCCGCCGATGCCGAGCGCATCGACGCCACCGGCAAGATCGTCACGCCCGGCATCTTCGACCCGCAAAGCCAGTTCGGCATCGTCGAGGTGGGCGCGGTGAAGGAAACCCGCGACGCCTCGGCCGGCGACTCGCGTTTCAGCGCCGCGTTCGACGTGGCCGACGCGATCAACCCGCGCTCGATGCTGATCCCGGTCAACCGGATCGCCGGCGTCACCCGCGCGATGGTGTCGCCCACCAACGGCGACAAGCACATCATCGCCGGCCGTGGCGCCATCATCGACCTGGGTTCCACCGAAGGCTTCATCCATCGCGATGCGGCGGCGATGTTCGCCGCGCTGGGCGAGACCGGCGCCGCACAGGCCGGCGGCTCGCGCGCGGCCGCGATGCTGGCCCTGCGCGAGGCGCTGCAGGATGCGAGGGACTACGCCGACAACACCAGCGCCTATGCCAGCAACCAGCGCCGCAAGTACGCGCTGACGCGGCTGGACCTGGAGGCGCTCGGTCCGGTGCTGGCGGGCCAGGAGCCGCTGGTGCTCCACGTCGAGCGCGCCAGCGACATCCGGGCAGCGCTGCGCTTGGCCCGCGACTTCAAGCTGAAGCTGATCGTCTCCGGCGGCGCCGAAGCCTGGATGGTCGCCGACGAACTCGCCGCCGCCCACGTGCCGGTGCTGCTCAATCCGCTGGAAGACCTGCCGGCACATTTCGAGACGCTGGGCTCGACCCTGGAAAACGCCGCGCGCCTGCAGAAAGCCGGCGTGATGATCGCCTTCGCCACCGGCGACACCCACAACGCGCGCAATGTCACCCAGGCTGCCGGCAATGCGGTGGCCAACGGCCTGCCGTGGCTCGACGCGTTGAAGGCGCTGATGCTGAACCCGGCGCGGATCTACGGCATGGACCAGGACGTGGGCACGCTGGAGCAGGGCAAGCTGGCCGACGTGGTGATCTGGAGCGGCGACCCGCTGGAACTGTCCAGCTTCGCCGACCAGGTCTTCATCGCCGGCCGCAAGATTCCCATGGTCAGCCGCCAGACGTTGCTGCGCGACCGCTACATGCAGGCGATGCGCGGCAGGAAGGACTTGCCGCCCGGCTACATCGTGCCGGCGGCGCAATAGGCACGTGCCGCAGGCTCCGCCGCCCGCAGGCGGCGGAGCCTGCCGTCGCAGGGCGGGCACTGCCGGCCGGATCTTCCCGTATCGCCACACGCGTGGCAGTCGCACCTGCCGCTGCTCTGGCAGTTTGTTCATTCGCTGGCAGCCTGCTGGCGGCGCTTTTCCGGTACCGATGTCCCGTCGAATGACCACGACACGGTAAGGAACGAGAAAGTGGAGCATCAGCTGATGCGTTCGATCAGGTCCAGTCCGTTCGCCACGGCGTGGCCGAGCGCAGTGTTGTCGAAAATGCACCAGCGCTGCGGACGCCGCAGCCGACGTTCGATGCTGCGCAGCGCGGCCTCGGAGTAGGCGTCGTAGTAGATGCGCGGTGCGCCATGCAGGCGGAAATACTGGAGGCGGGGATCTCCCGCCGGGACCGCTGCGCGCGGGTGTCGCGCCGGATCGGCAGCCACCCGCGCGATACCCCGTTCACGCAGCGCGCGATCGACGGCCGGCCGGAACCACGACGGGTGGCGCGGTTCGCAGGCCACCGGCCCGGCATGCAGCCGCATCAGCCGATCGAAGAACGGCAGCGCCGTCGATGGTGCATAGGCGAGGCTGGGCGGCAGCTGCAGCAGCAGGCAACCCAGTTTCATTTCCAGTTCGTCGACCTGGCCCAGGAAGATGCGCAACGCCGGTTCGCAGTCGTGCAGGCGAGCCTCGTGGCTGATGGCGCGCGGCATCTTCACCGCAAAGCGGAACGCTGCCGGCACGCTGGCCGCCCAGCGACGGTAGGTGGCCGGCCGATGCGGGCGGTAGAACGAGGAATTGATCTCGACACAATTGAACCGCTGCGCGTATCGCTCGAGGTGGCTGTTGCCCTCGGGGAAGCGGCTCGCCAGCGCGGAAGGAATCGACCAGCCGGCGATGCCAATACGCACTTCGACCATGGAAATCCCGCGGAGGCCATCCATCGCGGACGACGCTACCGCGCCGTTCGTCATGTCACGATGAAGGCAGTCATCTCGATGGCGGCGATGCGACCGCGGTGTCGCGCCGCTGTCGCTGCATCGACGCGATCAGGCTCATTCGTCTTGGAAGGCGAATGAGCCTGATCAGCGTGGCCACTGAGGGCCTAGTGGGACGAAGCGGACGCTTCCGCTGCCGGCGCCGTCGCGCTCGCCGTCCACAGCTTCGCTTCGGCTTTCCCGCCCAGCATCTGCTGACGCACCAGCGGAATCGGCGGCCCGCCGTAGCTGAGGAACTGGTCGTGGAAGGCCTTCAGCGCATTCGGGCCGGGGTGCGCCGCGATCCAGTCCTTGCGCAGCTGCATGATCATCAGCTTGCCCATGGTGTAGTTGAGATAGGCCGGGTCGTAGGTGCCGCGGGCGGCCTGCTGGCGGGCGTTGCCGGGGTCCTGGAAGGCCTTGTCGCGGAACATCTGCTCGGACTGGGCCATGCTCATGCCGCCGGTGTGCAGGCCGATCGCCGAGAGGTAGCGCACGTCGCGCAGCAGGGCGTTGGTGAGCTGGCCGATATGGACTTCCGGCGTGGCGCCGTCGAGGCCGGCGTCGAACATCATCTCCTCGGCGTAATGTGCCCAGCCTTCGGCGAAGGCGTAGCCGACGAACAGCTGGCCGAACTTCCAGTGCGCACGGTTGGCGTGCAGGAACTGCAGGAAGTGGCCGGGCCAGACTTCATGCGCGGAGACGAACAGCAGCGCCGCCTTGCCCGGCACGTAGGCGGCCTGGTCAGCCTTGCTCCAGGTCGGGTCCGGCGGGGCGATGTAGTACACCGACGGCAGGTTGTTCTCGTACGGGCCGGGGATCTCGATGTAGGCGAAGTTCCAGCGGTTGAACGGCGGGGCCTCTTCGGCCTTGGCCTGCTCGGTGCCGGGAATGCTGACCAGATCCTTGTCGACGATGAACTGGCGCAGGCTGGCGAGCTGCGCGCGGGCGCCTTCCACTGCGCCGCCGACGGGTTTGTCGGCGCTCTCCTTCGCCACGCAATCCTTCAGCGATTGGCCCGGGGCAAACTTGTCGCAGGCGCTCTTGAGCGAGGCAAGGTTGCGCGCAAGATCGGATTCGCCGATCGCCTTGAGCTGGTCCAGCGGAAGGTCGACCCGTTCGGTGGCATGCAGCATCTTCGCGAACTTGTCCGCGCCCAGCGCGAAGTCCTGGGTGGCGTGCGGTTTCTGCGCCTTGAGCCAGTCGGCCAGCTCTTGCGAGGCCTTGATGGCGGCGGCGTTGCTGGCCTTGAAGCGCGCCTGCAGGGCATCGTCCTTCACCTGGGCGAAGATGCCGGGCACGTCGGTCCTGAAGAAGCTGGCGAAGCCTGCGAACGAATTGACGCCCACGTCGATGTACGAGGCGGGCAGTGGCAGCTTGAGGTTGGCCTTGATCTGCGCCAGCGCCTTGGGCAGCGCCTCCTGGTAAGTCACGAAGGCCGCCATGCGCTGCGCCAGCGGCGCGTATGGCCGGGTCAGGTACATGCTCGGCGACAGGTCGCCGGTGTAGAAGGTGGGGTTCTTGTACGGAGCGCCCGAATCCTCCAGCCAGAACAATTGGCCGTCGATCACCGCCAGTACGTAGTCGCGCTGGAATCGGCCGCGGGCATCCAGCTCGTCATCGGTGAATGCGGCAAAGCTCTTCCTTTGCGCATGCAGCCAGTCCGCGTTGGCCTTCAGGCCTTCGGCGCTGAAATCGGGCAGGCGACCGTCGAACTCGTGCTTGCCGGCGTTGGCCGCGAACACCGGGTAGTGCTGGAAGTAGCCGGCAAGGAACGCGTCGACGTCCGTTGCCAGTGCCGCGTTGCGGCCGGCGTCCGCCGCGTGGACGCTGGATGCGGCGGCCGGCGTGGACTGGCCCGACAGCGAGGCGTCGGCGGAGCAGCCGGCAAGAAAGGTGGCGGCAACGACGGCAGAGAGTGTGAGCGCGCGCAATGGATGCATGTCGACTTCCCCGGGATGATCGCAAGCGCCGAGCCTAAGGCGTACTGCCGGTTCGACGCAATCGCGCGGGGGGTGGTGCCGGTTGTCGTGCCGCGCGGAGCGGTCAGATTTCCTTCGCCAAGCGCTTTGCCAGCCCGATGTAGCCGGCCGGCGTCAGCTCCAGCAGGTGCTGTTTCGCATCCGCCGGAAGTTCAAGCCCGGCGATGAACTCGCGCATGGAATCCCTGGTGATGCCGTGGCCGCGGGTCAGTGCCTTGAGCTGCTCGTAGGGTTGCGGCAGGCCGTAGCGGCGCATCACGGTCTGTACGGCTTCGGCCAGCACTTCCCAGCTGGTGTCGAGGTCGGCGGCGATGCGTTCGGCGTTGACGTTGAGTTTGCCCAGGCCCTTCTTCAGCGATTCCAGCGCCACCAGCGTGTGGCCGAAGGCGGTGCCGAGCGCGCGCAGCACGGTGGAATCGGTGAGGTCGCGCTGCCAGCGGCTGATCGGCAGCTTCTCGGCGAAGTGACCCAGCAGCGCGTTGGCGAGGCCGAAGTTGCCTTCGGCGTTCTCGAAGTCGATCGGGTTGACCTTGTGCGGCATGGTCGAGGAGCCGACTTCACCGGCCTTCAAGGTCTGCTTGAAGTAGCCCAGCGAGATGTAGCCCCAGATGTCGCGGGCCAGGTCGATCAGGATGATGTTGGCGCGGCGCACCGCGTCGCAGTATTCGGCGACGTTGTCGTGCGGCTCGATCTGGGTGGTGTAGGCGTTGTAGTCGAGGCCGAGGCTTTCGACGAAGCGCTGCGAGAAACCCCGCCAGTCCATTTCAGGGTAGGTGATCACGTGGGCGTTGTAGTTGCCCACCGCGCCGTTGATCTTGCCGGAGACTTCGACCGCCGCCAGCTGCTTGCGCTGACGTTCCAGGCGCGCCACCACGTTGGCGATCTCCTTGCCCAGCGTGCTGGGCGAGGCGGTCTGGCCGTGCGTGCGCGAGAGCAGCGGCAGGCCGGCGTTGTCGTGCGCCATCTGGCGCAGCGTGTCGATCAGCGCATCGAGCTGCGGCAGCAGCACGCCGCGGCGCGCGTCGCGCAGCATCAGCGCGTAGGAGAGGTTGTTGATGTCCTCGCTGGTGCAGGCGAAGTGCACGAACTCCTTCGCCTGCGCGAGGCTGGCGTCGGCGCCGATCTTCTCCTTGATGAAGTACTCGACCGCCTTGACGTCGTGGTTGGTGGTCGCCTCGATCGCCTTGATCCGCTCGCCGTCGGCTTCGCTGAAGTCCTCCGCGATGGCTTTCAGGGTGGCGACCTGGGTCGCGTCGAAGGCGGGGAGTTCGACGATCTTCGGCTCGGCGGCAAGGGCCAGCAGCCATTCGATCTCCACCTGCACGCGGCGATGCATCAGCCCGAACTCGCTGAAGATCGGACGCAGCGCTTCGACCTTGCTGGCGTAGCGGCCGTCCAGCGGCGACAGGGCGGTCAGGGCGTGGTTGGACATCGGGGCGTTCCGGCGAGGGGAAACGAGCATTTTACATTGCCGGCGGCTCCGTGCCCGGCGGCTTATAGTGGGCGGACGTGACCGTCTCCCGTTCACCCTGAGCGTAGCGCCGAAGGCGCGAAGTCGAAGGGTATCAAGAGGGCTTCGACTTCGCGCCTTCGGCGCTACGCTCAGCCCGAACGGTCCAGGCGATGCCACGGTCCCACCCCGAAGGAATTTCCCCAATGAGCAACTTCCGCATCGAACACGACAGCATGGGGGAGCTGCAAGTCCCGGCTGACGCGCTGTATGGCGCGCAAACCCAGCGCGCGATCGACAACTTCCCGATTTCCGGCCTGCACCTGCCGCGGCCGTTCATCCGTGCGCTGGGGCTGATCAAGGCCGCGGCGGCCGACGTGAACCTTTCGCTGGGCCATCTGAAAAAGGGTCAGGCGGCGGCGATCCGCAAGGCGGCGCTGGCGGTGGCGGACGGCCAGTACGACGCGCAATTCCCGATCGACATCTTCCAGACCGGTTCGGGCACCAGCACCAACATGAATGCAAACGAGGTGATCGCGCACCTGGCGGTTGCCGCGGGTGCGAAGGTGCATCCGAACGACCACGTCAATTACGGGCAGAGCTCGAACGACGTGATCCCCACCGCCATCCACGTCAGCGCCACGCTGACCGCCAGCGAGCAATTGCTGCCGGCGCTGAAGCACCTGCAGAAGGCGATCGACAAGCGCGCGCGCGAACTGAAGAACACGCCCAAGACCGGCCGCACCCACCTGATGGACGCGATGCCGATCACCTTCGGGCAGGAACTGTCGGGCTGGGCGGCGCAGGTGGGCGCGGCCATCGAGCGGATCGAGGATGCGCTGAAGCGCATGCGCCGACTGCCGCAGGGCGGCACGGCGGTGGGCACCGGCATCAACGCCGACCCGAAGTTCGGCCCGGCGATGGCCGCCCAGCTGAGGAAGCTGACCGGGGTGAAGTTCGAGTCGGCGCAAAACTACTTCGAGGGCATGGCCGCGCAGGATGCGGCGGTGGAACTGTCCGGCGCGTTGAAGACGCTGGCCGTCGCGTTGATGAAGATCGCCAACGACCTGCGCTGGATGAACTCCGGCCCGCTGGCCGGCCTGGGCGAGATCGAGCTGCCGGCGCTGCAGCCGGGCTCGTCGATCATGCCGGGCAAGGTCAATCCGGTGATCCCCGAGGCGGTGGCGATGGTGGCCGCGCAGGTGATCGGCAACGATGCCTCGATCACCATCGCCGGCCAGTCCGGCAATTTCCAGCTCAACGTGATGCTGCCGCTGATCGCGCACAACCTGCTGCAGTCGATCGGCATCCTGGCCAACGTCAGCGTGCTGCTGGCGGACAAGTCCATCGCCGGCTTCAAGGTCAACAAGGCGCGGGTGAACCAGGCGCTGGCGATGAACCCGATCCTGGTCACCGCGCTGAATCCGGTGATCGGCTACGAGAAGGGCGCGGCCACCGCCAAGCAGGCGTACAAACAGCACCGGCCGATCATGGACGTGGCGCTGGAAACCACCGGGCTGAAAAAGGACGAGTTGAAGAAGCTGCTCGACCCGATGGCGCTGACCCGCGGCGGCATCCACGAAAAATAGACAACCAGGGATTCGGGATACGGGATTGGTGATTTGCAAAGGCATCGCCCGCGAGCGGGCTCCTGCAGCCTCCGTCATCTCGCAGAAGCCCGCTCGCGGGCGATGCCTTTGCTTTTGCTCTCGCGAATCCCGAATCCCGTCCTCAGAACGACAGCACGGTCACGCCTTTCTTGTGGCCCGAGTTGGCAATGTTCTTGTCGCAGTCCTGCACGTCTTCCTCCGTCATCGTCGCGTAGGGCTTGAATGCGGGCATCGTGGTTGCCAGCTGCTGCTGGGCGGCGCGCAGGTCGGGCAGGCGTTTGCACAGTTCGAGGGCGGCGGCCTGGATGCGGTCGGTCTGCGGCTTGATCGCCGCCTCGATTTCCGCGTCGCTCTTGCCGCTGAACGCGCCGCTCAGCGCTGCGCTGGCGGCATGCATGCCGAGGTCCGCGCCTTGCGTGCCGATCGCCATGCCGGCCTCGGCGATGTCGATGACGCGGTGGCGGTAGTCCAGCAGCAGCTGCCGTTGCTCCGGCGTGGCGGCGACCGGCTTGCCGTCGATCAGCAGCTCGCCTTGCGGCGTGATCTGGGCGTTGGATGTCGAGCGGCCCATGCGCAGGGTGCTGCCGATGTGGACGGTGTCCACGTCGATGTTTTTGGTCGCCAGTTCCTGCCGGGCCTTCTGCATGGCGTCGTCGACGCGACGGGCCACCCACGAGGTGGGCGCCTTGTCACCGGCAGTTTGTGCGGTGGTTGCCGAGGAGGCCGGCTGGGAGTCCGTGTGGTCCGACTGGCCGCAGGCGGCCAGCGGCAACAGCAAGGCCAGGGCGAGGGCGTTGAGGGTGAGGGATTTCATGGGTGCTTCTCCAAGTCGTGTGTTGGAACGCAACTCAGCTGTCGTCGCGCCAGCGGCGGAACCAGATCGCGCCGGCCAACATGGCGGCGGCCGCGGCCACGCCGATCCAGAGGTTCATCGAGCCCATCGCGCTGTAGCTGTGCATCACGCTCAGGGTGGAGAGCACCTGCGCCGGGTTGTCGCCGCCGATGCCGCTGACCTCGCTGAACCAGCCGCCCGGGAACACGCTGCCCAGGATGCGGGCCACCACGCCACGCCAGTACCAGTCGTTGGAGATATTCAGCGTGCCCAGCAGGTTGAACCAGCCGATCACGATGCCGACGCCCACCGGCAATGCCACCGCCCACAGGAAGGGCTTGCTGCGCGCCCAGGCCGAGCAGAGCATCAGCCAGCCCACGGTGGGCAGTGCCCACAGCACGTAGAGGGGGATCGAGCCGACCAGGTTGGTGATCACCCGCAGCGGGTGCGACAGGCTCAGCAGGTGCCACACGCTGACGCCATGCAGGGACAGGGTGATGGCGAACATCAGCAGCATCACGATCCCGGTGAGGGCGCCCACGACCACCGCGATCAACGGCGCGACCACGGTGGCGGAGAAGACCTTGGACAGCACGGTTGCGGTGTCCGAAACCGGCAGCGATTTCCAGAACAGGATGCTGCGGTCGCGGCGGTCGTCGTAGAGCGCGCCGAGGCAGTAGAAGAACACCACGAAGCCGAGCACGATGCTGATGATCATGGTGGAGGAGTACATCACCAGGTCCAGCCCGGCGCCGACTGCCTCCATCGACTGCTGGTCGAGGTCGCGGGTGAGCAGGTGCAGGTTGTTGCTGCCGATGCCCAGCTGGAAACCCATCTGCCGGCCCATCACCTCGCCGGTCACGATGCCCATCAGGTTCAGCAGCAGGAAAATCGCGGCGGTGATCACCGGCGCACGCAGGAAGCCGCCGCGGTGCTCCCAGAATTCGCGCTTGACCAACCACAGGAAGGTGTTCATGCGTAGGTTCCCTTCATGGTGGCGACGAACAGGTCGCTGATGGATGGCCGGCGGGTTTCGCCCAGCGCCTCCAGTTGCGCGCGTCCGACACCGTCGAACAGAAAGATGCTCTTGCCGAAGACCTGGCGTTCGTCCAGCGGCTTCAGCGCCCGGGCCGCGTCGGCCCGGTCGGCGTTGACCATCACCTCGATGTAGCGCTCGCCCACGGCGTCCATGTCCGCGTCGAGCACGATCCGGCCGTCACGGATGAACATCAGGTCGGTGAGAATGTGCTCGACCTCCTCCACCTGGTGGGTGGTGACGATGATGGTCTTGTTCTCGTCGAAGTAGTCCTCCAGCAGGTTCTGGTAGAACTGCTTGCGGTAGAGGATGTCCAGGCCCAGGGTCGGCTCGTCCAGGATCAGCAGCTTGGCGTCGATCGCCATCACCAGGGCCAGGTGCAGTTGCACGATCATGCCCTTGGACATCTGGCGTACGCGCTGGCCCGGTTGCAGCTTGGTACGGGCCAGGAACGCCTCGCACTTGGCGCGATCGAAGCGCGGGTGCACGTTGGCGACGAAGTCGACCACCTCGCTGACGCGGATCCAGCGCGGCAGCACCGCCACGTCGGCGATGAAGCACACCTCGCCCATCAGCCGGTCGCGCTGCTTGCGCGGGTCGAAACCCAGCACGTTCAGCTCGCCGGTGAAGTCGGTCAGGCCCAGGATGGCCTTCAGCGCTGTGGTCTTGCCGGCACCGTTGGGGCCGATCAGGCCGACGATGCGCCCTGGTTCGACCTGGAAGCTGACGTTGTCCAGCGCGAGCGTCGACTTGTAACGCTTGCCGAGGCCGCTGGCCGTGATTACCGCGCTCATGCTGATGGCTCCTGGTGGCTGTCGGCTTCCCGCATCAGGGTCTTGAGATCCAGTCCGAGGCGCTGCAGGCGGGCGTGCAACGCCGGCCATTCTTCGCGCAGGAAGCGTTCCCGTTCGGACTTGAGCAGCGCATCGCGCGCCCCTTCGATGACAAACATGCCCAGACCCCTCCTTTTTTCCACGAGTTGTTCGTCGACCAGTTCCTGGTACGCCTTCGATACGGTCAGCGGGTTGATCTGATAATCCGCCGCTACCTGGCGTACCGACGGCAGCGGGTCGCCTTCATTCAAGGCGCCGTCCAGGATCATCGCCACCACACGCTGGTGCAGTTGGCGATAGATCGGGACGCTGTCGTTCCAGGCGATGGTCATGGTTATTCCTTGGTGATGCGATCGAACTTCTTGCCAAACGAATAGTAGGGCATGACCCACTGCGCCCCGAGCAGGCCCAGCGGCTCGATCGTGTCGCCCAGGCGCAGCTGCGCGTCGGCGGGCACGACGGCGAGGTTGGCGGCGCTGCCGTCGTCGATCAGCGCCGCGGCGCGCCATTCGGCGGCGCTCGGATGCACGGTGACGGGGGCCAGGTTGGTGACGTGGGCCGGCGTGCTGGTGTGGCTGTTGCCGACCGGCTGCCAGGCGTCGACGTTGTACAAGACGGCGCGCAGGCTCGCGAAGGTGAGCAGGATGGCCGCGGCGCCGGCGATCAGTTTGTACGCTTTCATGTCGAACCTCCTTTGGTGCTCTGGATGAGTGGTGTTGTAGTGAACTATAACACCGACTTTTGAGCCGTCAAGGGGAAATTCGGATTTGACTACATGACTGATGGCCTATGGGGCGGGGGAATAGGGAATAGGGAATAGGGAATAGCCGAAGCCAAGAGCATCAGGGCGGCGCTTTTCCGCTCTTTCTATTCCCTATTCCCTATTCCCCATTCCCTATTCCCTGCTCCAAACAAAAAGCCGGCTTCGCAGCCGGCCTTCTCGGGTCGTCAGGGGAGGTGATCAATCCTTCTTCGCGTACACCTGCCTGCCGCCGACCCAGGTCTGCAGCACCTTGGTGTTCCAGAGCTTGCTGGCCGGGTCCTTGAATACGTCGTGGTCGACCAGGATGAAGTCGGCCCACTTGCCGGGCTCCAGCGTGCCGATGCGGTTCTCCGCATGCTCGGCGTACGCCGCATCGAGGGTGAAGGCGCGCAGGGCCTGGGTCAGGCTCAGATCCTGCTGCGGATACCAGCCGCCGGGCGGCTGCCCCTGGTGGTCTTCGCGGGTGACGGCCGAGTACAGGCCGAAGAACGGGTTGGGCGACTCGACCGGGAAATCCGAACCCGCGGCGATCACCGTGCCCTGTTTCAGGAAGCGCTGCCACGCGTAAGCCCCCTTGATGCGTTCGTGGCCCACGCGATCCTCGGCCATGTTCATGTCGGAGGTGGCGTGGGTGGGCTGCATCGAGGCGATCAGCTGCAGCGGCACGAAGCGCGGGATGTCCTCCAGCGAGACGATCTGCGCGTGCTCGACGCGGTTGCGCAACGCCTTGGCGTCGGGGTGGCTGCGATAGGCCGCGGCGAAGCTGTCCAGCACTTCGCGGTTGGCGCGGTCGCCGATGGCGTGGATGCCGACCTGGTAGCCCTTGGCGAATGCCTTGTCGATCTTGGCCGTCATGGTGGCAGGCGACATGAACAGCAGGCCGCTGTTGTGCGGGTCGTCGGAGTAGGGCTTGAGCATCGCGGCGCCGCGGCTGCCCAGTGCGCCGTCGGCGAACAGCTTGACCGCGCGCACGGTGAGGAAATCATTGCCGTAGCCGATCAGCGGACCGTCCTTGCTGATGACGTCGAAGGACTCGCCGGTGTCGCGGATCATCGCGTAGATGCGGGCGGTCAGCTTGTGTGCGTCGGCGTACTGCCGGTAGAGCCGGTAGTTGTCCAGATCGATGCCGGCATCGCTGACGCCGGTGAGGCCGACGCGGGCCATCTCGGCCAGCGCCGTGTCCAGCGCAGCGGCTTTCTCCGCCGCGGTCAGCGCCGGCACGTGGGTGTCGACCAGCTCGGTGGCGGCGTCGACGAACACGCCGGCCGGATTGCCTTGCGCGTCGCGCTCGATGCGTCCGCCAGCCGGGTCGGCAGTGGCGCGGGTGACGCCGGCGAGCTTGATCGCTGCACTGTTGGCCCACGCGGCGTGGCCGTCCACGCGGCTCAACCACACCGGCCGGTCGGCGACCGCGGTATCGAGCTCGCTGGCGGTGGGGAAGCGGCCGAGTTTCCAGATCACCTGGTTCCAGCCGCCGCCGCGGATCCATTTCGCCTGCGGATGCGCCTGGGCGTAGGCCTTCACCTTGGCCAGCGCTTCGTCCAGTGAGCGGGTCTCGCTGAGGTCGACGCTGTTGCGCGCGTAGCCCAGTTCCAGCACGTGGCCGTGGGCGTCGATCAAGCCGGGCAGCAGGGTCTGGCCGCGGCCGTCGATCACGCTGGCGCCATCGGCGCGTGGCTGCAGTTCGGCCGTGCTGCCGGTGGCCACCACCTTGCCGTCATCGACCAGCAGCGCCTGGAACTGCTGCAACTTGCCCTGGCTGTCCAGCGTGTAGCCGTTGACGTTGCTGACCAGCAGCTTGGCGGCATGGCCCAGCGGGGCGCTCGCCAGCAGCACGGCGAACAGGAGCACGCGCGGGAACGGAGTCATGTGGAGATTCCGGCAGTCGGGTGCGCCAGTGTGTCAATGCCGGCCGGCAATTTCCAGCGGCGGCTGGCGCAGTCGAACCGCGGTGCTACGCTGGCGCGATGGCCGTGGTTCGTAGATGGATACGAAGATGACGCAACTGAGCGGTGCCTTGCAGGATCTGAACGATCTGTACTTCTTTGCGGCGGTGGTCGAGCACGGCGGCTTCTCCGCCGCCGGCCGCGCGCTGGGCGTGCCCAAGTCGCGCCTGAGCAAGCGGGTGGCCCAGCTGGAGGAGCGGCTCGGCGTGCGCCTGCTGCAGCGAACCACCCGCCGGTTCGTGGTTACCGAGGTCGGCGAGCGCTTCTACACCCATTGCCGTGCGGTGCTGGAAGAGGCCCAGGCGGCGCAGGACGCGGTGGACGAGTTGCGCGCCGAGCCGCGCGGTGTCGTGCGCCTGAGCTGCCCGGTTTCGCTGGCGCAGACCGTGCTGGCGTACCTGCTGCCGGATTTCCTGGCGATGTACCCGAAGATGCAGGTGCGTCTGCTGGCGAACGATCGCCGTATCGACGTGATCGGCGAGGGCTTCGACCTGGCCATTCGCGTGCGCAGCAAGCTGGACACCGACGCCAACCTGGTGATCCGCAGTTTCGGCCATTCCAGCACCACCCTGGTGGCCAGCCCCGCGCTGCTGAAGGTCACCGGGCGCCCGGCGACGCCGGAGGAGCTGGCCAGGTTGCCCGCGCTGTCGATGCGCGAGCACGAAGGCGCGCAGACGTGGGAGTTGATCGACGCCGGCGGGGGGCAGGTCAACGTGGAGGTGCAGGCGCGCCTGATCACCGGCGATTTCGCCGTGCTGCTGGAGGCGGCCCGCCGCGGCCTGGGCGTGGCCCTGCTGCCGGAGTTCGTGTGCGCGCCGGCGATTGCCGCCGGCGAACTGGAAGTGGTGTTGCCGGACTGGACCATGCCCGAGGGCATCATGCATTTCGTCTACCCCAGCCGGCGCGGCATGCTGCCGGGCGTGCGCGCGCTGGTCGATTTCCTGGCCGAGCGCCTGCCGGAAACCACGTTGCTGAAACACCAGCAGTGCCGCAAACGCCCGCAGGCCGAGCTGCCGCCTGCCTGATGCAGGCGACCCGGTCCATGCGCTACGCTGGTTCCCTTATGGACATCCAAACGGCCAGATGACGATGATTGAAACCAAGCTGCCCAAGGTCGGTACGACGATTTTCAGCGTGATGAGCCAGTGGGCGCTGCAGCACCAGGCAGTCAACCTCGGCCAGGGCTTCCCCGATTTCGAACCGCCGCAGGAGCTGCGCGATGCTTTGACGCGGGCGATGAACACCGGCAGGAACCAGTACGCCCCGATGCACGGCACCGCCGGCCTGCGCGAGCAGATTGCGCTGAAGACCGCGCGTCTGTACGGGCGCAAGCTCGACGTCGATACCGACATCACGGTCACCTCCGGCGCCACCGAGGCGATCTTCGCGGCAATCGCCGCGACGGTGCGCGCGGGCGAGGAGGTGATCGTGTTCGACCCGGCCTACGACTGCTACGAGCCGGCGATCGAGCTGCAGGGCGCGCGCGCGGTGCACATCCCGCTGACCGTGCCGGCGTTCGCGATCGACTGGCAGCGCGTGCGCGACGCGGTGACGCCGAAGACGCGCATGATCCTCATCAACACCCCGCACAATCCTTCCGGCGCGGTGCTCTCGGCGGCCGACCTGGACGAGCTGGCGGCGATCGTGCGCGATACCGGCATCGTGGTGCTGTCCGACGAGGTGTACGAGCACATCGTCTACGAAGGTGCCCATGAGAGCGTGCTGCGCCACCCGGAACTGGCCGAACGCAGCATCGTGGTCTCCTCGTTCGGCAAGACCTATCACTGCACCGGCTGGAAGGTCGGTTACGCGGTGGCGCCGGCCGCGTTGTCGGCCGAATTTCGCAAGGTGCACCAGTACCTGACCTTCTGCACGTTTCATCCGGCGCAGGTGGCATTTGCCGAATTCATGGCCAGCACGCCGCAACACTACCTGGAATTGCCGGCGTTCTACCGGGCCAAGCGCGACCGCTTCCGCGCGCTGCTGGCGCCTTCGCGTTTCAAGCTGCTCGACGTGCCGGGCGGCTATTTCCAGCTGGTCGATTACTCGGCGATCCGCGACGAGGACGATCTCGCCTTCAGTCGCTGGCTGGTGGAGCACGGCGGCGTGGCGACGATTCCGCTGACGCCGTTCTGCGAACGCCCGCCGGGCACGCGCCTGCTGCGGCTGTGCTTTGCCAAGAGCGACGCCACCATGGAGGCGGCCGCCGAGCGGCTGTGCCGGCTGTGACGATGCTGCCGCTGACCGTGTCGCTGGTGCAGGGCGCCACGCGCTGGCACGACGCGCCGGCCAACCGCGACTATTACGGCGAGCTGGTGCGTCGTGCGCGCGGCAGCGATCTGGTGGTGTTGCCGGAAACCTTCCTCTCCGGCTTCAGCAACGATACCCGCGCCAGCGCCGACACGATGGAGGGCGAGGGCATCGCCTGGCTGCGCGCGCTGGCCGTCGAGGTGGGGGCGGTGATCTGCGGCAGCGTGGCGATCCGCGAGGACGAGGTGGTCTACAACCGCCTGCTGTGGATGCGCCCGGACGGCAGCTTCGAGCAGTACGACAAGCGCCACCTGTTCCGCATGGCCGGCGAGCACACCCGCTACGGCAGCGGCAGCCGGCGCCCAATCGTCGAGCTGAAGGGTTGGCGCATCCTGCCGCAGGTCTGCTACGACCTGCGCTTTCCGGTGTGGTTGCGCAATCGCCGGCTCGCATCGGCCAGTGGTGGCATGGATTACGACCTGGCGGTGTTCGTGGCGAACTGGCCGGCTGCGCGTCGGCATCCCTGGCGTACCCTGCTGCGCGCGCGGGCGATCGAGAACCTCGCCTGCGTGGTCGGCGTGAACCGGGTCGGCGTGGACGGCAACGAGATCGCCTATGCCGGCGACAGCGCGGTGATCGATCCGGTGGGCGAGGCACTGGTGGAACTGGGTGCGCAGGAGCAGGTGGTCACCGTCACTCTCGACCCGGCCCCGCTGCTGGCGCATCGCGAACGCTTCCCGGCATGGATGGATGCGGACTCATTCACGCTTGACGCGGATTGACGAGCGCTGACCGGCACCGGGCGCGAGCGGGCTCCTACAAGATGGCCAGCACCGATTCGGGCGGCCGGCCGATCACGGCCTTGCCGTTGGCCACCACGATCGGTCGTTCGATCAGGCGCGGGTGCGCCACCATGGCGGCGATCAGCGACCGGTCATCGAGCGAGGGCGAATCCAGGCGGAGCTCGGTGTACTCCGCTTCGCCGGTGCGCAGCAATTGCCGGGCGGTCATGCCCAGTTGCTTGAGCAGGTCGACCAGTTCCGTCGCGGTGGGTGGCGTGTCGAGGTAGTTGATTACCTCGACGTCGTCGGCGCGTTCCTGCAGCAGGGCCAGCGTGGCGCGCGACTTGGAGCAGCGGTTGTTGTGGTAGATGCGGATCATCGCTCGCCCTCAACGGTTGCCGGAGCGGTTGCCGCCGCGACCCGGCGGGCGTCCGCCGCCATGGCCCTTGGGCCGCGGGCTGCCCGGGGCGCGGTTGCCGCCCTGGCCACGACCGGCGTGGCCGGGTCGGTTGGCAGGCGCGCGGTTGCCGCTGCCGCCCGTGCCGGCGTAGGGGCTGCCGGCAGCGGGGGCGCCGCGTGAGCGGCCACCCGCCGCGCCACGGTTGCCGGTGGTGGCGCCGGCCAAGCCGCGCCGACCGCCGGGACGGGGGCTGCCATCGCGAGACTCGCCGGCAAACCAGGTGCGCACCGAAGGCAGCTCCTGGCCCGGTGCCACACGACGGCCCTTGCCGTGCCGCTTCGCATTCCCCGGCGCCCGCTCAGGTGCCGCCACGTTGCCGTTGACCTCGCGGCCGTTGCGCGGCGCGGATTTGCGTCCGCGTGCGGGTTCTTCGCGAATGCGGTCGTAGGCACGCAGCTCGCGCGCCTCGTCCTGGCCGCTGGTCCAGGCGCTGCCGGTGCCGTGCTCCGGGCGATATTCGGTGACGCCGCGGGTGGCACGGCGCTGGTGCAGGATCGGGCTCAGCGTCAGCACCGGCTGGGGGAGTCCGAGCCCGCTGGTCTGGCGCAACTGCTTGACGCTGTCGGCATCGAGCGCCTCGCATTCGCCGCGACGCAGGTTGCGCGGCAGCTCGATCCGGCCGTAGCGGATGCGCTTGAGCCGGCTGACCAGGAAGCCCTGTGAATCCCACAAGCGGCGCACTTCGCGGTTGCGGCCTTCCCGGATCACCACGCGGAACCAGCTGTGGCTGCCGCCGCGGCTGATCACGGCGATCTCGTCGAAGCGGGCCGGGCCGTCCTCCAGCTCCACGCCGGCTTTCAGGCGTTCGATGACCTCGTCCGGCACCTCGCCGTGCACGCGGCACAGGTACTCGCGCTCCATGCCGCTCTTGGGATGCATCAGGCCGTTGGCCAGCTCGCCGTCGGTGGTCAGCAGCAGCAGGCCGGTGGTGTTGATGTCCAGCCGGCCCACGGCAACCCAGCGCGCGCCTTTGAGTTGCGGCAGTTGTTCGAACACGGTCGGGCGGCCATCGGGATCGTCGCGGGTGGTCAGCACGCCTTCGGGCTTGTGGTAGATCAGCACTTCGGCGTCATCGCGGTTGTCGGTGGCCACCACGAACTGCTTGCCGTCCATGACCACGCGATCGCCAGCCTTGACGCTCATGCCGATCTCGGCGGGGCTGCCGTTGAGCTCTATCTCTCCGGCCTGGATGCGTTGTTCCAGCATGCGGCGCGAGCCGAGGCCGGCGTTGGCGAGCACCTTGTGCAGGCGTTCCTCCAGGGCCGGTCCGTCAGTGGCTGCGCGGGTGTCGCGCTTCAGGGTAAGAACGGATTTTTGCGGCGCAGTCATGCGCTTTGCTCCTTGGTATCTTGATCGTCGGCGTCGGTTTCGACGGCCGTGGTCGACGGGCTGGCGGAAGGCGAACCGGGATGGTCGGCAGCTTCGTCAGGCCCGGATGAGCCGCTGGGCGCCTGGGCGTCGGCGGCGAGGGTGGGGTGGTGGGCGTCGATCGGTGATCCGGTGCCTGACTCGGCGTCGGACAGCGGTTCGCGCGGGGAGTCGGTTTCGCCCGGATCGGTCGTTTCCGCAACCTGGTCGTCCGCGTCGTCGTCCGGATCGATGGGCAGGTCGCGGCCGACGTGCGCCGGCAGCGGGTCGGGCTCGAAGCGCATCTGCGGATCTTCCATGTCGCGGATCTCCGACAGCGGCGGCAGCTGATCGAGCGATTTCAGGTTGAAGTAGTCGAGGAACGCGCGCGTGGTGCCGAACAACGCCGGCTTGCCGGGCACGTCACGATGGCCGACCACGCGAATCCACTCGCGCTCCTCCATCGTCTTGATGATGTTGGAGGACACCACCACGCCGCGGATCTGCTCGATCTCGGGACGGGTGATCGGCTGCCGGTAGGCGATCAGCGCCAGTGTTTCCAGCAGGGCGCGCGAGTAGCGGCTGGGTCGCTCGGTCCACATCCGCGAGATCCACGGATGCACGTCCTGGCGCACCTGGTAGCGGAAGCCGGAGGCGACCTCCTTCAGTTCGATGCCGCGCCCTTCACAGTCGCCGGCCAGTGATTCCAGCGCCTGGGCGATCTGCTGCGAGCCGACGTCCTCGTCTTCGTTGAACAGGTCGCCGAGCTGGGGCAGGGTCATCGGTTGGGTCGACGCCAGCAAGGCGGCCTCGATGATGGGTTTGAGTTGGTCGATCTGCATGGGTTCGAGTCGGTGCCGGGTCGGCGTGGGTCGGTCCAGAGATGGATCGGTCGATGGGTGGATCAGTCGCCGGACGGTTCGGCCAGCGCCGATTCGCCCGTTCGTGTGTCTTCCGCCGGCAGTTCGGCGGGCTCCTCATGGCTGGCCTTGGCCTTGACGTAGATCGGCGCCAGCGGCACTTCCTGCACGATCTCGATCAGCATTTCCTTGGCCAGCTCCAGCATCGCCAGGAAGGTCACCACGATGCCCGGGCGGCCTTCGGCCAGGTCGAACAGGTCCTCGAACCGGTGGAAGGTGTCGTCTTCCAGCCGGCTCAGCAGCTCGCCCATGCGCTGGCGCACGCTGAGCGCCTCGCGCTTGATCGCGTGATGCCCGAACAGTTCGGCCCGGTGCATCACGTCCTTGAGTGCCAGCAGCAGCTCGGTCAGTTCCAGCGGGGGCGGCAGCCGGATCACGTTGCGCTCGCCGGTGTCGGCATGCACCACCACGCTGTCGCGCTCCATGCGCGGCAGGGCCTCGATGTCCTCGGCCGCCCGCTTGAACCGCTCGTACTCCTGCAAACGGCGTACCAGTTCGGCGCGCGGGTCGTCTTCCAACCCTTCTTCCAGCGGCGGACGCGGCAGCAGCAGGCGCGATTTGATCTCGCCCAGGATCGCCGCCATCAGCAGGTACTCGGCGGCCAGCTCCAGCCGCATCACGTCCCGCATCAGTTCGATGTAGGTCATGTACTGCCGGGTGATCTCGGCAACCGGGATGTCCAGGATGTCCAGGTTCTGTCGGCGGATCAGGTACAGCAGCAGGTCCAGCGGACCTTCGAACGACTCCAGGATGACCTCGAGCGCATCCGGCGGGATGTACAGATCCTGCGGCATCTGCAGCATCGGTTCGCCGCGCACGATGGCCAGCGGCATCTCCTGTTGTTGCGGTACCGCGGCAAATGCGTCGGGCGTGGCGGCGCCCGGATCGGACTGCTCGACGACGGATTCAGTGCTCATCAAGGCCTGTCTGGAGAGCCGTGTTCCACGGCTGGCAGTGGGTAGCGCATGTTCATGGTTGTTCGTGGGCAGGCGCGACGTGGTGCTCGCGCCCGGCATGTGCCCGCGCTCAAACGCGTCGTTGGGCGGCGTCCCGGTATCCCGTTTCCGTGCAACATCAAAACCGAGGCGCGGTCGGCGCCATCGTTTCGCCCGGCATGATGAATCCACGCGTCGTGGTTCGGTCAGGCGGGTCGTCAGCGACCAAGGCGCTGCTGTTGCGGGTCGTCGGCCACGACAACAGAGCAAGCCAACTGGCGAACAACTTCGGCGCCGCTGGCTCTTTGCCGGTCAGTCTGGGTACTTCGGTGGACAACCCTGGAGCGCCGAAGGGCCGGCAGCAAGCAGGTTCCATGGGTCCACGCGTGGCCACAGGGTAATGGCAAGCCGGACACAAGTCCAGTCGGTCGCGGGTGGACGAAAAGCGCGTGCGGGGTTCATGTCCGCGTCGGCAACAGGCAGAATAGGGGGTTCCGCCACTACCGCGGGGATGCCGGTGGCCCCACGTGACCCAATGTGACGCTGCGGGGCAAGCGCGAAAGCGCTCGAAGCACCCTTCCAGAGGGGCTGTCGACAGCTGAAAGGAAGGTGTCCTTTCGGCGGCCGGCAAATGCGGCGTCTGCCCACGGCAAGCGGCCTGGCGAGGGGTTTGGCGGTGTACGTACGCCGTGGCACGGCAATTGCTACGAGCGGAGGGAGGCCGGACGCACGACAGCCGGTTTCGATGGGGCCGGTGCGGTCGCCGGACATGAGGGTGGTGCGTTCCTGCCCCGGGCAGGCGCAAACGCAGACAGGCGGTAAAACTGATGGCGATCGACAAACAGGGACATGATCGAGGCGAGCCGGAGAAGTTGCGTCCGGCGCGCATGCAGATCGAGACGACGGTGCTGATCAGCCGTCATGGCGAGTCGCACCCCACCGAACTGGTGGATATCTCGGCGACCGGAGCATTGCTGCGCCGCCCGCTGGGCTGGACCGGCGAAACCGGGCAGAGCTGGGTGCTGGACATGATTTTCGGGCACAACCTGCATATCCATCTGGAGGCGACTGTCGCGCGGATCTCCGATCATCACATCGGTTTTTCCTACAGCCGCATTCCGGAGGACAAGCAGGTGCCGCTGTGGAACCTGCTGGGCGGTTACGCCGATATCCTGGAGTACTGGAAGGACGGTTGAGCTGGTTCCGTCGCGCCTGCACGAAAACGCCCGCGATTGCGGGCGTTTTTGCAGGTGGATGTTCGAAGGTTCAGCCCGCGGGTTTCTTCTCGTCGCGCAATTCGCGGCGCAGGATCTTGCCCACGTTGCTCTTGGGCAGGCTGTCGCGGAATTCGATCAGCTTGGGCCGCTTGTAGCCGGTCAGGTTCTCGCGGCAGAACTGCCTGAGCGCTTCCTCGGTGAGGTTCGGGTCCTTGCGCACCACGAATAGTTTCACCACTTCGCCGGAATGCTCGTCGGGCACGCCGACCGCGGCCACTTCCAGCACGCCGGGGTGCGCCATCACCGCGTCCTCGACTTCGTTCGGATACACGTTGAAGCCGGAGACCAGGATCATGTCCTTCTTGCGGTCGACGATGTAGAAGTAGCCGTTCTCGTCCATCTTCGCGATGTCGCCAGTGTGCAGCCAGCCATCGGCGCCGAGCACCTTGGCGGTTTCATCCTCGCGCTTCCAGTAGCCCTTCATCACCTGCGGCCCGCGCACCATCAGCTCGCCGACTTCGCCGACCGGCAGCGGCTGGCCGGCCTCCGACCAGATTGCCACGTCGGTGGACGGTACCGGCAGCCCGATCGAGCCGTTGTACTCCTTCAGGTTCAGCGGATTGATGCACACCGCCGGGGAGGTTTCGGTGAGACCGTAGGCTTCGGCGAGCGTGCAGCCGGTGGTCTGTTTCCAGCGCTCGGCCACCTTGCGTTGCACCGCCATGCCGCCGCCGAGGGTCAGGTGCAGGCGGGAGAAATCCAGTTCGGCAAAGCCCGGCGTGTTGAGCAGGCCATTGAACAGGGTGTTGACGCCGGTCAGCGCGGTGAAACCGGACTTGCCCAGCTCCTTGACGAAGCCGGGCATGTCGCGCGGGTTGGTGATCAGCCAGTTGAGGCCGCCCAGGCGGGTGAAGACCAGGCCGTTCGCCGTCAGCGAAAAGATGTGATACAGCGGCAGCGCGGTGATGATCACTTCCTTGCCGGGCTTGACCAGCTCGGTACCGATCCAGGCGGCTGCCTGCAGCATGTTGGCGATCATGTTGCCGTGGGTCAGCATCGCACCCTTGGCCACGCCGGTGGTGCCGCCGGTGTACTGCAGGAAAGCGATGTCGTCGTGGTCCATCGTGACCGGCTGCAGCGGGTGCGCTGCGCCCTGGGCCAGCGCGTCGCGGAAACGCACGGCTTCGGGCAAGTGGAACGCCGGCACCATCTTCTTGACGTGCTTGAGCACGAAGTTGACCAGCGCGCCCTTGGGGAAGCCGAGCAGGTCGCCGATGCCCGTGGTGACGATGTGCTTGACCTGGGTCTGCGCCGCCACCTGCTGCAGCGTGGCAGCGAAATTGTCCAGCACCACGATCGCCTTGGCGCCGGAATCCTCCAGCTGATGCTTCAACTCGCGCGCGGTGTACATCGGGTTGGTATTGACCACCACCAGCCCGGCGCGCAACGCCCCGAACAGCGCGATCGGATACTGCAGCACGTTGGGCAGCATGATCGCGATGCGATCGCCCTTGCCGAGCTTGAGCACGCCGGTGAGGTAGCCGGCGAACTGGCGGCTCATCTCGTCGATCTGTCCATAGCTGAGCTGGCGGCCGAAATTGGCGAAGGCGGGACGATCGCGGAAACGGGTGAACGCTTCCTCGAGCACCGCCGGGACCGAAGCATACTGGTTGACGTCGATCTGACCGGGCACGCCGGCCGGATAGTGTTCCAGCCAGGGACGTTCGTTGCTCATGCTCTGGGGTTCCCCGTGTTTTCCGTGATGGCGCCGCCGATGGTGGAATCAGGATGCCGAACGCATCCATGATGGCCCATGCGCCGGTTCATTGGAGCATACGCCCGCGCACGGCGGCAAGCCGCGTTGCCATGGAGTCCATCGATGATCGGATCGCGAAAAATCTTCCTGCTGTCGGCGGCACTGCTGTGGTGCGTGGTGATGCTTGCTGCCTGCCACCGTGCGCCGGACGAGGAGCGCATACGTGCCGCAATCACTGCGACGGCGCAGGCGGCGGAAGCCGGTTCGGCCAGCGGCGTGGGCGAGTCATTGAGCGAGGACTTCGACGGCAACGCCGGCGAACTGGACCGGCGCCGGTTGATGGCGATGGTGGGCCTGTTGAAGCTGCGCGGCGAACACGTCGGCGTCTTGCTCGGGCCGGTCTCCGTCGAGCCACGCGGCGAACGCATGGTGGCGACTTTCACGGTCACCCTGAGCAGCGGCGGACGCCTGCTGCCCGATCGGCTGGGGGTCTACAGGGTGACCTCGGGATGGCGCGAGGAAGGCGGCGACTGGCACTGCTATACCGCCAGCTGGGAGCGTTCGATTTAGCAGCCGGCGCGCAGGCGACGCTGCGGTGCCCCACAAAGAAAACGCCCCGGCCAGCGGGGCGTTTTCTTGTCAGGGTGTCGCCGGATCAGGCGGCCTTGCGGCCGGCCAGCTGGCGCAGCACGTACTGCAGGATGCCGCCGTGGCGGAAGAACTCGCGCTCCTTCGGCGTGAGCAGCATCACGTGCACGCTGAACTGCTTCTTGCTGCCGTCCTCGGCGGTGGCGGTCACCGTGGCTTCCTTCGCGTTGCCGTTGTCCAGGCCGGTGATGTCGAAGCTCTCGCGACCGGTCAGGCCCAGCGACTTGGCATTCTCGCCGGCCTTGAACTGCAGCGGCAGCACGCCCATGCCGACCAGGTTGGAGCGGTGGATGCGCTCGAAGCTCTCGGTGATCACCGCCTTGACTCCCAGCAGCAGGGTGCCCTTGGCAGCCCAGTCGCGCGAGGAGCCGGTGCCGTATTCCTTGCCGGCGATGACTAACAGCGGCGTGCCGGTTTCCTTGTACTTCATCGCCGCGTCATAGATCGCCAGCTGTTCGCCGCTGGGAATGTGGCGGGTGAAGCCGCCTTCCACGCCATCCAGCATCTGGTTCTTGATGCGGATGTTGGCGAAGGTGCCGCGCACCATCACGTCGTCGTTGCCGCGGCGCGAGCCGTAGGAGTTGAAGTCGATCGGCTGCACGCCGCGCGAGATCAGGAAGCGGCCGGCGGGCGAATCCTTCTTGATCGAACCGGCCGGGGAGATGTGGTCGGTGGTGATGGAGTCGCCGAACAGGCCCAGGCAGCGCGCGGCGTGGATGTCCTCGACCGTGCCCAGCTCCATCGTCATGCCTTCGAAGTAGGGCGGGTTCTTGATGTAGGTGGAAGCTTCGTCCCAGGCGTACAGCGCGCCGTCCGGCGAGGCGATCGCGTTCCAGCGCTCGTCGCCCTTGAACACGTCGGCGTAGTTCTTCTTGAACATGGCCGAGGTGACCGCGCTGGCCATCAGGTCGCTGATTTCCTTGTTGCTCGGCCAGATGTCCCTGAGGAACACGTCCTTGCCCTGCGCATCCTGGCCCAGCGGATCGGTGGAGAGGTTCACGTCGAGCGAGCCGGCCAGCGCATAGGCGACCACCAGCGGCGGCGAGGCCAGGTAGTTCATCTTCACCTCGGCATGCACGCGGCCTTCGAAGTTGCGGTTGCCCGAGAGCACGGCGGCCACCGCCAGGTCGCCGTCGGCGATGCCCTTGCTGACCTCGACCGGCAGCGGGCCGGAGTTGCCGATGCAGGTGGTGCAGCCGTAGCCGACCAGGTAGAAGCCGGTCTTCTCCAGCTCGCTCAGCAGGCCGGTCTGCTCCAGGTAATCGGTCACCACCTTGGAGCCGGGGGCCAGCGAGGTCTTCACCCACGGCTTGGCCTTCAGGCCCCTGGCAGCGGCCTTCTTGGCGACCAGGCCTGCCGCCAGCATCACTGCCGGGTTGGAGGTGTTGGTGCACGAGGTGATCGCGGCGATCACCACCGACCCGTCAGCGACGCGGAAGCTCTGGCCGTTGCGTTCCACCAGCACGCCGGTATCGCCGATCGCGTTGGACGGGTTGCCGATCGCGCTGGCGCCGCCCTCGTTGGAGAAACGGTCGACGTCGCCATTGCCGCGGCGACGATTGGCAGTGAGCGGGCCCACCACTTCGTGGAAGTTCTTCTGCACGTCGGTCAACAACACGCGATCCTGCGGGCGCTTGGGGCCGGCCATCGAGGGCTTCACGTCGGCGAGGTCGAGTTCGAGCACGGCGGAGAACGCCGGCTCCGGGCTGTTGGCGTCATGCCACAGGCCCTGGGCCTTGGCGTACGCCTCCACCAGCTGGATCTGCTCGTCACTGCGGCCGGACAGGCGCAGGTAGTTCAGCGACTCCTGGTCGACCGGGAAGATGCCGCAGGTGGCGCCGTATTCCGGCGCCATGTTGCCGATGGTGGCGCGGTCGGCCAGGGCCAGGTGCTGCAGGCCCGGGCCGAAGAACTCCACGAACTTGCCGACCACGCCCTGCTTGCGCAGCATCTGCGTCACGGTCAGCACCAGGTCGGTGGCGGTGGCGCCCTCGGGCAGGCGGCCGGACAGCTTGAAGCCGACCACCTGCGGAATCAGCATGGAAGAAGGCTGGCCGAGCATGGCCGCCTCCGCCTCGATGCCGCCCACGCCCCAGCCCAGCACGCCCAGGCCATTGACCATCGTGGTGTGCGAGTCGGTGCCGAACAGGGTGTCGGGGTAGGCCCAGGCCTGGCCGTCGATCTCGGTGTGCATCACCACCCGCGCCAGGTATTCCAGGTTCACCTGGTGGACGATGCCGGTGCGCGGCGGCACCACCTTGAAGTTGCTCAGCGCCTTCTGGCCCCAGCGCAGGAAGCTGTAGCGCGCCTGGTTGCGGTCGAACTCGATCGCGACGTTCCTCTCCAGCGCGTCCTCGCTGCCGAAGACGTCCACCTGCACCGAGTGGTCGATCACCAGCTCGGCCGGCGACAGCGGGTTGATCAGGGTGGGATCGCCGCCCAGCGCCTTCATCGCGTCGCGCATGGCAGCCAGGTCGACCACGCACGGCACGCCGGTGAAATCCTGCAGCAGCACGCGCGCCGGCATGAAGGCGATTTCGGTATCCGGCTCCTTGCTGGCGTCCCAGGTGGCCACCGCCTCGATCTCGCGGGAAGTCACGTCCACGCCATCCTCGTGGCGCAGCAGGTTCTCCAGCAGGATCTTCATCGAGTAGGGCAGCCGCTTCAGGTCGAAGCGTTCGCCAAGCTTGGCGAGGCTGGCATAGGCGTATTTCCTGCCGTTGACTTCGAGAGTGTCACGGGTGGCGAACGTGTCTTTCATGGTGCTGCTCCTGGCTGAATCCTGCGGCTGGGACGACTGGCAAGCATGCGGAAACGGCGCGGCCGGCCCCGCCAAAAGGGGAATTATCGCTCAAACGCTGCATGTCGGCGTCGAGGAACCCGGGCGTGTCGGCGCGTGACGGGCTGCTGCGCCGGTTAGACTGCACCCGGCGCCCGGGCGGGGAATCACGCGGTGCCTGCAGGATGCCCGCCTTGACCATCACAGACAAACGCCTTTGACGACATGCAGCGTTCGATGATTTCGACCCACCTCGCCGCCGTCTCGCTGCGCGACCTTGCGCTGGTGCAGGCGGTGCATCGGAACGGCAGTTTCAACAGTGCCGCGCGCGCGATGCACATCAGTCCGTCCGGCTTGTCCCACCAGGTGCAGAAGGTGGAGCAGGCGCTCGGTGCACCGCTGTTCGAACGTGGCGGGCGGCGGGTGGTGGTGACCGCCGGCGGCCAACGCCTGTTGCAGCAGATCGATGCGGTGCTGGTGGCGGCCGAGCACCTGCAGCAGGTCGCCCGTGCCGGCGAGGTGGCTTTCGGCGGCGCGCTGCGGCTGGGCTTGCCGGCGTCGCTGGGGCCATATCTGTTGCCGCATCTGATTGCGCCGTTTCCGCAGCATTTTCCCGGCGCCCGGCTGGGCATCTCCGAGGGCAAGCCACGCGGCTTGTTGCGCAGGCTGCACGAGGGTGAGCTGGACGCGGTGCTCGCCCCATCGGCATCGACTGTCAGCGGGATTGCCTCACGGGCGCTGTTCTTCGAACCGTGGGAGCTGATGCTGCGCGCCGATCATCCACTGGCCGGCCGACCGTCCATTGCGCTGGAACAACTGGACCAGGCCGAGGCGATCCTGATGGCGGAAAGCCATGCCGACGGGTTCGACGGCAGTGAGCGTGGCAACGTGCAGGACGTCAGCCTGGAAAGCCTCGCCGCGCTGGTCAGCTTGCGCGGTGGCTACGCGCTGGTACCGGCGCTGGCGCACGAGCGGCTCGCCTCGATGCCGGGGATCGTGCTGGCGCGGCTCAAGGGTTCGGCCGGCGGTCGCGAAATCGCGCTGTACTGGCGCGATGCCTCGCCCTGGCACGACGACCTGCACGCCTTTGCCGAGCTGTTGCGAAAGCTGGCGCGGCAGCGACCGGGCTTGCGCGTGCGCAGCGGCAAGGGCTGACGCGTCGACGCGCGAAGGTCAGGCCAGGCCGAGGTCGCGTGCGGCTGCCTCGTAACGGTCGATCACCGCATCCACGTCGATCAAGTCCATCACGCCGGGGCGTTCGATCTTGCTGCCCCACGGAATCTCCGCTGCCGGTCGGCCCAGGTACTTGCGCGCGGCCTCGTCGTACTTGTTCACGCACCAGCGTCGATCGGAGTAGGGGCCGGAGCGCTCCGGGTTGCTGGCGGCATGCAGGCCGAGCACGCGGGTGCCGACGCTGTTGGCCATGTGCATCGGACCGGAATCCGGGCCCAGCAGCAGCTGCGCGCGGGCGAGCAGGGCCAGCAGTTTCTTCAGGGTGTCCTTGCCGGTGAGATCGAGCGGCGCGCGCCGGCAGGCGGCCAGCACCGCGTCGGCCATGGCGCGCTCCGATGCGGATGGTCCGCCAATCAGGGCCACCCGCCAGCCGCGGGAGGCGACATGGTCCATCACCGCCGCGTAGCGCTCGGGCCGCCAGTTGCGCAAGGCATGGCTGGAGGCGGGGCTGACCAGCAAGGTGGGTGTGTCGCCGGGCAGTTGCGTGGCGGCCCAGGCGTGCGCATCGCCGGGGATCGGGATGTCCCAGCGCACCTGCGTCTGTTGCAGGCCCAGCGGTTCGCAGAAGCTGCCGATCGCGTCGAGCACGTGTTCGCCGCCGCGCGCAGGGATGCGCTCGTTGATGACCAGGCCGTGCAGGTCTTTCGCACGGGCGCGGTCGTAACCGATGCGCCGATCCGCCTTGACCGCCAGGCTCAGCAGGTTCGAGCGCATCGCCACCTGCATCTGCAGCAGCGCGTCGAAGCGGCGTCCCTGCAGGGCGGCACGCACGGCATGCAGGCCGGCCCAGCCGGCGGACTTGTCGAAGGTGACGAACTCCACGCCGGGCAGGTCGCCCACCAGCTTGCGTTCGAGCTTGCCGACGATCCACGTCAGCGCGGTCTGCGGCCACGCCTGTTGCAGCGTGCGCACCAGTGGCACGACGTGGGTGACGTCGCCGATGGCGGAGGTGCGCAGCAGGCAGATCGAGGAAGGTGCATTCATCGCGATGGTCGTTGGCCCGCGCCAGCGGAAGGCAGGGCGGGCCTGTGGGTTAGAATCGGTGTCCGGTCACAAGGCATCATGATGCCCGAACGCATCCAGCAAGACGCCCACGGCGCGATTCTGTGTGACGCCGCCGTATCGTCACAAGTCGACGACGACTGGTTTGCGCCGGATTACTGGCGCGAACGCGGCGCCTTGCGCATGCAGGCCGGCGGCCGCGGCGGCGTGGCGATCATCGCGAGCCCGCTCGGCGAGTGCGTGCTGCGCCACTATCGTCGTGGCGGACTGGTACGGGCACTGCTGGGCGATCGCTACCTGTGGCTGGGGGCGCGGCGCAGCCGGCCTTTCAGGGAGTTCCGGCTGCTTGCCGAGATCGCGCGGCTGGGCTTGCCCGGGCCATGCGCGGTCGCCGCGCGTTACCGTCGCCAGGGTCTGCTGTATCGCGCCGACCTCATCACGCATCGCATCGCCGGCGCGCGGACGCTCGCCGAGTGCCTGGCCGGCGGTGACCTCGGCAGCGAGCTTGCGGTCGAGGTCGGCGCGGTGGTCGGGCGTTTCCATCGGGCCGGCATCTGGCATGCCGACCTGAACGCGCACAACGTCCTGGTCTCGGCCGCCGGCCTGCATCTGATCGACTTCGACCGCGGTCGCCAGCGTGCGCCCGCACCCGGTTGGCGCCGGGCGAACCTGCAGCGGCTGCGCCGGTCGTTGCTCAAGCTCGGCGCCGCCGCGGCAGGCGAGCAGGCGTTCGAGCGCGAAATCTGGCAGCCTCTGCTGCATGGCCACGAGCGCGCACTGACGGCATGAACTGGCAACTGCATTTTCTCGGCGTGGGCGCCGCGCATGCGACGGCGCTGGGTGCCTCTGCCGCCGTCCTCGAGCGCGCGGGCAAGCCGGTGCTGCTGATCGACTGCGGACCGGGCACGCTCGACCGCTACACGGCAAGCTACGGCACCCTGCCGGACGCGGTGTTCATCACCCACACCCACATGGATCATGTCGCGGAGCTGGAGCAGTTGTTCATCCGGCTCTGGTTCGATCCCGCGCGGCGTGGGCGGATGCGCCTGTTCACCCACGCCGCGCTGGTGCCATGGCTGCAGACGCGGGTGGCCGATTACCCCGGTGCGCTGGCCGAAGGCGGAGTCAATTTCTGGGAGGCGTTCCAGCTGGTGCCGTGCAGTCGCGGCTTCTGGCTGGATGGCTGCTGGTTCGACGTGTTCGCCACCCGCCATCACGTGCCGGGCACCTCGTACGGCCTGGCGCTGGAGGGCAGTTTCGTCTACACCGGCGACACCCGGCCGATCCCGGAAGTGCTGGCGCGGCATGCCGGCGGCGCGGCGCTGGTCGCCCACGACTGCAGCCTGCTCGGCAATCCGTCGCACACCGGCATCGACGACATCGCGCGGGAATACCCGCAGGCGCTGCAGCGACAGTTGCTTCTTTACCACTACGGCAGCGCGGCCGATGGCGATGCGCTGGCGGCACGCGGTTTCCGTATCGCCACGCCGGGGCAACGCGTCGCGTTGCAGGCGCCGGCCGCGCCGCGCGCCGACGCCGGTTGACTCCCGTTCGATTTGCTTGCCTGCATCCGGGCCTGCGGCTATCCTTCCGCTTCTTTGTCGGGCGGGATGCCCCGCAAGGAAGATCCGGGCGTCCTTGCCGGGTTGCTTCGAAAAGTGGAGAGGTGTCCGAGTGGTTGAAGGAGCACGCCTGGAAAGTGTGTATACGGCTTATCCCCGTATCGCGGGTTCGACAAATTCGTCT